>JAYTOI010000188.1:0-83912 GCA_043747875.1 Pseudomonadota bacterium | reverse complement strand
GGTGGTCGGCGGCGTGCCCGCATACTCGACGCTCGGCAAGCTCAACGACCCCATCCTCTCCACGATGATGAGCTACGGCGACGACGAGCTGGCCGCCATCATCTTCCACGAGCTCTCGCACCAGGTCGTGTACATACCCGACGACAGCGCGTTCAACGAGGCGTTCGCGGTGGCCGTGGAGCGCGCCGGCCTCGCGCGCTGGCTCTCGTCCCGCGGGCGCGACGGCGAGTTCGCGCGACTGCTGCGCCGCCGCGACGTGCAGGCCGAGGGCATGCGCATCGTGAGCCGCTACCGCGAGCAGTTGCAGGCGCTCTATCGCAGCGGACTGCCGGCCCGCGAGATGCGCGCGCGCAAGGCCGAGGTGTTCACGCGCCTCGCCGAGGACATACGCGCGCGCGATGCGCGCGGGGGCGTGCAGTCCGGGCTCGCGCAGGCGCTGGCGGGCCCGCCCAACAATGCGCGGCTCGCTTCCATCGCGACGTACTACGACTGCGTGCCCGGCTTCGAGCGCGTGCTCGCGGAGCAGGGCGGCGATCTGCCGCGGTTCTACGCGGCCGTGCGCGTGCTCGCCGAGCTACCGCGCGATGCGCTGCGCGCGCGTTTGTGCGTGCAACCCTCCGCCAGGATGTCGCCGCCAGGCGACGGCGCCGAAACGCAATAGGGCGACGCCGTACTATTCAGCGCAGCGCACCCCGGCCGGCGCGCGGCACGGGCACTTCGTGCGGGTAGTTTGACCTAATGCCCAGTCAAGAAAATGGCGCGGACGCGCGGCCGCCGCGCGTGTCATGATCGTCCGCGAGAAATCGCAGGATGCGCACTCCACTCAAGTTCAAACCGAAATCCTTTCTCGACGCGGCGCGTCGCGACTGGCAGTTCGACGCCTTCGCCTGGCTGCTGCGCAACTGCGGCGGGTACCCGAAATTCGTCGACTCGCCGCTGATATTGCCCACCGACGAATACTTCCCGGATCTCGGCATGACCGGTCACGCGGCCGTGACGGCGCTGTTCCGCCGCGTGCGCGAACTGGCCGGCATGTCGGAATGGCCCTGCGGCGTCGAGCCCGGCGACAGCGGCGAGCGTGCGCGCCTGGTGTCCACCGACCGCCTGCCCATCATCCGATACGCGCCCGAGTCCGCGCAGCCGCTGACGCTGGTCGCGACCTTCGCGCACGAGCTGGCGCGTTACCTGGTCGATACCTTCGAAGAGACGCCGCCCGGCGGCGAGATGCTGCGTGATCCGGCCATCGATCTCGCCTCCGTGTTCATGGGCTTCGGCCTGTTCATGGCGAATGCCGGGTTCGAGAGCCCCAATCACGATCTCAACGAAGGCGAGCTGGCGCATGCGCTGGCCATCTTCTGCATCCTGCGCAAGATCGCGCCCGCTTCGATCGAACGCTATTTGAATGCGCACCTGCGCAAATACCTGCGCCTCGCCGCGCGCGACCTCACGCAGCACGACGCGAAGTTTCAGCGGCTGCGCGCCGTGTTTCCGGTGATCCGGCTCGACCCGACTCTGCTCCCGGCCGCGACGCGCGCACGGCAGGGCTAAACTCCAGCAACGTGCGAGCAGCGGGATGGCATGGACCACGAGCCCGGTACCGCAAAGCTGCCGTGGCCGCACTGCCAGGCTCGGGAAGGGCAAGACCTATCTACTGAAGCGCGGCGCCAATCCGGTCTTCGACCCCATCCTGCGTCGGCTGCGCGCAACAAAGGATGCCCGAAACCGCAATTGCCGCAACGTCGGCGGGTTGACGCGCGCCGCCCGGGCGACGACCCTGCCTCGAGGAGGACCGTATGCCATCGAAAATCTTCTTCGCGCCCATCGTGGGCGCCATCGTCGGCCTGCTGGCGGGTGTAGCGCAGGCCGCGGACCCACCGCCGCCGAAATGCACGGCCGCCGAACAGCACCAGTTCGACTTCTGGATCGGCGAGTGGGTCGTGACCGACAAGGGCAAGCTCGCCGGCCACAGCCGCATCGAGCGCATCCTCGGCGGCTGCGCGCTGCTCGAGAACTGGAGCGGGGCCTCGGGTGGCGGGGGCAAGAGCCTGAACTTCTACGACCGCGACGACGGCAAGTGGCACCAGACCTGGATCGATGTCGGCGGCGACGCGTTGTTCCTCAGCGGGACGTTCGAGCATGGCGCGATGCGTCTCGAAGGCGCGCGTCGTGCGACGGACAAACAGCCCGCGACGCGCCACCGCATCACCTGGACGCGCCTGCCGGAGGGCGCCGTGCGGCAGTTGTGGGAGTCGAGTCCGGCCGACGTCGAACGCTGGGAAGTTCAGTTCGACGGGCGCTATGCGCCGGCGCCCGTGTCTAACTAGAAAGACCGTCGCTTGCTGCGAGGAATGCGGCGCGCGCCCGGCCGTCGGCATCGCGCCGGCGCAGCCGCGCGCCCGCGCCGGTGAGCTCGCACAGGCTGCGCCACAGCGCGTGGCGCGTCATGCCGACTTGGCGCGCGATGCCGTGCGCGCAGCCCGTGGTCGACTCCAGCAGCGCGAGCGCGCGGCGCGTGCGCAAGCCGCGCAGGTACGCGAACGGCGTGCAGCCGTGCGCGCGCGTGAACAGTCGCAGGAAATGAAAGCGCGACAGATTCGCCGCCGCCGCGATGCTCTCGAGGGTGATGTCGTGCGCGAGATTCGCGTGCATGAAGTCGATGGCGAGCTGCAGACGGCGCAGGATCTCGCGACGCGTGCCGCGCGGCGCGCTAGGGTCGCCGTTCGCCGCGGTGTGCGCGCGCCGCGCGCGGATCAGGCGGGCCACGAGGAACTGGCATTGCTCCTCGAGCCAGTTCTCGTCGCGCACTCCGGCCGCGATCTCGCGCTGCATGAACCGCAGCACCGGCGACACCAGCGAATCGTGGCAGCGCAGCGTCTCCGCGAATTCCAGCGGTGCGGCGCGTTCGACGGCGCCATCGTCGAGTGACTGATCGGCCGTGCGCGCCAGGCCGCCCGCGATCTCGGCGGCCAGCCCGGGGCGGAAGAATATTGCGAAGCTGTAGGAAGGCTGCGGCGCGGACAGCAGGCTGCCGTAGGTGCGGCCTTCGTTGAGCACGAGGTACGTCTCGTCGCTGACGGTAATCCGCCGGCGTTCGACGAAGTACTCCTCGGTGCCGCGCGCGACGCACTTGACGGACAACATCTGGCGAAATTGCCCGTACTCCGCGTGGCGCGCGACACCCGACACGACGCAGTTCTCGCGGCCCCAGCGCCTGTAAAACGCGTGCCGGAACCGTGCATCGGCCGCCGAAAGCGGATGCGGGGACAGATCGGGGAGCTCGGTCAGTATCACGCCGTCATCTTTTTTCACGCGTCCGCATCGGGGTCAAGCGCGCGTTGGTGCGCGGATTGCGGTGCGCCGTGGCAGGCGCGCGACGCAGCGATCTGACCAGAGGGCCCTAGTTGAGACGGCAGAATTCCGCCAGCGCGCGCAACCGCCGGCCGGAGTGTGCGCCGGTGTACGGGTTGTCTCGATCCCAGGCGTAGCCTGCAAGGATCGAGCAGATCATGCGACGGACTTCCGGGCGCTGACGCGGATAGAAGATGACGTCCTGCAGCGATCCGTCGTACCAGCCGGCCACGAAACTGCGGAAGGTCTCGATGCCGTACATCAGCGGCTCGGCGAACTCGCGCTGCCAGTCGACTGTCTCGCCGCGCAGTTGTTTGTCGAGCGCGCTCGCGGCGAGGCTCGCGGACTTCATCGCGATGGTGATGCCCGACGAGAACACCGGGTCGAGGAATTCGGCGGCGTTGCCGAGCAGCGCGAAGTGTCGGCCGTGCAGGCTCGAAACCGCGGCCGCATAGCCGATGATCTCGCCCACGGGACGCGCGGTCTGTGCATTCTTGAGCAGGTCGTGCAGGCGCGGCTCGGCGCGCATCGCCGCCCAGAACTGCTCGTCGGGCGTGCCACCGCGCGCGCGGTGATGCTCGATCGATGCCACGACGCCCACCGAGCAGTGGCCATTCGAGAATGGGATCAGCCACGACCACACCGCGCGGTCCTGCGGATGGATCCCGACGCGGATCTTCTGGCGATCGAACGCGCCGGACACGATGCCGTCGCGCACGTGCGTGAAGATCGCGGCGCGCGGCGGGAAAGACGACGGCCGTTCGAGGCCGAGTAGTTTGGGCAGCGTGCGTCCGAAGCCGGAAGCGTCGAGCACGAAGCGCGGCTCATGCACCTCGATGCCGTCGGCGGAGCGGCTGGTGACGCGCGGGCGCTCGCCGCTGAAATCCACCGCGGTGATCTCCACTTCGTGGCGCACGCGCGCGCCCTGGCGCCCCGCCTCGGCCGCGAGCGTGGTGTCGAAGTCGGCGCGCGGCACCTGGAACGTGAACGCATGGCCCGGGCTGGACTTGTCACTGAAATTGAATTCCGAGTGCTCGCCATCGCGGTCGAATACCGCGCCGTTCTTGAACTGGAAATTGCGCGCCAGCACGGCATCGACCATGCCGGCCTCCTGCAGCAGTTCCATGCTGCAGGCGAGCAGGCTCTCGCCGATGGAGAAACGTGGAAAGTTTTGCCGCTCGAGCACCAGCACGTCGAAGCCCCGGCGCGCGAGCAGGGCGGAGACCACCGCGCCGGCCGGGCCGGCGCCGATGACGAGGACGTCGGTCAAGGCGCGCAGTTCACCATCAGGGCGCGCGCAAGGGAACCAGCACGATGCGGTTGTCGCGCCTTACGCGCAGCACCAGCGCGCCACCGCGCTTGGCGACGTCGCGCAGCTCCTTGAGGGTACCGACGGTCTGACGGTTCGCGGCCTCGATGCGATCGCCGGTGCGCATCAGCTGTGAGGCGGTGCTGCGCGGCTCGACCGCGCGCACCAGCACGCCGCCCTCGGGGTCGTCGGCGAGCGTCGCGCCTTCGAGGCCCGGATGCACCGGGCCCGCGTCGGCGCCGCCGCCGCCGCCCTTCTTCTGCGCGGTCGGGGTCCTGGCGGGGAGATCGGTGATGACCGCGGTGACGTGCAGAGGCTTGCGGTCGCGGATCAGCGCGACATCGAGTTTGTCGCCCACGCGAGAGAGGCCGACGGCATTGCGCAGCTCGCTGTTCGACTTGATGGTTTTGCCGTTGATGGACGTGATGACGTCGCCGGGCTTGATGCTGGCGCGCTGCGCGGCGGAGTCTTCGGTGACCTGAGAGACCAGGACGCCCTGCGTGTTGTCGGGCAGCGCCAGCGCCTTCGCCGTGTCCGGCGTCAGCGTCACGATGTTCACGCCTAACAATCCGCGCTTGACCGAGCCGTACTTGAGCAGTTGGTCCATGATGCTGCGGGCCATGTTGACCGGGATTGCGAAGCCGATGCCGATGTTGCCGCCCGAGCGCGAGAGGATGGCGCTGTTGATGCCGACCAGCTCGCCTTTGAGGTTCACCAGCGCGCCGCCCGAGTTGCCCGGGTTGATCGACGCGTCGGTCTGGATGAAGTCCTCGTAGCCCTCGGTGTTGATGCCGGAGCGGCCGAGGCCGCTGACGATGCCGGAGGTGACGGTGTGCTGCAGCCCGAAGGGGTTGCCGATGGCGACCACGAAGTCACCCACCTCGAGGCGGGTGGAATCCCCGAGCGCGATCTGAATGAGGGTGTCCGGGGGTACTTTGAGCACCGCGACGTCGGAGGGTACGTCGCTGCCTACGACGGTGGCCGTGAGGTCCCGGCCGTCCTGCAGCGTCACCGTGATCTCGGTGGCGTTATCGACGACGTGGGCGTTTGTAACTATGTAGCCGTTTCGTGCATCAAAGATGACACCGGAGCCCGCGCTCTGGAACTGCCGCTCTCGAGGGCCCAGGTCGGGGATGTCGAAGAACCGGCGGAAGAAGGGGTCCTCGAGCAGCGGGTTCTGAGGCGCTCGCTCGCGGACGGTGCCGCGGGTGGCGATGTTCACGACGGCCGGCGACACGCGCTTGATCATGGGCGCCAGCGTCGGCACGGGGGCGTCGCCCACTGCCTGGGGCAGGGCGGCATGGCTGGAAAGGACCAGGCTGCCGAGGAGTACGCAGGCGGCGGCCGTGTTTGTTTTGAGCAGATTTTTCGGACGGTTGAACATGACGATGGAGGATACTCAAACGATGCTCAGTTTTCTCTTGTGGTGCCTGCTGTTGGTGGTTTGTTGGCCATTGGCGCTGCTGGCACTTTTGTTGTGGCCCTTCGTGTGGTTGATTCTGCTGCCGTTTCGGCTGCTCGGGATCGCCGTCGAAGGAGTGTTCGAGTTGTTCCGGGCAGTCATTATGTTGCCCGCGCGCGTGTTGGGCCGGCGCTGAAACGAAGAGGGCGATGTTGAATACATCGCCCTTTCGTGAAGGTGGCGGATCTCGAGGGTTTGCGCTCCCCGTTGCGTGAGGTAAGACTGAAGTCTGTCCCCACCCGGTTACTCAGCGTGAATCTCGATGCGCCGTGGCTCCGGCTTCGCGACCTTCGGGATCTTGAGCTCCAGGACGCCGTCCTTGAATTGCGCCTTGATCGCATCCGTCTGCACGTTCTCCGGTAGCGTGAACGTACGCACGAACTTGCCGTTCACGCGCTCGACGCGCGAGTAGTGGCCGTCGTCCTGGCGCTGTTCTAGGCTGCGCTGGCCGCGCAGCGCGAGCACTCCGCGCTCCGCCGTGATCTCGATGTCGCTCGGCCTCACGCCGGGCAGATCCGCGCGCACCACAAATTGCTGGGCCTCTTCGTGGATGTCGACCGGAGGCGTCCAGGACGCGTCGTTTGCGGCAGACTCGAAGCTCTGATCGAGTTCGCGCCGCAGTCGGTTCAACAGGCCCCAAGGCTCGTAACGCACAACAGTCATGTCTATCTCCTTTCAGTCTGGTGTGGACTAACTAACTATTCCCGGGACGAGCGCCGCGTCGCGCAGACGTCGTCTTCCATGGGCCCCGATCTAGGGCCCGTGAAAGTCGTTTCAAGCGGGTTGAAATCTCGCTTTTCGCGTCCACGTTTCGGCGCTCTTTGCGTTACGACCCCCAATAACCTGTGGATGACTTGTGGGTACCCGGTGGGCAGGGGGTGGACACAAGTTCTTGTGTCCGGCCTGTATTGACAATTTGTAAAAAATCCCCTTATTGACAGGCACTTTTCACCGCACTGTATCTCGTAACTATCTGAATCATATTGAATATATCGAACTTCAATTATGACAAGGATGTTTCTTGACGCTTGAGTTTGACGTGCTTAGTCTTCCGACCCCAACACAAGATGTTGTGTCGCGACATTGCATGGTTGGGGAGCCGGGGAGAGGAATGGCGGGCTGCCTGACAGCAGTCCGCTCGTAAACGCAGACTCGTAAGAACTACGGGCTTGGGCCGTTCTTTTCCTCCGGTTGGGCTATCGGCGACAGGCCGAAAGAACTTGGACCGGAACATCGGGGAGAACTACCCATCCATGAATAGCGTGGTCAAGCTCGAGCACAAAGACGTCGATGCCATTCCTTTCCAGGAGGCGTCGCTCGACATCTGGGACAAGAAATACCGCTTGTCCGCCAAAGATGGCACCCCCGTCGACAAGACCATGGACGACACCTACAAGCGCGTCGCGCGCGCGCTGGCGGATGTCGAACACGAGTCGCTGCGCGAGCAGTGGTATGAGCGCTTCGTGTGGGCGCTGCGGCGCGGCGCCATCCCCGCCGGGCGAGTCACCTCGAACGCCGGCGCGCTCGAGCACAAGCCCGCCACCTCGACCATCAATTGCACGGTGTCGGGAATCATCGGCGATTCGATGGACGACATCCTCAACAAGGTGCACGAGGCCGGCCTCACGCTGAAGGCGGGCTGCGGCATCGGCTACGAATTTTCCACGCTGCGCCCACGCGGCGCGTACGTGTCGGGCGCGGGTGCTTACACCAGCGGCCCGCTGTCGTTCATGGATATCTACGACAAGATGTGTTTCACCGTGTCATCGGCCGGCGGCCGCCGTGGCGCGCAGATGGGCACGTTCGACGTCGGCCATCCGGACGCCATGGAATTTGTCCGCGCGAAGCGCGAGGCCGGCCGTCTGCGCCAGTTCAACCTGTCGCTGCTCATCACCGACGAGTTCATGAAGGCCGTGCGCGCAGATCAGGACTGGCAGCTCGCCTTCCCGCTGCTGGTGAAGGAATACGACCCGGTTGAGCATCAGCTCGATGACGCGTCGAAATTCGTCTGGCGCGAATGGCCGAGCTCCAAGAGCTACGTGACGCGCGATGACGGTCTGGTGTGCTGCAAGATTTACAAGACGGTGCCAGCGCGCCGCATGTGGGACGTCATCATGACCTCCACGTACGACTTCGCCGAGCCGGGCTTCATCCTCATCGACCGCGTCAACGAGATGAACAACAACTGGTGGTGCGAGAACATTCGCGCCACCAACCCGTGCGTGCCGGCTGACACCTGGGTGCAGACCAGCGAAGGCCCGCGCCAGGTGGGCGAGTTGATCGGCAGGCAATTCCAGGCGCGCGTCGATGGTGTCGACCATGACAGCGCGGCGGAAGGCTTTTTCCGCACGGCGCTCAAGCCCATCGTGACGGTGAAGACCTCTGAAGGTCATGCGCTGCGCCTCACCTCCGACCACAAGCTGCGCCGCGTTTCGATGCTGACGCGCTTCCGTCTCACCACCGAATGGTGCACGGCGGGCGAGCTCGTCATCGGCGACAAGGTGCTGCTGCAGGATCATCGCCGCGCCACGCAATGGCGCAGCGCGTTGGACGTCGACATGGGCGTCAACGAGGGCTACCTCATGGGGCTGCTGGTCGGCGATGGCACGCTCACCGAAGAACGCGCGGAGCTCACGGTGTGGGCGCGTCCCGCGGTCGGCAACAGTGACGTCGGCGTCGGCGGACCGCATTCGGTCATGGCAGCGGCGCTCGATGCCGCGCGCCGCTGCAGCGCCGAGTTCACGGGCTGGTACGAAGGCCGCGGCCGCGGCGAATTCCGCATGGGCGTCGCCGCCATCAACAACCTCGCGCGCGACCTCGGCATGCGTCCGGGCCGCAAGACCGTCACGCCGGCCATCGAGCGTGCCTCGAGCGATTTCTACCGCGGCTTTTTGCGCGGCCTGTTCGACACCGACGGCAGCGTGCAGGGCACGCAGCTCAAGGGCGTATCCGTGCGCCTGGCGAACGCCGACCTCGCGCTGGTCGAAAGCGTGCAGCGCATGCTGCTGCGCCTCGGCATCGCCGCCAGCATCTATGAGCGCGCGCAGCACGAGCTCGTGATCACCGGCGAGAACGTGGCGCGCTTCGCCGAGACCATCGGTTTCGCGGACACGGTCAAGCGCGCGCGCCTCGCGCGCCTGCTGGGAAGTTACAAGCGCACGCTGAACCGCGAGCGCTTCGTCGCGACCATCACCGAAGTGGCGGACGATGGCGTCGAAGACGTCTACGACGTGCAGATCCCAGGCATCAACGAGTTCGACGCCAACGGCTTCCATGCGCACAACTGCGGCGAGCAGCCTCTGCCGCCGTACGGCTCGTGCCTGCTGGGCTCGGTGAATCTCACGCGCTTCGTGAAAAACGCGTTCACCGATTTCGCCGAGTTCGACTGGAACGAGTACCGCGAAGTCGTGAAAGTGTTCACGCGCATGCTCGACAACGTCTGCGAGATCAACGGCCTGCCGCTCGAGCAGCAGCGCGCCGAGCTGCTGCGCAAGCGCCGTCACGGCATGGGTTTCCTCGGGCTCGGCAGCACCATCACCTGCCTCGGCATGAAGTACGGCGCCGAGGACTCCATCAAGTTCACGGAGGACGTCTCGCGTGAGATGGCGGTCGCCGGCTGGGAAGCCGCGCTCGAGCTCGCGAAGGAAAAGGGACCTGCGCCCATCATGAAAGAAGAGTTCTCGGTCACGGCCGAGATGCTGCGCAAGCGGCCCGAGATGACGAAGGACGGCTGGAAGATCGGCGACCTGATTCCGGGCCGCATCTTGCACGCGCGCTACAGCAAGTACATGCAACGCGTCGCGGAGACGGCCCCCTGGCTCGTCGATCAGCTCGCGAACGTGGGCGCGCGGTTCACGCACCACAGCTCGATCGCGCCCACCGGCACCATCTCGCTGTCGCTCGCCAACAACGCGTCGAACGGCATCGAGCCCTCGTTCGCGCATCATTATTTCCGCAACGTCATTCGCCCCGGCAAAAAGACGAAGGAGAAAGTAGATGTCTTCTCATTCGAGTTGCTGGCCTATCGCGAGCTCATCAATCCGCGTGCGATGCCGAACTCAACGAGCCCGGCCGAACAGCTGCCTGGCTATTTCACGACGGCGGATGACATCACGCCGCGAGAACACGTGGACATCCAGGCCGCGGCGCAGACGTGGGTCGACAGCTCCATCTCGAAGACTGCGAACGTGCCTACGGATTACAAGTACGAGAGCTTCAAGGACATCTACCTGTACGCTCACGAGAAGGGACTGAAAGGCTGCACCACCTTCCGCTTCAACCCCGAGGCGTTCCAGGGCGTCCTCGTGAAGGAAGAAGACCTCAAGAACACGACCTACGTGTTCACGCTCGAGGACGGTAGCGAGATTTCGGTGAAGGGCGACGAGGAGATCGAATACGACGGCGAGAAGCACAGCGCCGCGAATCTCTACGACGCATTGAAGGAAGGTTATTACGGGAAGTTCTAAATAGTTAGAGCCCCCCCCCAAGGATTCGAGAAGGATGCGAGAGGATTCGAAGATGGCAGCGATAAAGATCGACAAGAAAATCGCGAAATACCGCGTGCAGAAGCCGGCCACGGCCGAAGAGAAAGCGGCCGCGGCGATCCCGCCGGCGGCGCCGGTGAAATTCGAGCCCGCGGTCGAGATGACACACGACACGCAGGGTCGCTCATCCAAGGTCGTGCGCATGACCGAAGAGGTGCAGCGCCCCGAGATGCTCGTGGGCAGCACCTACAAGATCAAGACGCCGGTCTCCGACCACGCGATGTACGTGACCATAAACGACATCATCCTCAACGAGGACACGCCGTACGAGCAGCGTCGTCCCTTCGAGGTCTTCATCAACTCGAAGAACCTCGATCACTTCCAGTGGATCGTCGCGCTGACGCGCATCATCTCCGCGGTGTTCCGCAAGGGTGGCGACGTCACGTTCCTGGTCGACGAGTTGAAAGCGGTGTTCGATCCGCGCGGCGGTTACTGGCAGGCGGGTGGCAAGTTCATGCCGTCGATCATCGCCGAGCTGGGCTACGTCATCGAGAAGCATCTGCAGACCATCGGTCTGCTCAAGAAAGTCGAACCCGATGAGCACGAGAAGCAGATGCTTGCCGCGAAAAAGGCCGAATTCGTGGAGCGCAGGAAGCAGACCGACGCTTTCGCCAAGTCGCATTTCCCGGACGGAGCGCAGCTGTGCGCCAAGTGCAGCACCGCGGCCGTCGTCATGATGGATGGCTGCATGACCTGCTTGAATTGCGGCGAATCCAAGTGTGGTTAGCCAGGTTGGTTAGTTAGGCGGGCCAGCCGGGGCGCCTAACTCGATTCCGCGCATCGTGGTGGGCTTCCGCCTGCTTTCCCTCCCTGACGGGAAAGACTGATCCGCGGCACAAGGCAGTCGAAAGACCGCCTTGTTTTTAAGGACGCGAAACCCGCCACCTCACGGGTGCGGAATCGTCAGCAACACGCGGCCGCACGCACCCATGAAGCTAACCGAGTCGTAGTCGAGCGTGCCGAGTCGTAGTCGAGCGTGCCCAGGGGGCACATCGACCGGGGTCACCGCGCCGTTCACCGGAGCGCGGAAGTTGTTTCGACGCGCGGGCTATCTAGCCACGAGCGTCTCGTGTCGGTCAGCGCCTGCACGAACGTGCTGGCCGGCGCGGCCGGGCATTCCGCCTGGCTGACAAAGACCTGGGGGGAGCGCCGGATGCCGCCGACGCCTGCAAACTTCGAAACTGCACTGTCGCAAGTGTCGTCCCGAGGTTGCCATGAAGTCAGGTGCCATTTCCATTTCCATTGCCATCCTTTCGTCGATGATGCTCGCGGCGCTGTCGTTCGCCGACGGCGCGGGGACGTCCAATAAATGGCGCATCGAGCTCGACGGGGCCGCCGTCAAGACGGGCGACATGACATTCCGGCTGACGCCCAGCCAGGGCGATGCCACCGACGTGACGGTGAGTGTGAAAGCGGGTCTCGCGGAGAACGCGGTCGCCAAGGAACTGCGCGACGCGCTGTCGGCGAGGCTCAGTCCGCAGCGCTACACGGTCGAAGTCGACGACGGCGAGGACGTGCTCATCAAGAAGAAGGAAGGTCAGCCGGACTTCGCCTTCGAGCTCGTCGAGTCGCAAGTCGGCAACGTCACGATCAGGATCCAGAGCGAGTAGTCAGTCCTCGACACTTGGTGCGCCCCGGAATCCGCCGGGGCGCGCCTGCCAGGAGTCAGCATGAAAATCCGCGCGTGGGATTTGATCGTCGCATCGGCGCTCGGCTGTGCGGCGGCGATGATGGCCGGCACCGGGGTCGCGCGCGGAGCCAGCGCTCCACCCCTTTCCAGTTCCTGGAACATCCGATCCGCCGGCAGCGCCGAGTCGAGCGGTGAGCTGCTGTTTCGCGTGACGCCGGGCAACCCCGATGACGATCCCATCGAAGTGACCGTATCGGTGATGGCGGGCGCCAACGAAGGCGCCATCGCCCGCAAGATCCAGAGCACGCTGGCCACACAGTTGCGAGCCGACCGGTTCAACGTCACGCTCGGGCAGGGCGCCAACGTGCTCGTAACCGATCAGCGCGGCCGGCCCAGCTTCGCGCTCGAGCTGGTGACGTCCGATATTGAGAATGTGCGTGTTGCCGTGCAGAGCACTCAACCCACCGTCACACCGACGGTGCCTGCGCAGACTGTGCCCGCCACCACGCCGACGCCCGCGACGCCTCCGGGTCCTGGAAACGCGCTGCCCCCGACCGGAGCGCCGCCCGCATCGAGCACCAGCCCCACATCACCTGGCACCAATCCGCCTCCCGCGCCTTCGGAGTCGACACCGGCATCCGCACCGCCGGGCGCGACTCCTGCGATGCCCAACCCCGCGCCGCCGCCAGATGCGACCGGCGGCTCGGGACAGCCTGCCACCGCACCGCCGGGACCTGCGGCGCAACCTCTCGGTTAGCCTTCAGAGTCGTTCCGCCATCGGGGGTGTCTCGGATGGGCGGAAAATTACCTATCGCCTGCTAGTTAGGGCACCGCATGGTGCTGTACCGCTCCTGGACCGCGAAGAACGAAGTCAGGTCGAAATTCGTACCGCTTCGCATGGCCACGCCCACGTGTGTCGGCCGCGGAGCCGACGTCTGGGAATTCCCGTTGGTGAAGTATGAACGTGCACCACTGGATGAGCTGCGCCACCTGCGCGCCGTTGGCCGGCACTCCGGGCGCGGGCCAGACGCGACTAGATCCCCGTTCTACCAGGCGAAGACACCCGCCCACGGGAACTGGCCCGCGGTCACCGCGAAGTAGTAGTAACCATCCGCCGAGCGCGTCAGCGGCATCTGCCCGCAGGTACGTGCGACGCCGCCGACGGTCACCGTGCGGCCGTCGACGTTGAAGCAACCCCAGCCGTTGATGGTGGCGTTGGTGCGATAGCACACCGCGCCGGTGGTGTTGAAGTTTCCCGTGTTGCCCGAAAACGTGATCGGATTGGGACAGGTGCCGCCGGGCGGCGTGGTCGTCTGACCTGCCTGCGTCACAGCGATCGTGCGCGTGAGGCCGCCGCCGGCCACCGTGACGGCACCCGTGCGACTCACCGCGGCGGTATTCGCCGCGACGGCCACGGCGAGCGCGCCGTTGTTCGCGCCGGAAGGCGGCGTGACCGTGATCCAGGTCTGGTTGTCCGACGCGGTCCACGACACGTTCGCCGTGATCGACACCGACTGCGAGGACGCTGCTGTCGCATACGAGAGCGCGGTCGTGGAGACGTTCAGCGCGTTCGTTGCGGGCGCGGATTGCGTCACGGCGACGGTGCGCGTGATGCCGCCGCCCGCTACCGTCACCGTCCCCGTGCGGGCCGCAGTGCCGATATTCGCCGTGGCGCTCACCGCGAAGCTCGCGTTGTTGGTGCCCGAGGGCGGCGAGGCCGATAGCCAGGTCTGATCGTCCGTGACCGTCCAGCTGACATTCGCCGTCACCTGCACCGCGGAAGATGCGGCGGCCGAGGCGAACGACAGCGAGGTCGGAGCGAGCGTCAGGCTGTTGCCGGTTTGCGGGAACACCGTTGCGTACACCGACGTCGACTTGATGCCGTTTGCGCCGTTCACGATGCGGCGGCCCCACGTCGTGAGCTGCGCCGGATCGAAGTTGACCGTCATGTCGAGGCCGGTGCCGCCACCGCCATTTCCCGACCACGACCAGCCTATGTAGCCGAGGCCGCGCGCCTGCGCTTGCGCGATCACCGACTCGGAGTCGACCAACTGGCCGTTGTTGATCGGGCCGAATTCACCCACGACCAGCGGCAGGTTCATGTCCTGGAATCCCTGCATGTACGCGATGACGGGCGTGGCCGAGTGGTACACCTCGTACATGTGCACGCTGAACACCAGGTTGCGGCGTGGGTCCGCGTTCCACAGCTGCATGGCGTTGGTGCGCATCGTGTTGGACCAGTCCTGACCCCAGGTCGCGCCGTCGATCATGATCGTGTGGGTCAGGCCCGCGGTGCGCAGCGCCTGGATCGCGGCGCTCGTATCCTGCGTGTAGTTAGCCGTCGTCGTATTGCCGAACGGTTCGTTCGCAATGTTGACGATGACGAAGTTCTCCTGGCCGTCGATCGCGGCGCGGATGTCGGCGCTGGTCCAGTACTGGACCGCGTTGTCGATGTGCACGGCGGTGGATTGCTCGCTCCAGCCGGTCGAGTCGTGCACCTCGAGCACCGGAATCATCTTGAAGGCCTTGCACCACTCGATGACCTGCGTGACCTGCGGGCCGTTGATGCGGGCCCACTGTCCGCCAGTGGAGAGCACGACGCGCACGGTGTTCGATCCTGTGGCCGCGATGTTGGCGAGATCCTGTTGCACCGCGGCGTCACCACGCCACGCGTACCACGTGTATGGATAGTTGATGCCACGCATGACGAACGGGACGCCGTTGTTGTCGACCAACCTGCCGTTGGAAATCGAGAAACCGGCGAAGCTCGCTGAAGAAATGGCAAGAGCAAGCGCGACGGAAAGCAGACGAACGCGACCAGAAATGCTCATGCCTTCCCCCTTGAAGTTCCGTGTCCGTACGTTGAGCCGCGGCCGGAACATATGCTGCGGGCCGGGCACAACGCAAGTTACAGTAAGCGTGTCTTGTGGAAGTCCCCGTGTCTTCCGAGCCTGGCCGACACGGTCATCGCGCTAACAAAGTGAGAGGTAGGTTTGCAACATGGAAGACCTGCGCGAAAAAGTCTACGAATGCACGCTCGCCGTCGAAGCGCACATGATCTGCGACCTGCTGGCGCGCGCCGGAGTCTCGGCGCGCGTCGACGGCGAATTCCTCGCCGGGGCGGGCGGCGAAATGCCGCTCGGCAGTGCCGTGAAGGTGCGCGTCGACCCGAGCCGCGCCGCCGAAGCGCGCGAGATCATCGACGAATGGGAACGCGCTCAGCCGCCACCCGAGCCGGACGCGCGCAAAGCGTCGCCGCTTCGCTCACCGCTGTGGTTTCTCACGGGTGCCATCGCTGGCAGCGCCCTGATGTTCTTTGCGCTGCGCGGACCGCAAACCGTGAACGGCGTGGACTACGACGGCGATGAGAACAACGACGTCCGCTTCCATTATTCCGGCAACAGCCCGACGAGCACCGAGTACGACCGCGACGGCGACGGAAAGGTCGACGCGCGCTGGACCTTCGACCTCCGCGGCTTCGAGAAAGAGTTTTCATCGGACGACGATTTCGACGGCCGCTTCGAGTGGCAGAGCGCGGTCGAGCGCGGCTGGCCGAGCGTGAGCCGGCTCGACGTCGATGGCGATGGCCGCACGGATCAGACTTGGCGATTCACGAACAGCGTGCTCAGTACGATCGAATACCACCGTGCGGACGATGGGCGCATCGTAAAACGCGAGAACTACGTAGCGGGCCTGCTGTCGTCCGCGGATCTCGACGTCGATGGCGACGGCACCTTCGACCGGCAGGTCGAATACGATCGGTTCGGCGAGCCGAAGTAGACGCTCCGCGCGAGGGGTTTTCCTAGTCCGCTCTCGTCGCCGTCCGGCGACAATCCGCGACTATCTACCGACGCGCGATTGAACTAGGCTCGGGCGCTGTCGCCGACGACCGCCGCACCAGCGGCTCGCAATCGAGGGGGCGATGACGACGACCGTCCGAATTCTCGGATCGCGCGCGCGCGAGCAGGTGCCGGGTACCAGCATCACTCTGCGCGCCCCGGGCTTCCACGGCGAACTCGCGCAGATGGTCGCGGGGGAGGTGCCGCAGGGCGTGCCCGACCTGCCATTCGCGGAGGCGGCATCGGGAGCGGACGTCATGCTCGCCGCGCAGCTCTCCATGGAGCTCGAAGCGCGTCCGCCCGACGCCGGTCCCGGGCTGCGCTCGCGCAGCGCGGCCGCCGCGTATCCACGGCTCATCGTCCCGCGGCGCAAGGGCATAGCGTACTCGCTGCTGCAGACCGACGCCGGCGGCGCCTCGAGCTTTGTCTTCGCCGATCTCGGCGATGCGACAGAGGTGGTCTTTCCTCTAACTATTTACCACTGCGACGCCATCCAGCGCACGCTGCGCGTGCTCATGTGGCCCGCGCAGCAGGTCGCCGGTCCCGGCGCGCTGGCGGTGGCGGGTCGATGGGAGCGGCTGCGGCGCGCGCATCAGCTCCAGCAGCTCATGCCCGATGGCCGGTGGCGGGAACCCGATTGGGCCGAGCTCACGGCCGGGCCGGCGCTGCTGCTGTTGCACGGCACGTTCGGCACCCCGCAGTCCGCGTTCGGCGAGTGGATAGGCGACGCGTCGTTCGCGGCCGTGCGCCAGCGCTACGGTGGACGCTGCTTCGCGCTCGCGCATCCCACCGCGAGCTTTTCACCCGAAGAGAACCTCGGCTGGCTGCTCGCGCACCTGCCACCGTGGCGCGAGCCTCTCGATATCGTCGGCCACGGGCGCGGCGGCGTGCTGGCGCGCGCCATCGCGGCGAACGGCGGAATTCCCGTCGGCCGCGTGTGCCTCGTGGGTACGCCGAATGACGGCGTGCAACTCGCCGCGCCGGAACGGCTCGGTGATTTCCTCGATGCGCACGTGGCGTTGCTGACGCGCGTGCCGTCGGCGCTGGCGCAACCGACGCTCGAGGGCGCGCTGTGCATGACGCGTTTCGTCGCCATGCGTGCGCTCGCCGTAATGCCGGGCATCGTAGCGCTGCAGCCGCAGAGCTCTTTGCTGCGCGCGTTGGCGCAGCCGCGCCACTCGGCGCGGCAGTGGTTCACGATCGGCGCGCAGCTCACGCGTAGCCGCACCAACGGCGGATGGAGCGATACGCGCGACGCAGAGGCGGTGCCGAACGACCTCGTCGTGCCCAGCGAGAGCTGCCATGCGCTCACCTGCGCGTCGGCGGATTCGCTGCGCATCGTGGGCGCCAACGCGCATCACCATCGCTATTTCGGGCATCCGCAAGTTCGCGAGAAGCTGGCCGCGTGGCTGGCGTGAAATCCTCGTGTAGGACCCATCCTATTTTCGGTTAGGGAGCACTACTATGGCCGCCCCAGCGGCACGCGGGCACGCTTACGCCTAACAAACCAAGGGGACTACATGAGCTCGAACAAGATCATTGCGCTCGTACTGATCATCGCCGGAGTGCTGGGACTCGCGTACGGCAGTTTCACGTACACCAAGCAGACGCACGATGCGAAGGTCGGCCCGATCGAGCTGTCGGTGAAGGACAAGGAAACGGTGAATATCCCCGTGTGGGCGGGCGTCGGCGCCATCGTGATTGGTGCCGGACTGCTGCTCGCCGGAGGTCGCCGCGCGTGAGTTGATGTACCGGGAAGGAGTGTCGGGATTAGCTTTGCTATCCGGCGTTCCATGACGAGACAGGGGGCGATTCCGCCTTGTGGTGCGGGGTCGCCCCCATTTTCAGTTCTTGAGCTTGTATCCGGTCCGGAACATCCAGCTCACGACCGCCAGGCACAGCAGCAGAAACCCGATCGTCATCCCGATGCTCAGCACCACGTTCACGTCGGACTTGCCGTAGAAGCTCCAGCGAAACCCGTTGACCAGATAGACGACGGGATTGAACAGCGTGATCTTCTGCCACACCGGCGGCAGCATCGAGATGGAATAGAAGCTGCCGCCCAGGAACGTCAGCGGCGTCACCACCATCATCGGCACGATCTGGATCTTCTCCCAGCTGTCGGCCCAGATGCCGATCAGGAAGCCGAGCAGCGCGAACGTCACCGAAGTCAGCACGAGGAACGCCATCATCCACAACGGATGCTCGATCGAAAACGGCACGAACAGGCGCGCGGTGGCGAGGATGACGATGCCGAGGATCACGGATTTCGTCGCCGCGGCGCCGGTGTATCCCAACAAGGTCTCGGTCAAACCCACCGGGGCCGACAACAGCTCGTAGACAGTGCCCGCGAACTTGGGCATGTAGATGCCGAACGAGCCGTTCGAGACGCTCTCCATGAGTACCGTCAGCATGATGAGTCCAGGCACGATGTACGCGCCGTAGCTCACGCCGTCGATGTTCATCATGCGTGAACCGATCGCCGAACCGAAAACGACAAAATACAGCGACGTGGTCATGACCGGCGTCGCGATGCTCTGGAACAGCGTGCGCCACGTGCGCGCCATCTCGAACTGGTAGATAGCCCGGACCGCGTGCAGATTCATGCGCGCCCCCGGACGAGACTTACGAATATCTCCTCGAGGGAGCTCTCCGCGGTGTGCAGGTCCTTGAACTCGATGCCGGCCTCGCCGAGCTTGCGCAGCAGCGGCGCGATACCGGTGTCGCTGGCCTGCGTGTCGAAGCTGTAGATCAATTCCGTACCGTCCTTGTGCAATTCCAGCGGCAGTCCGGCCAGCGCAGGCGGGATCGCGGGCAGCGGATTCTGCAGGCTCAGCGTGAGCTGCTTCTTGCCCAGCTTGCGCATCAGCGCGCTCTTCTCCTCGACGACGATGAGTTCGCCCTTGCTGATGACGCCGATGCGGTCGGCCATCTCCTCGGCTTCCTCGATGTAGTGCGTGGTCAGGATGATGGTGACGCCGCGCTCGCGCAGTCCGCGCACCATCTGCCACATGTCGCGTCTCAGCTCGACGTCCACGCCGGCGCTGGGCTCGTCGAGGAACAGGATGGTGGGCTCGTGCGACAGGGCTTTGGCGATCATCACGCGCCGCTTCATGCCGCCCGAGAGGGTCATGATCTTCGAGTCTTTCTTGTCCCACAGCGACAGGTCGCGCAACACCTTCTCTATGAGCGCCGCATCGCGCGGCTTGCCAAACAGCCCGCGGCTGAAGTTGAGCGTGTTGATCACCGTCTCGAACATGTCGGTGGTGAGTTCCTGCGGCACCAGGCCGATCTTCGCGCGGGCCGCGCGGAAGTCGCGCACGATGTCGTGGCCGTCGGCGGTAATGCGCCCGCCGCTCGCGGTGACGATGCCGCAGATGATGTTGATGAGTGTCGTCTTCCCCGCGCCGTTCGGGCCGAGCAGCGCGAAGATCTCGCCGCGGCGGATCTCGAGGTCGACGTTCTTGAGGGCGTGGAAGCCGGTGGCGTAGGTCTTGGACAGACCGGATACGGTGAGGACAGACATGGGCGAAGGCTAGCCGGCCGCCGTCCGCGCCTCAATGGCCCCTTCGAGAGACCTTCTGTTGGCGTCTTCAGGTTTGCTTGCGCGCTGGAGGGAAAGCGAAGCACAGTAGCTTGGTGATACATCCGCTTCCGGGAGTCATACGATGCCGCTCGAGCGATGGATGTCGGTGACCGTTCGGACGCTGGCCGTCGTCTGCGTGGCGGCGGGCGCGAATGCCGCGGCGAAGGAGAAGATTCCCGCCTGCGCGTACCTCGAGCAACCGCTGCCGGCACCGGCGCCGGCGCCCGGGCGTAGCCGTCTGGTGCTTCAGGCCACGGCCCCCGCCGCGGGCGAGGCCGTGCATCCGAACACCGTCATCGGTGTCGACGTCGAGTACCACATCGCGGATTTCCAGCTTGATCAGTACGAGCTCCTGGTGCATTTCGCGCGATTTACCTTGGGTGCGAGCACCATCGTCGGACGCGAGCAAAACCGCCGCACGCTCTCGCAGGCGCATGGAACGGTGCATTTGTGCGCACCCATCGGCGGCTTGTTCCGCGAGGACAATGTGCGGTGGCCGCTGCAGATGCTCGTGTCGTTGCAGCGGCGCACGGGGCCACAGTCCAGCATCATCTACGCGGATACGCGCCGGGTCGAATTTTCCTCGCCGGATCTCAGCGCCAAGATGCTGGCGCGCCAGCGGGCGGCGCCTTCCGAGGACTACTACCTCGCGCTCGACGAGGCATTCGCGTTTCTCGAGACGAACCAGGCGTCGTATCGCGAATGCATCGCGCGTTTCCCGGAATTTCTGCAGGAGCTCGCGGCGCCGCACCGCGACTGGATGGCGCGCAATGCCGCGACCATCGCGCAGGTCGAGGCGCTGGAACTCGAGCGCTACACCGAGGCGACGCACGGCACTACGAGCCAGCCTGCGCAGAAGGTCGCTGATGTGCGCGCCGACATCGCGGAGCAGATCGCGCGCGAACCGGAATTGAACCTGCGCCGGCGCTGCACCGGCCTGCGCCTCGTGTTCGGCGGCGAGCCGCGCGAATTCATCGGCCGCTATCTCGCCATCGTAGAGGAGCAGGTGGCGCGGCGCGCGGCGGGCGGTACGCCGGCCAGATGAGCGCGCGCGCATTTTTCACGGCGATTTGCCTGCTGGCGGTGGGCGTCGTGCGCGCCGATGCTGCCGACGTGGTCTCGGCCGCGCGCCGGCAGGTGGGCGTCACCGTGCACTACGACCCCGCGTACCGCACGCTCGCTTATCCGAACGGTGACCTGCCGCCGGAGCGCGGCGTCTGCACCGACGTCGTCATCCGCGCGCTGCGCGTCGCGCGCGGCCTCGATCTGCAGGCCGCCGTGCACGAAGACATCCGTGCGCACACCGCCGCCTATCCACTGCGCCGTTGGCGCGCATCACGGCCCGACGCCAGCATCGACCATCGGCGCGTGCCCAATCTCATGGTGTACTTCGCGCGGCAGGGCTACGGGCAGCCGCGCAGCGCGGCCGCGGGGGACTATCTACCGGGCGACATCGTCGCCTGGGACCTGGGGCGCGGCATCCTGCACGTCGGCATCATCACGGATCGCAAAGCCGTCACCGGCGCGCCGTTCGTGGTCCACAACATCGGCGCCGGCACGCGCGAAGAAGACATTCTGTTTCGCTTCGACGTCGTCGGGCACTACCGCTTGCCGCCGCGCTAGACTCGCGGCCGGGAGGTTTCAATGAATACTTCGATTGGCGTAGAGACGCCGCGTCGCTCGTGGCTGGCCTATCTCTCAGCGGGCCTGGGTGGCGCCGCGCTGCTCGGCGTGCTCGCATTCCATTTTCCGGAGCTGCTCACGAGCCGCGATTTCCGCGCCACGTACAGCGAGCAGTTCGCGCGCACGCTGCTGCTCGTCGCGCTCATCGCCGCGTTCGTGCTCGGCACCATCGCCGTGCTGCGCCGACGCAGCGTACGCGTGGCGCTCGCTGGGGTGGTCTGCGCGGCGCTGGCGGTGTTCCTCGGCGGCGCCACCATCGAAGTCGACGCCATTCGTCAGACGCCGTTCTCGCTGGGCCTCGACTGGTTCGTCATTTCGCTGTTCTTTTCGGCGCTGGTGTTCATTCCGATCGAGCGCGGGCTCGGCGTGCGGCCGTTGTCGCCGCTGCGCGCGGAGTGGAAGACGGACCTGGTCTACTTCTTCGTCAGCCACATCCTCGTGCAGTTCATCCTCATCGCGGTCACGGCGTCCACCACCACCATCGCGGCGCTGGTGCTGTTTCCCGCGGTGAAGGCCTGGATCCAGGCGCTGCCGGTGTGGGTGCAGTTCCTGGTCGCAGTGTTCCTGGCCGATTTCTTCCAGGCGGGACTGCACCGCATCTATCACAAAGTGCCGTTCCTCTGGCGCTTCCACGCAGTCCACCATTCCAGCCGCAATCTCGACTGGCTGGCCGGTTCGCGCGTGCACTTCGTCGAGATCGTGCTCACGCGCAGCGCGGTGCTGCTGCCGCTGGTGGTGCTCGGGTTTTCGCAGCCTGCGGTCAATGCCTACGTCATCCTGGTTGGCGTCCAGGCGGTGTTGGCGCACGCCAACCTGAACGTCAACTTCGGCTGGCTGGAATACCTGTTCGTTACGCCGCGCTATCACCACTGGCATCACGCGCGCCATGCCGAGTACATGGACGTGAATTACGCCATACACCTGCCGCTGGTCGACATGCTGATGGGCACCTTCAAGCGCCCGCCGTCGGGGGTATGGCCGGACGAATACGGGGTGATGAAACTGGAGACGGTACCGCGGGGCATCTGGAAGCAAACGCTGATGCCGCTCGGACCCAAGAAGACGTTTGGCGATCACGTCGGTGGCAACTGACGACCACGGTTGTCGCCACTCGCTGACGCCTCACAACCCACGATTCACGGTAGGCTTCGTTCCGCCGCATGACCCCCAAGCCCAAGATCGCCAAAGAGCCCGCCGCCCACGGCGAGGTCCTGAACTCCCCGCGTCAGTTCTTCGGTGTTTTCAAGTACAGCAAGCGCGCGCTCGAGTTGTTGTGGAGCACGAGCAAGCCGCTGTCCATCCTGCTCGGCTTCTGTTCCATCCTCGCGGGGGTGCTGCCTTCGGGCGTCGCGTGGGTGGGTGCGCGCATCGTCGACAGCGTGTATTGGGCAACGCGCGCGAATGCCGCCAACCAGCCCATGGACATCATGCCCACCGTCTGGTGGGTGGTCGCCGAGGCGCTGATCCTCGTGTTCATCACGGCAGCGCATCGCGGCATCACGCTGTGCCAGTCGCTGCTCAAGGCCAAGCTCTCGCACCGCGTGAACGTGCTGATCCTCGAGAAGGCGCTCACGCTCGAGCTCACGCACTTCGAGGACTCCGAGTTCTACGACAAGCTCACGCGCGCGCGGCGCGAAGCGTCGAGCCGGCCGCTGTCCCTGGTGATGCGCACGTCGGGGCTGTTCCAGAATGCGCTGGCCATCGCGAGCTTCTCCGTGCTGCTGGCCAACTTCTCGCCCTGGGCGGTCGTCATCCTGCTGTTCGGCGGCCTGCCGGCGTTCTTCGCCGAGACGAAGTTCTCCGGCGATGCGTTCCGCCTGTTCAAGTGGCGCGCGCCCGAGACGCGCATGCAGACTTATCTCGAGACCGCGCTGGCGCGCGAGGATCACGCCAAAGAGGTCAAGCTGTTCGACTTGGGCAAGCTGTTCCTCGGCCGCTACGTCGCGATCTACGAGGGGCTGTACGAGAAGGACCGCAACCTCACCGTCCGCCGCGACGGCTACGGCTTCGCGTTTACGCTGATCAGCATCGCCGCCCTGTATAGCGCCTACGCCTGGTGCGCCATCGAGGCGGCTCGCGGCCTGATATCGATCGGCGAGATGACGATGTACATCATGCTGTTCCGCCAGGGGCAGGCGGCCGTCACCGCCAGCCTCGGCGCCATCGGCGGCATGTACGAGGACAACCTCTATCTATCGACGCTGTACGAATATCTCGAGCAGCCAGTGGAGGAGGCGAAAGGCACGGCCGTGAGCGGCCCGGATCCGGAAGCTGGAGTTCAGTTCGAGGACGTCGAGTTCCGGTATCCCGGCTCATCGCAAGTGGCCATCACCGGCATCAACCTGCAGATCAAGCGCGGCCAAAGCCTGGCGCTGGTCGGCGAGAACGGTTCCGGGAAGACCACGCTCATCAAACTACTGACGCGGCTCTACCGGCCCACGCACGGGCGCGTGCTGCTCGACGGCCGCGACCTGCAGGAGTGGGACTCCGAGGTGCTGCGCCGGCGCATCGGCGTCATCTTCCAGGACTTCGTGCGCTACCAGCTCATCGTGGGCGAAAACATCGGCGCGGGCGACGTGCGCGCATTCGAGAACCGCGAGCGTTGGGTGGAGGCCGCGACGCAGGGCAAGGCGGCGCCGTTCATCGACGAAATGGCGACGCGATACGATACCCAGCTCGGCAAATGGTTCAAGGACGGCCGGGAGCTTTCGGGCGGCCAGTGGCAGAAGATCGCGCTATCGCGCGCATTCATGCGCAGCGACGCGGACATCCTGGTTCTCGACGAGCCCACCGCCGCCATGGACGCGGCGGCCGAGGCCGAGGTGTTCGAGCACTTCCGTTCGCTCATGGGCAGACGGGTGGCCATCGTCATCTCGCATCGTTTTTCGACCGTGCGCATGGCCGACGAGATCGTCGTCCTCGGCCAGGGACACATCGTCGAGCGCGGGAACCATGAAACGCTCATGAAGGAAGACGGGGTCTACGCCAAGCTGTTCACCCTGCAGGCGCGCGGCTACCGTTAGGACGAGCCGGTTCCGCGCCAAACTATTGCCGTCGCGGACTCGCGGCTGCCGAAAGGAATAGTACAATCCCGCTCCTTTCCCTTCGCACGGAGTGCGTTCCATGCCGAGCATTCTTCGCTCCCGCATCGTGTTAGCCGCCTGCGCGGCGGTCGTGTTCCCGCTGCTGACCGCTCCCGCGTTGGCCAAGAAGCCAAAGCCGGCGCCCGCGCCGCCGCCCGTGGCCGCGCCCGCTCCGCCGGCTGCGCCCGAGCGCGTCACGTCCGTGGAGGGCATCACCGAATACCGCCTCGCGAACGGACTGCGGGTGCTGCTGTTCCCGGACCAGACCAAACAAACCATCACGGTGAACCTCACCGTCCTGGTCGGCTCCCGCCACGAGAATTACGGTGAGACCGGCATGGCGCACCTGCTCGAGCACATGGTGTTCAAGGGCTCGCCGCGCCACAAGGACATCCCGGCCGAGCTCGCCTCGCACGGCGCGCGACCCAACGGCACCACCTCGTGGGACCGCACCAACTACTACGAGACGTTCAGCGCGACCGAGGAGAACCTGCGTTGGGCGCTCGATCTGGAGTCGGATCGCATGGTGAATTCCTTCATCGCGCAGAAGGACCTCGACACCGAGATGACGGTGGTCCGCAACGAGTTCGAGTCCGGTGAGAACGCGCCCACCAACGTGCTGTTCAAGCGAGTCCTCGCGATCGCCTTCGACTGGCATAACTACTCGAACGTGCCGATCGGCGCCCGCTCGGACATCGAAGGCGTTCCGATCGAGCGGCTGCAGGCGTTCTACAAGACCTACTACCAGCCCGACAACGCGGTGCTGGTCGTCGCCGGCAAGATCGACGAGCCCGCGACACTCAAGCTCGTGCAGGAGTACTTCGCCGCGATTCCTCGGCCGGCGCGCGCGCTGCCCAAGATGCACACCATCGAGCCAACGCAGGACGGCGAGCGCCAGGTGATCCTGCGCCGCGTCGGCGACGTGCAGGTTGCGGTCAACGCCTATCACGTGCCCGCGGGCACACACGAAGACTTCTCCGCGCTGCAGATCCTCGCGCGGGTCCTCGGCGACACGCCATCCGGCCGGCTCCACAAAGAGCTCGTAGAGACGCAGAAGGCCGCGAACGTATTCGGCGCGGGACTGCAGCTCGCGGAGCCCGGGATCGCGTACTTCGGCGCCATCGTGCGCGAGGGCAAGCCGCTCGATCCCGTGCGTGATGCGATCATCGCGCAGGTCGAGAAGCCCGCGAAGCCGGTCAGCGACGAGGAAGTCGAGCGCGCGCGCACGGCCATCCTCAAGCAGATCGAGCTCAACCTGAACACCTCCGACCAGATCGGTCTCGAGCTCAGCAACTGGATGGGCATGGGGGACTGGCGACTCCTGTTCCTGAATCGCGATCGCCTGCGCGCGGTGAAGACCGCGGACGTGCAGCGCGTGTGGCAGACGTACCTGAAGGCCAGCAATCGCACGGCGGGCCTGTTCTATCCGACCAAACAACCCGAGCGCGCGGAGATCCCCGCGAGGCCCGACGTGGTCGCGATGGTGAAGGACTACAAGGGTGACACGGCGAAGGAAGCGGGCGAGGCCTTCGATCCTTCGAATGCAAACATCGACGCGCGCACGCAGCGCTCGACGCTGCCGGGCGGAATCAAGCTCGCTCTTCTGCCGAAGAAGACCCGCGGCGGTTCGGTGGTGGTGGCGTACAACCTGCACTTCGGCGACGAGAAGTCGCTCGTGAACAAGTCCGACATCGGCGGCATGGCCGCGGCGATGCTCATGCGCGGCACCACAAAGCACACGCGCCAGCAGATCGAAGACGAGTTCGACAAGCTCAAGGCGCGTGTCAACGTCGGCGGCAGTGCGCAGGGTGGCAGCGTGAGCATCGAGACCACGCGCGAGAACCTGCCGGCCGTTCTCACGCTCGTCACCGAAGTGCTGCGACAGCCCGTGTTCGACGCGAAGGAGCTCGAGCAGTTGCGCACCGAGCGTCTCGCGCAGCTCGAATCGCAGAAGTCCGAGCCCACCGCGCTCGCGAGCATCGCGTTCTCGAGAGTGGGCAATCGCTACCCGAAGGGTGACGTGCGCTACGCGCCGACCATCGACGAGATGATCGCCGGCATCAAGGCCGTGACGCGCGAGCAGGTCGTGCAGTTCCACAAGGACTTCTACGGCGCGCAGCCGTCGGAATTCGCAGTGATCGGCGACTTCGACGCCGCGGCCGTGGCGGAGCAAATGCGCCAGCAGCTCGGCGACTGGAAGGCGCCGAAGGCGTTCGTGCGCGTGCCGAACCCGTACCAGCAGACGAAGCCCAACAATCTCTCCATCGAGACTCCCGACAAGGCCAACGCGTATTTCATCGCGGGCCTCGAGTTCAAGATGCGCGACGACAACGCCGACTGGCCGGCGCTGGTGCTCGGCAACTATCTGCTCGGCGGGTCCGGACTGAAGTCACGGCTCAATGCGCGCATCCGCATCAAGGAAGGCCTCAGCTACGGCGCTGGCTCACGGGCGAACGCGGACGAGATCGACGAAGCTGGTTCGTTCGTGAGCTATGCCATCTACGCGCCGCAAAATCTCGCCAGACTCGAGCAGGTCTACAAGGAAGAGATGCTGCGCGTCGTGAACGAGGAGTTCTCGGTGGCGGAGCTCGAAGAGGCGAAGAGCGGCTGGCTGCAGCGGCGCACCGTGTCGCGCGCGCAGGATCGCGAGCTCGTGGGGGGACTGGCCCGGATGGCCTACTTCGGTCGCATGTTCCAGTGGGAAGCCGACATCGAGGCGAAGGTGGCGGCACTCACACCCGCGCAGATCAAGGCGGTGATGGCGAAGTACATCGAGTACGGCAGCTTCACCGTCGTGAAGGCGGGCGATTTTGCGAAGGCGGCGAGCGCGCCTGCAGCTCCGCCCGCGACGGCGCCGGTGCCGGTGCCGGCCGGGAAATAAGACAGATGACCTGACCCCGAACGCCGACGACTAGTTCGGCGTTCGGGAGTGCGGCGGCCACGCTCACCTTCAAAGGGGATTGATGCGATTGAACCTGGCGTCCCGCGCCGGGCTGGGTGCGGGTGGTCGCGACGCTCGCGTCCTGCGATGGCGGTGGCGACAGCCGCAACGGTGGCAACATTTCCCGCGCAAAAAAAAGCGGCGCCAGCATTGCCGGCGCCGCTGAATTTCGCGATTCGGCTATTAGAAGCGGCGTCCGCCACCACCACCACCACCGAAATTGCCACGCGGCGCGCCGCGATCGCGCTCCTGCGCTTCGTTCACCTTCAGCGGACGACCGCCGAAGTCCTTGCCGTCGAGCGCCTGCATGGCACGCGTGGCATCGGCATTCGGCATTTCGACGAAACCGAAGCCGCGCGGGCGGCCGGTCTCGCGATCGTTCACGAGGGACACCTTGTCTACGGTGCCATGGGTTGCGAACAGAGCACGCACCTGATCTTCGGTGGCGGAGAAAGGCAGATTTCCAACGTAAAGTTTCGTCACAAAACAACTCACAAATAATGAAACACGGTGACAGGTTTAGCCCTGTCTGCTGGTTCGCGAATACTTGGAGAGTTCGATGCCGGGAATACGACATCGCATCAACGAAGAATCACAATCCGGCGGCGACGGTACATCAATCCCGGGCGCCGCGCGACTGGTTCCAGGCGAAATTGCCGGGGTGACCCCGGCCCGCACCCTTTCCGGGCGCGGGCCGACGGTCTTTTCGGCCGGAATTAATGCAATTGGCCGCGGATTTCGCCGCCCGGTGCCACGCTCGAGTGGACGTTGGCGTACGAATTGCCGTCTCTCATGTGCCCAACCACCTCGGCGAACGCGGCCAGCGGGATGCCCTGGCCAGTCGGACCGATGATGTTCTCGGCCGTGATCACGCCCGAGATTTCAGCTGGCGGAACCGGGCACGCCGGCGGCAGCGGTCCCGCAGGTGCCGCGCCGTTGGTGCACATGTAGAAGCTGATGCCGCCATTCACGCCGCGCTGCCCGACGTGCACGTGCGCCTGCGTCACGGTGCCCTCGAGGGCGTCGTACTTGAGCGTCCATGTGATCGTGCCGGCCACCGTATCGACGACCGCGTGGAAATGGCCTTTTGCCTCCGTAGAGATCAGAGGGTTTTCCTGTGCACCGACGAGATCCGCATGCGCGACGAACGTCGTGCGGTTGCGCTCACGTCCGCGATCTCCCTTGTCTTCGCCTCCATCGTGCGCCATCAAACTACTCGCGCCGATCAGAGTGCACGACATCCCTATCAAGATTGAACTCAGAATTTTCCTTTTCATGACAATCCCCTTGATTGATTGTGAAACCCGATTGCGAGGGGGCGCCTATCATAGGCCAGCCACATGAAACCTCGTTAGTTGCGAGGAGGGGAGACCTGAGTGATTGTGCCAAATCTCATATATCCGATGGCCGCCATGGTGTTGCTGACCGGCGGGGTGGTGCTCCGCCTCTATCTCGCCCGCGTGGCCGCGATCCGCGCCGGGCAGATAGACGTCAACTTCTACCGGTTGCATCAGGGCGCGATCGAGCCTGAGTCCTCGCAGAAAGTCGCGCGGCATTTCGTCAACCTGTTCGAGGCGCCGACACTCTTCTATGTGGGGTGTCTGGCGGCCATGGTGGCCGGGGTCGTGGATCGGGGCTTCGCCGGGTTGGCCTGGGCCTACGTGGCCGTGCGCCTGGTACATGCATTCATCCACCTCGGGGCCAATCGGCTGCGGAAGCGCCGGAATGCATACTTCACCGGCTGGTTGGTCCTGCTGGCCCTGTGGATCTATCTAGTAGTCCGGGTGGCGACGCACGGCTGACGCTCGGCCGTCGGTCGCCAAGCTTCTGTCGCAGGAAGAGCAGCCGAACTTCCATTTCAACGTCGACGTTTCGATCGCGCCCGATGCGCATGAGTCGGCTTCGGGCGCCGAACCCGCCTGAAGCGTCCTGCATCGGCCCCGACGCGGCCGACAAAGCGGGGTACGAGAAGAAGACTGGCTGAGCCTTCTCTGCTGTGTAGGACACCGCCCGAGTCCCCTGTGGTTTTACAATTCTCCCGCCCTGGTTCTCATCTTCCACCCCTGTCAACAGCATCGGCAGGCACCTGCCCGAACGGTGCGGCACAAGTCACCGATTTCGTGTCGGACTATCCCCACACTGCTCCTCACGTTCTCTTACACGTTAATTTGCGATCTCGAGCGGCGCCGGTGTCCACCACATCCGCCCGAAAAGAACGCCGCCGGGGGAGCCGAGAGGTCGCATGGTGCGTCGAGCGTCCATATGGATGTGGTTGCCATTGGTTGCGAATGCAGTGGCATCGGCTGCGCCTGCGGCCACTACGATCCAATACGCCGAACCGGTCGCGCTCGCACTGTCCGGCGCTGAAACCCACTTCGACGCCTACGGCCGCCGCTTCGACCTCACGCTGGCGGACAACGACCGAGTCCTTTCCAAGCTGTCCGCAGCTCGCAAGGCCGAGCTTTCTTCCATCCGCGTACTGCGCGGCGCGGTCGATGGCGCACCGGGATCCTGGGTGCGTTTGACGCAATCTGGCGCCGGCATCGAAGGCGCCATCTGGGACGGACAGGATCTCTACGCGGTTACGACGTATGCGCGCGTCGCGGACCAGCTTTCGATGCCGCTGGCCGTGGCCGTGGCCGGGGATCAGGCGGTGATCTATCGTCTCTCGGACACGCGCGACGCACTGCCGCGCGATTTCTGCGCGTCGGCCGCGAGCACGCGGTCGGCGAACGTCACGGCGCTCGACGATTACCTCGCGATGGTGCAGGAGCTCGGCCAGATGGCGCCGACGCTCACGCGCCAGATCGAGATCTCGCTGATCGGCGACGCGGCGCTGCAGTCCGTCGAAAGCGATCCCACGGTCGCGATGCTCGCGCGGCTCAACATCGTCGAGGGCATCTTCAGCGCCCAGCTCGGCCTGCTGGTGCTCGCCACCGACGTGCGGCTCATGCCGGTGGGTGCCGATACATTGACGAGCACCAAGGGCGCGACGCTGCTCGAGCAGTTAGGCAACTACCGCTCGATGCACCCGGAGGTGCGTGCGCGCGGTCTCGCGCATCTCGTGACAGGCAAGGATCTCGAAGGCAACACGGCCGGCATCGCCTATGTCGGCACGGTGTGCGACGCACAGAACGGCGTGTCGATCAGCGAGCACGCGTACGGCACGACGATCTCGGCGCTGATCATGGCGCACGAGATCGGCCACAACCTCGGCGCAACACACGACGGTGAGCCGAACACCACTTGCGCCAGCGTCACGGGCAGTTTCATCATGGCGCCCGCGGTCACCGGCTCCGCAACGTTCTCGAACTGCAGCCTCGACCTGATGAGCCGGCTGATCGCAAGCGCAAGCTGCGTCACGCCGGCCGAATATGCCGATGTCACCGTCGAGACCTCGGCCACCAGCGTGAAAGGCGAGGGCGGCCAGGCGTTCACCCTGCCGTTCCTCGTGCGCTCTGCCGGCAATCGCGCTGCCGAGGACGTGACGGCGACCGTGACGCTGCCGTCGATGGCGGGTTTCGTCATCGAGTCTGCGACCAGCTCGACGGGTAGTTGCTCGACCGAAGCGCTCCAGGTGACTTGCGCGCTGGCGACGCTCGGCGCCGGCGAATCGCAGTCGATCGCAGTGACGGCGCGCGGCTCCTCGGCTGCAAACTTCACCGCGCAGGCACGCGTGACCGCGAGCAATGACCGCATCACTTCCAACAACAGCCGCTCTCTGCCGGTGTCGTTGCGTTCGGGCATCGACGCGGCGGTGCTGCTCTCGGCTGATTCGCTCGATCTGCCACTGGGCTCGCCGCTCGAAATTTACGCCGACGTGAGCAGCCTGCGCTCGATGCCGCTGCGCAATGCCACGCTGTCGTTCAACATGAGCCAGCCCATCACGTCAGCCTCGATGCCCGGAGCCAACTGCAGCGTGAATGCCTTCGCGGTGAGCTGCTCCATCACCGAGCTGCCGGCCGGAATGGTGCGCCGGCTCACGGCGCAGGCGACCACGGTCTCCGGCGGTCCGCTGTTCGCCGCGGCGGGCATCACGGTCTCGGGCGAAGGCGACTTCACCAACAACAACGCCAACCTCTCCGGCTGGGTGCGGCCCGATCACGATATCGACCTGACCGTGAGCTCCGGCACGGAAAGCATCGGTGTCGGCGCGCCGTACGAGATCGCGTACACGCTGCGCTCGCGCGGCTCTGGCCCCACGGATGCAGTGACGCTGCTGCTCTCGATCGCCTCGAGCGCCATCGTCGTGGACTCCGTCGACGCGAGCGGCGGCCTGTGCGCGCCGTTCGACATGACGGCGATGCGCTGCGTGTTCGCCGCGATGGCGCCGGGGGAATCGCGCGTCGCAAGGGTGCGCGTGCACGCTACCCGGCCGCTGAGCTCAGAAGTCGTCGCGAGCGCGGCCACCGACAACGATCTCTACGCGGCTAACAACTCCGTGGTGGTGCACCTGCGTGCCGAGCACGCGGTGGACCTGGCCGTGACGCTGGCGTCGGGCGGTAGCGGTGTCGAGGCCTCGACGTTCGAAGGACAGGTCACCCTGCGCTCGAACGGCCGCGACGCCGTGCGCAACGCGACGCTCGACGTGGTGCTGCACGAGGCCGGCACGCTGTGCGGCGTGAATGTCCACAACGGCGTGGCGTGCACGCTGCTCACGCCACAGCGCGCGCGCTGCGCGCTGCCCTCGCTGGCGCGCAATGCGCAGCTGTTCGTCGACTACCAGGCGCAGTTCGCCGAGGCCGGTCAGTACGGCATCACGTTCGTAACCGTGGCGCCGGGCGACACGGCGCCGGAGAACGATGCGCTGGCGCGGGTGGTGCTGGTGCGGCCGTACTACGACATCGCGGTGTCGGGCTCGCTCGATCTGCCGGACCTCGTCGTCGGCGAGACGCGCGCGACGACGTTCGCGGTGACGACGGCACGGCGCGGGCTCTCGACGGCGCGCTTCGTCGCCCCACACTATCTACCCGGTCTGCGGGTCGAGTCCATCCGCGCGACGGCTGGTCAGTGCGGAGTCGACGCCGGCGAAGGTGGCGTCTGCGACTTCAGCGATCTGCCGCCGAACGGCCAGATCGCGGTGACGGTGACGTATCGCGCCGAGGCGGCGCCTTACGCGAGCGACATCGCGGCCAGCGTGTCGACCGCGGGCGATGTCTCGGCGCTGAACGACGCGGTGCGGGGCCTCGTCGTCACGCATGCCATGACCGACCTCGAGTTGCGCGTCGGCGCCAGCGTCGGCGGGCCGAAGAACTCGACGCTGACCTTCCCGGAGATCGCGCTCGTGAACGGCGCGGAGAAAGCGGTGGGCACGCGCCTCGAGGTGACGCTTCCGCCCGAAGTTTCGCTGGTCGGAATCTCCGCGTCGGATGCGATCTGCAGCGGCACCACCGTCCTGCGCTGTGATTTCAGCGATCTCGCCTCGCGGAGTACCTCGATCGTGCAGCTCAGCGTGCGCGCCGCAGCCGATGGGCGCTTCGTGGCGACGCTCAAATTGAGTGCGCTCAATGCGCCGCAGAACGCGCGCGAAGTGGCGATCGAAGTGGCCGGCGGGACGAGCGCACCGTTAGCCGGCGGTAAGAGCGGCGGCGGCCGGATGGAGTGGCTGACGCTGCTGGCGCTGGCGCTGCTGGTGGTGCAGCAAAAATGGGGACATTCCTCATTTTGCTGTAACAATCGGAAAGCGCCGCTGAGACGTTCGGGCACATCTTCGATTGTTACAGCGAAATGAGGAATGTCCCCATTTCCCCCATTTCCATTTCTCTGCACCACAACGGCAACGCGCCGCGCGCATTTCGCGCGTTTTGCTTTTAGGCCACAGCCGCCGCGCGCCGCGCTCAACCGGCATCTTGCGCCGCGCATCGTGATCCAACCTCGCGCATTCGCGCGGAAGTTTCCTAGTAGTTAGTTCGGCGCATCGCCGCCGGGCCGGCACGCCGCCGCGTGTTGGCCGGAAACTTGCAACACCAGCGCACTCTTGCCGGACGCGAGTCCGCTCGATGAACAAAACTCATCTATCGGGGAGATTTATTCATGCGTACGAATCGCGCGCAGCGCCGCAAGGCCGCACATGGCTGGCTCCGTTCCACTTTGTTAGTCCCGCTGGTCGCCACTCCGGCGTTGATCCACGCGCAGGACGTCGCCGCCGACGCCATGGCGCCCGACGCCTCAGCCGAGGCCGAGCCCGAAACCGTCATCGTCACCGGCACCCGCACCCGCACGACCGGCCTCGACGAATTCACGAGTTCCTCTCCGGTGCAGGTGCTCAAGGCCGAAGAGATCGAATCGGCCGGACGCCCCGACCTCATGAACGCGCTGGCGAACGTGGTCCCATCCTTCACCGCCCAGGCATTCGGCGGCGACATGGCGAACCAGACGCTGCAGGCCAAGCTGCGCGGCCTCTCGCCCAACCACACGCTGGTGCTCGTCAACGGCAAGCGTCGTCACACCACCGCGAGTCTCGCCATCCTCGGTGGTCCATATCAGGGCGGTGCCGGCGCGGACCTCAACTTCATTCCGGTCGATTCCATCGACCACGTCGAAGTGCTCACCGAAGGCGCGGCCGCGCAATACGGCACGGACGCCATCGCCGGCGTCATCAACATCATCCTCAAGAAACATCCGCAGGGCGGCTCGGCCAGCTACACGCAGGGCGGCCACTACGCGGGCGACGGTGCGACCTCCGCGTTCTCCGGCAACATCGGCTTCGAGGGCATGAGCGGCTCGTACTTCACGTTCGCAGCGGAGTACCGCGAGCACGAGCGCACGAATCGCGGCGCCATCGATCCGCGCGTGACCAGCCCCGCCGTGCGCGATCCTCTGCAGGGCGGCGCGGTCATCAACGAAAACATCTCGTTCGCGCCGGGCTCGCCGAATCTGAACCAGATCTTCGGTGACGCCGCGTACAAGATGAAACTCGTGTCGTTCAATGGCGGCATTCCGCTCGGCGACGATGCGGAGCTCTACGCCGCCGTCACCTGGGGCGACAAACAAGCCGCCTCGTTCGAGAACTACCGCCTGCCGAGCCGCGTGTCTCACGTCGACGAGATCACGGGCGAACGCATCTACTTCCGTCCGTTCGGCTTCAGTCCGCGCGAGGAGACGGAGGAGACCGACACACAGGGTACGGTGGGCCTCAAGGGTGAAGCCGGCTCGTGGAATTGGGACCTGTCGTCGACGTACGGCAAGGACGACATCGACTTGTTCACGCGCGATTCGGCCAACGCCTCGCTGTTCAGCGAGACGGGCCAGACGCCGGTGAATTTCTACGACGGCAACTACACCGGCACGCAGTGGACCACGAACGTCGACGTCACCAGGCAATTCGAGATCGGCCTGGCCGGCCCGATGAATCTCGCGTTCGGCGCGGAGTACCGCAAAGAGGAGTGGACCGCGAGTCCGGGCGACGAGGCCTCGCGCTATCTAGAGGGCGGGCAATCGTTCCCCGGCATCAGCCTGTCGGATTCCGGCGCCCATGATCGCAGCGTCGCTGCGGCCTATGTCGACGTGGTCATCGAGCCGCTCGACAAACTGCGGCTCGACCTCGCCGGACGTTACGAGGACTACAGCGACTTTGGCGACACCACCGTGGGCAAGCTGTCCGCGCGCTACGAACTCACGGACACACTCGCGCTGCGGGGCACGGCGAGCACCGGGTTCCGCGCGCCGACGCTGGCCGAGGAATTCTACTCGGCCACCAACGTCGGCCCGCGCACGGCGTTCGTGCAGATGCCACCCAACGCGCCGGCCACGGCCCTGCTCGGCCTGGGCGCCGGCCTGCAGCCGGAGAAGTCGACTAACTTCTCCGCCGGACTGGTGTTCCGCCCCGGCCGCGAGATGGGCCTGACGTTCGACGTGTACCAGGTCGAAGTGCGCAACCGCATCGCGGCCACCAGCACGTTTTTCGGCACCATCGGCGGCGATCTGTACTCGCAGGTCATAGTCGATGCCATCATCGCCAACGGCAATGTGCTCGACCCGGAGGTGACTGAACTGGGCGACACCGGCATCAACCTGTTCACGAACGGCGTGACCACGCGCACGCGCGGCGCGGAACTCATGTTCGACTACGCCCAGGAGCTCGGCGGCATGGGCATCACGTGGTCCGCGGCGGCGAACTACAACAAGACCGAGGTCACGAAGGTGCGCGCCACGCCGGTGGAGTTCGGTACGACGCAGGCGCTGTACGACGACGAGGCGCTGGCGGACATCGAGGACACCACGCCGCGGTTCCTGCTGAATCTCGGCGCGACGCTCGAATGGGAGCGCGTGACGGTGCGCGTGCACGAGCTCGTCTACGGCAAGTCGTTCGACTACGACATCAGCTCGTACGGTGGCACGCTGCGGCCATACAAGAACGAGATCCCGGTGACACCGGTCACGAACCTCGAGGTGTCGTTCCAGGCCATGGACGCGCTGACGTTCAGCGTCGGCGCGACCAACCTGTTTGACGAGTACCCCGACAAGCGCAATGCCGAGCTGCGCGCGCTGCAGGCACTCAACAACGACAACAGCGCGGTGGCGCAGTACCCGGCGTTCTCGCCGTTCGGCATCAACGGCGCGTACTACTACGGCACGCTCTCGTACAAGTTCTGACGTCATGGGAAGCACACTGACGCGTCGCCGGTTCCTCGAGCTGGCGGGGGCGGCCGGAGGATCGAGGGCCATCTACCGCGCGGCGATGGGCTTGGGGCTATTGCCCATCGCCGCGCGGGCCCGCCCGCAGCTCACGGCCGCACGCGGCAAGAAGTCGGTGCTGATCCTGGGCGCGGGCGTCTCCGGGCTCACGGCCGCCTACGAGCTGAACCGGCGAGGCTACGACGTGCGCGTGCTGGAGGCGTCGTTCCGCGCCGGCGGCCGCAACATGACCCTGCGCGCCGGCGATCGCATCGACGAGACCGGCTATCCGCAGGTGTGCAAGTTCGACGACGATCCGGACCTGTTTTTCAATGCCGGGCCGGCGCGCATCCCCGGGCACCACATCCATCTACTCGAATATTGCAAGGAGCTCGGCGTCGAGCTCACGCCATTCATCAACGACAACCGCAACGCCTGGGTGCAGGACGACGCCATGTTCGGCGGCAAACCGATCCGTGCACGCGAATACCTGAGCGACACGCGCGGCTTCGTCGCCGAGCTCATGGCCAAGTCCATGAAGCCAGAGTCGATGAGTGGCCCGATGGCGCCGGAGGACTGGGAGCGGCTGCGCGACTATCTACGCGCCTTCGGCGAGCTGGATCCGCAATTCAGGTACATCGGCACCAGCCGCGCGGGCCTGGCGAAGCACGACTACACGGCGCCCGAGCAGCTCAAGAAGCCGCTGAGTCCGAGCGAGTTGCTGAAATCCAAGTTCATGCTGATCATGAGTTTCGGCGAGACCGACGACCAGGCCGCGATGATGATGGAGCCGGTCGGCGGCATGGATCGCGTGGTGGCCGGATTCCTGCGGCAGGTCGGACATCTCGTCGAGCTCGAGTCGCAGGTGCAGAAGATCCAGGTGCGCGAGCGCGGCGTCGAGGTCACGTACCGGCGCAACGGCGCGTACACGACGGCGCGCGCCGACTACGTCCTCAACTGCATCCCGATGCACTTGCTGGCGGGCATCGAGCACAACTTTTCGGCGGAGTATTCCGCGGGTTTCACGGCGGTGCCGCGCGGCAAGCTGTTCAAGATCGGTTTTCAAATGAAGCAGCGCTTCTGGGAGCGCGAAGGAATCTATGGCGGCATTTCGTGGACGCTTCAGGATATTCAGCAGATCTGGTATCCGGCGCATGGCATCCATCGCAGCAAAGGCGTGGTGCTGGGTGCGTACACATTCGATCCGCGCGCGGGCGAGAAATTCGCCCGCCTGGCGCCGGAGGAGCGTTTCAAACTCGCAATTCAGCAGGGCGCGAAGATACATCCGGACTATGCGAGCCATGTGGAGTCCGGCGTCAGCATCGCGTGGCATCAGATGAATCACATGCTTGGATGCGCGGCTCAATGGGATGAGGCGCTGTTCCAGCGCTGGTTCGCACGGTTGCAGGCGCCGGTCGGGGCTCACTACCTCATGGGCGACCAGGTCAGTTATCACCCGGGCTGGCAGGAGGGCGCGATCGCCTCGGCGCATCACGCCCTCGCGGACATCGACGCGCGCGAACGTGGCGGGCAGGTGGCAGCCGCATGAGGTTCGCTGCGAGGCGTCGCCCACGGCGCGCCATGAGCATGATGCTGGCTGCGCTGTGGGGCGCGGTGCTCGTGCGTGGCGCGGACGCCGCGAACGAGTTCGACCACTGCCTGCTCTGCCACGGCGCGAACGGCAATGGCAACGTCGCGATTCGAGCGCCGAAGGTCTCGGGCATGGAGCCGTGGTATCTCACGCGCCAGCTGCAGTATTTCGCGAGTGGCGTGCGCGGCGCGCCGGAGGCGGACGCGCCCGGCCACGAGATGGGTCCGGTGGGGTTGCGACTGCAACAGGAAGGCACGCTCGCGGACGCAGTGCGGTTCATCGGCGCGCTCGAGTCGAAGGCGCCGGCGCACACCGTGCGCGGCGATGCGCAGCGCGGCAAGGCGCTGTACGCGGCCTGTGCGGCTTGTCACGGTGCGAAGGGCGAAGGCAACGCGACGTTGCACTCGCCCGCACTCGCCCGGCGCTCGGACTGGTACCTCGTCGCGCAGCTCGACAGTTTTCGCCGCGGCGTGCGCGGCGCGGATGCGCGCGATACTCATGGTGCGCAGATGCGCGCGGCGGTGATGGCGCTCGCCGACGATGCGTCGTGACGGACGTGGTCGCCTACATCAATAGTTTTAAGTAGTCAGGAAGCAAAGCCGCCGGGAAGGGGTTTGCCGGGGTCAGCGCACTTTTTTCGAACAACAGGAGTCCTCATGAGCCGTATCTCTTCCTCCGTCCTGCGCGTCATTCTGAGCGCCGCGCTCGCGTCCACCGTGGCCTGCGCGGCCAACGCCGCCGAGGTGGTGCGGCACTCGCTCGGCCCTAACAACAACTTCCCGATCGCGCGCGCGGTCGAGGTGCCGGCCGGCAAGACCATCATCTTCCACAGCGGCATGACGCCCGCGCCGGCGGATCCGAAAGCCGAGGTCGGCACACCTGCCTACTGGGGCGACACCAGGACGCAGGCCATGAGCGTATTCGCCCGCATCCAGGAGTCGCTCGACAAGCTGGGACTCGGCTTCGGCGATGTCGTGGCCATGACCGTCTACCTGGGCGGCGACCCGGCGAAGAACGGGCGCATGGATTTCGAGGGCTTCATGTCCGCGTACACCCGGTTCTTCGGCGCCAAGGAACAGCCCAATCTACCGGCCCGCTCCACGGTTCAGGTCGCCGGCCTCGTGGCGCCGGGCATGCTGGTCGAAATCGAAGTGCAATTGGTCAAATAGCCGCCCTTGCTGCAAACTACTGCCCTCAGATAGCGATGAGATCGAGCGCGCAGGCCGCGAATGCGGCATTGGGGGGCCAATGTTCAGACGCGTCATGCCCTTTGCCGGGCTGCTGTTTTTGATGCTGGCCGGCTGCACGACCAGCCAGCAGCACGCCGGAGCCGATTTCAAGCCGCCCAGCGGCAACTACAAACTCGTCGTCATGCGTCCGGACATCGCGGTGAGCCTGCTCACCGCCGGCGGCCAGCTCGAGCAGCGCGAGGACTGGACCAACACGGCGCGTGAGGAAGTGCTCGGCGCGCTGCGCCAGCAGCAAGCCAGGCACGGCGGCGAGACCCAGGTTGCGCACAGCTGGGCCGAGGCCGGCGGCACCGAAGCAGGCGCGGTAGAACTCAACCGCCTGCACGAAGTCGTCGGGCAATCGATCCTGCTGCACAAATATCTGCCGTACGGCGCGCTGCCGACGAAGAAGGGCGTGTTCGACTGGACGCTCGGTGAGCTCGCCACCGACTACGGAACCGCCTCCGGATACGACTACGCGCTGTTCGTTTTCGCGCGCGACAGCTTTTCGAGCGGCGGCCGCGCCGCGTTGCAGGCGGTCGGTTTCCTCGGCTGCCTGGTCGGGTTCTGTCTCGTTCCGTCCGGCGGATCGCAGGCGGCGTTCGCTTCGCTCGTCGATCTGAAGACCGGCAACGTGGTGTGGTTCAACTTCCTGGCTTCTTCGGTGGGCGACATCCGCACGCCGGAGGGCGCCGACGCCATGGTCACCAAACTACTCGACAAGATGAAGCCGGCCGTCACGCCGAACAAGAAAAAGGCCTGAGCGCCGTGCGCGGTTCGCGCCGACAGTTCATGTTGACCGGCGGCGCATGCGCGCTGTGCGCCGCGCGCATATTGCCCACCGACCTGCAGCCGCTGGTCGGCAGCGACTACGAGCCCATCGACGCCGACGAGCGCGGCATGTGGCAGAGCATCGAGCGCATCGAGGAGACGATCGGCATCTCACCGCAGTTGCTCGCGGCGCCGCAACTGCAGGCGTATACGCGCGTGGTCACGGAGCGCCTGGTCGGCCGGCCGGTGCCGGAGCTGCGCATCTATCTGATGCGCGACGCGTCGTTCAACGCGGCGATGTTTCCCTCGGGCATGATGATCGTGCACACCGGTCTGCTGGCGCGCGTGCGCGACGAGGCGCAGTTCGCGGCGGTGCTCGGCCACGAGGCGGGTCACTACTTCCGCAAACACTCCATCGAGAGCTATCGCAGCCTGCGGCGCAAGGCCGCCGCCACCGCGATCATCGGCGTCGCCGCGGGCGCGGCCGGAAGCTGGGGGTGGATCCAGGCTGCCAGCGGCATCAACGCCGCGCTGGTGCTGTCCGTGTTCCAGTTCAGCCGCGCCTTCGAAGCCGAGGCCGACGCGTACGGCATCGGACTGATGGCGCGCGCGGGCTATGCGACCGGCGCAGCCGCGCAGATGTGGAAGCAGCTCATCGACGAGCGGCGCGCGAGCGCCGCGCAGCGCAACAAACGCTATCGCGACCGCTCCAGCTCGGCGTTCTCGACCCATCCACCCAGCGAAGAGCGCATGACCGATCTCGCCCAGACTGCCGAGCACCTGTCGTCGCGCGCGGCGCCCGGCAGCGACGGACGCGCGTCCTGGAACGAGGTGATCGCCCCGCATCGCGCGACGCTGCTCGCGGAACAGGTCAAGCTCAACGATCCGGGTGCGAGTCTCTATCTAGTGAGCAATCTCGCGCAGGAAGGCTGGACCGGCCTGCTGCGCTACAGCGAGGGCGAGATCTACCGCCTGCGCGCCCAGCCCGGCGACGACGCGCGCGCGGGCGAGGCATACGCTGCCGCGACGGCGCTGCCGGATGCGCCGGCCGAAGCCTGGCGCGCGCACGGCTATGCGTTGATCAAGTCCGGCAAGGGTGCCGCGGGACGCGACGCGCTGACCCGATATCTCGCGCAGAAGCCCGACGCCAATGATGCCGCGATGGTCCGCTTCACACTCACGCAATGAGTTCCAGGATGCAAATGAAACACAGATTACTTTTGATCGCCGTCCTGCCACTCGCGCTCGCCGCCTGCGTACCCGGCTACGGGCTGATCGCGGCGAAGCCCGTCGCGGTGGCGAACAGTTCGCTGGTCGTGCGGCCGGCCACGCCGTGGAACAAGGCGCCGCAAGCTTACGGCCAGACCAGGTGGGAAGAGGTGTGGACGAAGAACGGTCCGCTGCTCGACACCGTGTCGTTCGTCGCGGGCCTGCCCGATGGGAAGGCCATCATCGTGCAACGCAAGAAGGATGCGCAGCAGGTGCCACCGTTTCGCGCCGACATGTCGCCGCAGGATCTGGTGTCGATGATGGAGACCGCGTATCGCGTGCTCGGCGTGACCGTGTTCGAGGTGCAGTCCGTGGACCCGGTGCAGTTCCTCGGCGGACAGGGAGTGAAGATGAGCTTTCACTATGCGCCGAACGACTCCATCTCGAAGGACGGCGTGTCCGTGATGCGCGTGGTCGACCAGAAGCTGTATGTGATGACGCTCGAAGGCGTGTCGAGCCACTACTTCAAGACCGCGGCGCCGGAGTTCGAGTCGCTGACGGCGTCAGCGGCGCTCAAGCAGTAGGTGGTGCCGGAGGTGGTGCCGGGGAGGGAATCTCGGGAGAACGCGCGAAGCGTCAGCTAGCCACACTCGGTCGCGCGCGTTCTCCCGAGATTCCCTCCCCGGCACCACCTCCCCCCACCGCCCCTAGTCGGTATTGCTGACGAAAGCCAGGTGCGTGCCGTCGGGCGACCACGACGGCACGTTGATGGTGCCCTGGCCGCCATACACATATGCGATGACCTTCGGCGGCGCGCTGCCGTCGGCCGGCATGAGGCGCAGGTAGCAGTGCTTATAGTACGGATGGTCCGATGGCGCGATGTCCGTACCGTACGAGATGATGGCTATCCACTTGCCGTCGGGCGAAAAATGCGGGAACCAGTCGTTGAACCGCTCGTCCCTCGTCACGCGGGACACGTCCTTGCCGTCGGGCCGCATGCGCCAGATCTGCATCTTCCCCGAACGCGTCGAGTTGAAATAGATCCACTGGCCGTCGGGGCTCACCTCGGGACCGTCGTCGAGGCCGGGCGAGTTGGTCAGGTTGACCTCCTTGCCGCCGCCGTCCGACGCGACCTTGTAGATGTCGTACTCGTCGGCCGTGGCTTTCCCATCGTCTTTCGAACGGGGGGGCTTGCGGCCGCCGGTGTACACCAGCCACTTCCCGTCGGGCGTCCACCCGTGCATGTAGCTCGGCGTGTTCGGCGTGATGCGCTTCGGCGCGCCGCCGCCCACGGGCATTGTGTAGATAGTCGACTGGTTGTCGTCCTGGCTCTGATCCGAGATTGCGAGCTGCATACCGTCGAACGACAGCACGTGGTCGTTGTTGTTGCGGATCGCGAAGCCCGTATCGATCAACACCGGCGTGCGCGTGGCCAGGTCGAAGCGCCACAGCCGTCCGCGCGTGGCGGCATCGCCGCCGCTCGCGTTGTAGATCAGCGCCGAGCCGTCGGGCAGCCAGTTCGGCGCCTCGAACGGCGTGCGCGAGGCGTAGAGCTGCGAGCGATGGCCATTCAGCACGTCGAGCAGCTCGAGCCGGCTGCCGATGTAGTCGCGATAAGGCTGGAAGCCCACCTTCACCGGCTTGATGACACGCACGTTGCGGTAGAGCGCAGTCTCCTTTGCGCCCGCGTTGTGCGACGACAGGAACAGCCCGACGTACGCTGCTTCCGGCACGTTCGCCGTGTCCGCGATCTGCACCACCGAGAATGGCTCGCCGAAGCGCGCGGCCGAGAAAATGAAGGTGTTGCCGCGACGCTCGAGCTGGATGACGTTCGCGCCCTTCGCAGGCGCCACCTCGATCTGCGCCGTGTCCTCACCCTTCGCCGTGCGGTACTGCATGGAAGTGAGGCCGTCGCCGTGAACGGTGCCGTCGACGTATGCGGAGTCGAAGTCCGCGATCGACGCGCGCGCCATGATGCCCGTCTTGCGATGCGGGTCGGCGCCCGTGCCGGCGAACTCCACCAGCGCCTGCACGATGAAGTCGCCCTTGATGCGGCGGTACGCGAAATGGAATTCGTCGCGCTTGGCCCAGATGTTCGTCCCGCCGGCGGAAAGCGTATAGACCTGCGAGGCCGCGTTGTACGTGGCGTGGCCGGCGATGGCCGGCTGGCCGATGTCGGTGTGCGCCTCGAAGTCGCCGACGGGCCCGCCGTTCGGGGAGCCCTGCGTCGCGAGCGGCAGGATGAGGGCCGCGAGCAAAGTCATCGTTCTCGTCACTTCATTCCCCTTCGTTCGTCACTGGATGAGCGGGTCGCGAGTCACCACGACCTTTACGGATTCCTGGAGAAACGCCTCGTGTGCCTGCGCCCACGGCGCGCGCAACGTGGTGATGAGCTCGGGACGCAGTTTCGCGCTGCGCACCAGTTCGAGCAGCGCGGGGATGTTAGGACGAGCGCTCGATACACCGTTCCGGAGCGTCAGGCTGTGCGAATACATTCGCATCATCGGAATCGCGGTCCGCTTGCGGGGATAGATTCCCAGGCTCGTGCATACCCCGCCGACGCTGGTAGCACGCAATGCGAACGCGAGACCACGCCCATCGTTACTCGCGTCCACGACAACTGGATAGCCGCCAGGCGGGCTCGAGGTGGCGAACGAACCTTCGAGTGCCCGCGCGCCGACTTTTTCCGCGATCGTCAGCCGCTGCGGATTGCGGTCGAAGTAGTCGACGCCCGAGGAGCCGAGCGCGACCGCGATTGCCGCGGCATACAGCCCGATGCTCTTGATGGCGCCGCCCACCACCAGCACGCGCGCGCCGGGATGGTTTGCGAGGCCCGGCGCGACCGCTTGCCACGCATCTGGCAGGTTGTCGCTCGCACTCGCAATGGCGCAAGGATCGACGCCGGCCGGCACAGGCAACCAGCATTGCATCGCCGTACGGCACGCGTAGCCGGTCGCCGAGCGCACCACCCCATCCGTCGCTCTTGCCGCCGACGCCGCCATACATCGAAAATGCCGGCACGGTCTCGCATTGCGCGGTGTGCCCGCCGGTGCACGTCAGGCAATCTCCGCATGAGATCTGGAATGGCACCACGACGCGATCGCCGCGTTTGAATCGCTTCACCGACTCACCACACTCGATGACTTCGGCCACACACTCGTGGCCCATGGGAAACGGCGGGCGATACGGTCGCGGTCCGAAGACATGCACGACGTCAGGATCCAGCTGGCGAAGAATTCTCCCCAGTCTGAAGCCGCGCGCCACCGAACCCCGTATCAGGCCGATGTCGATATCGCAGCGCGCCGCCACGAACGGTCGCACGATCACGTCCAGGGGCGTCTGCAAAACAGGAACTTCGAACTCCTGCCATTCGAGGGCGTTTCTGCCGACGAGCATCAGTGCCTGCATGGGTTCGCGCTCAGCGCAGCAGCGCCGCGGCCGTCCACAGCATCGGCGCCTGTCCGTGCGCATCGCCCACCGCGCGCGGCCGATCCAGGTAGTACTGCATGTCCAGGCGCTTGCCCGTGCCGATGCACACCTCGCGCAACTCGCCTTCGGGCGTCAGATACCCGGTCAACGCGATCCACGCCTTGCGGGCTGCGGGGCCATAGATATCTTCGGCGAGCCAGCCGTTCTTCACGCCGGTCACGAATGCGTACGTAAACATCGCGGTGCTCGAGCTCTCGGGCCAGCTCTCGGGCTTGTCGATGAGCTGGCGCCACATGCCGGTCTGCGCCTGGTGCCTGAGCAGAGTCGCCATCATCTTCTGATAGGCAGCCAGGATCGGCTTGCGAAGCCGGTGCTTTGCCGGCAGCTCGCGCAGCACATCGGCCATGCCCACGGCCACCCAGCCGTCGCCGCGTCCCCAGAAATGCGGCGCGTCGGGTGCGTGGTAGAACAGCCCGTTCGGCTGCTGCAGCTTCTGTAGATAGGCCACCATCTCGCGCGCGGTGCGCTCGAGGTATTTCGCGTCGCCCGTCGCGCGCCACGCCTGCAGTTGCAGCGCGGTGATCATGTACATGTCGTCGATCCACCAGCGCGTCTGGTTGGTGAGCCCGTCGGGCAGCGGGTTGTCCCACTGCGCGTCGGCGAACGCCAGGCCCATGGTGCGGTACTGCTGACGGTGCGCCTGTAGATAGAGCTCGAGCGGCAGGGCGCCGAACACCGTGCCGTCCACATGGTCCGTGCGCGGCACGCGCGGACCCTCCGGAGCGAGGAACGGCTGGAACCGCTCGACCAGGCGCTTCATCAGGTCCTCGTCCTTCGTGAGCATCGCGAGCTGCAGCGCGCCGGTCCACGAGGCGACGTGCGCGTAGTGCAGCGCCTGCGGTCCATGACGGTTCATCTCCATGTGCGGCGTCACGAGGAAGCGCTCCGCGACGCGCTTGCCGACCTCGCGCGGGTCCGTGCCCGCGGGCCAGCCGGAGAAGTGCTGGTCTTGCGCGAACGCCGGGACGCACAGCAACGCCGCCGCGCAGGCGGTGAAGAATCTGCGCGCGTTCATGGCTTGGCGCTCACGGAGACGGCGAGAGGGCTCGCGACGCGCGCGGCGAAGTCGCGCACGTACGCCTCCCAGGCGGCGCGATCGGCGAACTGGCCGCTGCGGTTCCAGCCGGCGCCCGTGAAGTAATGCAGCGCCGCGCCGTCCTTCACTTTCACCAGCAACAAATGGTTGGAATTGCCGCGCGCGTCGACGGCCTCGCGCGCGTACCCGGCCGGGTTCGCATCGTTTGCGAGGATGACGGCCACGCCGACCCCGCCGTCCTTGCTCTCCTCCCACAGGCTCATCCAGCGGCCTTTCTCATCGCGCGCGACCACCGCGGCGGGAAAGTCCTTCGATGCCTTGTGCTCGGTGAGACCCACGCCCACCGTCGCTTCGGCGGCGGAGAAATCGAACACGCTCTCGACCGCGTCGAAATTCCGTCCGCAGTCCACCGTGAATTGTTTGGTCTCGGTCACCTGACCCGCGCCGCCTGCATCCCAGGGCGCGTACGTGAGCTTGAACGCCGCGCGTCGTGGGCCGTTCGACAGCACCTGCTGGCCCGCGAAATTGTCGGAGGTCCAGAGCCGGGTGCCGTCCCACACGCCCGTGCCGCCCGCGCCGCGCGCGCCGCCGATGCTGTACAGGTCGAGGCCTTCGCCTTCCTCGTCCTTGTGGAATTGATCGTGACCCTTGGCATACCAGCGATCGACGATGGGATACGTCACGCGCTTGCCCCACACATCTATGCCGCTGCCGCGCAGGCGCTCGCCACCCGCGTCGGTGGTGTTGAGCGCGGGGCCGTACATGCGGTGCGCGATGCGGTCGTTTTCCCAGGCCATGTCGTCGTAGCGCTCCGGCACGAAGCGCGCGTAGGCGCAGCGCGTGTCGGGCGCGGTCGCGGTGACGACCGACTCCAGCGTGAACACCACGCGTTTCTCGCCGGCCGCGAAGCCGTACGCCAACACCAGGTCGTCGTACTGCATGCCGCGATGATCGTGCTGGTAGTTAGTCACCTGCAGCGGCAGCGCGCGGCCTTTCGGATCCCGCGCAACCAGGTGGTACATGCGCGCGCCGGGCAGTGCCGCGGCGACCTGCGCGAATGGAATCGCGATCACTTCGTCGGGCCGTGCGGCATCGAGACCGTGCGTCACCGTGATGGTCGCGCCTGCCGCCAGGGCGGCCGGTGGCTTCAACACGCCGCAGACGAGCGCGCCCGCGAGGGCAAACAACCTCAAACCCCTCATCGTTTCTCCTCGCCGGGTCCTTCCGGCAGCCAAGCGCGCTCTACGCGCATCGTCTCACAATTGCCGCGGTCTATCCCGGACGAGAAAACGCGCGGGCGAGGATGGCGCGGATCGCCTGCAGGCGCGTGGGCGAGGGCGGCCCCATGATGCCGCGCTGCTCGCGCGGCAGATGCGACAACGCCTCGTCGCCGGCCGTGAACACGTAGTGATCGAACATCGCGCGCCACACCGCGCGCTGCGCGGGCGGCAGATCGCGCAGCGCCAGCACGGCGTGCAGCATCGCGTCGTATGGCGAGCCCGCCTGGCGTGCCTCGTTCCACCAGTAGTTCACCAGCACGTTGAAGGGTGCCAGCGATTCGACCTGGTGCCACCACGCGTACGGGATGTAGAGCGCGTCGCCCGGCTCGAGCTCCGCGGTGAGCGCATGCCGCTGCGCCTCGGCGAACCGCGGGAAGCGCGCCAGATCCGGATTGCGCAGCGTCACCATGCTGATCGGCGGACCGGAGATGTTGAACTCGATGGGCCCCACGTAGAGGTTCGCGATCTGGTCGGGCGGAAACAGCGTGAAGCGCCGCCGGCCGCCCACGACGCAGGCGATATTGCTCGACAGGTCGAAGTGCGTCTGCACGGTCAGCGTGTTGCCCACCCAGATGCGCGGGATCACGATGGGCGGCAGCAACGGCATGGGGTTCGCGTCTGCGAACGGCGGCAGGTGCTCGGCGGTGGGCGTCGACTCGATGTAGATCGCCGCGGGATTCGGATCGTCGAGCTGCGCGAGCAGACGCTCCAGCGTCGCGCCGATGGTGGCCGGCTTGCGCTCGAAGTTGAGTCCGCGCATGTCCTCGCGGTAGAAGAAGTGTCCGCGGATGGACGGCGGTCCCTCGAGCACCGCGACTGGTTTGCCGGCGTCGAAGCCGCGCAGATAGTCGGCCAGGGCGAGTGGAGATACGCGCGCGGCGCGTACCGCGGGCCAGTGGTTCACCAGGCCTCTCAAGACCGCCGGCTGGTTCGCAGGCTCGATCTGCTCGCGAAACGTCTTGAGATCGACGCCGTCACGAATGAGTATTTGCGCGCTGTCTGACATGAGGTGAGAGCCAGTGGGGAGAACAATGGTACAGCGATTCGGCGCCGTGCTGGCGCTGGCGCTGCTCATGAGCGCGGCGCGCGCCGAGGCGCCGTTGATGGCAGCGATCTTCGGCGACCACGTCGTGCTCCAGCGCGATCGGCCGATCGCGGTGTGGGGCACAGCCGCGGCCGGCGAAGAGGTCAGCGTGACGCTCGGCGCCGCGAGCGTCCGGCAACTGGCCGGTGCGGATGGGCGATGGGCAGCCGCGCTGCCCGCGATGACGGCCGGTGGTCCGCACGCGCTGAGCGCGCGCACCGCGACGCGCACTCAGGTCGTCGACGACGTGCTCATCGGCGACGTGTGGTTGTGCTCGGGCCAGTCGAACATGGAGTGGACGGTGCGCCGCGCGCTCAACGCTGATTGGGAGGCGGACCACTCCGCGAACCAGCGCATCCGCCACGCGACCATCGCGCGCGACGCGTCCGTGGCGCCACGCGTGGATTTTCCCGCGCCGCTCACGTGGAAAGTCGCGGGCCCGGCGACGACGCGCAACTTCTCCGCCGTCTGCTACTACTTCGCGCGCGAGTTGCAGAAGTCCATCGACGTGCCGCAGGGTCTGGTGCTGTCTTCGTGGGGTGGCACGCGCATCGAGGCGTGGCTGTCGGCGCCGGCACTGCGCACGCTGGGCGGCCAGGACGCCGCGCTCGACTTGTTAGCCGCGCGCGCGCTCGACGCGGCGGGTGCCGCGCGCCGCTGGGGTGCCGTCGTGCAGCGCTGGTGGGACGACCAGGGCGCGGCCACGCAGGGTACGCGGCCGTGGCTTGCGGGCAAGAGCTCCGGCACGTGGCAGCGCGTGCCGTCCATCGAGAAACACTGGGAAGATTGGGGCGTACCCGCGCTCGCGGAGTACGACGGCGTCGTGTGGTATCGCGCGCGCGCCACGCTCGCGCCGGCGCAGGCGCGCAGCTCCGCGACGCTGTCGCTGGGCGTCATCGACGACGTCGACCTGGTGTGGATCAACGGCAAGGCGATGGGCAGCGGGGTCGGCGAGGCGGCGCGCGTCTATCCAGTGCCGCCGAGGCATCTCGTGGCGGGCGAGAACCTCGTCGTGGTCAACGTGCTCGACATGTGGGGCGGCGGCGGCGTGCACGGACCGGATTCCTCACGCGTACTGCGTTTCGCGGATGGATCGACGGCCTCGCTCGTCGACTGGGAGTACCAGGTGGCGCCGAAGGGCCTGACCGCCCCGCCGCGCGCGCCCTGGGAACCGTACGCGGGCATCAACATTCTCTTCAACGGCATGATCGCACCGCTCGGGCCGTTCGGATCGCGCGGCGTCGCGTGGTATCAGGGCGAGGCAAATGCCGCGCTGGAGGACGCGCTGCGCTACGAGCAGCAGCTCGGTGCGCTGTTTGCGGACTGGCGCCGGCAATTGCGCGCGCCGTTGAGTTTCCTGGTGGTGCAGCTCGCGAACTACGGGCCCCTGGCCCATCAGCCGGTAGATAGTGGCTGGGCGCGGCTGCGCGATGCGCAGCGGCGGGCCGTGGTCGCCGACGGCAACGCCGGCCTTGCCGTCATTTACGATATCGGCGACCGCGATGACATCCATCCCGCCAACAAATTGGACGTCGGCAAGCGGCTTGCGCGCGCGGCGCGGCACGTGGCGTACGGCGCGAAGATCTCGGCGTCGGGCGCGGCACCGAAAGCCGCGCGGCGCGAGCGCGACGGCATACAAGTGAAGTTCGGTGACTACGACGGCAATCTGCTCGTCATCGGCGCGCGCGATCCGTCGGGGTTCGAATTGTGCGCGGCCGAGCAGGGCACGTGCCGGTACGTCGGCGCAAAGCTGGCAGCCGGCGGCGTGGTAGTGCTGGAAGATTCAGCGCTCGCGCCGTCGATCGCGACCCGCGTGCGGTTCTGCTGGGCGGACTCGCCGCTGTGCAATCTCTACGACTCGACGGGATTGCCCGTGGGGCCGTTCGAGGTGCCCATCGAGTAAATGGCGAGTGTCCCCATTTACGCCAAGGTAATCGGCTTTCCCTTCTTGATCGACTCGTACACGGCCATCAGATACTTCACATCCGACAACCCCATCTCGCCCGGCACGCGCGACTGCTTCTTGTTGTTGATGCAATCTGCAAAATCATCCAGCTCGCTGACGAACTGATCCGGCGCGGGGATGTTGATCTCCGGTCCGTCGCTGCGCTTGCCGCGAATTCCGGCGTAGTAGTAAGCCGGATCGAGCGAGAACCAGCCGCGTGTCGTGCCGGCGCGAAAACCCGAGAAGCCGTTCGCGTTGTAGGTACTCATGCAATGCGAGAGCACGCCGCTCGGGAATCTCATCTGCCATGAAATCGTCTCGTCGACTTCCTTGAACTTCACGGCATCGGTTTTCACTTCCGTCGCGCTGATCCAGATCGGATCCTCGCCCGTGAGCATGCGCGTCGTCTGCAGGCAGTAGATGCCCACGTCCATCAATGCGCCGCCGCCCGCGAGCGCGCGCTTCAGGCGCCACTGCGTCGGATCGCCCATCGCGAAGCCGAAGTTCGCGTCGATGAACTTCACGTCGCCGAGCACTTTCTGGCGCGCGAGACGCACGCATTCGAGATTGTTCGGTTCGTACTGACAGCGATATCCGACACTGAGCAGCACGCCGGCTTTCTTGCACGCATCGACCATCTGCTGGCAGCGCTCGGTGCTGATCTCGAGCGGCTTCTCGCAGAACACGTGTTTGCCCGCCGCGGCCGCGACCAGCGCGTCGCGCAGGTGCAGCGCATTCGGCGTCACGACGTAGACGATGTCGATGTCCTTGTTGTCGGCGATGCGATGCATCGTGTCGTACGAGTACACGCTGCGATCGGGGATGCCGTATTTTTTCTGCCATTCCACGGCCTTCGACGGTGTGCCGGTGACGATGCCGGCCAGGTTGCAGAAGCGCGTCTTGAGCAGCGCCGGCGCGATCTGGTTGGTCGAGAGGCTGCCGAGCCCGCAGATCGCGACGCCGAGCTTGCGGCCGGGCGCTTGCGCGCGGCCCAGGTTCGCTAACAGGGGCGTGGCGGCGAGTGCCGCGGTGTGGGCGAGGAATCTGCGACGCGGATACGAATTCATGAGCTTCGTCCTCGAGTGCATCACCGGTTCGGCGCGCCGAGTCTATCCGAAGCTCGCGGCGCCTTCTGGCAGACAGCCTCGTGTCACGCTCCCATCGTCTCATCGCTCCAGGTCCCCGCGCCCCGGGGGAACCGGAGCCGGGCACGGCGGTACCCATGCAGTGCTTGCCAATTCCATGCAAGGAGGATTTTAATGTCCCGGTCGCCTGCTAATCATCTGTGTCGGAACGGCTTTTTATTTCTCCTGCCGCTCGCCCTGCTCTCGGGATGCGCGGGCAACGGCGAGGGACTCGATGCGAACGGGCGGCCCGACAACGGCGGTGGCGGGGGAGCCGCGAGCCAGTTCCAGCAGATCCAGGACACCATCTTCACGCCCATCTGCACCACCTGCCACATCGGTGCGGGCGCGCCGCAGGGCTTGCGCCTCGACGCTGCGAACAGCTTCGCGATGTTGGTCAACGTGTCGAGCTCCGAGGTCCAGAGCCTGCTGCGCGTCAATCCCGGCAACCCGAACGCAAGCTATCTCGTGCAGAAGTTAGAAGGCACGGCGGCATCGGGCAGCCGCATGCCACTCGGGGGCCCCTTCCTCTCACAGACTCAGGTCGATCTCGTGCGTGCCTGGATCGCGGCGGGTGCGCCGATGAACGCAGCGCCGCCGGACCGCTTGCTGGTCTCGAGCAGCGTGCCCGCGGCCGCGGAGAAGGCAGCGCCGGGACTCGCGAAGATCACGGTCATCTTCAATTCCGACGTCGACAACTCGCTGGTGAGCTCGAACAGCTTCGAGCTGCGTGACGCAGCGGGCAACCTCGTGCCGCTCGCGAGCATGACGGTGCCACTCAAGCGCCAGAACGTCGTCGAGCTCGCGACGCGCGCGCCGCTCGCGGCAGGCCACTTCGAGCTTGCGGTGCGCGGCAGCGGTCCGGCGCCGCTGGCCAGTGTGTCGGGCCACGTGCTCGACGGTGATGCCGACGGTACTCCCGGCGGCGACCAGACGATTTCGTTCGACGTCAATGCAGGAGAGTCGCGATGAGCCCGTTGAGAAAACTCGCAGGCGCGATGAGCCTCGTCGCGATCCTCGCCTTCGCATCCCAGGCGCAGGCCGAGCCGTACCTGGCGGCACAGATGGGTCTGAAATGCGTGCAATGCCACGTGAACCCCACGGGCGGTGGCCTGCGTTCGGTGTTCGGCAACACGTTCGCGCAGACCCAGCTCGCCGCGAAACGTCTCGGCGAGGAGAGCGATCTGTGGACCGGCCAGCTCACGAAGTACTTCGCGGTGGGCGGCAATGCCCGCGCCAACTGGAACTTCTCGGACGTGCCGAACCAATCGACTACCAACGACTTCGCCGTGGAGGAAGCGCGCGCCTATCTGGATTTCGGCGTGATTCCGAATCGCCTGTCGGTATACGTCGACCAGCGCTTCGCGCCGGGCAACTCGACCAACCTCGAAGCGAACGTGCGCTACTGGTTCACGGAGAACGAGCTGTACGTGAAGGCGGGGCGGTTGTATCTGCCGTTCGGCTACCGCTACGAAGACGACTCGGCGTTCGTGCGCGGCCTCTCGGGCATCAACATGCAGGCCCCGGACGAGGGGGTGGAGTTCGGCATCGAGAAGGGCGCGTGGACCGCGCAGGTCGCGCTGAGCAATGGCACCGCGGGCGCGCCCGAGGTCGACGACGGCAAGCAGATCGTGGCGCGCGCCGAATACGTGCAGTCGGTGTGGCGCGTGGGCGCGAGCGCGCTGTCCAACAACACCGACGCGGGGGACCGCATGGCGGCGGGTGTGTTCGGTGCGGTGCGCACCGGGCCGGTCACGTTCCTGGGCGAGGTCGACTACATCGACGACGACTCCATCGGCGGCGGCCGCAAGCTCATGGCCTCGCTGGTCGAGGCGAACTGGCGCGCGGCGCAGGGCCACAATCTGAAAGCCACGTTCGAGTGGTTCGAGCCCGATGACGACGTCGACGAGGACGAGCAGACGCGCGCGAGCGTGGTGTACGAGTGGTCGCCGATCCAATTCGTGCAGCTGCGCGCGGGCGTTCGCATGTACGATGGCATCCCGCAGAACGACCTGCAGAATCGCACGCAGGCGTTCTTGCAGCTGCACGGGTTTTTCTAACGGCTGAGACGATGCTCGAGACGCCGACAGCCTTTGACGACATGGCGGACGCCTACGACCGCGAGTTCACTGTGACGGCCGTGGGCACGACGCTGCGTGCGATGGTGTGGTCGCGACTCGAGTCGGGTTTCGCGCACCGCGAGTCGCTGCTCGAGCTCGGTTGCGGCACGGGCGAGGATGCCGTGCATCTGGCGAAGCTCGGGCACCGCGTGCTCGCGAGCGATGCCTCGGAGGCCATGCTGCGCGTCGCCCGCCGCAAGGCTGAGTGCGCGGGTGTAGCGCATCGCATCCGCTTCTTGCGGGTTCCGATGGAGCACATCGGCGCGGCGCTCGAGGGCGAAACTTTCGATGGTGCGTTCTCCAATTTCGGCGCCCTCAATTGCGTGGCGGACGTGCCGGCGTTGTCGCGCACGCTCGCGCGGCTGCTGAAGCCTGCGGCGCCGCTGATGTTCGTCGTCATGGGCCGGCACGTGCCCTGGGAGTGGGCCTGGTATCTCGCGCGCGGCGACCGGGGTCGTGCGTTTCGTCGCTTCGCTGCGCAGGGCGCGCAGTGGCGAGGCCTCACGATCCACTACCCGACACCGCGTGAGCTCTGTGGCGCGATCGCGCCACAGTTCCGCGTCCATCGTCGCGTGTCGCTCGGCTGTGTGCTGCCGCCGAGTTATGCGGCTGGTTGGCTGGAACGCGCACCGCGCACGCTCGCAGCGCTGTCCGCGATCGAGCGCTCGCTGCCGTCGTTCATGGCGCGATTCGCCGATCACTATCTACTGGACGCGACCCGCACCGGTCCGGCGCAGTGATGGCAACACACGTCGCAAGCGTGACCAGCGCGCGCGCCTCGCCGCCGTCCGTGGAGCGGCTGCCGCTCGTCACCCTCTATCTCACCGACCGCTGCAACTCGCGGTGCGTCACCTGTGACTATTGGCGGCACGGCCGCGACAACCTGACGCTCGCGGCGGCACAACGGCTCGTGCCGCAATTCGCGACCCTGGGCACGCGTGCCGCACTGCTTTCCGGCGGCGAACCGCTGCTGAATCCGGAATGGCGCGAGATCGCGCAACTGCTGCGCGATGCGGGCCTCACGCTGTGGCTGTTGACTTCCGGTCTGTCGCTGGCGAAGCACGCGCGTGCCGCTGCGGCGCTGTTCGACTCGATCACCGTCTCGCTGGACGGCACTACGCCCGAAACATACCGCGCGATCCGCGGCCTCGACGCGTTCGACGTGGTGTGCGACGGGATTCGCGCCGCAGTCGCCGCGGGGGCGCGCGTCGGGCTGCGTATTACAGTGCAGCGTGCCAATTATCGGGAGCTGCCGCGCTTCGTTGCGCTTGCGCACGAGCTCGGCGCCCACCAGTTGTCGTTCCTCGCGGTCGATGTCGGTAATCCGCACGCCTTCGGCCGTGAGCAGGCTTTCGGTGGCGATCTCGCGCTGACGCGTTCTGATTTGCCGGTTCTCGAGAAGCTGCTGGTACACATGGAGCGGGAATACGCGGGCGAATTCGCACGCGGCTTCGTCGCAGAGGATCCGGCCAAGATGCGCCGCCTGTGCGCCTATTTCGCGGCGCTCGCGGGCAAGGGAGCTTTTCCCCCGGTGCGCTGCAATGCGCCCGAATTTTCCGCGGTGCTCGCCGTCGACGGGCGTCTGTCGCCGTGCTTCTTCATTCGCGGCCCCGCGCCCGGCGATGCGGTGCGCGATCTGGCCGTCGCGCTGGATTCCGCGGAGATGACCGCGCTGCGCGCCGACATTCGCGCGGGGGTGCGCACCGAATGCGCGCGCTGTGTGTGCTCGCTGTGGCGCGATCCGGAGCAACAGTCGGGCTTCACCCTGGCCGAAGGGCGGAGCCTCGCATGAGCGGCCTTGGCACGCATGAGTTGTACGAGCGTTGGGCGCCGGTGTACGCGCCCGAGCCGCACAACCCGCTCATGGAAGTGGAACAGCAGGCGGTGCTCGCCGCGCTGCCCGCGCTCCGCGACAAGACCGTGCTCGACCTGGCCTGCGGCACCGGCCGCTATTCACGTCTCGCGCGGCAGCGCGGTGCGCGCCAGGTCGTCGCGCTCGACTACTCGCCGGCCATGCTCGCGGCGATGGGCGCGGGCGAGCGCGTGCGCGGCGATCTCACCGATCTGCCGCTGCGCGCCGACGCTTTCGACGTGGTGGTGGCGGGCCTCGCGCTCGGCCACGCGAGCGACCTGGTCCGCTGCATGCACGAGATCGCCCGCGTACTGCTGCCCGGCGGTGCGCTCGCGTATTCGGACTTTCATCCGGAGGCGACGCGCCGCGGACTCGAACGTGGCTTTCGAGACGCCACGGGTGCGCGCTTCTCGCTGCCGCGCGACGGCTTCGAAGTGGCGGCGCACCGCGCTGCGCTCGCGGCGGCCGGCTTTCGTGGCACGTGCGTATCCGAGCTCCGCGCCGGCATCGAGATGCACGCACAGTTCGAGGGCTCCGAACGTTTCTACCGCGAGTGGCACGGTACGCCGCTGGTGCTGGTCGTTCGCGCGGATGCGCCCACATGAGCGGCGCGGGGCGTCCGGTCGCCTTGACCAATGCGAGCATGGAGGGCGAGCGGGTCTGCGTGCGCATCGACGGCGGCCACGTCGCCGGCGTCAACACCGCGCCCGCGCGTGGCGACCTCGTGGTGGACTTGCACGGCGAGCGGCTGTTGCCCGGACTCATCAACGCGCACGACCATCTGCAGTTCAACAATTTCGCGCACACGAAGTATCGCGACAAGCATCGCAATGCCGGCGAGTGGATAGCCGATGTTTCGGCGCACCGCGCCCGCGATGCGCGTCTCGCGGCCGCGAGCACCGCCGATTCGGCCGCACGGCTCTACATGGGCGGGCTCAAGAACCTGCTGTCGGGCGTTACGACCGTGTGCCATCACGACGAATTCCTGCCGCAGCTCGCCCGCGATGAATTCCCGGTGCGCGTACTCGCCGACTACGGCTGGGCACATTCCCCCGGACTCAACACCGACGCCGAGTTGCGCGCGTCGCATGCGCGCGCGCCGCGCGACCGGCCGTGGATCGTGCATGCCGGCGAAGGCGTCGATGCGGGGGCGGCCGGCGAATTCGAGCGCCTCGAAGCCCTCGGCTGCATCGGCGCCAATACCGTGCTGGTGCACGGTCTGGCGTTCGATCGTGGACAGCTCGAGCGGCTGTGCGCCGCGGGCGGAGCGCTCATCTGGTGTCCGGCGTCGAACCTGTTTCTGTTCGGCCGCACGCTCGATCCGGCACCGCTGCTCGCGCAGGGGCGGCTCGCATTCGGCAGCGATTCGCGCATCAGCGGCTCGCGCGACCTGCTCGAGGAGCTCGGCGTTGCGCTCGCGGCGTTCCCGGCCTGTGCGCCCGCGCTCGAGGCCCTCGTGACGCGAGACAACGCGCGGCTGCTGCGCCTCGGCGACTGCGGCATGCTCGTGCCCGGCGCGCGCGCGGATCTGGTCGTGCTGCCCGCCGGCATGCCGCTTGCGCACGCGACGCGCGCGGACCTGCGCGCGGTGGTGGTGGGCGGCCAGCTGCGCTACGGTGACGCCGACCTCGCCGAGGCGCTGTGCGCGGACGGCGAATGCGTGTCCATCCGCCTCGATGGCCGGCACAAGGTGCTGGCGCGTGAGATCGCCGCGGGCATGCAGGCGTTGGCGGTGCACGAGCCGGGACTCGAAATGACTGTAGTGGCAGGGAGAGCCGCATGAACGATGAAGTGAAGAACGCGCCGGCATGCAAGGCCTCCACGGACAGGCGCATCAAGGTGCTGCTCTACAACCCGCGCGCGGTGTTTTTCACGATGCCGCTGGCGCTCGTCGCCATCGGCTCGGAACTCGATCCGGCCCGGTACGAGGTGATCATCGTCGACGGGCGCATCGATCCCGATCCCGAAAAGACGCTGGCCGCGCATCTGCCGGAAGCGGTGTGCGTCGGTGTCACCGTCCTGACGGGCGCGCCGATCTCCGATGCGTTGCGCATCTCACGCGCCGTCAAGCGGCATCGCCCCGACCTGCCGGTAGTCTGGGGCGGCTGGCACCCGTCGATGTTCGGCCGCGAATGCCTGCGTGAGTCCTGCGTCGACATCACGGTGCAGGCGCAGGGTGAGGCCACCTTCGCGGACATCGTTGCGCGTCTGGCGGCCGGCCAATCGCTCGAAGGCTGCGCGGGGTGCATGTTCCGTCGCGGTGACGGCAGCGTGCATGTAAATCCGCCGCGCGCGCTGCTGCCGCTCGACCGCTTCCGGCCGCACAACTACGACCTGATTCCCGTCGAGAAGTACTACGCGCTCAAGGGCAAGCGGCAGCTCGACTACATCTCCTCGCAGGGCTGCAATTTCCGCTGTGCCTTCTGCTCCGATCCATTCGTCTACGGGCGCAAATGGGTGGGGCTCGATCCCACCTCGATGGTCGGGAAGCTGCGTGCGCTCTGGGACAAGTACCAGTTCGACGATCTCAACTTCCAGGACGAGACGTTTTTCACCAAGCGCGAGCGCGTGCGGGCGATGGCGGAGCAGATCGTCGAGTCCGGCATGAAATTCACGTGGGCGGCCACGATGCGCGCCGACCAGGGCGTGCGCCTGCCCGACGACGTCTGGGAGCTGTCGCTCAAGTCCGGCCTGCGCCGCCTGCTGGTCGGGGTCGAATCCGGCGATCCGGAGATGCTCAAGCGCATCAAGAAGGACGTCACGCTCGACGAAGTATTCCACACTGCGCGCAAGATGCGTGACCTCGGCATCGCCGGAAATTTCCCGTTCATCGTCGGCTTCCCCGATGAGAGCGACGCAAGCGTCGCCCAGACCATCGATGTGGCGAAGCAGCTGCGCGCGATGAGCAGCTCCTTCGACACGCCTATCTTTTATTTCAAACCCTATCCCGGCAGCGCCATCGTCACCGAGGCGGTCGCGCGCGGCTTCGAGCTTCCCGATTCGCTCACCGACTGGTCGCGCTTCGATTTCGTCGCGGGCCTGCCGGGTCCGTGGGTGTCGGCCGAGAAATACCGGCTCATCGAGCGCTTCAAGTTCTTTCTCGACCTCGCGTCGAAGCGGCGCTCGTTGCTGCGCGGCCTCGCGCGCATGCGATGCCGACGCAACGACTATCGTTTTCCGATCGAGATGCACGTCATGCAGATGCTGTTCCCGCGGCAGAAGCTCTCGTGAGCGCGGCCTCGAGCGTCCTACTCGTCAATCCGACGATCACCTCCGCGCGCAACGCGCGTTTTCCATTGTCGGTGCTTGCGCTGGCTGCCGCGCTGCGCGACGAGCACGACGTCACGATGCTCGATGGCAACGTCACGCGCGACACGGTGCCCGCCGCGCTGCGCCTGATCGACGGTGCCCGCTTCCGTGCGGTGGGTCTCACCGTCATGGGCGGGCCTCAGCTCGCGCCCGCGATCGAGCTGTCGCGCGCGATCCGCGCACGGCACCCCGCGCTGCCCATCGTATGGGGCGGGTACTTCCCGACGCTCTATCCGCAGGCCGCGCTCAACAACGACTACGTCGACTTCGCCATCCGCGGTGAGGGCGAACACGTATTGAGGAGCCTGCTGGCGGCGCTGCCCGATACGGGGGGCGCGCAGCTCGCCGCCATCCCCGGACTGTGCTTCCGCGACCGCGAGCGCGGCGACGTCCACGTTACGCCGAGCGCGAAGTTCGGCAACGCGCGCAAAGTGGGACCGCTGCCGTACGACCTGCTCGGCGACCCGCGTCGCTACCTGGTGCGGAGCTTCCTCGGGGCGCGCACCGCCGCGCACCAGGCCTCCGTCGGATGTCGCTTCCGGTGCACGTTCTGCGGCGTCGCAGCGCTGTTCCGCGGGGGTACCGCGCTGCCCGATGCCGAGCGGCTGGACGCCGATCTGCGCTATCTCAAACACGGCCTCGGTGCCGATTCGATCCAGTATTACGACCACAACTTCTTCGATCGCGAGGAAGACATGGTGCCGCTGCTCGAGGTGATGGCGCGTCACGAGCTGCCGTGGTGGTGTTACGCGCGTGCCGACGCGTTGCTCGGCCTCTCGGCGGGCTCGTGGAAGCTCGTGCGGCGCAGCGGGCTGCGCATGGCATACATCGGCGCCGAATCGCCGAGCGACACCATGCTGCGGCAAATCCGCAAAGGCACGCGCGCGGACCAGACGCTCGCCGTCGCGCAACTGTGCCGCGCGCAAGGAGTGATACCCGAGCTGTCGTTCATGGTCGCGCCGCCGCACGATCCAGAAGGCGAGACGCAGCGCACCTTCGACTTCATCCGCGAGATCAAGAAAGTGAATCCGCAGTCGGAGATCATCGTCTACGTGTACACGCCGCTGCCCGCCTCCGCCGTACCGGATGGCGAGCGTCGCGTGCCGTCCATGCTGCACGACGTGCACGGCGAACCGGTGGTTTTTCCGTGCAGCGCGGAGGAATGGTGCAAGCCGCAGTGGGTGGAATATGCCTGTCACGCCGACGCGCCGTGGGTCAGCGAACGATTGCGGCGCCACATCCGCGATTTCGTCACGGTCCTGCGCTGCCGCTTCCCGACTGTGCAGGACACGCGGTCGCCCGCGTGGGTGAAGCTCGCGCTGCGCGGCCTCGCGAGCTGGCGGTACTCGCTGCGCCGCTACGACCGGCCATGGGAGCTCATGGCCTCGCAGAACCTCGTGCGCCTGCTCGATCCGCGCGTGTCGAGCATCTGATGCAGCGGCCGCGATGCACGTCCTGCAATTGAGCTTCTTCGTCGATGCGGAGCGGCGGCCGCCGGAGCGGTTGCTGACGGACTGGCATGCGCTCGCCGATGTGGCGCGCGCTGCCGCGCGCGCAGGCCCACGCGTGAGCGTCGTGCAGGCCAGCATGGTCGAGGCGCACGTCGCGCGCGACCGCGTCGACTACCACTTCATCGCTCCCGATGCCGAAGGCGCCCCGCTCACGCGCAGCGCGCGGTTCGCGGCGCTGCTCGGTACGCTCGGTGCCGACGTTTACCACGTGCACGGCCTCGGCTTCGCGCGCGAAGTGATCGGGCTGCGCGCGCTCGTGCCGCACGCGCCGATCCTCGTGCAGGACCATGCGGGCGGGCCCGCGCGCTTCTGGCGCCGGCCGCAGCAGCGGCGCGGGCTCGAGGCGGCCTCAGCCGTCGTCTTCGCCGCGCGCGACCAGGCGGCGCCTTTCATCTCTGCGGGCGTACTCGACGCGCGCAAGCCGGTGTTCGAGATCCCGGAATCCACGACCACGTTCGCGCCCGGCGACCGCGATGGCGCGCGCGCGGCGACGGGTGTGCGCGGCGATCCGGCCGTGCTCTGGGTCGGCCATCTCGACGCGAACAAGGATCCAATGACCGTGCTCGACGCGGTCGCGCTGGCGGCGCAGGAGCTGCCAGCGCTCACGTTGACGTGCTGCTTCGCCACCGCACCGCTGCTGCGCGCCGTCGAGGCGCGCGTGGCGGCCGACGCGCGTCTGCGCGAGCGTGTGCGTCTGCTGGGCCGGGTGCCGCGCGAGCGTGTGCAAGAGCTCATGCGCGCCGCGGACGTCTTTGTGCTCGCGAGCCATCGCGAGGGCTGCAACTTTTCGCTGCTCGAGGCGCTCGCGAGCGGGCTGCCGACGGCGGCTAGCGACATTCCCTCGTCGCGTGCGCTGCTCGGCGACGCCGAGGCGGGAGCAGGTGTGCTGTGGCCGCGCGGCGATGCGCACGCGCTCGTGGCGGCATTGCGAGATCTCTCGAGTCGTCCGCGCGCCGTGCTGCGCGCGCAGGCGCGCGCGCGTTTCGAGGCCGAGGCGTCGGAAGCCGCGTTGGGCCGCAAACTCGCGGACGCCTATGAACGCATGCTGCGGTCTGAGGACGCCAGGCGCAGCGTATGACCGACATCGCCGACCCGTTCCGCGAGCGCGAGCGCCTGACGGAAACGCGCACGCTGTATGTGCTCGGCGCGGACGTCGAGTTCCGCAGCAACGATCGGCGATTGCTCGCGCTCGCGGTGCACGCGTTCGGCGGGTTGCCGCGCCACCGCTGGCGCCGCACGCGCTGCGCGCTGCGCATTCAGCTGCGACTCGTACCGCGCGCGTCGAAGACGCGCGCGGTGCCGCCCGCGCCGCGCTTCACGTCCGGCGTGGAATGCCTGGTGGCGACCGTCGATGCCGACAACTTCGCGATCGTCGACCCCGGCCGCCACGCGGCAGTCGTGCAGGTGTCGAGCGACATGCTCGCGCACCCGTACCACGTGCGATACGAGCTCATCGAGTTCGCGGCGATCACGCTCGCGACGCGGGCGCAGTCGCTGCTGCCGTTGCATGCCGCCTGCGTGGGCCGGCGCGGACGCGGTCTGCTGCTGCTCGGTGACAGCGGCGCAGGCAAGTCGAGCTTCGTGCTCGCCGCCGCGTTGCAGGGCCTCGAGTTACTGGCCGAGGACAGTGTTTTCGTGCACCCCGCAGAGCGGCGCGCCACCGGCGTGGCGGCATTCGTGCACGTGCGGCCGAGCGGCGTGCGCCTCGTGCGCTCCGCGCGTGTGCGCGCGCGCATCGAGCGTGCGCCGATGATTCGGCGCCGCAGCGGCGCCCTCAAGCGCGAGCTCGATATCCGGCATGGTCTCGCGAGTCTCGCGCCGCGCCCGTTCGAGATCGTCGCAATGCTGGTCTTGTCGCCGGGGCGCTCGAAGGCTGCTTCGCAGCTGCGGTGCATCACTCCCGATGCGCACGCACGCCTGCTGAGACGCCTGCAGCCATACGCCGCGCGGCATCAAGACTGGCCGGAGCTGGAAGGCCATCTCGCTCGCGTTGGAGCGTACCGGCTGCTACGCGGCCCGAAGATCGAGGACTCGGTGCGCGCCGCGTGCGCATTGCTGCCGCCGCCACGCGCGCCCGCGTGGCGCGAACCATGAGGCTCGGCGCGCTGCGCACGCTGTGGCGGATGCTCGATGCGCGCGAGCGCCGCCGTCTCGTCGGCCTGCAGGTGCTCGGCCTGATCATGGCGCTTTCGACCTTCATCGGCGTGGCTTCGCTCGCTCCCTTTCTGCTGGTGCTGTCGGATCCACAGGCCCTCGAGCGATACGCGCCGCTGGTGCGGCTGCGCGAGCTGCTGGGACCGGCCACGCACCGCGAGCTCGCGTTGCTGCTCGGCGCGGGCTTCGTAGGCGTGTTCGCGCTCACGAACGCGATCAATCTCGGCGGCACGCTCGAGATGCAGCGCTTCTCGATGCGCGTGGGCGATCGCCTGCACGCGGCGCTGCTCGCGGAATACCTGCATCGCGACTACCGCTTCCACGCGCATCACGGCGTGGAGAACGTATTCAATCGCGTAGTCTTCTGGGTCAACCGCATCACGTATGGAGTGCTCGACAGCTTCATCTCCCTCACCTCCAACGCAATGGTGCTCGTGGTCGTCTTCGCCTCCGTCGTGTGGATGAGCCCGTGGCTCGCCCTCTGGGCATTGGTCTGGCTGGGCGGCGGATACGCGCTGCTCTATTCGACGCTGCGCCGGCGGCTCGTGCGCATCGGAGCGCGCGAGGCCGAGCAGATCGACGCGCGTACGCGGCTCGCGATGGATGGCCTCTGCGGTGTCAAGGAAGTCATGCTGCTGCACAGGCAGTCGCATTTCGTCGAGTCTTTCGCGGCCTCGTGTGCCGGAATCTCCCGCCAGATCATGCGCATGCAGACCTTCTCCCAGGTCCCGCGTTACGCGCTCGAGGCGATGACCATCGTCGGTCTCGTCGGTGCGGCGCTGTTCGTGAGCGCAGGCAACGTGGCCAGTGTCTGGATCGCACAGATGGCGTTCCTCGGCTTCGCGGCATACCGGCTGCTGCCGTCGGCACAGCAGATGTTCGCCTCCTTCGTCCGCATCCGCGCCAACCGCGTGTATTTCGAGCAGGTGGCGGCGGATCTGGCCTGCGCGAGCGCCCGCGCGCCCGGGCAGCAACCCGTGGCGGCGTTCACGCCGCGCGTGGCAATCGAGCTCGATGCGGTTTCGTTTCGATATGCGCCGGGCGACGCGCTGGCGCTGCGCGATCTCTCGCTGCGTATCCCCGTGGGATCGATGGTCGCGATCACCGGTCGCAACGGCTGCGGCAAGACGACGCTCATCGACCTGATCGCTGGGTTGTCCGAACCCGATTCGGGGCGCGTGCTCGTCGACGGCCGCGTCCTCGATGCGTGCAATCGCGCCGCATGGCACGAGCAGATCGCCTACGTACCGCAGCAGATGTACCTGTTCGAAGGCACGCTCGCGCAGAACGTCGCGTTCGGCGCCGCGGACGGCCGCGTCGATCGCGCGCGCGTCGTCGAGGCTGCGCGGCTCGCGGGTCTCGAGGAGCTCTTCGGGCGTCTGCCGGCCGGGCTCGACGAACCCGTGGGCGGCGGCGCGCGCGGGCTCAGCGTCGGAGAACGGCAGCGCGTCGCGATCGCGCGCGCGTTATATCGCGATGCGCCGGTACTGCTGCTCGACGAGATCACGAGCGCGCTCGACGTCTTTGCCGAGCAGGAGATCATTGCGAACCTGCGCGCGCTGCGCGGTGCCAAAACTGTGATCCTGATTGCGCATCGGCCGCAATCCCTGCGCGCCTGCGATCAGGTCTTCGAGATGGAAGCAGGCTCGATCGTGCACGCGGGAGGGGGCGTCGACACTGTTCGACGGGTACCGGCGTGATCGGTTTCCAATCAGCGCGCGTGCAGCAGGTGGCGGCCGATCTCCCGCAGGCGCAGCAGCGTCAGCGGTACGAGATGCCGCAGGCGCGTGCGGGCGCGCGCTGCGGCACTTGCGCCTTCGACCTGATAACCCAGCGCGCGCGCCGAGCGGCCCGCGATCGCGTCGACGACGAGTCGCTCCCGCGGCGCGAGCGCACTCGAGCGCGTCGCGCGCACGACTCCGGCGGGCGGCGCATCGAACGACGAATTCGCCGCCACGGCGCGGCCGTCCGCGGTCGGCACGAGCAATGTGGGCGACGGGTCTATCGCGGCGAAGCGGCGGACGCGTTCCATCTGCACCGCCGTGTCCTCGACGAGTTCCTCGTAGCGGATGATGAGATAGTTACATCCGAGTGCGCGTGTGTTTCGGGCCGCGGCCCGCATGGAACCCGCGAGCGCCGCCGAATGCGCCACGGCGTCGAATTCCGCGGCGCGGCCGCCGCGCGCGTAGGCCTCGCACAGCGAGGCGAGCGCGCGCTCCGGATGCCGCACGAGATGGATGAAGCGCGCGCGCGGCAAGCGCGCGAGCGCGCCGGCGTGATGCTCGTTGAGCGGAGTTTTTTCGACCCACGCGCGCGGCGACGCGGCGGGCACCATATCCGCGTATGCGGCCACCAGCGCGAGCAGTGCCTGCAGGCGCACCGGGTCCATGCCGCGCAGCGCAGCGCACCAGCCGTACAGCCGGCGTACGAATTCGAGCGCGGGCATGTGATCGCCGGTCGCGCGGCCGAGCCGGAAGTGCGGCGCGAAATTGGGATCGACGAAGCGCGCCACCCACTCAGCGGCATATCGGTCGAGCGCGCGCGCGTCGGGGTCGGCGCGCGCGACGTACGCGAAAGAATCGAAATACGTGGCTTCGCCCGGCAGCACCACCAGTTGCGGGTGCCCGTCCAGCAGTTGCTGCAGCAGCGTGGTGCCGGTGCGGTGATGGCCGCAGACGAAGATCGGCTGCATCAGCCACTCGGGCGCGGCGCGTTCGGGCAAGAGGGCGCCGGCGTCGCGCGCGGCAGCCACGACTGAATGCGACAGCTCGTAAACCCGCTCCAGAACCTGTGCGCGCGTCGCCCGCGCGTCGTCGAGGAGGCCCCCGAGCGACTCCTCCGCGGCTATCCAGTTGCGGCTCATCGTCTAGCCGCGCCCGCGCAGCGGATGTACGGGCGAGCCGCCGGCGGCAGCGCGCCTGGCGAGCTCGGCGAACCGGGCAGCGCTCACGTGGAAGTAGATTTCGTTCGGCCGCGCGCAGCGTCGCAGGAAATCGGCGGGCTCCTGCGGCAACCCGCTCACGAGCGCGGAGCAGGCGCGCGCGAAACCAATGAGCCGCCCCGCCGTGCCGCGCGGTGGCGAGGGCGGACGCAGGTCGGGGGCGAGCTCGATGGCGCGCCGCTTGGCTGCGCGCACGTCCTCCGGCAGCGCATGCGAGTAGATAGTCTCCGCGACCCAGTGCGCCTGGGCGCCCGGAGGCAGCGACACCCAGTTCGCGCGGCCGCCGAGCGGATGCAGGGGCGCATTGAGCGCATGCACTGCATACAGCAGGACGGCTTCGGGGCGATGCCCGCTCTCGGCCAGGGCCTCGGCGGTCGCGACTGCCGTGTACACGTGATCGGGATGAGCATCGAGCAGGGGATGTGGACACACGATGACGGCGGGCAGCCGTGCGCGCAGAATCATGACGAGTTCGGCGACGAGGTCGCTCCAGCGGCAGTGGGATTCGCCGCGCGCGAGCTCCAGTTGGGAGTTCGCGGCGCGCAGCACACGTCGCGAGGTGCGCGGCTCGCACGCAAGCTGGCATTCCAGCGCGCGGTCGTCGTGCATCGCGCGCAGCATGGCGTCGGGAAATGCGAGATTCGCGCAGTGCTCGCGCCCGCGGCCGCCGAGTTGCGGCGTCGCGAGGCTCGCCTCGACTCGTTGCAGCGCATGAATTCCCGCCTCGTCGGCCAGATGCGATCGCTCGCCGGCGCTGATCGTGAGCACGAACGACGACGCCTGTGCGTACAGGCCGAATGCAGCGAGCTCGGCATCGTCGGGGTGTGGCGCGACCACGAGGCGCGAGCGTCCGTCGAGCCGCGGCGCGTCGAACACGAGCAACCGCGCATCGTCGCGCCAGCGCAGGTGGCGCCCGCGCAGCCCGATGCGCCGCGGCGCGGGCTCTGCCGCGAACGACGCGCTGAGATTCAGGTAGCGGCGGCCGCGCGCGCCGCGCTCGAAATACTGCCGGCCCGCGGCGTGCTCCACGTACGGATCGAACACCGCGCCGGCGATGCTCGCGCGTACGTGGAGCTCGAGCAGCACGGTGCTGCCGGCGCGTGGCTGCGAATCCAGCGTAAAGCCCGTGGCGTCGAGCAGGACGGCTTGCGCCTCGCCACCGAGGAACGTGAACGCGTCGTCGCGCGCTGCGGGGATGCGAAGCGCGCGCGCGTAACGGCGCACCCGCCAGTAGATAGCCGCCGCGCCGGCGAACGAGATCGCGGCGGCGATGGAGATCAGCACTGCCACGTGAGGTGCGCTCGCGATGTGGGCCGGGCGGGCATGGTGTCGATCATATGATGTTGCGTGCACTGAATCTGCTGCGACGGTTGCGCGCGTGGCTGCGCCACGCGGCGGGCGGGCGCGGGCATGGCATACCGCAGAGCAGGGTGCGCTGCCGCCTGCAGGAGACCTATCGCGCAGTCGATCCGTGGGGCATGCACACGGAGCGCGAGCAATTCCGGTTTGCCGCGACGAATGACATCATCCTGCGCGAGCTTGCGTGCGCGGAGCGCTTCGACTCCGCGCTGGAGATCGGTTGTGGCGAGGGCCACCAGAGCCTGCATCTCGCGCCGCTGTGCGACCAGTTCATCGGAATCGACATCGTGGAAGACGCAGTGCGGCGCGCACGCGAGCGCCTCCCCGGCGCCAGGTTCGTGTGCGGCGAGCTCGCCGCGCAGCCGTGGCGCTCGCAGGGCCGCCGGTTCGGACTCGTGACGGCGTGCGAAGTGCTGTTCTACTTTTCCGACGTGCCCGAGACGCTCGCGACGATGTCCGCGCTCGGCAGGAACTGCATCGTCACCTGCCACGAGCCCTCTCTGCACGTCGTCGCCCGTGCGCTCGAGAAGATGCCGTTGATGGGCCGCAGCAGGCTACAGCACGGGGCCGTCGTCTGGCATGCATTCTGGTGGCGTAATGAGTGAGCATTCCGCGAGCGTGTCCGTCGTGATGCCGCTGCTCGAGCAACGGCGGCTCGTCGGGCGAGCCGTCGGTTCGGTGCTCGGCCAGACCTTCCGCGATTTCGAGCTCATCGTGGTCGACGACGGCTCGAGCGATGGTGGCGCGGAAGCGGTCGAGGCCATTGGCGATGCCCGTGTCCGTTGCATCCGGCGTCCCCATCGCGGGCCCGGTGCTGCGCGCAATCGCGGGCTGGAAGCCGCGGCCGGCGAGTGGGTGGCATTCCTCGACGCCGACGACGAATGGGCGCCCGCCTTCCTCGAATCGACGCTGGCGGCGGCGCAGGCCGCGCCCGGAACCGTCGCGGTATACACGGGCGTCGTTGCGCGCGGCCGCGAAGCTTCCGGCTGTGGTCTTGCGAGCGGCCCGGTGCCTGACTACTTCGCTGCGCGCATGCGTTACGGCGTCGCCGCCACGTGTTCGTCCGTGCTCGTGCGGCGCGTAGCGCTGCTGGCGGCGGGCGGTTTCGCCGAGTCCGTGCGATACGCCGAGGACGTCGATACCTGGTTTCGGCTGAGCTGCGAAGGGCCGATGAGTTTCGTGGCCGCGCCGCTGGCGCGCATCGAAACCGCGGCGCCGGGTCGCCTGACTTCCGTCGTGACCGCGCGTGAACGCGCGGCCGGACTCGGGAAGATGCTCGACACCTACGAGAGGTACCGGCGCGCGGGCCGCATCGGCACCGAACGGCTGGCATTCGCACGCCGGTTCATGCAGCACCAGCGCGGACGCATGGCGGTGTACCTCGCCGCCGCGGGCGAACGGCGCGACGCGTGGCGCACACTGCTCGCAGGCGTGCCACTGGGCGCACATACCTGGCGCGAGTACCTGCTGTGCGTGCGCAACAGCATGCGGCGCGCGGTGCCATGACGCTCAACCTTGCCATCGTGGTGCCCGGCGGAGTAGATAGATCGGGCGAGCGCCGTGTAGTCCCGCTCGTGCTCGCGCTGCTCGGGCAGCTGACCGTCCGAAACTCCGTGCACGTGTTCGCGCTCAAGCAGGAGCCGCGGCCCGCGGAATGGATGCTGCGCGGTGCGCGCATCCACAACGTCGGTACGCGGCGCGGAGTCCATCGGGTCGTGCGCGCCATCCTGCGCGAGCATCGCGCGCGGCCTTTCGACGTCGTTCACGCGCTGTGGGGCGGCGCGGGGGCGCTGTCTGCGGCTTTGGCCGCGCGCTTCGCGCGCGTGCCGCTGCTCGTGCATCTTGCGGGCGGTGAACTGGTCGCGCTGCACGACATTGGCTATGGCATGGCGCGCCGCGCGCACTGGCGCGTCCTCAACCGCTGGGTGCTCGCGCAAGCCGCACGCGTGACCGCCGCCAGCGCGCCGATGCTGGAGCTCGCCGCCGCAAGTGGGGTACGTGCGCAACGCGTCCCGCTTGGCATCGACGTGAGCACGTGGCCGGCACGCGATCCCGAACCGCGCGCGGCCGGCGAACCCGCGCGGCTCATCCAGGTGGGCTCACTGAATCGCGTGAAGGATCACGCGACCACGTTGCACGCGCTGACCGCGTTGCGTGCGCGCGGCGTCGCGTTCCACGCGGACTTCATCGGCGAGGACACGCTGCGCGGCGAAGTGCAGGCGCTCGCCGCCGCGCTTGGCGTCGATGACGCGTGCCGCTTCCACGGCTTCCTCACACAAGATGAACTGCGTCCGCTCATGGAGCGCGCGCACGTCAACGTGATCTCGTCGCGCCACGAGGCAGGTCCGGCGGTGGCGCTCGAGGCTGCTCTCGCCGGAGTGCCGACGGTCGGGACGCACGTGGGGCACCTCGCCGAGTGGTCGCCCACGGCCGCGCGCACGGTGCGCGTGGGAGATGCACCGGGGCTGTCGGTGCAGATCGAAACGTTGCTCGGCGACGACGACCTTCGGCTGCGCGTCGCGCGCGACGCACAGGCACGCGCACTGGCCGAGGACGCGCGACACACCGCGAGATTGTTCGAACGGACGTACGCAGAAGTGGCTCGAAACTTCCGGACGGTCCCGGCGTCCTGAGCGCCGCGCCCACATACACCAGGGTCTGCGCGCGCGCACCCTGGCCGAACACGCAGCGCACAGCCAGGCAGGGCAGTTCGCGGCGACGCGCCGCAGCAGGTCGGCGGGCAAACTACCCGGACCGCAGCGCTCCGCGAGCAGCGGCGGCGCCAGCCACCAGCTTTCGTTCCCGCCGTCCAGCAGCTCGTCCCATTCGCATGGTCGAGGCAGCGCGCCGCGCGAGCGATAGGCGTGAGGCCGGGCCGCGGGCCACAGCCGCGATGCGATGCCCACTGCGCTCACGGACAGCGGCGCGGCGATGCGCGGGTGGACTTCGATCTGGAGCGGGTTCTCGACGTGCTCGGCGAGCGCGTGCAGCTGGCCGCCCGCATCCGGTAGATAGGTGGAGTGACGCCGCGTGTGCAGCGCGGTGCCGTAGCCCGGCCCACCCAGCAGCGCCCCGAACAGTTCGAGATCCGCCTCGCGCGCGGCTGCGTCGATCTGCCGCAGCAGCATGCCGATGCGCGGCTCGCGGACCGCGCAATGCGCGCGTTGGTCTTCGAGGGAGCGAGGCCAGGCGCCGCGCCCGCGCAGCGGGTTGCCAGCACACCCGACGCGAAGGCTGCGCCGTCCCCTGGTTCAAGCCGCCTGCCAGTGGCGTAACGAGTCGCGCGCGTGCATCGCGATGTCGAGCAGCTGGCGTGCGCGCAGCGGGTCGGACGCTTCGAGCCGGAACGCCTCCACCTCGTTGCGCAGCCACTGATCCGCGAGCTTGTAGTAGTCCCTGCCGTGGCGCCCCGCGACCATGAAGTCGCGGTCCGATGCCTCCGACCATGGGATGGGCAGCTCGACGCGTCCGCGCACCTTGTCGAAGTAACCGGTGCCTTTGATGGGATAGGACACCGTCGTGAAGAAGATGTCGGGGTTGCTTTCCTTGACGTGCTCGACGGTGGCCGCGATGTCCTCGAGCTCCTCGCCCTCGTAGCCCCACATGAGGAACATGCCCACCTGGATGCCGTGCGCGTGCGCGAGCCGGCAGGCGCGGCGCACCTGTTCGACCGTCACGCCGCGTTGCATCGCGTCGAGGATCTTCTGGCTGCCGCTCTCCGAGCCGATCCAGATGCGGTAACAGCCGAGTTCGGCGAGCTGCGCGGCCACGTCCTCTTTCTGCAGGCGGTCGGCGCGTGTGATGGTCTCGAATGGCTTGTGGACGCCGCGAGCGCGCAATTCCAGCAGGTAGTTGGCAAGCCACGGGTGGCTGATGGTGAACACGTCGTCGGCGTACCAGACCTGGTCGGGCGAATAGCGATCGACGATCCAACGCATCTCCTCGGCGACGTTCGCGGGACTGCGGCGACGGTGCGAAAAGCCGTACACCGCGTGCGAGCACCAGTTGCACCGGTAGGCACAGCCGCGCGCGGTGATGAGATTGATGCTCGACGCGCCGTGGTGTGTCTTCCAGGCGTTCAGATAGAGGCTGTGGTCGATAGCCTCGCGGTCGGGCCACGGCAGCGTGTCGAGATCCGGGATTTTCGTGCGCTCGCCCGTGCGTACGATGGTGCCCGTCTCGTCGCGAAAGGCCACGCCGCGCACGGCGTGCAGCCGGTGCGCGCCCGCCGTGGGCAGCGTGCGCAGCAGATCGGTCAAGGTGGACTCGCCTTCACCCCGGACCACGATGTCCGCGCCCGCGGCGAGATACTCGTCGATGTAGTTGGCGCTCTCCGGACCGCCGAGCACCACGGTCCAGCGTGCCGCCTTCGCCGCGCGCACGATCTCCAGCACCGAGCGGCGCGTCATGAGATTGGTGTAGATGCCGACGACGCCGCCGGGCGCAGCCGCGAAACGCCGCACCAGATCCGCACGCTCGCCGAACGTGCTGTCGAAGACTTCGACCGAGAAGCCTTCGCGCTTCAGGTATGCCGACAGGTACAGCAGGCCGAGCGGCGGATACGGCTTCATGATCTGCCGTTCCTTCTCGTCCTCGGCGAGGAAATAGCCGTGCGTGAGCAGGACGTCGGCCATGGCGGGTAGCTAGAACGCTGCCGCTGGTTCGAGCGTCGCGACGCCTTCATCCGCGACGGCATCGGCATCTCGACGATACTCGCGCTCGTGCGCGATCAGCACCTCCCAGCGTCGCGCGACGTCGAGCGAATGCGGATGGGTCACCTGGTCGTGCAGCAGGTTGCGCACCGCACGGTAGAACTCCGAGGTGTACGTGCCCGCGAACATCATTTCGAGGTCGTTGCTCTCCTGCCAGTGCGTCTTCACGCCGAGCTGCTGCTTGACAGCGTCGTAGAATTTCGTACCCGGCAGTGGATAGGACACGCTGACCCCGACGTCGTCGGGACGCGCGTCGTCGATGAGCCGGCGCGTGGCGAGGATGTCCGGGAGCTGCTCGCCCAGGTAGCCGAGCTGTAGGAAATAGCCTACGCGGATACCCGCGTCGCCCAACATGCGTCGCGCGCGCACGTTTTCCTCGACGCGCGTGCCTTTGTTCATGGCGTCGAGGATCTTCTGGCTGCCGCTCTCGGCGCCGAGCCAGACCTCGCGGCAGCCCGCCGCGCGCAGCGCTTCGGCCATGCGCTGGCTGACGAGATCGGCGCGCAACTGGATGGTGAACGGCAGGCCGCCGCCGCCCTGCGCGAGCGCCGCGGCGAACTCGTTCACCCAGTCGACGCGGAATCCGAAGATGTCGTCCGCGAACCAGATGTGGTCGGGGCGATAGTGGCGCCGCAAATAAAGCATCTCGGCGGCGACTTCGCGCGCCGGGCGCTGCAGATATTGGTTGCCCCAGATCGGCTTAGCGCACCAGTTGCAGCGGAACGAGCAGCCGCGCGACGACGCCATGTTGAGGCTGAAGTAGCCGTGCGCGCCGCGCCAGGCACGGCGGTATTTTTCGACGTCGACGAGATCCCAGGCCGGCAGGCCCGCGAACTTGGGCTCAGGCAGCTTGGCCGCCCCCCGCGAGCGCTGCACACCGCGCTCGTCGGCGTGGCTGACGTCGGGCAAGCCGGCCGCGAGCCGCGCCGCGTCGATGCGCACGTCGGCCGCCAGCCGGTCGACGAGCGCGCACAGCGCCGCCAACCCTTCACCGTGCAAAACCGCCTCGGCGCCGGCATCTAGATAGGCGGCGGGCGAGTCGGACGCGTCCGATCCGGCGGCGATGCGGCGCGCGCCGCTGTCGCGCGCGATGGTCAGCATCTCGAAGCAGGCGCGGCGCATGCGGCCGAGACACATCTTGCTGAGGAAGTTGAAGTTGTCTTCGTAGAACAGCACCACTTGCGGGCGCAGCACTTCGAGTTGGCGCTCGAAGCGCGACAGGTCTTCGGCGAGCATGGCGTCGAAGAAGGACACCTCGTGTCCCGCCGTGCGCAGCATCGACGCCACTTGCAGGGTCGCCAGAGGCGGGTAGGGCTTGCACCGCTGCAGCTGCTTCTGGTCGAAGCTCAGAAAATACGAGTGGCAAACAAGTATCGACACCATCCCGGGTCCATCCTCGTGCAAAAACGACTCACCACCAAGCAATACAGGGCCACAGGGTCAGAATCACCCTGTCGTAAGTTGCGCATCCATGCGACGAGGTTCCCCTACGGGAACGAATACATGCTCCGCGACATTCTATGCAAGCATTTCAAACGCCAGGGAGAAACCCAGCATGTCTTCTTTCATCGAAATTGGAAAAATCGGCAGCGTGGCGCTCGCGCGTCGCAAGTTCCTGACAGTCGGAGGGGTTGGCCTCTCGGGCGCCGCCATTGCGCTGCTCGCGGGGCGCGAGTCGCTCGCCGCGGCGACTGACAAACCCATGAACCCGTCGAACGACGTCGCGATTCTCAACAGCGCGATCGGCGCGGAACTCGAGGCCATCGCGGCATACGAAGTTGGCGCAAAAAGTGGGCTGCTGCAGCCGGCGGTGCTGAAGCTCGCGGTCACCTTCCAGGGACATCACAAGCAGCACGTCGACGTGCTCTCGGGTGTCGTGACCAAGCTCGGCGGAAAGCCGGTGATGGCGAAAGAAAAGTACATGTTTCCGGTCGAGACATTGAAGGTGCAGGCGGATGTGCTGCGCTTCGCCGCGGGTCTCGAGAAAGGGGCCGTGAGCGCCTACCTTGGTGCGGTGCCGTTGCTGCACGATCGCGATCTCGCGAAGGCCGCGGCCAGCATCCTCGGCGATGAGGCCATGCACTGGGCGGTGCTGCGTCAGGCGCTGGGCGAAGAGCCCGTGCCTGCCGCGTTCGTTTCCTGAGGGGGAAGGTGACCGGACTGGTAGAGTGCCCGGCATATGCCGGGCATTCACCAGTACTGGTTCTTCATCGTCACGGCCGTCGTGCTCGTCATCACGCCGGGCCAGGACACTTTCTTCATTCTCGGTCGTAGCCTCGCGGGCGGACGCGCCGCGGGCATCGCGGCGGCGCTCGGCATCACTGCCGGCAGCGTCATTCACACTATTCTCGCGGCACTCGGATTGTCGGCGTTGCTCGCGACCTCGCCCTACGCATTCATGGCGGTGAAGTTTGCGGGCGCCGCGTATCTCATCTACATCGGCATACGCGCCTTGACGACTCGCGCCGCGAAGTTGCCGGGTGAGGATTCGCGCGACGCGGGCCGCTGGGATGCTTTCCGTCAGGGGATCATCTCGAACCTGCTCAATCCCAAGGTGGCGCTGTTCTTCCTCGCATTGATGCCGCAGTTCATCGACGCGGCCAGCGCGAACAAAGTGGCTGCGTTTCTCGTGCTCGGACTGTCTTTCGTGGCGCTCGGCGTCATCTGGTGCGTCGTTCTCGCGGTGGCCGCCGCGCAGCTACGCGGCTGGTTCCTGCGCCGCCCGTCTATGGCCACCGTGCTCAATCGCGTGGCAGGGGCGATGTTCATTGCCCTCGGGTTGAAGCTCGCCACCGCGCGGCAGTAAGAGGTCGGAGCGCGGGCGCGTGGAGCGCGCGCGATACCCGTCGGTTCCGCCTTTCACTGGGCAGATGTGGTCTGGAATACGAGGCACGCGGCCGTCAGAAGCAACGGTGCTGCAACGCTGGATTGGGGCGGAAGTTGGGGAGTGCGGGGACAACGCTCGGCCGCTCAGTGCCTGCGATTGGGGACCGCCGCCACTTCCATGCGGCGAGGGCGGAGGCCCGACGGGCATCGCGCACGCTCCACGCGCCCGCGCGCGTTCCACTCACTGCTGCACGGTTGCTCGCAGTGTGTCCGGGATCTCCAGCCCGAAGGGCTGGGCTCGTTGAAGAGCCCAGACTAACTTCTCACTGCAACGTGATGGTCCGCGCCGCTGCGGCTCCGACGCCTGCTTCCGCTCCGCTCCGGGCCTTGGTCTTTTCACAGCCAGCGTCCGGCCATTCGGGCCGTGCAGGGTGAAAGGGTGAGTGGGGACGGCGGAGTGTGCGCGATGCCCGTCGGGCCTCCGCCCTCGCCACACAAATGTGGCAGCGGTCCGCAGCGCAAGGCAGTGAGCGGCCGAGCGTTGTCCCCGCACTCCCCAACTTCCGCCTTTATATAGCGTTGCGGCACTGTTGCTTCTGACGGCCGCGTGTCGACTATCGAATCACCAATGATTCAATGAAGGGCGGAACCGACGGGCAGCGCGCACACTCCGCCGTCCCCACCCGCGCTCTTACCGCTGAACGGTCCGGATGGACGGCGCCTGCGCTCCGTACATGGAGACTTCGTTGCGTCGATAGTCGATGACCAGCCGCTCGAGTACGCCGAGCATGTCCATGCCGATCAGCATCGCCGGCTCGTCGTTGAGTCGCCAGAGCTTGAAGACGTGGAAGTCGGCGAAGATCACTTCGAGGTTCGAAAGTGTCAGGTCGCCGATGGTGGTTTCCTTCACGGTCTGGACGTCGCCGTCGGTGATATCCGGAGTGGCACCGTGCACCACGGCAGAGACGGGCTCACGCGGGCGGCGGCGGTTCTTGTTCATCGCGTTCTGCAGCGCGAGATTGCCCAGCGTGCGCTCCGCGCCGGTGTCGATGACGGCCTTCACCTTGATGCGCCGGGCGACGCGTGCATCGAGGATCATCAATCCGTTCTCGTTGCGCAGCGCGCGCGCGGTCACCATGCTGTAGTGCGGGCGACGGCCGGTCGATTCCAGCACGCTCACGCGGTCGCGCTTGAAGTCGACGTCTATGCGTTGATCGTCGAATCCCGCGACGCCGAGGATGCCGTCGGCGTTGCCCATGATCGACGTGAAGATCACGGGGAGATTCTGGTTCTCGAACCTGAGCGAGCCGATCTCGATGGAGTCGACCGCGACAGTGGGTACTTCGGCCGCGCCCGTCACGCCATTCAGCATGACGTTGCGCCCGATGGATTCCTTGAGGCCGAGGGCGCGCGCCAGATGCGGTGCGAGCGTCGAACGGCTGGCGCCGGTATCGATGACGAAGCGGAATGGGCCCTTGCCGTTCACCTTGACGTGCGTCATCACGCGACCGATGCGATCGAGACGCGTCGGCGCGGCGAACAGAGGTTCAGGGTCGGCGAGCGAGCCGGCGAGATTTTCGGCAGAGCCGGGGACGCGGTGCTCGAAGCCCGGATCGGCGAGCACGAATGGGGAACACAATCCGCCACCCAAGGCGAGTAGCGCCTGCAAGGCTCTACGCCGACTTTCCGATGGCTCCGACATGGCCAAACAAGCTACGCCGGATCGCCGCGGAAAGGAACTCGTGATCGCCGAAACGTGCGCACCGCACGGTGCCAAGTCCCAGTTCAGGGGCGGTCGGTTGTCTTCAGGGGATCGGGGGGTCTGGAAGCGCGTGGAACGCGTTACGTAACGACTCGCCCCAGCCTTCCCGGACCATCTTGAAGTACGTGTCTTCGGGGCCAATGCTTCGATGCAACGAAATCCGGAGCGCGTCGCGCCGAATGATTGCCAGATCGAGAGGCATCCCGACGGAGAGGTTCGAACGGATCGTGGAATCCATGGAAATGAGCGCGCACTTGGCCACCGCGGCCAGCGATGTCTCCGCCTTGACCACGCGATCGATGATGGGCTTGCCGTACTTCGATTCGCCAATCTGGAAATAGCGCGTGTCCGGCGTCGTCTCGATGAAATTGCCGGCCGAGTACACGTGAAACAGCCGCGGTGCCTCGCCGGTGATCTGCCCGCCCACGATGAAGGTGGGGTTGAACTCGATGCCGTGCAGCTTGAGCGATTCGGCGTCGCGCAGAAACACCTCGCGCACGGCGTCGCCGACCAGCCGCGCGACGTCGGCCATCGAGCGGGCGGCGAGCAGGCTGGACTTCGCGTTCGCGACGCGTTCGCGCAGCAGGCCCGTCACCGATTGGCTGACCGCGAGATTGCCGGCCGACAGCAGCGCCAGCACCCGCTCGCCGGGCATCTCGAACAGCGTCATCTTGCGGAACGTGCTGATCTGATCGACGCCCGCATTGGTGCGTGAATCGGACAGGAATACCAGGCCTTCATCGACCTGGACGCCGACGCAATACGTCATTCTCACTCCCTAACCAATGGCATCGAGTCCGCAGCAGGTCTCAATTCGTCCGGTACTTGTTGCCGCCGAGATCTTTCATGGACGCACTGTCGAAGCGGCGGCCGATGCCCGAGAACGTGGTGCTGGCCACATAGATCTCGGCGCCGTCGGACGCTTCATACGAACCGCGCTCGCCGTTGATGACGCTGTTGACGATGTGCACGCGCGCGCGGCGCGCGATGATGCCGATGCCGCCCGCGCGGATGTTCGCGTTCGTGATGAACAGGTCGCAGCCCTCTTCGGCGATGAACGCGTCGCCGGAGAAATCCAGGGTCTCGCCGTCGATGCGCATGAGACGCTCGCCCTGGCAGATGATGGGATCGGTGCGTTGCTCCACGTTCGCAGCCACGCTTTCGGCCATGGGCGCGCTCTGATCGATGCCCGTGTCGTGGCGCGTGATGCTGTAGCCCGGCCCTTCGAGCGAGGCGACGGACTCGAGCGGCGCCGTGACCTCGGCGCGCTCGATACGGTACCCCGGGCCGGACGCGAGGGCGGTCGCATCGGCGGGCGACTCCGGCCGCGCCTCGTCAGTAGTTTGGCCGGCGGCCAGCGCGGTCGCGCCACCATTGTCCGACTCGGGTGCCGCCGCGGGAACGGCTGCCGCAGTCGCGGCGGATCCGGCCTCCACGGGTTCTGCCGCGGGCGCAGACTTGAACGCAGACTGGTCGGGACGCGGCCCCGCGAGCAGATCTTCGAGCTTCAGCGCGAGCACGGAACCCGTGACGGTGTCGCGTACGGTGAAGACCCCGGCGGTCTCGTCGGTGGCGAGGATTTCATAGGCGGGATTGCGTGCGAGCGCGACTTTGGCCCAGTCGATCTCGCGCGCGTGTTCCTGGCGGGCGCATGCGGTGATGAGTGTGAGCGTCGTGACGAGCACGAGAAGCGCGGCTTTCATGCGGCCATCGTAGGCGCTTGCCTGCCTTGCGCAAGTGGCAAATCTAGTAGAGTTCGCGGCCGTGACACCGGAACTGCGCGCCCATCTCGACCGTCATCTGACACGTCTGCGCGAATCGGGCGCCCTCGCGGCTTTCGAAGCCGCCGCACCGCAGATCCGGGACTCCTTGAACGCCGTACTCGCCGCCAGCGATTTCGTCGCCGACAGCCTGGCGCGCGATGCGGCGCTCGCCCCGTGGCTGATTGACGAAAGTGTGCTGGATCGGCCGCTCGTGGCAGGAGAAATGGCCGCGCGCGTGCGCGCCGCATTGGCGATCGAAGCCGACATCGCGGGTTTCATGGCCGCGCTGCGACGGCAGCGCGTGCGCGAGATGGTGCGCATCGCCTGGCGCGATCTCGCCGGTCTGGCCGACCTGCCGGAGACTTTTGCGGACACCAGCGGATTCGCGGACGTCGCGATTCAGGCGGCGGTCGATTACGGCGGCCGCGATCTTGCGCGCACATACGGCGAGCCGCGCAGCGCGGCAGGCGAGACGCAACCGTTCATCGTCATCGGCATGGGCAAGCTCGGCGGCGGCGAGCTGAATTTTTCGTCCGATATCGACCTCATCTTCGTGTTTCCCGACAAGGGCGAGACCTCCGGCGCGCGCGGCATCCACAACGAAGATTACTTCACGCGCCTCGGGCGCCTCGTCATCCGCCTGCTCGGCGAGCGCACCGAGGATGGCATCGTGTTCCGCGTCGACATGCGACTGCGGCCGTTCGGCGATTCGGGTCCGCTCGCCGTGAGCGCGAACTTCATCGACGACTACCTGCAGACCCACGGCCGCGACTGGGAACGATACGCTTGGGTGAAGGCGCGCGCCGTCACCGGCAGCGACGCATGGAAGAGCATGCACGCCGAGAGCGTGCGTCCGTTCGTGTATAGGCGCTATCTCGACTTCGGCGTGTTCGGATCCCTGCGCGAGATGAAGGCGCTGATCGAGAAGGAAGTCGCACGGCGCGACCTCGCCCAGCACGTGAAGCTCGGTCCGGGCGGCATCCGCGAGATCGAATTCATCGTGCAGGCGTTCCAGCTCATCCGCGGCGGTCAGGACCGCCGCATGCAGACGCAGTCGCTGCTGCAGGCGCTGCCGCAGCTCGCGGGCGGCAAGCTGCTGCCCACGCGCGTCGCGCAGGAGCTCGAGGCCGCCTATCTGTTCCTGCGCCGCATCGAGAACCGGCTGCAGATGCTCGGCGACAACCAGACGCACACCGTGCCGGCGGATGCGTTGGCGCGCGAGCGCATCGCCGGTGCGCTCGGCTTCCGCAACTGGGAGACATGCGCGGCCGAGCTCGATCTGCATCGCGCGCGCGTGACGCGGGCATTCCAGGAAGTCATGTTCGCGCGCAACGAGGCGGCCGGCGTCGAACCCGCGGGCGTGAACGGCATCGTCGAGGCCTGGGTGCGCGGTGTCGAAGGCGAGCAGCTCGAGTCCACGCTCACGGCGCGCGGCTTTCGCGACGGCGCCGCGGCGGGCGCGGCGCTCACGGAGTTTCGCGCCTCCAGCACGCTGCGCCGGCAGGATGCGGCGGGACGCGCGCGCCTGGATACGCTGCTGCCACGATTGCTGGTCTCCATTGCGGACACTTCCTCCGGCGGCGCATCGCAAGTGGACGTGTTGCGCCGCGTACTCAAGGTGCTCGAGGCAATCGGGAGCCGCTCGGCATATTTCGCGCTGATGAATGAAAACGCAGGTGTGCGCCGCAAGCTGGTCGAGCTCGCCGGATTCGGCGAGTTCCTCGCCGCGCAGATCGCCTCGCATCCGCTGCTGCTCGATGAATTGCTGGACGAGTCGGCCGGCGGGCTGCCGACGCCGCGCGCCGATCTCGAGCGCGAAGTCGCCGCGCGGCTCACGTTGCAGGAAGAGCCCGAGCGGCAGGTGGAAGGCCTGCGCCAGTTCCAGCGTGCCGCGATCTTCCGCGTGGCGATGGCGGATCTCACGGGCACGATTCCGCTGATGCGCGTCAGCGACTACCTCACGGAGATCGCGGAGATCATCGTGGAGCAGGCGATGCGGCTGGCGTGGGGACAGATCACCGCGCAGTTCGGCACGCCGATGTGCGGGGAAGGCGCGGCGCGCCGGGTAGTTAGCCTGTGTGCCGTGGGATACGGGAAGCTGGGCGGCAACGAGCTCGGCTACGCCTCGGATCTCGACCTCGTTTTCCTGCACGACTCGAGCGCCGAGCGCGCCGAGACCGATGCGGCCAAGCCGGTCGACAACCAGGTGTTCTTCATCCGCTTCGCACAGCGCGCGCTGCACCTGCTCACCATGCATTCGGCGGCGGGGCGGCTGTACGAAGTGGATGTGCGGCTGCGGCCGTCGGGCAAGGGCGGCATGCTCATCACGCGCGTGGGCGCGTTCGTCGAGTACCAGGAAAAGGACGCGTGGACCTGGGAGCACCAGGCATTGCTGCATGCGCGCGCCGTGGCCGGCGATCCGACGCTGCGCGCGGTGTTCGAGAGCGCGCGCGTCGAGCTCCTGTGCAACCACGTGCGGCGCGACACGCTGCGGGCGGAAGTGCGCGACATGCGCCTGCGCATGCGCAAGGAGCTGTCGCGCGCCAAGCCCAAGTCGGGGGATTTCGACATCAAGCAGGATGCCGGCGGCACGGCGGACATCGAATTCCTGGCGCAGTACTGGGCGCTGCTGCATGCCGGCACGCACCCGCCCGTGGTCATGTTTGCGGATACCATCCGGCAGCTCGAATCCGTGGCGTCCGCGGATCTCGTGCCGCAGGCGACGGTGGACGTGCTGGTAGACGCATATCGGAAGTACCGCGAGCGCTCCCATCACCTTTCGCTGGAGCAGGCCGAGCCCATCGTGCCCGCCGCCGAGTTTGCCGCGACGCGGACGGCGGTCACCGCGATCTGGAACGCGGCGATGGAAGACGGCATATAATCCGCGCTTATGCCCGCCATCAAGCCGCTCATCCAGCCCAACGCCCAGAACGACTACAAGGTCGATGCGAGCGATTTGCCGCTCGCGTGCCCGATGCCCGAAATGTACCTGTGGAACTCGCATCCGCGGGTCTATCTACCCATCGAGCAGACGGGCTGGGCCAAGTGCCCATACTGCGGCGCCGAGTACTCGTTGACGAAGTAACCGCCGCTCCGGCGCGCGCGGCGCCCTTGGGCGCCGGGCACGGCCCTGCCACGTCAGTTAGTCATTTCGCCGGAACCATGTTTGAGGTCCGAGCTTCCCGAGGCTGCTTGCCAGCAAGCAATGCCCTATCGCGGTCGGCTGGGAGAAGGTCCATCCGACAACAACGTTGTTCGATGCATTCAGGCAACGCAGCTCAGCTCACCTCAGCCCGTCCACCTCTCGATCGACTCCGGCGGCGTCGAGAACCACACCGGCTCCTTCTCTCCCATATGAAAGCAATCCTCGATCCGGATACCGAACTTCCCCGGCAGATAGATTCCAGGCTCATTCGAAAAACACATCCCTTGCGCCAGCGGCATCGCCTCGCCATGCACCAGATTCACGGGCTCATGCCCGTCCAGCCCGATCCCGTGTCCGGTGCGATGCGAAAGCCCGGGTAGTTTGTAGCCCGGACCATATCCCCACTTCTCGTATTGCGCGCGCACCGCATCATCTACGCTCCCGGCCGGCACGCCGACGCGCGCGGACTCGATCGCGATGCGTTGTCCATCGCGCATGTGCTGCCACACCGTGCGTTGTTCCGCGGTTGCCTCACCGAAAACCGACGTGCGTGAAATATCGGACTGATACCCCTGCACCGAACAACCGCAGTCCATGAGCACGACCTCGCGGTTGCGCACCGCTTGCGGTTTGCCGGACCCGTGTGGATAGGCGCTGGCCTCGCCCAACAGGACCAGCGCAAACTCGGGGGTCGCGCCGAGTGCCTCGTGCGCGGCTTCCATCATCAGCCCGATGTCCTTCGGCTTCATGCCGAGCGCAATACGTGGCCCGACATGCCGATACGCCGCGATGGTGATATCCGCGGCCTTTTTCATGAGCGCGAGCTCGGTGGGCGACTTCACCATGCGGCAGCCGCGCACGACGGGCGCGCCATTGCGGATCGCGACGCGCGGCATCGCACGGCGTAGCGCATCCACCGCAAAGAACCGCACGGTCTCCTCGACTCCCACGGGCGTGGTCACTTTGCGATCGCGCAGGATGTCGGCGACGACCTTCAGCGGGTCTTGATCTTCATGCCACACGCGCACATCCGCCGGTACCTCGAGGCTCTCGCGCACCGACGGCTCTTCGAAATGCGGCGTGACGATCGCGAGCTCGCCTTCGCGCGGCAGCACGGCCGCAGTGAGTCGCTCGCTGCGCCACCAGTGCACGCCGGTGAAATACACCAGCGACGCGCCAGGCTCGATGAGCAGCGCGCCGATGCCGTGTCGCGCCATGAGTCGTCGGGCATTATCGATGCGAGCGAGGTATTCGGCGCGTCCGATGGGCACGATGTCGGCCGTCATCGACTTCAGTCCGGCGATGGAGTCCTGCGCGAACGCGCCCGCTGGTTGCAGCGCGTCGATGCCCAATCCGGCCCACGCGCATCCAGCGGCGCCCATCTTCAACACATCACGACGAGTACTTCGCATGCGCGTCTTCTCCACGAACCCGATAATCGCGCAGGCGACGCCGGCTCGCCGACGCACAACCCGACCCGGCAAACCCCTTCCCGGTACCGCAGGTCTAATAAGGCTGGTAGGACTTCTCTTCGACGATGGTCGAGCCTAACAAAGTGTTGACGCGTTTCTTGATCTGCGCCCGTTCATCGTTGGTGACGTACACGGCGCGCGCGAGCTCGACGAATTTCCGCTCGAAGCGGCCAGCGCGCTCCTCGTCGCGGATGTCGTCTTCGATCACCCACAGTGCCTCGTTCACGCGCATGAGGTTCGCTTCCTCGGCGCCGACGCCGGCAGTGGCCGCGCCTCCGGAGTCCTTCCACGTCTTCTCGAGCAGCGCCAGTTCGTGCTGCACGTTGGCGACCTTGGTGGGGTCGCCCATGCGCGCCGCCTTGATGCGCAGGATGGTGATCTTGTCCAGCAATTCGCCCGGCGAAACAGGAACGAGGAGATCTTTCATTGCAGTCGCACCTCGGGCCGCAAGGCTAACAGCTCGTCGAGCTTCGCGGTGACGGCATCGACGGTGATCAGCCCCATGACGCCGGGCAATTCGATCTTCGTGGTCCACGGCAACTGCACCGCCGGCTTCTGCAAGAACTTCAACGCCGCCTGCTCGTACTCATTCACGCACCAGCGCCGCGACAGGTACGGCCCGCTGCGCTCCGGATTCGTCGCGGCGTACAACCCGATGACGGGGGTATCCACCATGGTTGCCATGTGCGCGGGTCCGGAATCCGGCGTCACCAACACGGTTGCGCGCGCCAGCAATGCAAGAAGCTGGGGCAGGGTATCGCGCCCGATCACGTCGACCAGAGGCACCTGTGCATGTCTGGCGATGGCCATGCCCATCTCGCGCTCGAGCGCGTTCGGCCCACCGCACAGGATCACGCGCATCCCGTGCTTGCGCACCGCGTGCTCCGCCACCGCCGCATAGCGCTCGGGCAGCCAGTTACGCCCGCGATGGCTCGAGCACGCGCTGATCAAGAGCGTGGGCTGCGCATCCGGGATCAGCGTCGCCGCGTAATCCCGTGCCTCCGGCGGCAGTGGAATGTCCCACGCGATGCGCCGATGTTTGATGCCCAGCGCATCGGCGAATCCCAGGAAGCTATCGAGCACGTGCTCGCGCGAACGCTCCGCGACGCGGGCATTGGTGAACAGCCATTGCAGCTCGCGCGCGCGTGGCAGGTCGAAGCCCAGCTTGATAGGCGCGGGGATCAGCGCGGCGTTGGCGCTCGCGCGGATCGACAGTTGCAGATGCAGCAGCAGATCGAACGCGCCACGCCGTCTCATGTCGGTGCGCAGGCGCCCGAAAGCGGACAGGCCGGCACCCTTGTCCACGGTGATAAGCTCCACGTCTGGAATGAGGCTCATCAACTTCGCTTCTACTTTGCCGATGACCCACGAAAAACGCGTGCTCGGCCACGCCGTCTGCAGCGTACGCAGCAGCGGCACCACGTGGCATGTGTCACCGATGGCGGACAGCCTGAGCAGGCAGACTTTTTGCGGCGGATTGGCCAATAGATGGGCAAGTGCCTGCACGCGCGCGTCCGTGAGTGTGGGTGAATGAAGCGTCACTGGCCGGTGGGTGCGGAGGTCAGCGAAGCCGCTTTCGATGGCGGCCGGATGCTATACGACACCCTCCGCACGAGCAATTTCTCCCCGGAATTCTTCGAGCCGGAATACTGGCGGCGCCACGATGCGATCGACGGTGTGGCGCGCGGCCGCGGCACTACGTGGTTCATCCGCGCCGGGAATTCGGGCTTCGTGCTGCGCCACTATCGGCGCGGCGGCCTCATGGCAAAGATTTCAAAAGACCGTTACTGGTGGCGTTCCGAGGGCGAAACGCGCGCTTTTTCGGAGTGGTATCTCACCTATCATCTGCACCGCGCGGGCCTGCCGGTGCCGGCACCCATCGCTGCGCGCTACGTGCGCCACGGCCTGTTCTATCGCGCAGATCTCATCACCCAGCGCATCGAGGACGCCCTGCCGCTGGCGCAGGCGCTGCTGAAGGGCCCTCTGCCGCTCACGCAGTGGATCGAGGTCGGCCGGTGCATCCGGCGCTTCCACGACGCCGGCGTCCATCACGCCGACCTCAACGCGCACAACATCCTGCTCACGCCCGAGCAGGTGTACCTCATCGACTTCGATCGCGGCGAGCTGCGCAAGCGCGGCTGGTGGGCGGACTCGACGCTGGTGCGGCTGTATCGCTCACTCGAGAAA
>JAYTOI010000187.1:0-30928 GCA_043747875.1 Pseudomonadota bacterium | reverse complement strand
ACGCGTTGATAGGTGACGTAGCCGCCGATGTGGATGAGCGCGATGCCCACCGTGTCTTCGCGCAGCGCGGCCATGTCGAGCGCCATGCGCAGCGATTTCTCGAAGCCGTCGCGGTGCGGCAGCATCGCGCTGGAATTCTGGGGATACAGCCCGGAATCGTTCGCTGTCACGCCCTGGCCGAGATCGCGGCACACGATGAGCACCCGGTCGAAACCCTGCACCTGGAAACGCATCTCGAGCGAGAGGTCGCCCTCCTGGTAGCGGTGCTGCGCGGGCTTGCGCGTCTTGAGGATGCGGCGCACGGTCTGCATGACGTGGCTGGTGATGGATTCTGTCCACAGCGAATCGACGCCGCGGCCGGGCAACTCGTCGTCGCCGGCATTCACACCGCGCACTGCGTTGCCGCCGACGCAGGAGAGGATGACGCCATCGCGCCGCACGATGAGCGCGAGATCGGGGAGAGATCGGGCCAGTGCGTCGCGGATGTCGCTATCCATGCTCTAACAACCTTTCCGAGCCTCAGCGCATTTCGCCGCGCAGGATGCGCAGCGAATTGACGGTGTCGTCGCTGCCGCGAGTCGACATCTGCTCGATGATGAACCCATTGGCGATCATTCCATCCACGTTCGATTCGACCGCCCCTATTATCGATTGGCCCGAAGCCGAGTTGTGCGCGCCCACTCGCTCCGTGCCGAACCAGCCGCGCCAGGCGTTGCGCGCGCGCTTCGCGCGATACAGCGCGAGGTCCGCGATTTTGACCGCATGTTCCCAACTCACGGCATCGGGCTTTCCCGGAACAAACGGCAGACAAGTGAGACCTATCGAGCAACTCGTGCGAACGACCGCGCCGCGGGGCAGGACGCATTTCATCTTGGCGATGCGCTCGCGGATGCGCTCGGCGAGCATGCACGCGTGCTCGACGTGCTGGGCATGGGCCACGACCACGAATTCGTCACCGCCCCAGCGCGCCAGCACGTCATCGGGGCGGATGGCGGTGCGCAGCGTCTTGGCCACTTCCATGATCAATTCGTCGCCGCCGGCATGGCCGTGCTGGTCATTGATGGGTTTCAGCGCGTCGAGATCGATGATCATGATCGCGAGGCCCTGGTTCTTCTCGCAGGAGGCGATCAGGCGCGGGAACTGCTCCATGAGAAAGCGGCGATTCGCGAGCCCGGTCAGCGTATCGGTGAGGCTGGCCATCTCGAGGCGGCGATTCGCATCTTCGAGCTCGCGATATCGCTGCGCGAGCTCGTAGGTGCGGTCGCTCACCTGTTGCTCGAGCTCGAGCCGGTAGGCGGCGGCGCGCGCGAAGCGGCGCTGCTGGGCGTACCACACGGCCAGCAGCATGAGCGCCGCGAAGAGGGCATAGCCCAGATACGCCAGCGGCGTGGCCCACGGGGATGGCGCGACGATGATGGGCAACGCGAGGTTCTGCGTGCTCCACACACCATCGCTGTTGCTGGCGCGTACGCGGAACACGTACTTGCCGCCGGGCAGGTTGGTGTACGTGGCGGCGCGGCGCTCGTCGGCGCGCACCCAGGCGCTGTCGAAGCCGTCGAGCATGTATTCGTAGCGGTTCGCGTGCGAGTCGGCGTAATCGAGCGCGGCAAACTTGAGCGTGACGACGTCGTCCATGTGCCCGAGCTCGAGGCGCTCGATGCGCTCCTCGGGCACGCCGGTGACGCCCGGCGAGTTGAGCTTCAGGAACTGTGTGAGCACCACGCGGGGCGGGCGCTCGTTGAACTCGAGCACCTCGGGGTAGAACGTGTTGAAGCCGCCCGCGCCCCCGAAAAACAGCTTGCCGCTGCGGTCGCGGTAGTGCGCGCCGAAGTTGAACTCCTCGCCCTGCAGGCCGTGCAGGCGGTGAAAACGCTGGATCTCGTTGCTCTTGGGGTCGAGGCGCGCGAGGCCGAAGTTCGTACTGATCCAGATGTTGCCCGTGCCGTCGGCGCGCAACCCATACACGGAGTTGTTGGGCAGGCCCTGCGCCTCGGAGATGTTCTTGAAGCGCAGGCCAGTGGCGGCCTCCGTGGGGTTCAGCACGCGGTCGAGGCCGCCGCCGCGCGTACCGATCCACACGCCGCCCGCGTCGTCGACGAGGATGGAGTAGATGATGTCGGCGGACAGCGAGTCGAGCTGCTTCGCGTCGCGCTTGAAGTAATAGAGCCGGCGGGTCTTGGAGTCCCAGACGTTGAGGCCGCCGCCGTCGGTGCCGATCCACACGTGGCCTGTGCGGTCGCGCGCCAGTGCCGTGACGCGCCCGCTCGACAGATGCAGGCCATCTTCGGGGCCGGGACGCAGGTTGTCGAAGCGGCGCGTGCGCGGATCGAAGCGCGAGATGCCGCCGCCGAACGTGCCCGCCCAGAGTTGTTTGTCCACCTCGGCGAGGCTCATGACGCCCGGTGCGGCGAGGCTCGTCGGCACGGCAGCGTCGTGTAGATAGACCTCGGCGCGCAGCGTCTGCGGGTCGAAGCGGTTGAGTCCGCCGCCCATGGTGCCGACCCACACCGAGCCGTCGGCGCTCTCGAGCATGGCCATGACGCGCTCGTCGCTCAGGCTGCCGTGCACGCCGTTGGCGTGCCGCACGACGCCCGTGACCCGGCCCGAAGCGCGGTCGAGCAGGTTGATGCCGCCGCCGAACGTGCCGATCCAGAGGCGGCCGAGCCTGTCCTCGGCGAACGACATGATGTTGCGGTCGGTGAAGCCTTCCTCGGCGCTGGCGCGGAAGTGGCCGAAGGACCAGGTGCGCGGATTCCACTTTGCGAGGCCGCCGGTCTTGGTCCCGATCCAGAGGCTGCCGCCGCGGTCCTCGAACAGCGAGACGATGTAGTCGTCGGGCAGCGAGCGCACTTCGGCGTCGTCGCGGCGGTAGATGGAGAAGACTTCGGTGCCAGCATCGAACCACACGAGCCCGCGGATGTAGCCCACCCACAGGCGCCCCTGCGTGTCGATCAACAGCGCCTGGACGCGGTTGTCCGCGAGGCTGTCGTCGCGATACACGTGCCAGCGTTCGTCGCGAGGATCGAGGCGCGCGAGGCCGGAATCGGTACCCACCCACACGACGCCTTCGGCTGATTCCACGACCGCGCGCACGCGCAACGGCTGGCCGCCCCGCACGAGCTCCGCGGGTAACGCGACGCGCGCGACATCGAGGTTGGCGGCTGAGAAGCGATCGAGGCCACCCGCGGTGCCGACCAGCGTGTCGCCGCCGCGCAGATGCACGATGGTGAAGACAGAATCGTCGGAAAGGGAATGCGGGTCGGTCGATGAATGACGCAGCCGGCGCAGCTCGCCGCTGCGCGGATCGAAGATCGCGACGCCAGCGTCGCGCGAGCCGATCCACAGGCGGCCGAGACGATCGCGCGTGAGCGCGCGCACTCGTTGCAGATCGGGCACGTCGCGCAGCGCTGCCGGCGCTTCGAGCTTGCCGGTCGCGGCGCTGCGAAACACGACACCGCCGCCGTCCGTCGCGATCCACAGACCGTCTTCGCTCGCGACGAGCGCGGAGATCCAGCCATTTGGAAGAGTCTGCGGGGCTCCGCGTTCGTGACGCATTTGCCGGAATTCGTAACCGTCGAAGCGGTTGAGACCATCCTCGGTGCCGAACCACATGAAGCCTTCGCTGTCCTGCACGATCGCGTTGATGGCCTGCTGAGAGAGTCCCTGCTCGAGGCTGTAACGCTGCACACTGAGCGGGGGGGTGGCGAACGACGGCATGCCAAACGTCGCGCACAACAGTGCGAACGCGCACGCATGGACGCGTCGAAAAGCCCCGATATTTTCCCGCGCGATTGGCATTTTTCGTATTTGGCGGACGACTCCGATGCCAATCGTAGTGGCGCGCGCGCGTCGACTATGTGATAGGCGTCCGAAGCCCCGCCCCTAAGGCGCCAGCCGATTGCGCTACCAGCTGATAAGTGTGACGGCCATCACGCTGCAGGCCGCCCTTCAGACTTAGTGCGAGTTCCTAGCTCCACTTCACGACTGACACACCGAGCGAACGCGCGGCACGCCGGGCGGCGGCGCTGCCGTTCACGAGCACGCCATGCCGCGCGAGCGCGAGGTGCGGCAGGTCGGATGCACTGTTGCCGTACGCAAAAGATTCCGGATCGCCGCGCGCGGCCAGCAGGTCGCGAAATACGCGCGCCTTTTCTTCGCCGCGCCGGTTCGCGGTGGTGAGGCTGCCTTCGAGACGATCGCCGTCCCAGCGCACGCCGGTCGAGACTACGTCTTGAAAGCCGAGCTGCCGCGCGAACTCGGGCACGTAGAAATCCACGCTGGCCGACATGAGCACCAGGTGATGACCGGCGTCGCGGTGGCGACGGACCGTGGCGAGCGCGTTCGCAAAGCAGCGGCGCGCGATGGTATCGGCGACGAAGCGCTCGCTGACCTCGAATAGCTCGGCGCGCACGGTGCCGCGCAGTGTCCGCCGCAGCAAGGACTGCTTGAGCGCACCACGGTCGCGGTCGAAAACGAAGCGCGCGGCGGCCGGAATCACGCCTAACAAGCGCAGCAGGCGCGGCGGACGGCGCGCGAGCAGGCGCAGCACGAGCGGAAACAGCGTGTCGCGATACGTGATGGTGCCGTCGAGATCGAATACCGCCAGCGTCATCGCGCGATGGTACCGCGCCGCGCGGCCACGATTGGCCACAATTGCGTCGCGTGATGCGCACGATTCCCGCCGAAGCTCCGTCGCGCCACGAACCGGAGACAGCCTCATGCAATGGACTCATCGATTCATTCCGCCACTGCTCGGCAAGATCATCGTCATCGGATTTCTGCTGCTGATCCTGCTCGTGCCCATCACTTCTCTGGACGGGCTCGTCCGCGAGCGGGTCGGAATGCGCGATACCGCCGCGGCGCGAGTCGCCGAATCCTGGGGCGGCGCACAAACCACTGCCGGCGTGCTGCTCGCCATTCCCGTGGAGACCACGCGCGTCGTCATCGAGCAGAGCGTGGCGGGACGTGAGACCCAGCGCGCCGAAGTGGACCGCAACGTGCTCTACGTGTTGCCGGACACGCTCAATGTGGTGGCCGACGCCGCGCCGGATTACCGCACCGTCGGGCTGTATCGAACGCCGGTCTACCTGGCCCACGTGCACATCGAGGGCGAATTCAGGAACCGCGACTTCGCCCACCTGCTGGTATCGAAGGAGGGCCGCGACGTGAAGTGGGGCGAGGCGCGCCTGCTGGTGCTCAATTCGGAATCGCGCGCGCTGCGCGCCGTGGATGACTTCAACGTCGGCGGCGAAGCGCTTCAGGTCTCGGCCGATGCGTACGCGGGCTCGGCGGGCATCTCCACCACAGTGCCGTTGGCGGCGCTGCGTGAGGCATTCACCATTCCCTTCCGCCTCAATCTCACGCTCGCGGGCAGCGCCCGGCTCACGTTCCTGCCGCTCGCGCGCAAGGCCGACATCCGTATGAAATCCACGTGGCCGCATCCGAAGTTCGAGGGTGCGCCGGCGCCACTCGAGCCCGAGATCTCGGACATGGGCTTCACGGCGCGCTGGTCGGTGCTCGAGATCAACCGCAATTTCGGCCAGAGCTGGTACGACTCGCAGGTGCGCGCCGGCGAGCCGGTCGATGGCGCGCTCCTCCAGAGCGGAGTGGGGGTGACGTTCTACGAGCCGGTCGACGTCTACCTGCGCAACTACCGCGCCGTGCACTACGCCGTGCTGCTGATCGGCATCACGTTCCTGACGTTCTTCCTGTGGGAGCACGTCAGCGGCGTCGCCATCCACGGCATGCAGTACCTGATGGTGGGCGTGGCGCTGGCCATGTTCTATCTACTGCTGCTGGCGCTCTCGGAGCACGTGGCATTCGACCTGGCGTACGGCGTGTCGGCGGGCGCGCTCGTGGCCCTCATAACGATCTACCTCACCGGCGTGCTCAAACGGCTGCCGCTCGCGTTCGGCGCGGGCGCCGGCCTCGCGACGCTGTATGCGATGCTCTACTGGATCCTGCGCTCGGAGGACTATTCGTTGCTCATGGGCGCGCTGCTGCTGTTCGGTCTGCTCACCATTCTGATGGTCGCCACACGAGGCGTGGATTGGACACGTGTCGGCCGGACGCAGGCGCAGGGGTTTCCCCCCGAGTAACCGGGGTGCGGCAGGCCGCTCATGCGGCGGCCAGCGCGGCGGCGGCGCGACGGACCGCCGCGTCGCGCTCGACGCGCACCGAGTCCATGCGTGCGCGGGCCGCTTTCAGCACGGGCTCGCGCGCAAGCTCTGGCCGGCCCGACTGGAATGGCGGCGCCGGGGCGTACTCGAGCGCGAGTTGCACGGTTTCGGCGTAGTCGCGTCCGGCGACTTCCGCCGTCACCTGGAGCGCCATGTCGATGCCGGCCGTGACACCCCCGCCGGTAAACACATTGCCATCGCGCACCACGCGCGCCGGATCCGGCGTGACGCCGAACTCGGCGAGTTGGTCGAGCCAGGCCCAGTGACAGGCCGCGCGTCTGCCGCGCAGCAGGCCGGCCGCCGCGAGCAACAGCGAACCCGTGCACACCGAGGTGACGTAGCGCGCCCCGGCGCCGAGGCGGCGCAGCGCGGCTAGATAGGCCGCGTCGCCGAGCGCGTCGATGGTGCCGAAGATGCCGCCGGGCACGCACAGCAGGGCACACTCGTGCACGTCGTCCAGGCGCTCGACGGCGGCGAAACGCATCCCCCGGTCACTGGCGATCTCGCCACCCGCGACCGAGGCGAGCACGCAGCGGGCTCCTGGCAGGCGCGACAGCACTTCGTACGGGCCGGTGAAGTCGAGCTGCGTGACGCGCGGGAAGAGTGCGAAGACGATCGGGAAATCCTGCGGCATGTGAGTGTCCTGCGTGTTGACGAGTGAATCCTCGCCTCGTACGCTGCTGGCGTAAATGACAGGCATCCCTCGATTCATGCCAAAGGGATTCACATGAGCCGCCGCGTCGCGTTCCTGGTCTTCACGGAGTTTCAGATTCTCGATGCGGCCGGGCCCATCGCGGCGTTCGAGATCGCGGCGCGCTACCAGCCCGGCAGCTACTCCTTGCGCGTGATCGCGCCCGCGAAGGGCGCCATCGCAAGTACCTCGGGCGCAACGATGAATGCCGCTCGTCTCGGCTCTCCGGCGTCCATCGACACGTTGATCATCGCCGGTGGCGAAGGCACGCGGTCCGCGTCGCGCGACGCGCGCATCTTGAAATTCGTGCGCTCCTGCGCGACGCAATCACGGCGCGTGGCCAGCGTGTGCTCGGGCGCGTACATCCTCGCGGCCACGGGTTGTCTCGACGGCCGCCGCGCGACGACGCACTGGACGCGCGGCGGCGATCTCGCGCGCAGGTTCCCGCGCGTCGAGGTGGTGCCCGACAGGATCTTCGTGAAGTCCGGCAAGTTCTGGAGCTCGGCGGGCATCACTGCCGGCATCGATCTGTCGCTGGCACTCATCGCCGAGGATCTCGGCGAAAGCGTCGCGCGCAAGGTCGCGCGGCAGCTCGTCGTGTACTACCGCCGGCCCGGCGGGCAGTCGCAGTTCTCGACATTGCTCGAGCTCGAGCGCGCCGACGGACGCTTCGCGCCGCTGCTCGATCACGTACGCAACAACCTGCGCGCGCGGCTGTCGGTCACCGAGCTCGCGGAACAGGCGTGCATGAGCCCGCGCAATTTTGCGCGGGCATTCCAGAGTGAAACGGGCACCACGCCGGCGAAGGCCGTCATGCGCCTGCGGGCCGAGACGGCCCGCGCGCAGCTCGAAAGCGGAGCGTCTTCGGTGCAGGCAGTAGCGCGCGACTGCGGCTTCGGCGACCCCGAGCGCATGCGCCGCGCATTCGTTGCATTGTTCGGCCGGCCGCCGTCGGGCCTGCGAGGCGCGGCGACGGGCGGCACACCCTGAGCGTCACTCAGGATGTGAGTTCGATCGGCGCCGGATCCACCCATCGCATCGCGTGCGATGCGCAAGGAAGTCCAGGGCATCGATCGCTCTTTCAGGACTGACGGGCGGCAGGGTATCCGGCGATGTTGCGGCCCAGGGCAACATCACGGCGCGCGTACCAGACGCCGGCGCGCCGCTCGGGAAGCACGAGACCGTCGCCACCGCGTTCGGAGGTGCGGCGGTTTTCCGCGGTGATGAGCGCATCGTCCTCGAATCGCAGCTCGTCGATGTAGTAAGTGCCGGCGCCGGGCTCGATGACGTGCATGTGCACGTGCTCGGGCACGCCGCCCGCGGGATAGGCGCGCGGGCGGATCGTGTCGAACCGATATCGGCCGCGCGCATCGGTGACCGCCCAGCCGCGCAGGCGTCCGTGCCGATTGGCCGCGGGTGGATAGAGGCCGGTGTCATCCGTGTGATAGGCGTAGACGACGACATTGCGCACGGGCTTGTCGGCTCGATCTCGCACGACTCCTTCGATGACGAGCGGCGCACCGGGCGCGCCCGGCGGCGCGATCCGTGCGCTCGATGCGAGCGTCGCGGGAATTCCGTCGAATACCCAGTCGCAGCCATCACAGGGACCGCCGATCACGGGCTCGCGCGCCGCCGCGAGGCCGATGGAGCCCAGCGCGATGCAGAAGGCCGAGCCGTGCAGGAGGAGGGTGCGCCGGTCCATCACGAGCGCGGCTCGGGGCTCGCCGCTTTGGCCGCGAGCTGGCGCAACACGTACTGCAAGATGCCGCCGTGGCGGTAGTAGTCCCGCTCCTTCGGCGTATCGATGCGCACGCGTGCATCGAACGTGACCGGCGAACCTTTGGGCGGCGTAGCCACCACCTTCACGGTCTTCGCCTCGGCATTGTCGAGCCCGGTGATCTCGAACACTTCGTTGCCCGCGAGGCCGAGCGTCGCGGCGGTCTTGCCAGCCGGGAACATGAGCGGCAGGACGCCCATGCCGATGAGGTTCGAGCGGTGGATGCGTTCGAAGCTCTCGGCGATGACGGCGCGCACGCCTAACAACATGGTGCCCTTGGCCGCCCAGTCGCGCGACGAGCCGGTGCCGTATTCCTTGCCGGCGAGTATGACCAGCGGCGTGCCGTCCTTCTTGTAGCGCATGGCCGCCTCGAAGATGGCCATCTGCTCGCCCGACGGGATGTGGACCGTGACCCCACCCTCGGTACCGGGCGCGAGCAGGTTGCGCAGGCGGATGTTGGCGAACGTGCCGCGCATCATCACTTCGTGGTTGCCGCGACGCGCACCATACGAATTGAAGTCCACGGGCTGCACGCCCTGTGAGACGAGGTATTTCGCGGCCGGGCTCGACTTGGCGATGTCGCCGGCCGGCGAGATGTGGTCGGTGGTGACGCTGTCGCCCAACAAGGCCAGGCAGCGCGCGCCCGTGACGTCGGTGACGGGACGCGGCGTCATCGTCATGCCCTCGAAGTAGGGCGGATTGCGCACGTACGTGGACTTGTCTTCCCACGCGTAGATCTTGCCCGCGGGAATCTTGATGGACGACCAGTTCGCGTCGCCGGTGAACACGGAGGCGTAGCTCTTCTTGAACATGCTGGAGTCGAGCGAGTCACGTACCGCGTCCGCGACTTCCTGGTCCGACGGCCAGATGTTGGCGAGCACGACGGGTTTGCCGTCCGGGCCCGTGCCGAGCACATCCTGCTGCAGATCCACGTCCATGGTGCCCGCGAGCGCATAGGCGACGACCAGCGGCGGCGACGCGAGGAAGTTCATCTTCACTTCCGGATGCACGCGGCCTTCGAAATTGCGGTTACCGGACAACACGGACGTGGCAACGATGTCGCCCGCCTTGATGCCGGCGGAGATCTCGGGCTTGAGCGGCCCAGAGTTGCCGATGCAGGTGGTGCATCCGTAGCCGACGACATTGAAGCCGATGGACTCCAGCGGGCCTAACAATCCGGCCTTGGTCAGATAGTCGGTGACCACGCGCGAGCCCGGCGCGAGGCTGGTCTTCACCCAGGGCTTGGACTTGAGGCCCAGCTTCGCGGCATTGCGCGCCAGCAGTCCGGCAGCCATCAGTACGTAGGGGTTCGAGGTATTCGTGCAGCTCGTGATCGCGGCGATGACTACTGCGCCATCGCGGATTTCCTCTTTCTTCCCGCCCAGCAGGATCTCGGCGTGACCGGTGGCGGTGGGATCTTTTTTCGTGCGCTCGTCCGACATGAGCTTGAGCGCGGTCCGGTACACGATCTTGGCCTTCGACAGCGGCACGCGATCCTGCGGACGCTTCGGGCCCGCCAAGCTCGGCTCGACGGTGCTCAGGTCGAGCTCGAGCACGTCAGTGTAGTCGGCGGGCGTGGCGCCATTCACGCGCCACATGCCCTGCGCCTTCGCGTAGGCCTCGACGAGCGCGATCTGCTCGGCAGGCCGGCCCGACAGTTCGAGATAGCGCAGCGTCTCCTCGTCGATCGGGAAGATGCCACAGGTGCTGCCGTATTCGGGCGCCATGTTGGCAATGGTGGCGCGGTCGGCGAGCGGCAGATTCGCCAGGCCGTCGCCGAAGAACTCGACGAACTTGTCGACCACGCCTTTCTTGCGCAACATCTCCGTGACCGTGAGCACCAGGTCCGTCGCCGTGCAGCCCGCCTTCATCGCGCCCGACATCTTGAAGCCGATGACCTGCGGAATGAGCATGGTGACGGGCTGGCCCAACATGGCGGCTTCGGCTTCGATGCCGCCCACGCCCCAGCCGAGCACGCCGAGTCCGTTGATCATCGTAGTGTGCGAATCGGTGCCCACGACGGTGTCTGGATAGGCCTGGTTCTTGCCCTCGGTATCATTGTGAAAGACGACGCGGCCGAGGTATTCCAGATTCACCTGGTGGACGATGCCGGTATTGGGCGGCACCACCTTGAAATTGCGGAATGCGGTCTGACCCCAACGCAGGAATGCGTAGCGCTCGCCGTTGCGCTCGAACTCGATCTTGTTGTTGGTCGCGAGCGAGCCCGCGTGACCGTAGTCGTCGACCTGCACCGAATGATCGATCACGAGCTCGGCGGGGTTCAGCGGATTGATGTGCTCGGGATTGCCGCCGAGCTTCTGCACGGCTTCGCGCATCGCGGCAAGGTCCACGACGCAGGGCACGCCGGTGAAGTCCTGCATGATCACGCGCGCCGGCGTGAAATCGATTTCGTACGAGGGCGCGGCCTTCGCTTCCCAATTGAGTACGGCGTCGATGTCGTCCCGCGTGACGTTGACGCCGTCTTCGTAGCGCAACAGATTTTCGAGCAGGATCTTGAGCGAGAAGGGCAGACGCGCGACCTTGTCGGCGGGTAGCGAGGCGAAGCTCCAGTAGTCGTAGGAGCGCGTGCCGACGTTTAGGATCGAACGGGTGGCGGAACTGCCGGTCATGAATGCTTCTCCTGCATCGATCGATTAAAAACGGCGCATTCTAACTCAGGCGTGCTGCTTCCGGCGCCGTCCGCTCGATGACGCCGCCACCGAGGCAGCGTTCGCCGTCGTACAGCACCGCGAACTGCCCGGGCGTGACCGCGCGTTGCGGCTCCATGAAACGCACTTCGAGCGCGCCGTCGGAACGCACGGTGGCATGGCAGGCCTGATCGGCTTGGCGATAGCGCACTTTTATAGTCGATGCGAATTCGAGCGCATCGAATGCGGCGCCTGGTTGCACCAGCCAGTTGCACGGGCCGGTGGCGAGGGCACGGCTTACGAGCAACGGATGGTCGTGTCCCTGCACGGCAGTGAGCTCGTTGCGCGCGAGATTTTTCGCCGCGACGTACCAGGGCTGTTCGTCGTGTCCGGCGCGACCGCCGATCTCGAGCCCGCCGCGCTGACCGAGCGTATAGAAAGCGAGGCCGCGATGTGTGCCGATGACCTCGCCATGCTCGGTGACGATTTCCCCCGGTGTCGTCGGAATGTAGCGCGCGAGGAATTCGCGGAACGGCCGTTCGCCGATGAAGCAGATGCCGGTGCTGTCGGGTTTGTCGTACACCGGAAGTCCCGCTTCGCGTGCGAGCGCGCGTACCTGCGATTTCGTGAGTGCGCCGAGCGGGAACTCGACGCGCGCGAAATGCCCGCGCGCTACGGCGTGCAGGAAATAGGACTGATCCTTATCCGGATCGCGGGCCTTCAGCAGCACCGGCCCTGAAGAGGTTTGCTCGAGCCGTGCGTAGTGGCCGGTCGCGAATCGATGCGCGCCGAGGCGGTCGGCGTACTCGAGACAGATGCCGAATTTGATCTCGCGATTGCAGAGCACGTCGGGATTGGGCGTGCGGCCAGCGCGGTATTCACCGAGGAAATATTCGAACACTCGGACGCGGTACTGCGCGGCGAAATTGACGCGATGCAGGGGAATGCCGAGCTCGACGGCCACCGCGCGCGCGTCCTGGAAATCCTGGGCGCCCGTGCAGTAGGCGTCGTCGTCGTCCCAGTTGCTCATGTAGAGCCCCTGCACGTCGTAGCCGGCGCGCACCAGCAACAACGCCGCGACGGCCGAGTCGACGCCCCCGGACATGCCGACGACGATTCTTTCGCGGTGCGACCTCACCGCTCGGATTGTAAGGGGAAGCGCAGCCGGGGGAAGGTCCTCGTGGTTCGACGCAGGGCGTTCGAATCGCAGGCGCGTCTGCGCGTCGAACCAGAGGACCTTCCCCCGGCTGCGCTTCCCTACAGATTGACGACGGCGGCAAAGTCCCGTGCGTTCTCGAGGCCCAGCGTCGCGACGGTGTCGAGCGACTGGCGCTTGCCGAGCAGATAGTCCTCGAGGCAGCGCATGACCAGGGGCGAGCGCAGTCGCGCGGGCGCCGCGAGCAAGTGCTCCCGGGATATCCACAGCGCGCGCACGATGCCCGTGTCGAGCGCCTGATTCGCACGGTGGTCCGCGACGGTGCCGGTGAACGCGAATCTCAGGAAGCTGCGGCCATCGCTGGGGTTGCGCCACAGGTAGGTGCCGACGAGCGCCTCCGGCCTGAGGAGCCATGCCGTCTCCTCGCGCGCCTCGCGTACCACGGCTTCGAGCAGCGTCTCACCATCCTCGAGATGCCCCGCGGGCTGATTGAGCACGAGCTTGCCCGCGATGCGCTCCTCGACCATCAGGAAACGGCCGTCGCGCTCGACGACCGCGGCCACGGTGACCTCCGGATTCCAGCTCATCGCCTAACTAGCGAGACGCCTGGCGGGTATCGGCATCGGGTGCGCTGCGGTGCCAGATCTCGTCGAACTCATCGAGATACTGGCGCGCGATCGGCGGGTTGTTGAGATCGGCGACGCCGTCCCAGCGATCCGAATGCACGCGGTAGACGATGGCGCGGTCGTCGGCGATCAGATAGCCGCAGGCGCGCTGTGGCATCGGGCTGACCGCCGGGCGGATGTCGATGCAGCTCGTGAGGCGGCGGCCCATCGCGATGAAGCGGTTGTTGTCGCGCAGCAGGCGCGTGGAATCGGACAGCAGGACGCGCACCTTGGCGAAGCGGCGCGCGAGCACGAAGCGCTTTACGATCTCGAGGAAACCATTCTGGTCGTAAAGGTCGGGCTCGAGATCCGGCGTGTAGATGGACATCAGGCGCTGGGCGCTCGCGGCCACCGCGTCGATCGCGGCGCGCATCTCCTCGAGCGACCCGATGACGCGCACGTGCTCCTCCGCGCCGGCCGGCAACGCGGGTACCGCGTGTGCGTCCGTCGCCGGCGTGCGCGAAATCCTGCCGAAATCGAATTCCCCGGTCGTCATGGATGACGACTGCTCCTGAACCGTTTTCCCCGGTCGGTGAGTGACCTGTGCCCGCGAAAGGTTAGGTGGCATGTCTCCGAGACATTGCCAACCGCGTCACGCTTTCAGTCGGAGTGGCAAAAAACCGGCATGAAAGCGTGTGGCAGCTCGCACTTTACGCGTGTGCGCTGGACACGGACATCGGGGGAAATAGCCGCGCAACACGTGTCAGGTAGTCGTCCCGCGCACCCACCGCCGGTGGCGGCGGACAAACTAGATGTCCCGAGCCATCTGCGCTGCGAGGCCGAGGTACTGCTGCGGCGCAAGAGCCTTGAGCCGGGTCCGTTCTGGCGCCGGCAGCGGTAGTTTGTCGATGAACGCCGCCAGGCCCGCGGCATCCACCTGCGCCCCGCGTGTGAAATCCTTGAGCAACTCGTAGCCGTTCGGCACGCCGGCAGCGCGCAGCGCGGTCTGCAGCGCCTCGCCCAGCACCTCGTGCGCGCGCTCGATGTCGGCGGAAATCGTCTTCGGATCGGCCGCGATCTTGCCGAGGCCGCGCGCCAGCGAAGTCCACGCGACCAGCGCGTGGGCCAGCGCCACGCCGACGTTGCGCAGCACCGTGGAGTCGGTGAGGTCGCGCTGGAATCGCGATAACGGTAGTTTGGCCGCGAAATGCGTGAGCAGCGCGTTGGCCACGCCAAGGTTGCCTTCGGCATTCTCGAAATCGATGGGGTTCACCTTGTGCGGCATGGTCGAGGAACCGACTTCGCCAGCGACGGCGCGCTGGCGCAGATAGCCCAACGAGATGTAGCCCCAGGTGTCGCGCGCGAAATCGATGAGCACGGTGTTGACGGCCGCGAGCGCGTCGCAATATTCGCCGATCCAGTCGTGCGGCTCGATCTGCGTGGTGTATCCGTTCCAGACGAGTCCCTGCGACTCGACGAAGCCGCGGCTGATCTTTTCCCAATCCACCTCGGGCAGCGCGGCCACGTGCGCGTTGTAGTTGCCGACGGCGCCGTTCCACTTGCCGAGGATCTCCACGGCAGCGAAACGCGCCTGTGCGCGTCGCAGCCGCGCCACGACGTTCGCGAATTCCTTGCCGAGCGTCGTCGGGCTGGCGGTCTGGCCATGCGTGCGCGACAGCATCGCAAGATCCGCGTGCTCGTGCGCCAACGCGCGCAGCTTGTCGATGAGCCTGCCGAGCTCGCCCGACAGCACTTCGCGCGCGGCGCGCAACATGCGCGCGTACGCGAGATTGTTGATGTCCTCGGACGTGCAGCCGAAGTGCACGAGCTCGAGCACGGCGGGCGGCGCCCCCGCGGTCGTGAGCTTTTCGCGCACGAAGTACTCGACGGCTTTCACGTCGTGGTTGATGCGCGCTTCTATGGTCTTCACCGCCGCCGCCGCCTCGTCGCCTGGCTCGAGCGCGAGCGCCGCCGCCAGCTGTTTCACCGCATCGGGCAGCGGCTGCACCAGCAGCTGCGGCACCGACTCGGCGAGCTCGAGCAGCCAGGCGGCCTCGATGCGCACGCGCTCGCGTATGAGGCCGCTTTCCGACAGCACGGCGCGCAGCGGGTCCGCGCCCTTGCGATATCGGCCGTCGACGGGGGAAAGCGCGGCCAATGAGGTTTGTAAGACGGCGTGTGCGTTGATGGCGGCGGAATCCATGCGGAGGGATGCCTCGGGGAAGGGGACTGCTAGACTGGCCGCGCATGATATCGCAGCGAACCGAGCACGACAGTTTCGGCGACATCCAGGTCGCGGCCGACGCGCTGTGGGGCGCGCAAACCGAACGCGCGCGATGCAACTTCACGCTCAGCGACATGCGTCTGCCGGACGATTTCATTGCCGCGCTGGCGCTCATCAAGGCCGCCGCGGCGCGCGCCAATGCGCAGCTCGGTCTGTTGCCGGCCGACATGGCCGCCGCCATCGACAGCGCCGCGCTGAGTGTGGCGCGCGGCGGGCACGCCACGCATTTTCCGCTCGACGTTTTCCAGACCGGCAGCGGCACCAGCACCAACATGAACGCGAACGAGGTCATCGCGACCCTCGCGTCGCACGCCCTCGGAAGGCCGGTACATCCCAACGATCACGTGAACATGTGCCAGAGCAGCAACGACTGCATTCCGAGCGCCATCCACGTGAGCGCGGTGATGGTGACGCGCAACGCCCTGTTTCCGGCACTCGAGTCGCTGCGGACCGTGCTGCTGGACAAAGAGCAGGCATGGAAGACCGTGCTCAAGACCGGCCGCACGCACCTCATGGACGCGACGCCGTTGACGCTCGGGCAAGAAGCATCCGGATGGCGCGCGCAGATCGATCTCGCGCTCGAGCGGTTGCGCGCGAGCGAGCCGCGTCTGCTGGCGCTGGCGCAGGGTGGCACCGCGATCGGCACCGGCATCAACGCGCACGCGGAGTTCGCGTCGCGCTTCATCGGTGAGCTGCGCGCGTTGACGAGCCTGCCGTTCACGACGGCAGCCAATCTGTTTGCCGCGCAGGGCACTCAGGACAGCGCCGTCGAATATTCCGGACAGCTGCGCACGCTCGCCGTCGCGCTCATGAAGATCGCCAACGATCTGCGCTGGATGGGTTCCGGGCCGCTGGCCGGGTTGGCCGAGCTCAAGCTGCCCGCGCTGCAGCCGGGCAGCAGCATCATGCCCGGCAAGGTGAACCCCGTGATTCCAGAGGCCGTGGCGATGATCGCGGCGCATGTCATGGGTCTCGACGCCGCGATCGCGGTCGCGGGTCAATCCGGCAATTTTCAGCTCAACGTCATGTTGCCGCTGATTGCGAACAATCTCGTCACGCAGATTCGCCTGCTCGCGAATGGCGCGCGCGCGCTCGGCGAGCGCTGCATCGCGGGCTCCGAGCCGAATCTCGCCCGGCTCGAGGACGCGCTGGCGCGCAATCCCATCCTCGCGACGGCGCTCAATCCAGCGATCGGCTACGAGCGCGCTGCGGCCATCGCAAAGCGCGCGTACGCGGAAGGACGGCCGGTGTTCGACGTCGCACTGGAAGTGTCGGGGATCGGCGAAGAGGAGCTGCGCCGTCTGCTCGACCCGGCGGCGCTGACGCGCGGCGGCCTCACGGATGGCGGAGGCGGCGGTTGACCGAGGTCTCGACGCAGGGGGGCGTGGATGCGCAATTGCGCGAACGGATTCTGCGGCGTTTCGCGGGCTCCGAGCCGCAACACGAGATAGCCGACTGGCGCCTGCTCGGTGTCGATACCGAGCGGCTGAAGCGCCTGCAGCGTCACTTCCCGGTGGACCCGGTGCCGGCCGCCGTGCTGGTGCCGCTCGTCGACCGGCCGGAGGGCCTCATGGTGTTGTTGACCGAGCGCGCCTCGCAGCTCTCCAAACACGCGGCGCAGATCGCATTCCCCGGCGGACGGCTCGACGCGACCGACGCGGACGTTGCCAGCGCCGCGCTGCGCGAGGCGCACGAGGAAATCGGGCTCGACCGGGACCGCGTCCAGGTGTTCGGCTATCTACCCGATCACGTCGTGATCACCGGCTATCGCGTCACACCCGTGTTGTCGCTGGTGACGCCACCGTTCACGCTCACGCTCAATCCCGCCGAAGTCGCCAACGTGTTCGAGATGCCGCTGCGCCACGTATTCGACCGCGCCAACCACAAGGCGCGCCTGCGACGCGTGGGCGACGAGGACGTGCTGCTCTACGACATTCCATGGCAGGGACAGAACGTGTGGGGCGCGACGGCCGGCATGTTGCTGACCCTGGTGCGCATGGTCGAGGAGGGCGTTTGAACGTCGACGCATCCGCCGCGCTGGCGCGCCTGCTCGAGATCATGCGGCGGCTGCGCGATCCCGCGCAGGGTTGTCCGTGGGATCGCGAGCAGAGTTTCGCGAGCATCGCTCCGTACACCATCGAAGAGGCATACGAGGTCGCGGACGCGATCGCGCGCGGCGAACCGCATGCGCTCGAGTCTGAACTCGGCGACTTGCTGTTCCAGGTGGTGTTTCACGCACAACTCGGCACCGAGCGGCAGTGGTTCGACTTCGCGAGTGTCGCCGAAGCGATTTCGAACAAGCTCACCGAGCGACATCCACACGTGTTCGCCGACGCGAAGATCGCCTCGGCCTCCGAACAGAATCGCGCCTGGGAAGAGCACAAGGCGCGTGAGCGCGCCACGCAATCGAAGAACCCGTCTACTCTGAGCGAGCTTTCCGACGTGCCGCTTGCGCTGCCAGCGTTGGCGCGCGCCGCGAAACTTGGTAAGCGCGCCGGCCGGGTAGGATTCGACTGGCCCGACGCCGCGGGTGTGCGCGACAAGATCGACGAGGAACTGCGCGAAATCGAGGCGGTGCCCGCGGGCGCCGCGGACCTGCGCACCGAGGAGCTCGGCGACCTGCTGTTTGCCACGGCGAATTGGGCCCGGCACCTCGGCGTCGATCCCGAGGAGGCGTTGCGGCTCGCCAACGCGAAGTTCGAACGGCGTTTCCGTGCGATGGAGCAACGCGTGGCGGAGCGCGGACAGGCGCTGACCAGCCTCGACGCGGACGCCTGGGAGGCGCTGTGGAACGAGGCCAAAAGCCTGGAAAAGCGCTGAGGAAATCGGCCGTTTTCGACGTTCAGTAAGGATTCATCGGCTGATCTCTAGAGTCTGCCCCACGGTCCGGACGATCCGACCGACGGAGGATTTATGGCGAGCAGCAGCAACAAAGTGGTGGTGAGTCTCGTGGGCGCGGCCATGGTGGCGACCATGGGGCTTGCGAGCACCGGCGCATTTGCCCAGGACGGCCGCAACGACGGCCGCTACGACGACCAGAACCGCTATGACCAGAGTCGCAACGACAACCGTTACGACCGCGGCGATGAAAGCGACTACGAATACGCGAGAGTCGTGGACGTCGAGCCGCTCACCCGCCGCGTGCGCGTGACGACGCCGGCACGCGAGTGCTGGGACGAGACGCGCACCGAACAGCCACAACCGTACTACGGTCCCTCGCGCGAGCGGGCGGGCTCCACGCTGCTGGGGGCGGCGATCGGCGCGGTCATTGGCCACCAGATCGGTCACGGTCATGGACGTCGCGCCGCGACGGTTGCCGGTGCCGTCATCGGCGGCTCGATCGGGCGTGATCAGGCAGACCGCCGCGCGGCCCAAAGCGGCTCGAACTCGTCGGCTCCCGGGCGCGAATACACCGTCGAGCGCTGCCAGACGCGCTACAACGAAGTGTGGGAAGAGCGCGTCGACGCCTATCGCGTCACCTACGTGTACAACGGCCGGCGCCAGGTCACGACGCTGCCGTACAAGCCCGGCGATCGCATCCGCGTGCGCGTCGACGTGAGCCCGGCGGAGTAGTGCTGGAGTTGTTTGCCATGGCGCTGCGGGCCGTCGGTTTCACGACTTTGACAGCCCGCATCGCCTTTTTCGCGCAAACAATTAAACTCGTCCTCGTCATGAAAAAACTTCGCCAAGGGCTCGTTCCCGCCGCATTGCTGATGGTCGGCCTCGGGCCGCTATCGCAGGCGCACGGCACGCCGAGTCCGCCGGTGCCCGCCGGCACGAACCTCGAGGTACGCGCCAACGGTTTCGTGCCGCAGCGTGATGGCATTTCGCTCGACGAAGCCGTGAGCCGCGCCGAAGCGCAGCATCGCGCGCGCGTGGTGCGCACCGACGTGCAGGACGAAGACGGCCGCAAGGTATATGTGTTGAAACTGCTGTCCGAGGATGGCCGCGTATTCACCGTGCGTATCGACGCCGCGACCGGCAGGATGCGTTAGTGCGCGCTCTGGTCGTGGAGGATGAAGCCTCCCTGCGTGAAGGATTGCGTGACCAGCTCGTGAAGCAGGGTTTCACGGTGGACGTCGCGGCAGATGGCGAAGAAGGGCTGTTCGCCGCCAGCGAATATCCGCTGGACATCGCAGTGATCGATCTCGGATTGCCCAAGGTGCCCGGCCTGGAGTTGATCCGCAAACTGCGTGCGGCCGGCAAGAAATATCCCATCCTCATCCTGACGGCGCGTGATCGCTGGCAGGACAAGGTCGAAGGACTGCAGGCGGGCGCCGACGACTACGTCGCGAAGCCGTATCACTTCGAAGAGGTACTCGCGCGCATCCAGGCGCTGCTGCGCCGCGCCGGCGGCTGGGCCACGCCGCTGCTCGAGTGCGGACTCATCAAGCTGGACACGCGCGCGCAGACCGTCACGTTGCAGGGCGCTCCGATCGAGCTCACGACATTCGAGTACCGCATCCTCGAACACATGATGCTGCGCGCCGGCGATGTCATCTCGAAGACCGAGCTCACCGAGCGGCTCTACGACCAGGATTACGAGCGCGACAGCAATGTCATCGAAGTGTTCATCGGGCGCCTGCGCCGCAAGCTCGATCCCGCTGAGACATTGCACCCGATCGAGACGCTGCGCGGCCGCGGCTACCGCTTCGCCATTGCCCGCAATGAAACGGCTCGCAATGAAATGACGCGCACTCCGGGCGCGTAGTTAGAACCGGAAGCACGTCGGGGTGTCCGCGCCATCACTCAGACGCCGGCTCATGTTGTCGGTGTTCGGCGTGTTGGTCGTATTCTTCGGGCTCACCGTCTTCCTGCTCGACATGTTGTTCCGCCACTTCGCGGAAGCCAGCCTGCGCGAAGTACTCGATGCGCAGATGGTGGCGCTGGTCGCGGCCGCCGATCCCGATGGACCTGAATCAGTCACACCCACCGCGTTGCTCGATACGCGCTTCGAGACGCCCGGCTCGGGGCTGTACGCGGAAATCCGCTCCGGTAGCGGCGAGAGCATCTGGCGCTCGCAATCGACGATTGGTACCGCCGTGCAATTCGGTCCCGCGCTCGAGGGCGGCGAGCGACGCTTCATCTTCACGCAGATCGCGGGTACGCCCATCCGGCTCGCGGTCGCCAGCCGCGGCATCGTCTGGGAGGACCTGCATGGCAAGCCGGCGCGCTTCACGTTCAGCGTCGCATCGAGCCTCGACGCCTATCAACAACAGGTCGCGAGTCTTCGGCAGCAGCTCATCGGCTGGTTTTCGGGACTGGCGCTGCTGTTCGTGGCGACGCTCGCGCTGCTGCTGCGCTGGCTGTCGCAGCCGATGCGCCGACTCGAGCGCGAAATCAAGGAAGTGGAGGCGGGCGCACGCGAGCGGCTCGGCGAGCACTGGCCGAGCGAACTCGCGCCGGTGACCGGCAATCTCAACGTGCTGCTCGACGGTGAGCGTCAGCGCATCAAGCGCTATCGCGACACGCTGGGCAACCTGGCACACAGCCTCAAGACGCCGCTCGCCGTCATGCGCCAGGCGCTCGGCGCCGGCGCCACGCCGGACAGGACCGCGTTCGACGTCATGCTGAATCTCGAGATCGATCGCATGAGCGGCATCATCGAGCACCAGATGAAGCGTGCCGCGACCAGCGGCGGCGTGTTGCTGGGGCAGGCGCCCGTGGATCTGGCGCCTATCGTCGCCGAGCTGCGCGTTGCGCTGCTCAAGATCTACAACAAGGATCTGCTGTTCGAAACGGCGATCGCACCCGGCGCGCAATTCATCGGCGACCGCGCGGACCTCACCGAGCTGCTGGGCAATCTGCTCGACAACGGGTGCAAGTGGGCACGTTCGCGCGTGCGCATCGCGGCGAGCGTGGATGCAGCGGCAGATTCGCGCGCGGCGCTTGCCATCGTGATCGAGGACGACGGCCCCGGAATCGCGGCGGAGGACCGCGCGAAAGTCCTGCAGCGCGGCGGTCGCGCCGACGAGGCGACGCCCGGGCATGGCCTCGGGCTCGCGATGGTGCACGAGACCGTCGCGTTGTACGGCGGCGCCCTGCGCATCGACGCCTCGCCGCTCGGCGGCGCGCGCTTCGACGTCAAACTACCGGGACGGACCGGGCTCGCACCGTAGTTAGGTGCCAGGCTGCGGTGCGCACGCGTGCGACATCTCGGCAATGCGCTCCGTCATCGGCTCGAGTCCCATTGCACGGCGCCGCTCGTCGACGTGGGCTTCGTCTTCGATCTCGTTAGGAGTCCAGACACCCTCGGGCGTGCAGAATCCCTGCGATCCGTAGCGCTGCGGCGCGCCGGTTTGCCGCGCAACGCGGTCGGTCAGGAACGCGATGTTCCGCCGTGAAGTCTTCTCAGGCGGCAATCGAATGAGTGTCGCGAGCACTTCACGCTGAAATTCAGGCGTGCGATCGGCATGCTGAATCAAATAGAACGCGTTGCTGTCGGCTTCCGCACCATACGCCAGCATGTCGAACCAGCCGATCACGCGCATCTGCGCGCGCAGCCACCCCGTGTTGTCGCAATCGACGGCGATCGAGCGCGTGTGTTCGAGAGCGTCCCACAGCATCTCCGTGCCGGCCGGCAAACCGCTGCGCCAACGTGCCAGTCTCGATGGATCGCGGATCGCCTGATCGATGAGATAGCGCCGCTGCAGTTCGCGCACGCGCCAATCGCGTGCGGCAGGCGCGGGCCGCAGCGCCGCGAGTTCAGCGTCGGTCGAAGCGAGCCGCGCGCGGGCCGCCCCCGTCCGCGCCGACCAGGTCGCCGCGTCGGGGGATTGAATCAACTGCATCAGCCAGAAGGTATCGGTGTAGCGCCGACGGTCAGCGATGTCGCAAGTCGTGATGTTCTGCGTAGCCAGGGTGAGATGCTGCTGCAATTCGGCGAACCACAGCAGTCGTTCGTCGGGCCTGCGATCCCAGTACCCCGCAGCGGCGAAATCGAACCGATCGAAGGAAATACGATTGGTGCGGATGCCATCGGCGAACGTGGCCGGTTCGGGCAGGGAATTTGATGTGGCGGGTTCCGCTGCGCGCGTGCTGGTGAACATCCCCGACAGCGCTGCTGTCATCGCACACCAAGCTCGCGCCCGAATCACGGTCCTTCCTTGATTTCAAATGTAATGCCCTGCGCCAGCGGCAGCTCGCGGCTCCAATTGATGGTGTTCGTCTGCCGGCGCATGTATGCCTTCCACGAATCCGAGCCGGACTCGCGTCCGCCGCCCGTGTCCTTCTCGCCGCCGAACGCGCCGCCGATCTCGGCGCCCGATGTGCCGATGTTCACGTTCGCGATGCCGCAGTCGCTGCCGGTCGCCGACAGGAAACGCTCCGCGTGCTGCAGGCGGTCGGTGAAGATCGCGGACGACAGCCCGTGCGCCGACGCGTTCTGCATCTCGATGGCTTCGTCGAGCGAATCGAACGGAATTAGATAGAGCACGGGCGCGAAGGTTTCGTGCTGCACGATGGGCCAGTCGTTCTCCGCCAGGACAATGGTAGGTGCGACGAAATTGCCCTTGCCCTCGAGCACCCGCTCGCCGCTGACGACCTTGCCGCCGGCTGCTTTCGCCTGCGCGATGGCCTGCGAGTAGCGATCCACGGCGGCACGGTCTATCAACGGCCCCATCAACGTGGCCGGATCGCTGGGGTTGCCGATGCGCATCTGGCCGTAAGCGTGCGCAAGCTTTTTCTCGAGCTCGTCCATGCGTGAACGATGCACGAGCACGCGCCGCGTGGTCGTGCAGCGCTGCCCGGCGGTGCCGACGGCGCCGAACACGATGGCGGGCACTGCGAGCGACAAGTCGGCAGTCTCGTCGACGATGATCGCGTTATTGCCGCCGAGTTCGAGCAGCACCTTGCCGAGACGTCGCGCGACGCGTTCGGCCACGTTGCGGCCGATGGCGGTCGAGCCAGTGAACGACACCAGTGCGACACGCCGGTCGTCGACGAAACGCGTGGCGAGCTCGGTGCCCGCGTCGATGAACAGCTGGAAGATCGCCGGTAGTTTGTGCTCGCGCATCACCTTGTTGCAGATGTGCTGAACCGCGACGGCAGTGAGCGGGGTCTTGGGGGAGGGCTTCCACACCGAGGCATTGCCGCAGATGGCGGCGAGGAACGCGTTCCAGGCCCATACGGCGACCGGGAAATTGAACGCCGATATGATTCCGACCACGCCGAGCGGATGCCACTGCTCGTACATGCGGTGCTGGGGCCGTTCCGAGTGCATCGTCGAGCCGTACAGCATGCGCGACTGGCCGACCGCGAAGTCGGCGATGTCGATCATCTCCTGGACCTCGCCGAGACCCTCCGCCTTGATCTTGCCGTTCTCGAGGGTCACCAGCGCGCCGAGGTCGTCCTTGACGGCACGCAACGCATCGCCTAACAGGCGGATCGCTTCACCGCGCCGCGGCGCGGGCACGGCGCGCCATGCGGCCGCGGCTTCGAGCGCGCTGCGCATCACGGCCTCGTAGTCGGTGACCGTGGCGGAGCGCACCTGCGCGAGCGTGTCGCCGGTGGCCGGATTGAGCGAGCTGATCGCCGCGCCCGCGACGTCCTTCGACCAGCCCAAACTACCGGACCATGCGCCGGCGTTGATGGAATCGACGCCGAGCCGCTTGAGGATGCCGGCGACGTCGACGTGGCTCTTCGCGGCGCTCATTTCTTGCGCCTCGCGGACTTCGAGACGCCGGCGGCCGCGGCTTTCGTGTTGCGGCGCTGATGTCCCGTCTCGCCTTTGACGACCGCGGCGGAGGAGAGATCCTTGGTGCCGCCCGGCGCGTAGTACTGTCCGAAGCGATTGTCGAGAATCGCCGGCAGGTCGAACTGCTCCTGTGCCACGAAACCTTTGTATTTGCGCGGATTGCCGAGCACCAGGTCGACGACCGCCGTGATGCCCGCGGCGGTGGTGACCTGGATGGCCGACCACAGCCGGCCCGCGATCATCTGCGGATATACCTTGTTGACGTAGTTCTCCTCGCGCAGCTCGCCGTCCTGCTTGCCGGCGACGGCCGCGTACACGATCACGACGTCCTGCAAGGTCTGCGGCACGGCGTGCTCGAGCACGCGCTTGAGTGTGGCGCGATCCGAATTGAGCTTGAGATCGTTCATGAGCAGGCGCATCTGCGCGCAATGACCCGGATAGCGCATGGTCTTGTAGTTGATCTGCTCGCATTGCCTGCCATAAGTCTCGGCGAGCGAGCCCAGACCACCCGAGGTGTTGAACGCCTCGTACAGCGTGCCGTCGATTTCGATTTCCTCGAGGCCTTCGAGTGGGGCCGCGTCGACCGTCTTGCCGTCGACGACCGACTGGCAGGGATTGCCGTACTCGTTGATGAGGCCCTCGGTGGACCAGGTGAGCGAGTACTTGAGCACGTTGTTAGGGTGCTGCGGCAGCGCGCCGACGCGCAGTTTGATGGAGCGCAGCTCGTCGAAATGCTTCGCGAGCTCGTTGGCCGCGATGCTGATGAATCCGGGCGCCAGGCCACATTGGGGCACGAACGCCTTCGACGCACCGCGGGCGAGCCGTCGGACTGTCTGGGTCACCGCGACGTCCTCGGTGAGATCGAAGTAATGTGCGTTGCCCTTGCGCGCCGCCTTGGCTACCGCAGGATTGCAGTAGTAGGGGAGGCTCGAAATGACGGCGTGCGGCTTGTGCGTGGTGAAATGTCGTTCGAGCGCCGCGCCGTCGCCTGCATCGAGCGCGACGGCGCGCAGGTGCGGTGAGCCATGGGCCTTGGCCACGCCTTCGGCCGCTGCCGCCTCGACATCACCGAGTGTTACGTCGTAATCCCCAGACTCCGCCAGCAAGCCGCTGATGAGCGCGCCGATCTTTCCAGCGCCCAGAATCAAAACTTTGTGCATGAAATCCTCGTTGCCCGGTAGTGTGCCGTAACCCTATGAATTAGAATAGTTCGCAACATGCGTACCACCGACACGACTGCCTGGCATCCGGCGAGCTGGACCGCGCGCATCGCGCAACAACAGCCGCGTTACTCCGACATCCCCGCGCTCGAAACCGTCGTCGCGCAGCTCGCGAAGCTGCAGCCGCTGGTCGTGTCGTGGGAGATCGAGCGCCTGCGCGAGCGGCTCGCGGACGCGCAGCGCGGCAAGTCGTTCCTGCTCATGGGTGGCGATTGCGCCGAGACCTTCGAGGAATGCGAGTCCGACAAGATCGCAAAGAAGCTCAAGATCCTCCTGCAGATGAGCCTGGTGCTGCTGCATGGCCTCAAGAAACCCATCATCCGCGTCGGGCGCATGGCCGGGCAGTACGCCAAGCCGCGCTCGGCGGACACCGAGACACGCAACGGCGTCACGCTGCCGGCGTTCCGCGGCGATCTCGTCAATCGTTTGGAGTTCACCGCCGTCGCGCGCGAGCCCGATCCGTCGCTGCTGCTCCGGGGTTATGAGCGTGCGGCGCTGACGCTGAATTTCGTGCGCGCGCTGTGCGACGGCGGCTTCGCCGATCTGCACCACCCGCAGTACTGGGACCTCGGGTTCATGGAGCATTCGCCGCTCAAGAACCAGTACCAGCAGATCGTGGATTCCATCGGCGACTCGCTCGATTTCTTCGAGCGCGTGAGCGGCGGCCGCGCGCCGCACGAAGTGACCGCGGTCGATTTCTTCGCCGCGCACGAAGGCCTGCTCATGCATTACGAGCAGGCGCAGACGCGCTACATCGAGCGCCAGAAGCGTTGGTACAACCTGTCGACGCACATGCCCTGGATCGGCATGCGCACGGCACAGCTCGACGGCGCGCACGTCGAGTTCTTCCGCGGCGTCGCGAACCCGATGGGCGTGAAGATCGGTCCCGCGATGACACCCGAATGGCTGCAGGGGTTGGTGGCCACGCTGAACCCGAACAACACGCCGGGGCGTCTCACCATCATTCATCGCTTCGGCGCGAAGGACGTGGAGAAAGGCCTGCCGAAGATGATCCAGGCGGTGCGCGAGACCGGCCAGCAGGTGCTGTGGGTTTGTGACCCCATGCATGGAAACACCGAGACGAGTTCGGGTGGCTTGAAGACGCGCCGCTTCGAGAACATCCAGCGCGAACTCGAACTGTCATTCCGGATTCACGAAGCGCAGGGATCGTTCCTGGGCGGCGTGCACATCGAGCTCACGGGCGAGAACGTCACGGAATGCACCGGCGGCGCGCGCGGTCTCACCGATGCGGACCTTGCCAGGGCATACAAGTCGACGGTGGATCCGCGTCTGAACTACGAGCAGGCACTCGAGCTCGCGATGTTGATCGGCAGGCACGGACCGGCACGCTAATTGCTGATTCACGGAACATGCACTACGAAAAAATCCAGGTTCCCAAAGACGGCCAGCGCATAACGATCAATCCGGACGCGTCGCTCAACGTCCCGGATTTTCCCATCGTGGCGTACGTCGAGGGTGACGGCATCGGCATCGACATCACGCCCGTGATGCTCAAGGTGGTCAACGCCGCCGTCGAGAAGGCATACCAAGGCAAACGCCGCATCGCATGGCTGGAGATCTTCGCCGGCGACAAGGCGCAGGAGCTCTACGGCACAGGCTTCCCCGACGAGACGCTGCACGCACTGCGCGAGTTCGTCGTGTCCATCAAGGGTCCTCTCGGCACGCCGGTGGGCGGCGGCATGCGCTCGCTGAACGTCGCGCTGCGCCAGAATCTCGATCTCTATGCCTGCGTGCGTCCCATCCGCTATTTCCCCGGCGTCTCGACGCCGATGGCGGACGCGTCTCTCACCGACATGGTGGTGTTTCGCGAGAACACCGAGGACATCTACGCCGGTATCGAATTTCCCACCGGCTCGCCCGAAGTGCAGCGGCTGATCTACTTCCTGCAGAACGAGCTGCATGCCAAGGGCATCCGCTTCCCCGCGAGCTCGGGTATCGGCATCAAGCCCGTGTCGAAGGAAGGCAGCCAGCGCCTGGTGCGCAAGGCCATCCAGTACGCCATCGAGAACGATCGCGTATCGGTGACGCTCGTACACAAGGGCAACATCATGAAGTACACCGAAGGTGCCTTCATGCAGTGGGGCTATCTACTCGCGAAGGAGGAGTTCGGCGCGCAGCCTATTGGTAGTGGGCCCTGGTGCTCCTTCAAGAACCCGATCAACGGCAAGGAGATCGTGGTCAAGGACGTCATCGCGGACAACTTCCTGCAGCAGGTGTTGCTGCGGCCCGAGGATTACGACGTCATCGCGACGCTGAATCTGAATGGCGACTACATTTCGGATGCGCTGGCCGCGCAGGTCGGCGGCATCGGCATCGCGCCCGGTGGCAACATCGGTGACGGGCTTGCGGTCTTCGAGGCGACGCACGGCACAGCACCGGGGTTCGCGGGCAAAGACCGCGTGAATCCCGGCTCGCTGATCCTCTCCGCCGAGATGATGCTGCGATATATCGGCTGGAAAGAAGCCGCGGAGCTCATCATCCAAGGCGTTGCGGATACCATCGCCGCGAAGGAGATGACCTACGATCTCGCGCGCCTGCGCGAGGCGATTCGTGCGACAAAGCGCGATATCGCGGCCCGCAAGAACGTCGAGGAGGACCTGCAGCGTCTCATTCCGGGCGCCACGTTGTTGACCTGCTCGGGCTTCGGAGATGCGATCATCCGCCGCATGAAGCCGTAGCTCTTTGCACTGTCCGTAGTTCTTCCGATGTCATCAGGAACGTTTTGTCCCAACTGCACTTTGTGTCCGCGGCTTGCGTCGTTTCTCGGTAAGACGCTGCACGCGCACCCTGAGTACCACTGCAAGCCCGTGGGACCGTTCGGCGATGCCGAGCCGAAGCTGCTGGTGGTCGGGCTCGCGCCCGGCATGCATGGCGCCAACCGCACCGGGCGACCGTTCACCGGCGATCACGCCGGCATCCTGCTGTACGATTCGCTGCACTCCCTCGGACTCGCCAGCGCACGCACCTCGGTGGACCGCAGCGACGGCCTCACGCTGACCGGCGTGCGCATCACCAATGCCGTGAAGTGCCTGCCGCCGGACAACAAGCCGCTGCCGGTCGAGATCAAGACCTGTAATCAATATCTCGCCGCGGAGCTCGAAAAGCTTCCGTCGGTGCGCGCCGTACTGGCGCTCGGCGTGGTCGCGCACGAGTCCGTGCTGATCGGCAGCGGTCTCAAGCGCGCCGCGGCGAAGTTCGGACACGCGCGCGAGCATGAGTTGCCGGGCGGACGCCATCTCGTCGACTCGTACCATTGCAGCCGCTACAACACGCAGACGCGTCGGCTGACGGCGGAAATGTTCCGGGCAGTGCTCGGACGGGCGGCACAGCTCGCCGGTTTATAATTCGCAGGTGACGGAGCACGCCGACACTTTCGATCCGAAGGAATACATTCCGAGCCTGCCGCGCCGGCCCGGCGTCTATCGCATGTATGGGGCGGCCGAAGACAGCCTGCAAAAAGGAACCGGCGAGCTTTTGTATGTCGGCAAGGCGCGCAGCCTGCGCGACCGCGTCGGCAACTATTTCCTCGCGAGCAACATCGACCCAAAGGTGCAGGCGCTGGTCGGCCACATCGCGCGCATCGAAGTGACGCTCACGAACTCCGAGACCGAGGCGCTGCTGCTCGAGTACAACCTCATCAAGGAGCACAAGCCGCGATACAACATCGTGCTGCGCGACGACAAGAGCTTCCCGTACATCTATCTACCCGCCGGCCACGAATACCCGCGGCTGGTGTTCTATCGGGGCGCGCGCAACCTGCCGGGCCGCTACTTCGGACCGTTTCCGAGCGCCGGTGCGGTCAAGGAAACGCTGCAGAGCATTCAGAAGATCTTCCGCATCCGCAATTGCCGCGACAGCTTCTTCGAGAACCGCAGCCGGCCGTGCCTGCAGCACCAGATCGGCCGCTGCTCGGCGCCGTGCGTGAAGCTGATCTCGCGTGAGGACTACGCACGCGACATCGCGGCGGCGGTCAAGGTGCTCGAAGGCCGCAACGACGAGGTGAACACCGAGCTTGCGGCTGCCATGGAAAAAGCCGCCGAATCGTTGCAGTACGAACGCGCGGCGGCCTTGCGCGATCAGCTCGCGGCGCTCAAGCAGGTGCAGGCCCAGCAGATCGTCACCGCCGAAGGCGACCGCGACATCGATGTATTTGCGTTGACAGGGGTACCGGGCGAATTCGCGGTCTCGGTGATGATCATCCGAGGCGGGCGCAATCTCGGCTCGACGTGCTATTTCCCGAAGGGTGCACTCGCCGAGCCCAACGAAGCGCTGGCGTCGTTCCTCATGCAGTACTACGCCGAGACGCCACCGCCCGCCGAGATCCTGGTCAATTTTGAGCTGGCGGAGGTCGATGCGCTGACCGACGCGCTGTCGACGCGCGCGGGCAGCGCGACGCGCGTGTGGCGTCCGTTGCGCGCATTGCCGGCGCGCTGGATGGCGATGACCGTCGAGAACGCCGAGCAGGCATTGCGCATGCGACGCGCGCGGCGCGCGGACATCGGGGCCATGCTCGAGGAGCTCGCGCGGCTGCTGCGATTGGAGCGCGTGCCGCAGCGGCTGGAGTGCTTCGACATCAGCCACACGGCCGGCGAGGGGACGGTGGCCTCGTGCGTGGTGTACGGACCCGAAGGGCCCATAAAGAAGGAGTACCGCCGCTTCAACATCACGGGTGTGACGCCGGGTGACGACTACGGCGCGCTGCGCCAGGCGCTGCGCCGGCGCTACGAACGCATCAAGGCGGGCGAGGTCGTGGCCCCGGACGTGCTGCTCATCGACGGCGGCCTCGGTCAGATCAACGAGGTCTATACCGAGCTCGCGCAGCTCGGGTTCGAGACGCTCAAGCTCGTGGGTGTCGCAAAGGGGCCGGACCGGCGTGCCGGGCAGGAGCGCCTCTTCCTGCACGAGGGGGTCCACGGCGATTCGACGCCCATTGTTCCTGGCCCGGATTCTCCCGCGTTGCGCGTCATACAACGAATACGCGACGAGGCGCACCGATTCGCGATCACCGGCCATCGCAAGCGCCGGGCCCGGCGCCACAACGAATCCGTATTGGAGGCGATTCCTGGTCTCGGACCCGCGAAGCGCCGCGCGCTGCTCAAGCACTTCGGCGGCATACAGGGACTGCTGCGCGCCGGGGTCGGGGATTTCGAGGCGGTCAGCGGAATCGGGACAACGCTGGCGCGCACCCTTTATGATCATCTGCATCCGGGAAACTAAAAAGCTCAGATGATCTGGAACCTCCCCAACACGCTCACCTGGCTCAGGATCTTCGCGATCCCGCTCGTGATCGTATTCTTCTATCTACCGTATCACTGGGCCGATCCGGCCGCGGGCCTGCTGTTCGCGGTCGCCGGCATCACGGATTCGCTCGACGGGTACTTCGCGCGCCGCATGGGGCAGACGTCGCGTCTCGGGGCGTTCCTCGACCCGGTGGCCGACAAGCTCATCGTCGCCGTTGCACTGGTGTTGCTGGTGAGCAAGGAAATGCCGCTGGTCATCGTGCCAGGCCTCGAGGGCATGGACGGCGGGCACGCCACGCTGCGTTCTGAATCCGTGCGCGCCATTCTGGTGTTGTGCGCCATCGTGATCATCGGGCGCGAGATCGCCATCTCGGCGTTGCGCGCGTGGATGGCCGAGATCGGCCAGCGCGGC
>JAYTOI010000186.1:0-1391 GCA_043747875.1 Pseudomonadota bacterium | reverse complement strand
TGCGCCAGAGGTTTGTAGATGACCTGAAAGGGCATGCCGTGCGCTTGTTCTAGCGCCGGGCCGCCAGGATTTTCGCCTTGAGCTGCGAGAACGTCGCGCCTGGTTCGCCGGGGTTCGCCCGGTGATGCGCAAGGCGAGCGCGAAGTTCGGCGCGTTGGGCTTTCTCGCGTCGGGCGCGATGGGGTTCAGTGCAGCTACTCCGGCATGCCGGCGAGGCGGGCGCCTTCGAGGAAGAGGTCGCGGGCCGGCAAGTTGCCCCATTCACTGCGGTCGGCGACGATTCGCCGAATGTTGGCTCCAGGGTTCAGTTCCAGCAGACGCTTCACTGCGCGGTGCGCGGCTGGAAGATCGCCATGGAGCGCGAGCGCAGCAGCAGCGTTGAACCAGCGTACAGGAATGTCAGGCGCCTTTTCAAGCGCTTCGATGGCGAGGGCGTACTGCTTTGAGTACAGCGCAGATTTGCCGAGCCCGATGTAGTACCAATTCGGCGCGTTCGGGTTGAGTTTTTGCGCTCGTTGTGCCCATTCGAGCGGCTCTTCACCGAGCGGGCAACGTGTGGACCCGCCAGCGGCGGCAACGGCCAATACGTCGGCGTTGTTGGGTGCGACGAACACGGCTCTGCGCAATGCCTTCTGCGCGCCACTCGTGTCCCCATCCATCGCGAGCAGGACGCTGTACTGGATCAGCGCTTCCGGATCATCCGGGTCTGCACGGTGCGCTTGCGCTATCGCACGTCGGCGTGCCGCGATTTCGGTTTGCCGCGAGTCCTCATCCTTCGCGAAGTTTTGGCGATTGAGGTGGACGATCGAGAGTGCAGCCCACGCCTTTGCGAACCCCGGGTCGAGTTGAACGGCACGTTCCAGGTGGTCGCGCGCCTTGGCAAAGTCGGTCGGGTTGAATCGGTGCTTGTGCTCCACCCCAAGAAGGAAGAGCTCGTAGGCCGCCAGACTTTCTGTAGGCCGGCGCCTTGCGTTCGCGCGATCAGTCGCGGCAATCACGCCCGTCCAAGCGCTCCCCAACGAATTGTCGATCGCCCCCACGATCGAGTCCTGAATGTCGAACAACTGCCCCGCTGGTTTGTCCCAGCGCTGCGACCAGACGCTGCCGCCGCTGCCGGCTTCGAGCAGCCGCGCGTTCACGCGCACGGCCTCGCCCTCGGTCTGCAGCGAGCCCTCCAGCGCAAACCGCACGCCCAGCCCGCGGGCGATCGCCAGCGTATCCTTGCCGCCCGCCGCGCGTTGAAACGCCGCGCTGCTGGCGATGATGAACAGCCAGTGGTTGCGCGCCAGGTCGGTGGTAATGTCTTCGGTCAGCCCGCGCGCCAGCCGGTCCCAGCGTTCGCCGCCGCTGATGTTCTTGATCGGCATCACGACGATGGAGGGTTGTTCGGC
>JAYTOI010000185.1:0-6877 GCA_043747875.1 Pseudomonadota bacterium | reverse complement strand
CGTCGTGCTGCTGCATGGGTGGCCGCTGAGCGCGGACTCGTGGGAAAGCCAGGCGCTCGCATTCGCGGAAGCGGGATATCGCGTGATCGCGTACGACCGCCGCGGATTCGGCAGGTCCTCACAACCCTGGGATGGGTACGACTACGACACGCTCACCGACGACCTCGCCGCGGTGATCAAGGCAACCGGTGTCAAGGAAGCATCGCTGTTCGGGTTCTCCATGGGCGGCGGCGAAGTGGCGCGATACATGACCAAGTACAGTGGCGCCGGCATCGTGCAGGCCGGGCTCATCTCGTCCATCGTGCCGTACAAACTCAAGACGCCTGACAACCCGAATGGCACCGAGGAGAGCGCGCTCGTTGAAACGCTCGCCGCCATCAAGCTGGATCGCGCGAAGTTCTTCGCCGAGTTCTTCAAGAAGTTCTATGGCGTGGGGAAGACGGGCTCAGCGCAAGTGAGCAAAGAGGTGTCGCAGGTGTCGTGGAACGTGGCGATGCAAGCCGGACTGAACGCCACCCTCGCCTGCGCGGTGTCGTTCTTCAAGACGGACCTGCGGGCGGACTTGGCGTCGTTCAAAGTGCCGACGATCGTCATTCACGGGACGGCGGATGAGAATGTGCCGATCGATTCGTCGGGAAGGCCGGCGGCGAAGGGGATCAAGAATTCGACGCTGATTGAATATCAGGGATCGCCGCATGGAGTGCTGGCGACGGATAAGAGACGAGTGACGGAGGATCTGCTGAAGTTTCTGAAGGGTTGATTGGCCACGTGATCGCCTGAGAGCGTCCCACCGATGTGGTCTGGGCCAATTCGCTTCGCAGGCTGCGCCTGACGGAGGGCGAGCTCAAAGTAGTTCGAACGGTTTGGCACCTTGCGAAAGCGTGAAGTACCTGCCGCCCGAGACCGTAGATGATTTCGTCCGGCGGGCCGATGCCGCCATGTACAGCGCGAAGCGCTATCGCCGGATCGGACACGGCAATGTCGAGTCTTTCGCGCTAACTACCCGGTAGGCCAGCGGCACCAGGATGAATGCCAGCAGGTAGTAGTGCCAGACTTGCGCGCCTGGATGGCGGCGCCACCGCTGCGGGGGATGGCGCCGCAGGGGAAAGAACCTGCGGCGTCGGAGCATGATGCAGCAGTGCGCCCCGCACGCAGGTCACCCGCTATTGCGCGAGCAGCACCTTCACAGTGCCGTCTACTTCACTCTGCTCGATATAGCCGATGGCATTGGGATTCTGGGCGAGGAATTTCTTGGTTTCGCCGCTGTTGGCCATGGCGCGCGGCGGCTGCCCGCGGCCCGTGAAGATGATCTTCGACCAGTGCGCCTTCAATTGCGCCGCGGTCTTGCCGGCGAATTTCGCGTAGAACTCATTGCGCACCGCCGTTCCTTCAGCCTGATCGACGGGCACGGCCGGGTTGCCGTTCGGAAAGCGCGCCACCCTGCCCAGAAAAATATCCGCCAACTGGTTATTGCTCAAGCTCGTGACCGGGCTCTTGTCGGACACCACCGCCACGACATCGGCGCAGGCCGCGCTCATTGCCAGGCTCAAGCACAGGGCGAACATGGTCATGCGCAATCGCTGCATGCTGCACTCAGAACACGAAATCGATCGTGGCACTGAACACATTGATGTTTCCGCCCAGTGGATAGTCGGGCTGCGGCTTGACCACGATGCCGATCGAGCCGTCGCCGATTCGCAGGTGCTCGAATTGCACTTTGAGGGCGACATTCGTCGCGACATCCCAACGCCCGCCAATGGAAATCGTGTTCTCGACCACTTTCTGGCTGAGGATTGAGTTGAGACCGGCATTGAGCTCAAGCGCAGGTTCCACGAGAAAAGGTGGCAAGGTGGACACGTCCAAACCTGGATCGGAGAGCTTGTCCGCGGAAGCATTGGCATACGTCAGGTAGGGCGTGAACTTCCCAAACCGGTAGCCGCCACTCAAGTACCAGCCACTGCGCCTCCCGATCACAGAATCGCAGTCAAAGCGGCCCCACTCGGCCGTTGCGAACCACTTGCCCGGATCGTAGCTGGCGCCGATCCCGGCGAAGCTAGTGTCGCTGTCGCGCACTACATTGGCGTCCGCAATCGCGACCCCTTGGGGTCCGAATTGGCTGAAGCCATCGAACAGCGGGTCGAAGAACGCGATGCTGATTTTGGTTTTTACAAACGCAAAGTAAGCGCTCAACGCTGCGAATTCGACCGTATTTGAAATCTCCCACAGATCCCGAGTCTTCACATTGCCTACGTCGGCGAGCCTGCTGTCGTCGTTGCCGTAACGCAGCCGCAGGGTGTGGGCCCATTCTCCGAAATGCATGCGGTAGCTGACATCCGCGCCGTCGGTGGTCGGGATCGGGACGAGTTGATAGAGCTCGAGCGGCGGACGGACCCAGGGATAGGTAAGACCCACTCCACATGTGGCCGATAGGTGCCGTCGGAATTCAGTTCCGCGATGACCTGCAGCACCGCAGACAGCTTTGGGTTGAAGTTTGCATTGACCTGACCGGCGATCAGGCTGTCGACCGCAAAGCTCCAGTCGCGCGTAAAGCCGGCGCCCTCCGGGCGCGCGCCGCAGGTGAAATCGGCGCGGTCTTCGCTGGAGTGAACCACACCCAGAGTGCCAAAGCCGTCGAATGTGAACATCGCAGGGCCGGCATCGCCCGCATGGGCCTCCGCGGCATACAGCGCCGCGGCAACGCCCAAGAACAAGCTCGGCTCATGAGGCATAGGTTCGCGCGGTTCCCGTGTGACAACCCGGCAAAGTTTGACGTGGTAATTTTGCGCCTAACTGCTTGCCGACGTACAGTCCTCATCTGTGCCCACATTCGACACATTTCGTCGTGCATTGGGTCGCTCCACTGAGCCGCAGGTCCTGTTCCCCGTCACTGCGGTGCTGTCGCTGGGATTCATTTGGGTAACCACCCTAGGAGTGATCCGCGTCGAGCAGTCGGATGCCGCACATGCGGGCGCCGTCTCGAGCCGCGAGTTCTTGGGCACCTACGAGGCGCAGGTGGTGCGGGCTCTGCGCGAGATCGATCAGGCCTTGAATCTGGTTAGGTATCTGCGCCTAGACAATGCCGAGCACCATGTGCTCGCCGATCTGCGCAGCCAGGGATTGCTGCCACCCGACCTGCTCTTCGTCGTCGCCATCGCGGATCGTGAGGGCGTCATCGTGGAAAGCACCCGACCGCTCGAACAGAACAACGTAGCCGATCAGGACTACTTCCTCGGACAACGCGCCGCCGACAACCTTTTCATCGGGCAACGGCGCCCGGGCGCAACCGGTGAGGCGCGACTGCCGTTCAGCTGCCGGGAGCCACCGGCTCATCATGTTCGTGCTCGTGGTGCGGATCGCCCTCCCGGATGTCGCCGCCATCGAGCAGTGCAGCTACGCATTCCCTGGAGTGAGAACATTTTCCGCGACTGTCTGCGCGTGGGTTACACCCGCGGCGCAGGTGGGCTTCGGCGGGCGCCTGCTCGCGCAGTTGCTGGAGCGCGCCGCCGCCGTCGGGGTCACGCAAGCCTTCCTCGAGGTCCGGGCCCAGCAACCTGGCCGCGATCCGGCTCTATCAACGTATCGGTTTCGAACAAAGGCGCACCTTCGCCATCATTTCGCATCCGCCTCGGGCCAGCGCGCCAAGCTCGAGCGCCTGTGCCGCTACGTCAGTCGGCCGCCGCTGGCGGTGGAGCGACTGGCACTGATTGCATTCGGGTAAGTACGCTACCTACTGAAGACTGTGTACCGCCATGGCAACGCACATTGCGCTGGAACCGCAGGACTTGGTGGCGCGTTGGCGGCGTTGGTGCCACCGCCCCGCATGCACCGGACGCGTTACCACGGCGTATTCGCGCCACACAGGTGCTGGCCAGCCTCGAAGATCCGGCGGTCATCGCCCGGATACTGACGCATCTGGATCGCACATCCACAGCAACGCAGCCGCAGCTGGCGCCGCAAGCAGCACGCGCACCAGCCCACCGCGAGTCGGCCCTGCTGTGAGACTAGATAGGACGTCGAAAATCATCTCCAGAGAAGAACCTGCGTGGGATTGCCGGCAGCGGGTGGTAAGCGTTGCGGCCGCTGATCGGCACTGCGGCAGGGAGGGGGAGAATCGTGGGTGGCAAAGGCAAGTCCTCAGCGGCAATCAGGGGCGTGTGAAAGTACTATCCGCCAGCGGCGTGTAACCGCGGGCATTTCGCTCGACCGACGAGGCTTAGGCACGCGATCGTAGCGCGCGCGGCGTTCCCGCTCGATTCGTGACACTATCCGGTCGCTGACTGGGGGGATTGGTCATGCCGGACAAACCTACTGCAAATTCGAAGAAGCCAGATAAGGGTCCGGAGATCGAGCTCTTCCTGACGTTCGACGACGGACCATTTCCGGTGACGTTGCAGATCCTGGACGTGCTCAAGAAGCACGGCGCCCGCGCGACCTTCTTCATCGTGCTCCAGCGCAAGGGCGACCGGCAGGCGCAGTACAAGAGCCTGCAGCGCATGGTCAACGAAGGTCACGCGATCGCCAACCACGGCGTCGATCACGATCCGATGACGAAGAAGGGCTACAAAGCGACCACGCCCGCCGAGGTGCAAAAGGACTTCGACGACAACTCGCGCATTCTCAAGGACGTCTTCACGGCTAACAAACAGACCGCCCCCAGCATGGACCTCGCGCGTCTGCCGGGCGATGGGCGCTTCAACTCCGACTACGTCACCATGATCACGAGCGAGGTGCGCGCCGCGCATGCGAGCTGGGACATCGAGTTCGCGCCCAACGGCAAGATGGGCCACGTCACGCACGCGAACTGGCAGGGCATCACGGGCCTGAGCGCGACGCGCAAAGACTTGCCGAAGGCGCGCGAGATCGCGTTGCTCCACGATGGGCACTTTAGCGGCAAGATCGCGGTCTTCGAGGCGCTGGTCGCGTTCCTGAAGACCCGGTATCTGCTCAAGTCGCTGCGGGACATTCCCAAGGGACTGACCAGCATCAAGTATCCGAGCTAATGCGCCTGCGTCGCCTCACCGCAGCACTGGTCGCCGCCTCACTGGGCGGATGCGCGGGCATGAAGTCGGGCCAGCCGAGCGCGCACCCGCAGCCTGGCCCGCCGGCGCGCACGGCCGAGCAGCCCGTGAAGTTGCGCTGGCTGCGCGACGGCACGCTGGCGACGACCGAACTGCAGTCCGACGCAACGTTCCCGTATTGGCTGACCGGCACAGCCGGTGATGCCGAGATCCTCAACGTCGCGTTTCAGGCCAGCGCGCGGACGCTCGTCGTCCAACAATTCGCGAGCTCCGATCCCATGCATCCGACTTGCCGCGCCCGGGACGAGGGATCACGAGTTTGGTACTCGCCCAAGGCGTGCGTGGAGGCTGATTTCAGCCATCTGTACCGCGTCGACGCGGGTCCGGAGGGCCTCATCGCGGTGCATTCATCGGCGGAGGGCGCATCCGCAGTCAGCGTCGCGCGCTACTCGGTGACTGCTGGACAATCGCCAGCGCTTGCCACGTTGCAGCTGCAGGGCGCGAGCGCGATCGACGTCGGCTTCGCACCCGACGCGTCACGCATCGACTTCGTTTCGCCGTGCGAGCTCTCCACACGAGTGGCCACGCTCTGCGATCCAGACGCTGCAGCGCGCTGGAAGCTCTACTCGCTGCCGGCCACTGGCGGCGAGCTCACGTTGCGGCGCGACGATCTACCGCCCGGAACCGCGTTCGACTCGGCCACGCAGCGTTTTGCGTGGCCGCGCGGCTCGGAGGTCTGCATCGAGGATCCGCGCGAGCCGAAGCCGCGCTGCTCCCCGCTCGCCCAAGCGCGCAAGTGAAACGACTTGGGCCGCGTCAGATAGCCGTAGCCGAGCCGTGCACTTCCACATGATCTTTGTCGATGGGTGTATCTGAGCGATGGGGCCGATCCGCCCGTATTCCGGCATGTCGCCACATCCGGCACGGCCGAGTTGCAGGCACTGGTGCAGCAGATCGCCGAGCGCATCGGCCGGATGCTCGAGAAGCGTGGGCTGATCGAGCGCGATGCCGAGAACGCCTGGTTGAGCAGCGATCCCTCACTTGCTGGTCCACTGGATGATCTGCTCGGCAGCTACGTCACTGATCGGATTGCGATGGATCCGTGCGCAGGTCAAAAGGTGTTCACGCTGCGGACCGTGCCGGCAAGGTGAAGAAGGGGAAGGGCGCAATGGCGCTGCGCAGGCGGGAGGGTTTTCTCGGCACGCCGTCTGGACATCCAGACCGGCCAGCGCGCCAAGCTCGAGCGCCTGTGCCGCTACGTCAGTCGGCCGCCGCTGGCGGTGGAGCGACTGGCACTGAGTGCATCCGGGCAGGTGCGTTACCTGCTGAAGACTGCGTACCGCGATGGCAACGCACATTGTGCGGAACCGCAGGACTTGATGGCGCGGCTGGCGGCGTTGGTGCCAGCCCCGCATGCACCTGACGCGTTACCCCGGCGTATTCGCGCCACACAGCAGTCTGCGCGCTGCCGTCACGTCGACGCAGCGCGGCAAGGGCAGGAAGCACGCCGCAGAGGGCGAGGAGCAACCCGCCGTTCCCCGCCATGCGGCGGACTTGGGTGCAACGCCTGGAGCGGGTGTTCGGCATTGAGATTGAGCGCTGCGCCCGATGCCAGGGAACGCTCAAGGTGCTGGCCAGCATCGAAGATCCGGCGGTCATCGCCCGGATACTGGCGCATCTGGATCGCACCTCCACAGCGACGCAGCCGCAGCTGGCGCCGCCAGCAGCACGCGCACCACCACGGCAGTCGGCGCTGCTGCGAGACTAGATAGGACGTCGAAAATCATCTCGAGAGAAGAACCTGCGTGGCGATTGCCGGCAGCGGGGTGGTAAGCGTTGCGGCTGCTGATCGGCACTGC
>JAYTOI010000184.1:0-1127 GCA_043747875.1 Pseudomonadota bacterium | reverse complement strand
CCAGTACTCGAACATGAGGCCCGTGTAGTCGAGTAGCTCGCGGCCGAGAGACCCCGCCGGCCCATCCCTTTCGGCAAACGAGATGAACTTGCGGACCAGATGGGCCCAACAAATCTGGCGCCGCTCCATCGCCCAGAAGTTGAGCGACTTGGCGCGGTCGCTGACCAAGATGCCCTGCAATACGCCGTACAAGGGCTCGAGCGTCTTTTTGCTGCCGTCGGCAACGATCTTGAACACCGTGGCTGCGGCGGTCGCGATCGTCCACAGGGCGCGCGACACGCCCGATTGAAACCAGCTCGTCCCGTCGGTGTGCTTGACGTCCGCCTCGCGAACGCGGTCCCACACGACATCGACGGCGGGCTGCACGGCGGCGCTGACGCGGGCTTCTACGGCGCTGACGGCACCGACCGAGATGCGTACGCCGGCCATGTCGCTCAGCAGCTCGGCTGCCTTGCGCCGGCTCAGGTGATAGACGCCGGTGAGCAATGCGACGAGAGCCATCAGTCTCGGGCCGAACGGCGAAGCGGGCTGCTGGTCATGCACCGCGCACGTCGTGAGGCCGCACGAACACCGCACGGCGTGTCTGCGATACTCGGTCGTGTAGGGCTCGACCGGCGGCACCTCGGTGACCTGGAAGCGCATGGCGTTGGGGTCGGTCACTTCGGGCAAAGGCTTCGCGCAGCCGTCACAATGAGTCGGGAACAGGTCGACGACCTTGTCGACCTCCTCGGGCGGTAGCAGCCCGCGCTGGGCGGGACGATGCCCCGGCTGCGCCCCGCGTTTGCGCTTGGACTTCGACTTGCCTTTGCCCCGGCGCTGACCGCGGACCGCCGGCGAATCGCTCGACGGTGGCCGGTGCGAATTTATAGAATTCTGCCCCAGCTTCTCGGCGAGCTCCGCCAGGCGGGCGCTCAGCTCGGCGACACGCTGCTCGAGCTCCGCGATCCGCGCGTCCTTGGCCGCATTCCGCGCCTCACTGGCAGCGAGCGCGGCTTCGAGCTCCGCGATTCGATGATCCCGCCAGTCCTGCGCCACGGGTACCTGGCATCGCTCATTGACTCGCCAATGGAAAGCGGAAAATTTTTATGGAGCAATCTAGAGCACTTGCGAAGGGCCTGAACGGTTAC
>JAYTOI010000183.1:0-2127 GCA_043747875.1 Pseudomonadota bacterium | reverse complement strand
CCGAGCGAGCCGATCTCGTCTTCGCGGCCCAACATGCGCGCTGCGTGCACCGTGTATGCCGCGAGCATTTCCTCGAGCGTCAATGCTTCTGCCGCATTCAGCGTCCCGCGCCCGGGTTGCTCCGGATTCATGCGCGACATTCCGGTGGCCATCGCTTCGAACGGCTTGTAGCTGGAGACGTTCCAGTCGCTGCCCCCGGCAACCGTGGCGCCGGCGGCCAGCAGCGCGCGCGCGGGATACAGGCGTGCATGCCGTTCCGCGCCGAGGTAAGGCTTCACGGCATCGACGCTGTAGTTATCGGGTTGCGCCCAGAGCAGCTGCAGCGACGCAAACACATCGAGTGCGCCGAAGCGCGGCAGGTCCGCAGGATCGACGAGTTCCAGGTGCGCGATGCTGTAGCGCTGTTTGCTGCCCGCTGCGCGTGCGGCTGCGAAGGCATCGAGCCCGGCACGCACTGCGCCATCGCCAATCGCATGGATGTGAATGCCGAAGCCTGCGTCCGCGGCATTGCGCACGAATCCGGCCGTCGCGGCGGGGTCGATATACAGCCGGCCCTGCTTGTCGGTCGGCGTGCCATCGGCATTCAGGTAGGGCGCCACCAGAGCGGCGGTCTGTGTCGAGCGTTCCATGATGCCATCGGCAAACAACTTGACCACGTCGGCGCGCAGCAGCGGCTCGTGGGCCACTTGCTCGCGCAGGTGGCGCAGGCGCGCGAATTCCTCTTCGTCATCCTCGCCGTCGCTCTGCAATGCGATCGAGACGTGCGCATGCAATTGTTTGTCGCGCGCGAGCTCGAGGTAGGTGAGCAACGTCTCGGCATCGGCATTGGCTTCCATGAACGAGGTGATGCCGGCGGCATGCAGCTCGGGCAGTGTCACGCGCAATGCGTCGACTCGTTGCGCGGGCGTTGGCCGGATCGCGATGTTGGTCACGCGCGTAACGGCCGCATCGACCAGGAACCCGGTCGGCGCGCCGCTCGAGTCGCGTTCAAAATGTCCGCCCTGCGGATCGCGGGTTGCGGCGGTGATGCGCGCCGCGCGCAGTGCCGCGCTGTTGACCCAAGCCGTGTGTCCGTCCGCGCCCCAGAGCAGCACGGGGCGGTCGCGAACGATGGCGTCGATGGCGCGCGCGCTCGCGTCGAAGCCGACGCCGTTGACGTCGATGACGATGAGCCAACCCGTGCCCGGTGGCCGCGCCGCGCAGTCGCGAATGGCCGCGGCCGCGGCGCCCAGCGTCAATGGTTCATCGTGCAGGCTGCACGCGCCGCGTGCCAGCGCCCCTTCCATGACATGGATGTGGCTGTCGATGAGGCCGGGAAGCACGGTGTGGCGGCGCGCGTTCACGACGCGGGTCTTCGAGCCTATCCACTGGCGCGCGCCGCGCTCGTCACCGACGTAAGCGATTCGTCCGGCGTGTGCGACGATGGCGGTGGCGCGTGGCGTGGCCGCATTCATGGTGCGCACGTCGCCGTTCAGTATGACGAGGTCCGCCGCGATGCGCGGTGCCGCCTGGCAGCCCGCGAACAGCGTTATTGCCAGCACCGCGAGCGGACGACGGACCATCAGAAACCGACCTTCAAAAACGGAACTGGGCCGACAGCAGGACAGTGCGTGGCTGCTGAAATTCGATGGGCAGGCCGTAGTTGAGATCGTCGGGGAAGGCATCACCCGGAGTCGGATCGAGCTCACCTTCCTCGTACCTGCCGACTTCACTTTCGAGATCGAGCACGTTGACGACCGCCAGCCGCACGTGTCCCTGGGTCGCTCCGAATTCGAACTCGAAGCGCGTGGACAGGTCGAGCTGATGCAGCCAGTCGGTGCGGCCCACGCTGCCGCGCGGCACGGGCTCGCCGTCGCGATAGAACGCGGCCGACTCGTAGACCTGCGCATTCAGATCCGTAGGATGCAGGCCGAGGAAGTTCACCGGCCGGCCGCTCGCGGACAGCCAGTTCCAGCCGACCTGCCAATGCGGAGCGAACGCCCAGCTGCCCCAGAGCTTGAGCACATGCCGGCGATCGTTGGGTAGATTGCCGTCGGCGTGCTCGAGCAGGCTCGGGAAATCGAACGCGGTCGTGAAGCCGGCGTTCTGCTCGACGAACAGGCCGTCGCTCTTGACCGTGCCTTCGTA
>JAYTOI010000182.1:0-23950 GCA_043747875.1 Pseudomonadota bacterium | reverse complement strand
TCGAGCCGGATCTCCTCGCCGCCGCCCTGCAACAGCAGGCGCTGCACGAGGTTCTTGAGCTCGCGCACGTTGTCGGGCCACGGATAGTTGCGCAAGCGGTTCTGCGCCGCGACGGCGAACTTGCGGAACTGCAGGCCCTCGCCGTCGACCAGCCGGTCGACGTAGTGACGCAGCAGGTCCGGGACATCTTCGGTGTACTCGCGCAGCGGCGGCACGCGCACGATGAGCGTATTGAGGTGCGCCAGCAGATCGCGGCGGAATTCGTCGCCGCGCGTCTCGATGCCCGGACGCGCCGACGACAGCAGGCGCGCCTTGAGCGTGACGGACTGGATTCCTCCGACGCGCGTGAACTGCCCGCTCTCGAGCGCGCCGAGCAGCGCGCGCTGCGCCTGCGGCGGCAGATCCTCGATCTCGTTGATGAACAGCGTCCCCGAGGCCGCGCGCTCGAGCACCCCGGGCGCGACCTGTCCGGCCGCTTCGGTACCGAACAGCACGTGTTCGGCGCCGTCGCCGCGCAATGTGCTCGAGATCAACGTGACGAACGGACGTTGCGCTCGCGGACTGGCGTCGTGGACGAAACGCGCGAACGCCTCGCGGCCGGTGCCGGTCTCGCCGACCAGCAGCACCGGAGAATCGTTGGTGGCGAGCTGCGCGAGATCGGCGCGCAACTGCTGCATGACGCGGCTGCGCCCGACGGGCACACCGGGCGACGCGGCTAACAACTTGCCGGCGTGACGCTTCCTTTTTCCAGCCTCCAGGGCGCGCTCGACGGTGCGCAGCAACTTCTGCAGCGACAGCGGCTTCTCGACGAAATCGAATGCACCGAGACGTGTGGCCTCGACGGCCGTCTCGACGGTGCCGTGACCCGACATCATCACCACGGGGCAGGATGCGTCCGCATTCGCGGCCTGCCATTCACGCAGCAGCGTGATGCCATCGGTGTCCGGCATCCAGATATCGAGCAGCACGAGATCGGGCAACTGCCGCGCGCGCGAGGCGCGCGCCTGGCCTGCGTCGCCGGCGACGTCGACGTCGTAGCCTTCCTCGGAGAGGATTTCCTTCAACAGACCGCGGATGTCGGCCTCGTCATCGACCACGAGAATGTGTGCGGCGCTCATGCTCGCTCCTTCCTGGGATCGGCACGCCGCTCGCGCGCCACTAACTGCCGGGAACCGTCTGTAACGGGCAAGGATACACGCACGCGCCCGCCGCCTTCAGGCCGATTCTCGGCTTCCACGCGCCCACCGTGCTCTTCGACGATCTTTTTGACAATGGCAAGCCCCAGGCCCGTGCCCTTCGGCTTGCTCGTCACGTAGGGATCGAACACGCGCCCGAGTACTTCCCGCGAGAAACCGGGTCCGTTGTCGCTCACCGTGATCGTGACGTGCTCGGCCGTGCCTACGGTTTCGAGCTGCGTCGCTGCGATCACCTGCCCGGCGGACGTGTGCTCGACGGCTTCGAGGCCGTTCACGATGAGATTATTGAGGATCTGGCGCACACGGCCGCGATCCGCTTCGATCTGCTCGATGCGCGCATCGAGCTCGACGTCGATGATGACGCCCGACTCGTGCACGCGATGCAGATCGGCGACCTCGGTGACCAGCGAATTCAGCGAGAACTTCGTCACCTTCATGTCGGGCGCACGCGCGTACTCGCTGAAGGCATTCACCATCGCCTTCATCGCCTCCACCTGCTGCACGATGGTCCAGGTGGCGCGGTCGAGCACCTGCGCGTCCTCGCCCTGCATCTGGTGCAGATAGCGCCGGCGCATACGCTCGGCCGAGAGCTGGATGGGCGTCAGCGGATTCTTGATTTCGTGCGCCAGGCGGCGCGCCACCTCGCCCCAGGCCGCGTCGCGCTGCGCCTGAAGCAGGGCGCTGATGTCGTCGAACACGATCACGAAGCCGCCGCTGCGCTCGGCCTCGTTCTCGGCGTGCTCGTCGCCGGGCAGCGGTGTGCACGCGCACACCAGCACGCGACCGCCCGTGGCCTCGGGCCGCAGCTCGAGCTGCTCGCGCCATTCGAGCTCGCCCTTGGACAGGCGCTCGGTCACCTCGGCGACGAAACGCGCGTGCCGCGGATTGGCGTCGGTCAACGCGGTCAGCGGCAAACCCACGCCCTGCTCGAGATTGACCCCGAGGATGGTGCTCGCGGCCTGGTTGGCGCTGCGCAGGACCAGGTCGCGTCCGATCGCGATGACGCCGGTTGACAGGCGCGCGAGGATGATCGACAGCCGCTCGCGCTCGCGCTCCACGGCGAGCTGGCTGCGCGTGGTTTCCTCGCGCGCGCGACGCAGGCGCTTGGTCATGTCGTTGAACGAATGCACGAGAAACCCCATCTCGTCTCGCGACGGCAGCGGCAGGCGCGTGCCGAAGTCGCCCTTGCCCACCGCGCGCGTACCCGCGATGAGGTCCTGCACGGGACGAGTCAGCTTTTCAGCCGAGTAGATAGCACCGTAGATGGCGGTCAGCATTGCGAGCAGCAGCACCAGCGTGAGGGTCATGCGCAGACTGTTCATCACCGGCACGCGCAGCGCCGACAGCTCACCATGCTGGGAATACGATTTCTGCACGGCATCGGACAGCCGCGCGAGCTGTGGTGGCACTGGGTAGAGGGCGACGACGAACCGACCTTCGCTCGCGCCCCGGCCGGCGGCTATCGGCGCTGCGGTATTGATGAGGTAGTCGCCGTCCGGCAGCGGCTCGAGACTCCAGTACACGTTGCCGCCCACGATGGCGCGCGTGATCTCGGAGGTGGCGTAGCGCGGCAGGTTCGTCGAGGTCGGGCCGGCGCTGCTCGCCGCGAGCACCTGGCCGAGCTTGCCGTAGACCACCACTTCCAGCGCCCCACTCACGACGCGCTGCGTGTCGGTGGCAAATGCGAGGTTGTCCGATGGCCGGTCCGCGAGCGTCTGCGCGAACAGCTCGGTGCTGCGCGCATATTCCTGCATGCGCACGTCCATCGCGGACCGCGACAGCTCCAGCGCGTCCGACAGGCCCTGCTTGATCTCGACCTTGAACCAGCTGTCGATGCCGCGGTCGAGGAACTCCAGCGAGAATAGATAGATTACGATCAGCGGCGCGACTACCAGGGAACCGAAGATTGCCACCGTGCGCGCGGTCAGACGTGAACCAGGAACCTGCGCGCGGAATGCGCGCACGAGTTCCACGATCTTGCGCGCGAGCAATACGCTGACTGCGACGACGGCGACGGCGTTGAGCAGCAGGATCCACGCCTGCATGCGCGTGTAGAGCACCGAGTTCTGGACCGACAGCGCGAGCAGCAGCAACAGCCCGCCCGACAGCAGCACCCAAAGGGTTATGAAGCCGAAGGTGCCGAGGCGTCTCAGCGCTGCAGGGACCATGAGAACCACTCGCTCTCGCGATGCCAGTCGTCCGTCCAGAAGAGCAGCACGCGCAACGTGTCGGCCAGGCGGCCACGGCGCACGCCGGCGCGCAGCGACACGCGGTATTCCCGATTGGCCGAGAGCTGGGGTGCGACCAGGATGGGCCACGCATCCACGGTGCCGAGCGCCTCGAGCGCTTCTTCGAGTGTCGCGTAACTGTGCTGCTGGTTGCTGGCGCGCGGATCCACGTCGCGCGTGACGTAGCGGTCGCTGACCGCGTGATAGACCAGGTCGCGATGCAACGTGTAGTTCGCCACGTCGTCGTCGATCCACCAGCGGCGCTCGCGCGCCACCACCACGTCGAGATCGAACGTCAGGGTGAGGCCGTCCTTGAGCGCATTGCGAATGTCGTCGTTCACCGGATACGCGACACGCGCATAGAGCTGGAATACGCCGCTCTCGATATTGACGTATGCGGAGCGCACCTCGAGCAGCCCGTCGAGTGCATCCGCGCGCGCCCCGGTGCCAACGCACGCGAGCATGCCGAGGAGCAGGGCGAGGAATGTGTGCGCGCGGACCTGCATCGGTTCCTCAGGTGGACTCAGGGCAACTTGTCGAGACAGGCATAGTAGAAGCCATCGGTGCCCGCGCCGCCACCCGGCAGCAACTGCCATCCCACGGAGCGCTCTCGCAGTCCCGGCGGTCGCACCACGGCTTCGGGCCACGGTGCCACGCGCGCGTCGTCATGTGTTGCGAGGAACTCTGCGACCACCGCTTCGTTCTCGGCCGGCATGACCGAGCACGTGCAATAGACGAGCCGGCCACCGGCTTTCAGCAGTTCGAACACGGTGGCGAGAATGCGCCGCTGGGTCACTGCGAATGCGGCAATGTCCTCGGCCCGGCGCAACAGCTTGATGTCCGGATGACGGCGGATCACGCCAGTGGCCGAACACGGCGCGTCCACCAGCACGCGATCGAACCGGCCGGCAGCGAGCGTCGGCACACGCTCGCGCAGATCGGCCGCGATCAGCAACGCATCGCGCCCCGCGCGCTCGAGGTTCTCGCGTACGCGCACCAGGCGCAGCGCATCGTCGTCCACCGCCACGAGCTCGGCCAGGTCGGGCGTGCACTGCGCGATGTGCAGGGTCTTGCCGCCCGGCGCCGCGCAGGCATCGAGCACGCGCATGCCGGAGCGCGCGCCGAGCAACCGCGCGGCGAGCTGGGCACCGCCATCCTGCACGGACACCGCGCCCTGCTCGAACCCCGGCAGCAACTGCACCGCCACGGGTTTTTCCAGCACCACCGCTTCGTCGCTCCAGTCGAGCTTGCGCGCCTCACGGCCCTGAGCGCGCCACGAATGCAGGAAATCCGCCGTGTCCGTGATGACCCGCAGCACCATCGGCGGATGCTGGTTGTTAGCCGAGAGGATGCTCTCCACGTCCTCCGGCCACGCCGCCGCGACGGCGTCCGCCAGCCAGCGCGGATGCGCGTGTCGGGTGGCGAGATCCACATCGGCGGCGGCGAGCAGAGCGGCTCGCTGCGCGACGAACTTCCGCAGCACCGCATTCACCACGCCGCTGGCGCGCGCCTCTCCGACGAGGCGACTCGCGTCGACCGCGAGATGCGCCTGTGCCTCGGCCGCGCCGCGCGAGTATTCGATCTGGTGCGCAGCGGTCACGAGCAGCGCCGCGAGCCGTGGCGACAGCTCGGCAAAAGGCCGCGTGACCAGCGGTGCGATGGCCGGCTGCAGTCGCAGATACCAGCGCAGGGTGCCGAGCGCGATGGCGCGCACCGCCGCGCGGTCGACGCGCTCATGCGCCGCCTCGAGCGCGGCGTCGGCTGAGCGGCCTTCGTACACGACCTCGTGCACCGCCAACGCGGCCTGCGCCAAAGTCTCCGCACCGGGCGCGTGACGCGCGCGACGCTGGGGTGCATGCCGGCGTGGCGCCGTGGTGTGTTTCATGTGCCGAACCTCAGGCCGGCGACCCGCACGGCATTGGCGAAATCGCGCGCGGAGATCGGACGCTTGCCGGCGCGCTGCAATTCGCGCACCGCGAGCACACCCGCGCCGCACGCGACGTGCAGTCCATCGTCGGCCACACCTAACAAAGTGCCCGGCGCGACGCCGGCGGGCGCATGCAGCTCGGCCACGCGCGCGCGCAGCACGCGCAGTGGCTCGCCGGCGAGCTGCGTCTCGGCGATGGGCCAGGGATTGAAAGCGCGCACGCGGCGGTCGACGTCGATCGCATCCGCTGTCCAGTCGATGCGCGCCTCGGATTTCCCGATCTTCGGCGCATGGGTGGCGCCCGAGGCGGGCTGGGCGCGCGCGCTGAGCGTGCCCGCGGCCATCCCGTCGATGGCCTCCATCAACGCGGCGGCGCCGAGCTCGCCGAGCGAGTCGTGCAGGTCCCCCGCGGTGTCGTGCGTGCCGATGGACCGACGTCGCTCGATCAACACGGGACCGGTGTCGAGACCCGCGTCGAGCTGCATGATGCTGACGCCGGTCTCGGCGTCGCCCGCGAGGATGGCGCGTTGGATGGGCGCAGCGCCGCGCCAGCGCGGCAGCAGTGAGGCGTGGATGTTCACGCAGCCGAGACGCGGCAACGCGAGCGCCGCCGGCGGCAGGATCAAACCGTACGCGACGACCACGAGTACGTCGGGCGCCCATTGCTCGAGCGCCGCGCGGCTTTCGGGCGTCTTGAGTGTTGGAGGTTGCACGACGACGAGCCCCGCGTCCTGCGCGAGTAGTTTGACGGGCGACGCGCGCAGCTGCTGCCCGCGGCCGGCCGGGCGGTCGGGCTGCGTAAGCACGCCGATCACGCGATGTCGCGAAGCGAGCAGCGCGCGAAGCGCGGGCAACGCGAACTGCGGTGTGCCCGCGAAGGCAATTCGTAGAGAGGTCATGGAGAGGCCCGAAGGCGGTGGAACGCGGGCGGGCTCAGTACGCGCGCTGGGAGGCCGGTTCGAGCGCCTTGCTCGCGCGCTCCTTGCGATCCTTGTCGAGCTTCTTGCGGATGCGCTCGCGCTTGAGGTCGGAGAGATAGTCGACGAACAGCTTGCCGTCGAGGTGATCCATCTCATGCTGCAAACACACGGCGGCGAGGCCATCGAGGTCCACCTCGAACACGGCGCCGGTGACGTCCTGCGCACGCGCGCGAACCTTCGCGGCGCGTTTCACTTCATCGAAAATGCCGGGCACCGACAGGCAACCTTCCTCAGTGACGCCCGTGCCTTCCATCGTGAGGATTTCCGGGTTGCAGAACACGCGCGGCTCGGTCTTTCCTTCTGAAACGTCTAATACGATCAAGCGCTTGTGAAAATCGACCTGGGTCGCCGCCAGCCCTACGCCGGGCGCCGCGTACATGGTCTCGAACATGTCCTCGACCATCTTCCCGAGCGCGGCATCGAACACCTCGACGGGCTTCGCCTTGGTTCGTAAACGGGGGTCCGGGTATTCAAGAATATGCAGGCGCGCCATGATGTTCCGCTCGATTGCTGCTAATGTTTGGGCGATTCGACCGTGGGCAAGGTCTGCGCGGTCCGCACCGGGAGATATCCCGTGATCCAGCGCACAAACTTGACAATAGATCGTAGGCCCTCGTGCCGCGGCGGATTATAACAGCGGGGTCCGCTTGCCCCACTTGGGATTGAGGAGTGGAGGATGTCTTTGAATCAACAGCTTAGAGAGTCGCGCGCGTTCCCGATGAACCTGCGACTCATCGCCCTCATGGGCCTCGTCGCACTCGCCGTGTTCGCGGCGGGCTGCGCGTCCACTTCTTCGTCTGCCGAAAGCTCAGGCGGGATGTCGACTGGCGCTCCGATGGCCGCGCCAGCCCCCGCTGATGCCAGCGACGCGGATGACTTGACGGCGACCGAAGCCGCAATTGCCGCAATGAGCGAAGCTCCGCCGAGCACCGTGCCCGCGCAGACCGGGCAGCTCCTGCGTCCCGATGCGCCGATGAGCTACGCGGTGAAGCGTGGCGACACGCTGTGGGACATCTCCGCGGTGTTCCTGAAGGATCCGTGGTTCTGGCCGGAAATCTGGCAGATCAATCCGCAGGTCGAGAATCCACACCTGATCTATCCTGGCGACGTACTGTCGCTCGCGGTCGGCGCCGACGGTGACGCCCGCGTGTTCATCTCTCAGTACAGCGGCGCGCGTCTGCAGCCGCGCCTGCGCAGCGAGCAGCTCGATGGTCCCATCGACACGATGCCGTTCGCGGCCATCGCGTCCTTCCTTTCGAAGCCGTCCGTGCTCACGAAGGAAGAAGCGCTACGCGCACCGCACATCCTCGCGTTCCGCGACCATCACATGGTCGGCGGCGCGGGCCACGAAATCTACGCGAAGAACCTCAATGCGCCGCTCAACCAGCGCTTCGCGGTCATGCACGTTGGCCAGGAGATTCGCGATCCGGAAACCAACGACCTGGTCGGTTATCAGGCCGCGTATGCAGCGACCGCCGTCGTGAACGCACCGGGCGAAGTTTCAAAAGCGATTCTCACCGAGGTCTCGCGTGAAGCGCTCGAGGGCGATCGCCTGATCTCGCAGCAGGGCGACATTCCGCTCACGTTCGCGCCGCATTCGCCGCACACCAGCGTCGAAGGCCAGATCATCGGTATCGCCGACGACGCGACGCAGATTGGCCAGTACCAGGTCGTGGTGCTGAATCGCGGTGAACGTCATGGCCTCGCGCCGGGCGCGGTGCTCGCGATCGATCAGAAGGGCGCGCTCGTGCAAGACCTGCACTCGCAGCGGCCGTGGAAAAAAGATCCGTGGGGCGAACAGGTACGCCTGCCGTACGAACGCGCCGGCACACTGATCGTGTTCAAAGTGTTCAATCGCGTCAGCTACGGTCTCGTCATCGGAGCCCGCGGCCCGATGCAGATCGCGGATCGCGTGTACAACCCGAACGTCGGCTCCTCGACGCGCTTCACGCCCGCCTCGCTCACGCAGTACGCGTCGGCGGGCGCCGCCTCGGGTGACGGTGGCACCATCGTATTCTTCCGTGACCCGAAATTGACGGGCGCCGCCGTGCGCTTCAAGGTGCGCGAAAACGGCTCTGAGCTCTGCAAGCTCCAGCGCGCGTCTTATTGCGTCGTGAACCTCGGCCCCGGCGCCCACGAGTTCGTGGTGCGATCGGAGGCGAAAGACGCGCTGCGGCTCGAAGTCGAGCCGGGCGAAACGTATTTCGTTCGTGGCACCGTTTCCATGGGCTTCATGATCGGCCATCCAAATCTGGCGCCGTCCGATCGCGCGACGTTCGAGGGCATGAAGGGCGATCTCGCCGACAACACCGGCAAGGATCTCGGCACCGCCGACTGATCTGGCCTCGAAGACTCTTTGAACCGACGCCCGGTGCATCACCTGCACCGGGCGTTTTGTCGTGCGCGACCGATTCAACGTGCATTTCTGGCGCGACACGTCAAAAACGGCCAGTCCTGCATGCAGCTCGCGGGCCTAGGCTGTCGCGATGCTCCCTCCAGTGCCCACATCCATCGACAGCGCGGCGCGTCGGCGCGCACTCGCGGCGCGCGCGCCCGGTCTCGGCGCCACCGAGCTCATCGCCATCGCGCGCGAGGACCCCAGCCTCGAGCTGCTCGAGCGGCCGCAGCCGGCGGTGCTGGCGCGACTCGGGCTAACTACCCACACCGTTAGCTGGCTGTCGCGACCCGACCATGCGCGCATCGATCTGGATCTGCGCTGGCTCGAGCGCGCGGGCGCCACGCTGCTGGCCGTCACCGACGCCGCTTATCCGCCGATGTTGCGGCGGCTACCCGATGCGCCGCCCATCCTCTACGTGCGTGGTCACCCCAACGTGTTGCGCGAGCCGCAGCTCGCGATGGTCGGCAGCCGCAATCCCACCGCGGGCGGGCGGGCCACCGCGCGTGAATTCGCGCAGTGGTTCGCGCGTGCCGGTCTCGTCATCACGAGCGGCCTCGCTTTGGGCATCGACGCGGCGAGCCACGAAGGCGCGCTCGCCGGCGGCGCCCCCACCGTCGCGGTGCTCGGCTGCGGCATCGACATCATTTATCCGTCAGAGCACCACGCGCTGGCCGAGCGCATCGTGCAGAGCGGCGCCGTGATCTCGGAATTTCCGCCCGGCATGGAGCCGCGGCGCTCCTTCTTTCCACAACGCAATCGCATCATTGCGGGCCTCGCACACGGCACGCTGGTGGTCGAAGCGGCGAAAGAGTCGGGCTCACTCATCACCGCGCGTCTGGCGGGAAATGCCGGACGCGAGGTGTTCGCCATCCCGGGCTCCATCCACAATCCATGCGCACGCGGATGCCATCAGCTCATCCGCCAGGGCGCGAAGCTCGTGGAGCGCACCGAGGACGTGTTGGAAGAGCTCAAAATTTCCCTTTCTGACCAGCTACTTACGGCGCCTGCGACGCTCGTTCCGGATGGTGGGAAACCGGGGCCTCTGTTGGACAAGGCGTACGAAATCCTGTTAGATGCGCTCGCCTTCGAGCCGGCCAGCGTCGATAGCTTGATCGAACGAACCGGCCTGAACAGCGAATCGATCGCGTCGATGCTGCTGATTTTGGAGCTCGACGGGCACGTGGCGCCGCACCCCGGCGGCCGATACAGCCGCATGGCGGGACAATAATTTTTACGGCAACCGCATGACCGGAAGTGTTTTAGACATTCTTATATACGTGTTCGACCAGTACATGCTGGCGGAGGCGCCGGACGTGCCCGAGCGCGAAACGCTCGCGGCCGACCTCGAACGCGCCGGATTCGGCCGCCAGAACGTGGAGCGGGCGCTCGATTGGCTGGCCGATCTCGCCAGCGAACGCTCCCGCCCGAACATCGATTCACACCAGCGCGCGTTGCGCGTCTTCTCGCCCGACGAGCTCGAGCGCATCTCGACCAGCTGTCGTGGCTATCTGCTCCAGCTCGAGAGCGAAGGCATCCTCTCGCCGCTGCAGCGTGAGATCGTCATCGATCGTCTGGTCGCACTCGACAGCGACGAGGTCGATATCGACCGGCTCAAATGGCTGGTGCTGATGGTGCTCTCCAGTCAGCCGGGCCAGGAACAGGCCTGCGCGCGCATGGAAGACCTGGTGTTCGACGAGTCCGATTCTCTTCCCAACTGATCGAGATGGCTGACAACCTAGTCATCGTCGAATCGCCCGCCAAAGCGAAGACCATCAAGAAGTACCTCGGCAAAGACTTCGAGGTGCTCGCTTCGTACGGCCACGTGCGCGATCTCGTGCCCAAGGAAGGCGCGGTCGATCCCGACAAGCATTTCGCGATGAGCTACCAGGCCATCGAGCGTAACGAGAAACACGTCGACGCCATCTCTCGTGCGCTGAAGAAATCCAAAAACCTGTTCCTCGCAACCGACCCCGACCGCGAGGGAGAGGCCATTTCCTGGCATCTGCGCGAGCTGCTGGAAGCGCGCGGCGATCTCAAGGGCAAGCAAGTCAAGCGCGTCGTCTTCTACGAGATCACCAAGGGCGAGGTGCAGCGCGCCGTGGCCGAGCCGCGCGACCTGTCACTCGATCTCGTGAACGCGCAGCAGGCGCGCCGCGCGCTCGACTATCTCGTCGGCTTCAACCTGTCGCCTTTGCTGTGGAAGAAAGTGCGCCGCGGCCTGTCCGCAGGCCGCGTCCAGAGCCCGGCGCTGCGCATGATCTGCGAGCGCGAAGACGAGATCGGCAAGTTCATCGCGCAGGAATATTGGACGATCGAGGCCGAGGGCGAGCACAGCGCCCAGTCCTTCCCCCTCAAGCTGGTCGAGTTCAACGGCCAGAAGGTGGAGCAGTTCAGCTTCACGAACGAAGATTCCGCGCGCGACGTCGAGCGCAGGCTCAACGACACCGCGCAGGGCTTCCTGCACGTGTTGACCATCGACAAGAAACAGCGGCGCCGCAATCCGTCGCCGCCGTTTACCACCTCGACGCTGCAGCAGGAGGCCGCGCGCAAGCTCGGCTATTCCGCCCAGCGCACGATGCGCCTCGCGCAGCAGCTCTACGAAGGCGTGGATTTCGGCGAAGGCAGCATCGGTCTCATCACCTATATGCGCACGGACTCGGTGAATCTGGCGAACGACGCGATTCGCGAGATGCGCGAGGTGATCGAGAAAGAATACGGCAAGGAAGGCGTGGCCGAAGAACCGCGCATCTACAAGACCAAATCGCGCAACGCGCAGGAAGCCCACGAGGCCGTCCGGCCGACATCCGCCGCGATCCTGCCCTCACAGATCGAAGGCAAGGTCGACCCGGATCAGTTCAAGCTCTACTCGCTCATCTGGAAGCGCGCCGTCGCGTCGCAGATGTCGTTCGCGCTGTTCGACACTGTGGCGGTCGACATGGTGCCGAGCACGCTGGCGGAAAAGACCGGCAACGCCGGCCACGCGTCCGACGGCAAGAGCGGGCTGCACGTACTGCGCGCGAACGGCTCGACGCTGGTGAAACCCGGCTACATGGCCGTGTACCAGGAAGACGTCGACGACGGCAAACCCGAGAACGAGAACGACCGCCTCCTGCCGGCCATGAAAGAAGGCGACGTGGTCACTCTGCTCAAGGTGCAGGGCGATCAGCACTTCACCGAGCCGCCGCCGCGCTTCTCCGAAGCGTCGCTGGTGAAGGCGCTCGAGGAACACGGCATCGGCCGTCCCTCGACGTACGCCACCATCATCTCGACGCTCAAGGATCGCGAGTACGTCGACATGGACAACCGGCGGTTCATTCCGACGGACATCGGCAAGATCGTCGGCAGCTTCCTCGCCAAGCATTTCCACAAGTACGTGGAATACGGCTTCACCTCAGCGCTCGAAGACGAGCTCGATGCGGTGTCGCGCGGCGAAGAGAACTGGACCGAGCCGCTCAAGAAATTCTGGAAGCCGTTCATCACCCAGGTCGAGCACATCGAGAAGAACGTCTCGCGCGAGGAAGTCGCGCAGGCGCGCGAGCTCGGCAAGGACCCGGTCACCGGCAAACCGATCACCGTGCGCATGGGCCGCTATGGGCCGTTCGTGCAGATCGGCACCAAGGACGACGAAGAGAAGCCGAAGTTCGCCGGCTTGCGGCCCGGCCAGAAGATGGATCTCATCAAGCTGCCCGAGGCGCTCGAGCTGTTCAAACTACCCCGGACCCTCGGCAACACGGCCGACGGCGAGCCGGTGCAGGCGAATATCGGGCGGTTCGGTCCGTACATCAAGTTCGGTGCGAAATACGTGTCGCTGAAACCGCCAGACGATCCCTACACGGTCGAGCTCGAGCGCGCCCTCGAGGTCATCCGCCTCAAGAAGGAAGCGGACGCCAATCGCATCATCCAGGACTTCGCGGTCGACAACATCCAGGTGCTCAACGGCCGCTACGGTCCCTACATCACCGACGGCAAGCGCAACGCCCGGATTCCCAAGGATTCGGATCCGAAGGCCGTGACGATCGAGCTGTGCCGGGAGCTGCTGGCCGCGGCGCCGCTGCGCGGCAGCCGCTTCGGGCGTAAGAAAACTCCCAACGCGAAGGAGCAGGCAGCCGCAAAGACCGCGGCGACGGTGGCGGCGGCGGAATCCGCCGCGCAGAACAAGCCGGCCGGAAAATCGACGACGAAATCCGCGGCCAAGACCAAGCCGAAAGCCGACGCTGCGTCCACGCTTGCGAGCAAGCCCGAGAAAAAGATCGCGGCGCCGAAGAAAAAATCTGCCACACCCGCGGGCGCGAAGAGCGGCGCCGCCGTTGCCAAAAAAAATTCATCGAAGCGTAAAAAGGCCTGACACCCTTATGTTCAATTTCGCAGTTTGGTGCGATTGAATTAAGTCCGAACGCGGAGTAGCGTCGCCGACGGGTCCTGGTCAATACGGCGCGACAGATGGAAGTCACGCTGCTCGCGGCATTAAAAAAGAACCGCCGCGTTCCCGAGGCGCCTCGTCTGTCAAGACCTGGCCTCGGCGTGTTGCCGGAATAACAGGTTCTCAAGGGATACAGTCACATGAAGAGCAAACGTGTTGGTCACGGCCTGCGATGGGCCGTGTGCAGCGCTTTGCTGTCAGCAACCACTTTCGCCGCCGCCGCGCCGCGCGAAACGTCCGCTGCCAGTCTCACGCGCCTCGAGTCATTCACACTTCCGGAGGTCGTTCAAACCGACCTGGGCACATCACCACGCAGCACGCTGCATCCGAGCCTCGCGGGCGCGACGGGACGTCTCGACGTCTTCGTACGTCTGCGCGGCCCATCGGTCGCGGGCTCCGAAGACGCGACCACGCGCGAGCAAGTTCTCGCCGAGCAGGCCGCGTTCATCAATCGCATTCTCGCCGTCGCACCGAACGGGGAAGTGGTCGCCTCCATGCAGCTCGCCACCAACGCGGTGGTGCTGCGCGTGGACGCCGCCGACCTGCCGAGACTGGCAGCCGACATCGCGGTCTCGCGCGTGGTCGAGGTAGCTAACTACCAGCAGGACCTGTCGGAGACCGTGCCGTACATCGGCGCCGACACGGCCCATTCATTCGGCGCGCGCGGCCAGGGCGTGCGCATCGCGGTCATCGACAGTGGTATCGACTACACGCACGCGGCGCTCGGTGGTCCGGGCACGCAGGCGGCGTACGAAGCGGCCTGGGCTCCGCTGCCGCCCGCTGGCGCGCCGGCGATCCCCACCGTCGCGGCCGGCACCGGCTATCTAGTCACCGACGACCCGGGCACCGCGGCCGACAACGGCCTGTTCCCGAGCAAGAAGGTCATCGGCGGCTACGACTTCGTCGGCGAGCGCTGGCCAAACAGCATTCCGCCCGGCGGCACGGCGGCGGTGCTCGAGCCGGATCCGGATCCGATCGGCGCGCCTGACGCCACCACCTTCGGTGGCCACGGCACGCACGTCGCGGACATCATCGCCGGCAAGATCGGCGTCGCGCCCGGCGCGAAGCTGTACGCGGTGAAGGCCTGTTCCGCCCCGGCCACGTCGTGCAGCGGCACGGCGCTCATCCAGAGCATGGAGTTCTCGCTCGACCCCAATGGTGACGGCCGCATCCGCGACCGCGTCGACATCATCAACATGTCGTTGGGTTCTTCGTACGGTCAGCCGTTCGACGACGACCTGTCGTTTGCCGTGGACAACGCCGCCAAAGTCGGCGTGCTCTCGGTGATCTCGGCGGGCAACAGCGCCGACAAGCAGTTCATCATCGGTTCGCCCGCCGCCGCGTCTTCTGCGCTGGCCGTCGCGCAAACCGAGGTGCCGTCCTCCACTCTGCAACTCATGGAGCTGCTCGCGCCGGTCACCGGCACGCGCGGTGCCGTGTTCCAGCCGTGGTCGGCGCCGCTCACCGCGACCATCGAAGGTCCGGTGTTCTATCCGGCGGCGGCAGGCGGCAGGCGCATCGGCTGTGCCAACGCGGCGGGTGCCAATCCGTACGCGCCGGGTGAGCTCGCGGGCCGCATCGTGCTCGTCGATCGCGGCACCTGCTCGTTCAGCCTCAAGATCGCGAACATCGCGGCCGCGGGCGGCGTGCTCGGCATCATCGGGCTCATCACTCCCGAGGCGCCCTTCGGCGGCGCGTTCGGTGGCGGCGTGCAGACGATTCCGGGCTACATGATCAGCCAGGTCGACGCGAACGTGCTGCGCACGAACGTGGCATCGGTGCGCTTCTCGCCGGCCAACAACGTGTCGCTCGCCGGCACGCTCGCCTCCACCTCCTCGCGCGGTCCGCGCTTCGACGACAACATCGTCAAGCCCGAGATCGGCGCGCCGGGTGCGTCGGTGTCCGCCGATTCGGGCAGCTTCACTGCGACGTCCGCGTTCGGCGGCACCTCGGGTGCGGCGCCGATGGTCACGGGCGCGGCGGCCATCATCAAGGCAGCGCGTCCGTTCCTGTCGGCTCGCGACATCAAGCAGCTGTTGATCAACACCGCGGAAACCGAGGTGTATCAGCCATCGGTCGGCGCGTCCGTGCTGCCCGATCAGCTCGCGCCGATCACGCGTATCGGTGGCGGCGAAGTGCGTGTCGATCGCGCGCTGTTCTCGCCGGTCATCGTGAGCGATGTCACGGGCGATGCCGTCTCGAGGGTCCACGGTGCGATGAGCTTCGGCTATCTCGACGCGTCGAAGCCGAGCACGACGTTCACGCGCAAGCTCGAAGTGGAAAACCGCTCCTTCTTCCCACTGGTCTACACGGTGTCTCCGACACTGCGTTACCAGGACGACAAGGACAACGGCGCGGTGACCATGAGCGTGAGTCCGTCCAGAATCGTCGTTCATCCGTTCGGATCGACGAAGGTCACTGTGAAGCTCACCGTCGACGGTACCAAGCTGCGCAACAACCTCATGAACGCAGGCAGCCTCGGCAATGCCATCGGGCCATTGACCGCGAATGAGTACGACGGCTACGTCGTGTTCAAGGGTTTGCACCACCAGGTGACGATGCCGTGGCACATCCTGCCGCGGAAATCGGCGGAGGTCGTGGCGAAACTGGCCGCCGGGAAACTTCCGGTCGTGGATCCACTGGTCGGCGCCGGCTTCGTGCCGCTCGAGAACAAGGGCGTCGGCGACGCGCAGATCTTCGCGTACTCGGCGTTGGGCACCGGCCCGGACACGCCGCGCGGCGATCGTGGCGAAGGCCTGCCGAATCCGACGATTCGCACCGCGGCCGTCAATACGTTCCTCACGCCCGCGGGCGTGCTCTGCAGCGTGAATCCGAACTTCGTCTGGGAGTTCGTGTTCAACATGTACGAGCGCAAGGCGCTGCCGGTCGGAACCATTCATGAGGTCGATCTCGACGTGAATGGCGATGGCCTCGATGACTTCGCGGTCATCAACCAGGACGTGGGCGGCGTCACCAGCCTCGCCGATGGACGGCAGGTCACGGCGGTCATCAACCTCAATACGGGTGCCAGCATCGCGCGGTTCTTCGCCGAGCACGCGACCAACTCGAGCAACCTGATCCTGCGCGTCTGCGGCAGCGACATGGGTCTCACGCAGGCCGCCATCGGCGTACCGATGACCGCGAACTACTTCGCGTTCAGCTGGTACTTCGGCGGTGAGACGTCGCATCTCGGACCGTTCGCGCTCACGCCGTTCGGCGAGGAGTACACGGCGGCCGTGCCAGGCGATCTGCTGACCTACAAGCAGAAGGGCGATCTCGCCTTCACGCAGTGGCCGCTGTTTGCGGCCACCGACCCGCACGTCGGCGTGCTGTTGATCAACAACAGCGACTTCAGTGCCGCGAGCCGTGGCGGCGCGACCGCGAAGACCGAGGGTTTGTTACTGCCCCGCTAAGGGGTCACAACTGACGCCGTCCATCGGGACGGCTAACTACCAGCCCCCGCGGGAAGCCGCGGGGGCTTTTTTTGTGCGATCGTTCCTGACGCGCGGTCGACCCGCGTATCGATCATGACGCGCGGTCGACCCGCGCGATGAAACACCCCGCCTCGGCGTGACGCACGTGCAGCCACTGCGCCCCGAACTCCCGGAACAGCACCGACATCTGCGCCTCCGCCGACACGTCGGCGCGGACGGACAACTCGCTCACCCGGCTGCCGGGCGCGCGCGCCTCGAATGCCAGCGGCAAAATCCGCAACGCATCGGGAAATCCTTCGCCCGTATACGCATCGCAATGCTGCGCGTGGATGAACACCGGCCCCGGCGCCATCAATGCGCCATCGGCCGCGCGCGGCCGATACGTGAATTGCAGGCGCTCGTCTCGGCTCGGCACGAAGGGCCGCAAGCAGCAGCGACACGGCCCGGTACCGCGCGCGACTTCGAGATGCGCGGGATGACCATAGTCCGGCGCGCGCCGTGTGCGCCGCACTTCGTCGGCGACTTCCTGGGGCACTCCTCGAACGATGAATTGCATGGTGGGCTCCGCATGAATGATGGGGGTCAGCGTCGCGCGGACGCACCTTTCCATCGACCCGAAGCTTGCGATTTCAGGGCTGCGTTCAGCCGGGTTCGACCACGACTTCAACCTTGAGGCAGAGGTTTCGCCGGGGGGTTGGTGCCCGGCTGCACCGGTTTGCGCAACTGCTCGTGGATGCGCCCGCCGCGCGCGGCGGCTGCGCCGCATACGCGCACCTGCCCGCGTGAATCCGTGTGATAGACCATCTCTTCGGTGCCGGTTTTCGCAACCAGGCGATAACCGGGTACCAGCGCCTGCGTGTACATCCGACCGGGCTCGGGACAGCCCAAGGCGCCATCGGACCAGGTCACCTGTTCGGCGCGCGCCACCACCACCGCGTTCTGCACCACCTTGAAACGCTGCGCCGCATCCGCGACCACCGCGCGCCGCACGTCGAGCGGCACGGCGGCGAGCGGTACGGTCTCGCCGGCCGGAGCCGCGAGGATGGGATCGGGGATGCGCGTGGGAGCAGCGATGCGACGCGGGGACGTCTCGCGCTCCGACGCGTCATCCGCCCACGCCACGCTTGCGAGCGCCTGCGCGCTCAACAGCAGGCCGCTCAGAAATCCCGATGAATACCTTCGCATCGTCATCTCACTGTATAAACGGCCCGGCATCGAAACCGGGGTTCCATGAAATACCGCCATCAGCATCATGCCGGCAACTTTGCCGACGTCCACAAGCACATCGTGCTGCAGGAAGTCCTGGCTGCGTTGACGCGCAAGGACAAAGGCCTGCTGTTCGTCGACACCCACGCGGGCCGTGGCGACTATGACCTGCATCCGGGCGATGCTGCGCATCCGGCGGAATGGCGCGCCGGTGCGGCGAAGCTGCTCGACGCCGCGCCACGCCACGCCGCGTTGACGCGTTATCGAGAGCAGATCTCGCGCGGCGTGCGCGGCGCCGCGTTGCGTTACCCGGGCTCGCCGTTGCTGGCGCTCGGCGCGTTGCGTTCCGTCGACCGCGCCGTCTTCTTCGAGACGCAGCGCGAAGAGGCCAGTCACCTGCGCGCCGCCATCGAAGCGCTCGGGCCCGCGCCGCGCACGCGCGTGGAGGGCGGTGACGGCTTCGCGGGCCTGCGCTCCCTGCTGCCGCCCCCCGAGCGGCGTGGCTGCGTGCTGGTCGATCCTCCGTACGAGGAACGCGAGGACTACGCGCGCCTGCGCGAATGCACGCACGATGCCCTCGCCCGCTTCGAGGGTGCGGTGCTCGTGTTGTGGTTGCCCATCAAACTACGCGGGGATCTCGATCATTGGCTGTCGAACTTGCGCGCGGCGGCACAACGCCCCGTGCTCGCCTCACTGCTGTGGATGCACCCCTGCGACTCGCGCGCGGCGCTCAATGGCTCCGCGGTCGTGGTCGTGAACCCACCCTACCTCGTCGAGGAAGCGATGCGCGAGTGGTTGCCGGAACTGCGCGGGATATTAGGAGCTGCGAGCTCGGGCTGTGAAGTGGTCAGCGCCAGCGAACCGCGCTGACGACGGCGCCTGCCACCGCGTCCGGCGCCACGCCGGCGCCACGCGCCAGCACCGCGACGCTGCCCTCGCCCGCCGGCAGCAATACGCCGCGATAACCTTCCTCGGAGAACTCGCGGCGTTTCGTCACGCGCTCGCCCCCGAGCAGCATCACCGTCATCGGACCCTCGCGCGTCTGCACAACGAGGTGCGGCACGCGCTTACCGCGGAACGGGCAGGTCATCGCGTACACCACGGGCAGCGACGAATCGAACTCGACCCCCGCGCGGCGCAGGACTTCGGCCAACGCGTCGACCGACACCTGCTGGTGCTGGTCCCAGCTACCCGCCTCGTGCCGCAAGTGCTCGACGATCTCGTCCGCGAGCGCGGTCGACGGGCGCAGCACCCATGCACCGCCGGCGATCAACAGCCCAAGGACCGCCGATGCGGCCAGCGCGAACCGGCGTGGCGGAGCGGCCGGCGCGCGCGTGGTGAATTTCGACAGCGGCAGCTCGAGCGCCACGCGCAGCCGGCCATCGATCACCGCGGTCTCGTCGCGGAAGCGCCGGCACTCGGCGCAGGACTCGACGTGGGCCACCACTTCCGGCGGCAGCGCACCGGGATCGCCGCCGATGTGCAAGCGGGCGTGACGGCACTCTGTGTTTGAAGACGAGTGGGCGCTCATTCTTCATCCTCCGCCGGCTCGAATCCGTAGAGGGTGCGCAGCTTGTTACGGGCACGGAACAGCCGCGTGAGCACCGCCTGCTGGGTCAGCCCGAGCTGGGCGGCGATCTCCGAGGTGCTGAATCCGCCTAACACCTGGAGCACGAGCGGCTCGCGATATTCATCGGGAAGCTGGACCAAGGCGCGGCGCAGGTCGTCGAGCCCGGCATCGCCGTCGGTAGCCAGCGAGGGATCGCCCAACGCTTCGACCTCCTCGACGTCCACCGTCGGCAGGCGTTTACGCTCATAGAGCCGCGCATGCTCACGGCGCACGATGGTCAGCAGCCACGGGCGCGCAGCCGCCTGGTCCTTGAGTTCGTTCTGTGACTTCCAGGCTCTGATGAGGGTCTCCTGCACGACGTCCTCGGCAACGCTGCGGTCGCGTGCCAGCCAGAACGCGAATCGCAGCAAGTCCGGGCGCAGCATCTCGAGCAGGCGTGAGAAGGCCGTTCCGGCCGTCGTTCCGCGCGGACGTGCGTTCATGTATAAGACCCGCCGAATGGGCGCGTTATTTCAAGCATTTCGTCAGCGATGAACGCACCGGATCAGTACGGGGTGGTTGGTCATCCGATCAACCACAGCTGGTCGCCCTTCATCCATGGCCTCTTCGCGAAACAGACCGAGCAGTCGCTCGTTTATCGTCTGTATGACATTGCCCCCGAGGACTTCCGCGCCCAGGTACTGGAGTTCTTCACGCGCGGCGGACGCGGGCTGAACGTGACCGTACCACACAAGGAAGCCGCGGCGGATCTGGCCAACGAGCTCAGCGTCCGCGCCGATCGCGCCGGCGCGGTCAATACGCTGATGCTCAAGGACGACCACGTGCTGCTCGGCGACAACACCGACGGCCACGGTCTGGTGACAGACCTGCGCAAGAATCTCGGCCTCGAGGTCACGAACGAGCGCGTGCTCATCCTCGGCGCCGGCGGCGCCACGCGCGGCATCCTCGAGCCGCTGCTGTTGCTCGGTCCCACCGAGCTGGTGGTGGCGAATCGCACGCCCGAGCGCGCGGTGAATCTCGCCTCGTTGTTCTCGGATCTGGGGCCCGTCCGCGGCTGCGGTTTCGAAGACGTCGGCGACGAGGCCTTCGACATCGTCATCAACGCCACGGCTGCGGGCCTGACGGGTTCCGTGCCGAACATCGACGGCGGCGCCATCGCGACGCACACCGTTTGTTACGACATGAGCTACGGCAAGTCGTCCACGCCTTTCGTGACGTGGGCCATTGAACAGGGTTGCGCCCGCGCCCATAAAGGTTGGGGCATGCTGGTGGAACAGGCGGCCGAAGCGTTCACGTTGTGGCGCGGAGTGCGGCCCGACACCGAACCCGTTCTCGCTGTCCTCGGAACGAAATGAACGACGCACACATCTCGGGCACGCCGTTGCCCGCCTTCGACCGCATTCGCGCCGGCGATGTGGAGTCCACCATCCGCGCGTTGCTCGACCGCAGCCGCGGTGAAGTCGCGGCGCTCGAGTCGCAGCCGCATCCCACGTTCGACAACACCGTATTGCCACTCGAGCAGCTCTCGCATCGCCTGTCGCGCACCTGGTCGCCCATCAGCCACTTGAATGGCGTGCTGAATTCCGAAGAGCTGCGCGCGGGCTACAACGCCTGCCTGCCGCTGCTGTCGAACTACTGGACCGATCTGGCGCAGAGCGAGCCACTGTACCGCGCCTACAACGCCATCGCCGCGAACGAGAGCGACCGGCTGGACCGCGCGCAGCGGCGCGTGATCGAGCGCGCGCTCGAGGATTTCCGCCTCGCGGGTGTTGGTCTGCCGCCGGACCGCAAGGAGCGCTACAAGGCGGTGGTGCAGGAGCTCGCGACGCTGGGCGCGAAGTTCGAAGAGAACGTACTCGACTCCATGAACGCGTGGACGCGGCATGTCACCGACGAGGCCGACCTCGCGGGCATCAACTTGGGTCTGGTCGCTCAGGCGCGGACGCGTGCCACCGACAAACACCTGCCCGGCTGGCTGTTCGCGCTCGAGCAACCCGCCTACGTCGCCGTGATGACCGACGCGCATTCCGAAATTCTGCGGCGCGATTTCTACGAGGCCTGGAGCACGCGCGCGTCCGATCGCGGTCCGTCGGCGGGCAAGTTCGACAACACCGAGGTCATGCAGAAGATCCTTGCGCTGCGGCACGAGGCCGCCACGCTGCTGGATTTTCCGAACTACGCCGCGTACGCGCTGGCCACGCGCATGGCGCCGTCGACGCAGGCGGTATTCGATTTCCTGCGCGAGCTCGCGCGCGTCGCGCGCCCGGCCGCGTCCCGCGAATACGAAGAGCTCGAGGCCTTCGCCGGCCGCACGCTCAATGCCTGGGACGTGAGCTACTTCGCCGAGAAATTCCAACACGAGAAGTTCTCGATTTCGCAGGAAGAGCTGCGGCCGTACTTTCCGCTGCAGCGCGTGCTCGAGGGGCTGTTTGCGGTCGCTGAAAAGCTGTTTGGCGTGAAGATCGTCGAGCGTCGCGGCGTGCCCGTGTATCACGCCGACGCGCGCTTCTTCGAGATCCTGGACGGCGCGGGCGCGGTGCGCGCCGGCTTCTATCTCGACCCCACCGCACGTCCCAAGAAGCGCGCGGGCGCCTGGATGGACGACTGCGTCGGCCGCAAGGATTTCGGCGACCGCACCATCCCGGTCGCCTATCTAGTCTGCAATTTCCTGCCGGCCGGCGAAGGCAAGCCGGCGCTGCTGACGCACGACGACGTGGTCACGATGTTCCACGAGTTCGGCCACGGCCTGCACCATATGCTGACGCGCGTGGGCTATCCGTCCATCGCCGGCATCAACGGCGTGTCGTGGGACGCGGTCGAGCTGCCGAGCCAGTTCCTCGAGAATTTCGCCTGGCGTCCAGAGGTGCTCGCCACGATGGCGCGCCACTTCGAGAGCGGCGCGCCGCTGCCGGCCGACAAGCAGGAGCGTCTGCTGGGTTCGCGCACCTTCCAGGCCGGCCTCGCCACCATGCGCCAGCTCGAGTTCGCGTTGTTCGATTTCCGCCTGCACGCCGAGTACGAGCCGGCGCGCGGAGCGCACATCGGCGAGATCCTGCGCGAAGTGCGCGCGGAGGTCGCCGTGTTCGCCGTGCCCGAGTGGAACCGCATGCCGAACAATTTCGGCCACATCTTCGCCGGCGGCTATGCCGCGGGCTACTACAGCTACAAGTGGGCCGAGGTGCTGTCTGCCGACGCCTGGAGCGCTTTCGAAGAGGCCGGGGCGCTGTCGGTGGCCACCGGGCGCCGTTTGCGTGAAGAAATTCTCGAAGCCGGCGGCAGCCGCGCCGCGATGGAAAACTTCGTCGCCTTCCGCGGCCGTGAACCACGTATCGATGCCCTGTTGCGGCACCAAGGAATGGCTTGAGTCCACGGGCTGCGCGGGTTAGATTGCTGGCTATGAACATCACCTCGCTGCGTCCCTGGGTGGCGGTTGCCACGCTGTTGTTGTTAGCGCTGCCCGCGCATGCCCTGTTCAAGGTCGTCGGCCCCGACGGCAAGGTCACCTACTCCGACCGGCCGCCGCCGGGCGAGGCCCGCGCGGTGCAAGTCAACCGCGACGGCAGCATCGCCGCCAACGACCCGACGTTGCCGTTTGCCCTGCGCCAGGTGATGGCCAAGTTTCCGGTGACGCTGTACACCGCGTCCGCCTGCGACGCCTGCGAGATGGGCCGCGCGCTGCTGCAGCGCCGTGGCATTCCGTTCGTCGAACGCACTGCGACGACCAACGAAGACAAGGAAGCGTGGCAGCGCGTCGTCGGCGGCCAGGAAGCGCCAGTGATGAAGATCGGTGCACAGGTCATGCGCGGCTTCAATGCCTCGACTTGGGAAGAAACACTCGACATCGCGGGCTACTCGCGCCAGTCGCAACTGCCGCCGAACTACAAGGCGGCAGCAGCACAACCGTTGGTCGAGCCCAAGCCCATCAAGCCGCCGCTGACCGCGCCGGAGACAACGCCCACGCCGGCGCCGGTCGATCAGCTCTCAAACCCGGGCGGCATCCGCTTCTGACGGCGCCTTTGCGGCGAGCCTGCCTGCGGGCACGCGCGCGGCCAGAAGCAGCGCGGCCATCAGCCACATCGGCGCTGCACTCGTCGTCGCTGCAGCCAGAAAACCAAAACCCACCGGCATCGCGATCGTCGCCGCATTGGTGAACAGCATGCGCAGCGCCAGCGCCTGGCCTTGCTGGCCCGGTGGTGCGCCCTGGTGCAGCATCGACAGCACCATCGGCTGGACAGACCCGAGCGCCAGGCCGAGCAGCGCCGAGCCGGCCATCATGCCCAGCGTGCCGGGCAGCCAAGCGTAGATCAGCAGCGTGCATGTCGCCAGCGTCATCGCAGCGAGCAGGGCGCGTTTTTCATCGATGCGCTGCGCAAACGACGAGATGCCCAGCCGGACGACGGTCGAGGCCACTGCAAACGAGCCGAGCACCAGGCCGATCGCCGATGCACTGAACTCTCTTGCGTGGCCGACCACCGGCACGGTGAAGGTGTGCGCGTCCCAGGTTGCGGCCATGGCGACGTTGACCAGCAGCAGATTGCGCAAGTGCGTGTGCCGCAGCAGACCAAAGGCGCTGCGGAACGACGCCGGCGCA
>JAYTOI010000181.1:0-19636 GCA_043747875.1 Pseudomonadota bacterium | reverse complement strand
TGATCTTTACTGCCGCGCTGCTGGCCGAACGCCGCCAGGCCCGCGGCCTCAAACTCAACTACCCGGAAGCGGTTGCCCTCATCAGCGCCGCCGTGATGGAAGGCGCGCGCGACGGCAAAAGCGTGGCCCAGTTGATGAGCGCGGGACGCAGCGTCTTGAGCCGCGATGATGTGATGGACGGCATTGCCGAGATGATTCCGGACATTCAGGTCGAGGCGACCTTTCCCGACGGCACCAAGCTCGTCACGGTCCACGATCCCATCCCGTGAACGAGCGCCTCGGTGGCGTAAGGAGCACACACCCATGATCCCCGGCGAAATGTTCTGCCCGGACGGCCACATCGACATCAACGTCGGCCGGAAGACGCTCGCGGTGAAAGTCGCGAACAGCGGCGACCGCCCGATTCAAGTCGGCTCGCACTACCACTTCTTCGAGACCAACAAGGCGTTGCGCTTCGAGCGTGCCCGGACGCGCGGGTACCGCTTGAACATCGCGGCGGGTACGGCGGTGCGTTTCGAACCCGGGCAGGACCGCGAGGTGGAGCTGGTCGAGTTCGATGGCGACCGTGTGGTCTACGGCTTCGACGCGCAGGTGATGGGAGCGCTGAAGTGAGCTCCGGCCGGAAAATCGAGCGCCGCGCCTACGCCGAGATGTACGGTCCAACTACCGGGGACCGCGTGCGCCTGGCCGATACCGACCTCATCATCGAAGTGGAGCACGACCACACGATCTACGGCGAGGAGGTGAAGTTCGGTGGCGGCAAGGTCATCCGCGACGGCATGGGCCAGAGCCAGCGTCCTTCCGGCCTGTGCGCGGACACGGTGATCACCAACGCGTTGATCCTCGATCACTGGGGCATCGTGAAGGCGGACATCGGCCTGAAACACGGTCGCATCGCCGGCATCGGCAAGGCGGGCAATCCGGACGTGCAGCCGGGCGTCACCATCGTGATCGGCGCCGGCACGGAGATCATCGCGGGCGAGGGGCTCATCGCCACCGCTGGCGGCATCGACTCGCACATCCATTTCATCTGTCCGCAGCAGGTCGACGACGCGATGATGTCGGGCATCACGACGATGATCGGCGGCGGCACCGGCCCCGCGGCCGGCACCAGCGCGACCACCTGCACGCCGGGGCCGTGGCACATCGGCCGCATGTACCAGGCGCTCGAGGAACTGCCGATCAACTTCGGATTGTTAGGCAAGGGCAATGCCTCGCTGCCGCTGCCGCTGGCCGAGCAGATCGAGGCGGGCGCGATGGGCCTCAAACTGCACGAGGACTGGGGCACGACGCCGGCCGCCATCGACAACTGCCTCGCCGTCGCGGAGCAGTACGACATTCAGGTGGCGATCCACACCGACACGTTGAACGAGTCGGGCTTTCTCGAGGACACGCTGGCCGCGTTCAAGGGCCGCGCCATCCACACGTATCACACCGAAGGCGCCGGCGGCGGCCATGCGCCGGACATCATCAAGGCCGTCGGGCAGGCGAACGTGCTGCCGTCGTCGACGAATCCGACGCGGCCGTACACGGTGAACACGGTCGACGAACATCTCGACATGCTCATGGTCTGCCACCACCTCGATCCGGGCATCGCCGAAGACGTGGCGTTTGCAGAGTCGCGCATCCGCCGTGAAACCATCGCGGCCGAGGACATCCTGCACGACCTCGGCGCAATCTCGATGATGTCGAGCGACTCGCAGGCGATGGGGCGGATTGGTGAAGTCATCACCCGAACCTGGCAGACCGCGCACAAGATGAAGGCGCAGCGCGGGCCGCTGTCGCCCCGCGGTCCGTCCAATGAGTCGGAGCGTAACGACAATTTCCGCGTCAAGCGCTACGTCGCCAAGTACACGATCAACCCCGCGATCACGCATGGTATCGCGCACGAGGTCGGCTCCATCGAGGTCGGCAAGCTGGCCGACATCGTGCTGTGGAAGCCGGCGTTCTTCGGTGCGAAGACGGCGATGATCATCAAGGGCGGCATGATCGTCGCCGCGCCGATGGGCGACCCGAACGCCTCCATCCCGACGCCGCAGCCCGTGCACTACCGGCCGATGTTCGGCGCATTGGGTGGTGCGCGCGCCGCGACCTGCGTGAGCTTCGTGTCGCAGGCGGGGCTCGCGTCGGGGATGGCGCAGAAGTTAGGCCTGCACAAGCGGCTGGTGGCGGTGCACGGCACGCGTGCGATCCGCAAGAAAGATCTCGTGCACAACGACCATCTGCCGAAGATCGAGGTGGATTCGCAGACTTACGAAGTGCGTGCCGACGGCGAGCTGCTGCGCTGCGAGCCGGCGACGGTGCTGCCGCTGGCGCAACGCTATTTTTTGTTTTGAGGGGACATTCCTCATTTTCTTGTCACAAAACGAGAATGATGCCGATGCTCCTACATTCAAAAAGTTTTGTGACAAGAAAATGAGGAATGTCCCCATTCTCAAGATCAGTCTCAAGCTCGACCCCAAGCAACCGCGCGCGGCGGAGCGCAAGCTCGTGCTGCCGTTCGGCGAGCGCTCGAAGAGCCGCGCGCGCCATGTACTCGACAATGGCGAGGAGGCGGGACTGTTCCTCGAGCGCGGCTCGGTGCTGCGCCATGGCGACCTGCTGCTGGCCGACGACGGCTGCGTCATCGAAGTGGAAGCCGCAACCGAAACGGTGTCCACCGTCCATACCGGCGACGCGCTCATGCTCGCGCGCGCCAGCTATCACCTTGGCAATCGTCACGTTGCGCTGCAGATCGGTCCGGGCTGGCTGCGCTATCAACATGATCACGTGCTCGACGACATGCTGCGCGGCTTCGGCCTCGCCGTGAAAGTCGAGGAGGCGCCGTTCGAGCCCGAAGGAGGCGCATATGTCGGTGCGGCGCACCACGCTCACTCCCACGCGCACTCGCCCGACTGAACCGGCCCGTGCGGCCGCGTCGGGCACCCACGAGGTGCCGCAGCTCATGCGGCTGCTGCACCTCGCGAGCCCCGCGCTGCCCATCGGCGCCTTCCATTTCTCACAGGGGCTCGAGTACGCGGTCGAAGTCGGTTGGGTGAAGGACGAGGCCGGCGCGCTCGAGTGGATAGGCGGCATTGCGGCGGGCAGCTTCGCGACGCTGGACCTGCCCGTGCTCCAGCGCTTGCACGCGGCCTGGGTGCGCGACGATGGTGCGGACGTGCGGCGCTGGAATTCATTCCTCATCGCGAACCGCGAGACCGCGGAGCTGCGGGCCGAGGACCGTCACCTCGGCGGCGCCTTGCTGCGCGTACTGGCCGAACTCGGGCTGGAGCCCGAGATCGCACGCACGGATGTCAAAAATCTGCCATCTGGCGTGGCGCACGCCACGTCATTCGCATTCGCATGCGCGCGATGGAACATCGACGCAGTGGCGATGTCTCAGACCTACGCATGGGGCTGGGTCGAAAATCAGGTGCTCGCGGCCATCAAACTCGTACCGCTGGGACAAAGCGCAGGGCAGCGCATGCTGCATGCGCTCAACGTTCGGTTGAGCGCGTTGGTGCTTCGCTCCGTCGAGGTCATGGATTCCGACATCGGGGTATCCACGGCCATCGCGGCGGTCGCGAGCGGGCGGCACGAAACTCAGTACACGCGGCTTTTCCGGTCATGAACGCGGTGTTCGTCCGCCGCTTTGGGATTCGTGAAAGCGTTCTCACTCGGCTAGACTAGCGGCACTCCGCCGTCGGCCCCCCAACCCCCGGCTGCCCCGGAAAAAATGCCTTCACGTGTACTGCTGATCGTGGCGGCTGTTGCCGCTCTTTTGGTCGCCGCTTGCGGCAAACAAGAATCCCCACAGGCGCCGCCTCCCGCAGAGGTCGGTGTCATCGTCGTGCACGCGCAGGAAGTGCCGCTGGTGCGCGAAGCATCCGCGCGCGTTGCGCCCACGCGCGCCGCGGATGTACGCGCGCGCGTCGCCGGCGTCGTGCAGAAGCGCCTGTACAAGGAAGGCAGCACGGTGCAAGAGGGACAGCCCCTGGTACAGATCGACGCGGCACCCTACCGTGCCGCGCTCGCGGCCGCGCAGGCGAACGTCGAGCAGGCCGAGGCCGCGGCGAAGAACGCCTCGGTCGCCGCGAACCGCAATCGCGAGCTCGCGGGCCAGCAACTGGTCTCGCGCATGCAACTCGACGACTCCGAGGCGCTGGAGCGCACCAGCGCGGCGCAGGTCTCCGCCGCGCGTGCGCAACTGCAGACCGCGCGCATCAACCTGGGCTACGCCAACGTCACCGCCCCGATCTCGGGACGCGCGACGCGCATGCGCGTGCTCGAAGGCACGCTGGTCGGGCAGAGCGACGCCACGCTCCTAACCACCGTCGAACAGGTCGACAATCTGTTCGTGTTCTTCGACCAGCCCGCCGCGGATTTCGAGCGCTTCGTGCGCGCCCAGACCGCCGGTACCGTGACCATCGCGCAGGGCAATCAGGCCGAGCTGCGCGTGATCCTCAGCGATGGCACGGTCCATCCGCACGTCGGGCGGCTCGACTTCTCCGATTACACGGTGAATCCGGTGACCGGTGCCGTCGCGTTCCGCGGCGTCATCCCGAACCCCGGGCACACCCTGCTGCCGGGCATGTTCGTGGCGGTGCGCCTCACGGCCGGCACGCTCAAACAAGGGTTCCGCGTGCCGCAGCTCGCCTTGCAGCGCGACGCCAAGGGGGCCTACGTGCTGGTGGTCGACGACCAGGGCAACGCGGTTCCGACGCACGTCGACACGGTGGGGGTGGCCGACAACGACTGGGTGATCTCGAGCGGGCTCAAGGATGGCGACCAGGTGGTCGTGTCCGGAATCCAGAAGGCGCAGATGGGCATGCCCGTCAAGCCGGTGCCGGCGAACGCGGCGGCGGAGGCTCCGGCAGCGCCGGCCCCGGCCGCTAGTTAGACCCGCAAAGCGTTCAGGCACAGACTCCAAGGCGCACCAACCCAATGGCCCATTTCTTCATCGACCGGCCCGTCTTCGCATGGGTCATCGCCATCCTCATCACGCTGTCGGGTGGGCTGTGCATCGCGCGTCTGCCCACCGCGGCCTATCCCGACATCGCACCGCCGCAGGTCTCCATCTCGGCCAGCTATCCGGGCGCCGATGCGGAGACCATCGAGCGCGCGGTGACGCAGGTCATCGAGCAGCAGCTCACCGGCATCGACAACGTTTTGTATTTCACCTCGTCGTCGAGCTCGGACGGCTCCGCGTCGATCACGCTGACGTTCGAGACTGGCACGGATGCCGACGTCGCCACCGTGCAGACGCAGAACAAGGTGTCGCTCGCCACACCGCGCCTGCCGACCGAAGTGATCCAGCAAGGGCTGGTGGTGAACAAGGCGAACTCCGATTTCCTGATGGCCGTGTCGCTGCTGTCGCGCGACAACCGTGTGTCGTCGCCGGAATTGCAGAACATCGTCGCTGGCCAGATCCTCGACAGCATTCAGCGCCTCAAGGGCGTGGGCAACATCCGTCAGTTCGGCTCGCCTTATGCGATGCGCATCTGGCTGAATCCCGACGCGCTGCGCAGCTATCGCCTGTCCGCCGCCGACGTCATGAGTCGCGTGCGCGGGCAGAACGTGCAGTTCGCCACCGGCTCGCTGGGCGCGCGTCCCGCGGTGGACGGTCAGCAGGTGCAGGCGCAGGTGTCGGCCGAGGGCCGCTTCACCAGCACCGATGAATTCGCAAACGTCATCCTGCGCACCGAGCCCAACGGCACCAGCGTGCGGCTCAAGGATGTCGCGCGCATCGAGCTCGCGCCGCAAAGCTTCGCCGTCGAGGCGCGCTTCAACGGCCAGCCCGTCGCGGGGTTCGGCGTGCTGCTGCAGCCGGGCGCGAACGCGCTCGACGTCGCCGACGCGGTGAAGACGCGCATGGCCGAGCTCGCGCCCAGCCTGCCGCCGGGCGTGGAATGGTTCGTGCCGTTCGACTCGACCAAGTTCATCCTCACGGCGATCCACGAGGTCATCACCACGCTGATCATCGCAGTCGTGCTGGTGTTCATCGTGATGCTGGTGTTCCTGCAGAGTTTCCGCGCCACCATCATCCCGATGCTGGTCGTGCCGGTCGCGCTCATGGGCGCCATGGTCGGCATGTATCTGGCCGGCTTCTCGATCAACCAGCTCACGCTGTTCGGCATGGTGCTGGCCATCGGCATCGTGGTCGACGACGCCATCGTGGTCATCGAATCCGTCGAGCGCATCATGCGCGTGGAGCACCTGCAGCCGCGCGATGCCACGCGCAAGGCGATGGATCAGATCACCAACCCGATCATCGCGATCTCCGTGGTGCTCGCGGCGGTGTTCGTCCCCAGCGCGCTGATGTCCGGCTCCACGGGCGTCATCTACCGGCAGTTCGGTCTCACCATCGCGATCTCGATGCTGTTCTCCGTCTTCCTCGCGCTGTCGCTCACGCCCGCGCTGTGCGCGACGCTGCTGCGTCCCGAGCACATGAAAGAGAACCGCATCTTCCACTGGTTCAATGTCGGCTATGGCAAGGCGCAGAACTCGTATCTGCGCGCGGTGCGGTTCTCGATGCGGCATCAGGGTCTGTGGCTCGCGGGGTTCGCGGTATTGCTGCTGGGCGGCGCGGTCCTGTTCAAGATCGTGCCGAGCAGCTTCGTGCCCGACGAAGACCAGGGCTTCGCCATCGGCATGGTGCAGTTGCCGCCGGGCTCGACCATGCCGCGCACGCAGGAGTACATGAAGAAGATCAGCGAGCACCTGCGCACGCACGAGGCCGTCGACTCCGTGTTCGCGGTGTCGGGCTTCAGCTTCGTCGGCGTCGGCGAGAACATGGGCCTGTTCTTCGTGCGCCTCAAGGACTGGAGCGACCGCGAGGCGAGCGCGCCGCAGTTCGCACAATGGGCCACGGGCTGGGCGATGGGCACGCAGCGCGATGGCATGGCGTTCTTCGTGAACCTGCCGACCATCCGCGGACTCGGCCAGTTCGGCGGCTTCGATTTCTGGCTGCAGGATCGCACCGGCGTTGGTCGCGATGGGCTGTACGGCGCCATGGGCCAGTTGCTGCAGAGCGCGGGCAAGAGCGATGTGCTCGCGGGCGTGCGCCCCAACGAGCAGGCGTCGGCGCCGCGGCTCGGGCTCAAGCTCGATCGCGCGCAGGCGCAGTCCATGGGGCTGTCGGTGCAGGACGTTTACAACACCGTGCAGCTCATGCTCGCGCCCGTGTACGTCAACGATTTCTTCTACGGCGGCCGCGTCCTGCGCGTCATGATGCAGGCCGATTCGCCGTTCCGCATGAACGAGAATGCGTTCAGCCGCTTCTATCTACCTGCGGGCACCACCAGCCTGACCAACTCTATGGCCTTCGACGGCGACGACGCCAGCGACAACATGGTGCCGCTGTCGGCGGTGCTGCAGGGCACGTGGAGCGTCGGGCCGCCGAGCCTGGCGCGCTACAACGGCTACGCGGCCGTGAACATCAACGGTGGCGCGAAGCCGGAGTTCAGCTCCGGCGAGGCGATGGGCGAGATGATGCGCATCACGAACACGGAACTGCCGAAGGACTTCGGATACGCGTGGGCGACCCAGTCGTTCCAGGAGCAGCTTTCGGGCGCCGAGGCGCCGATGTTGTTCGGCCTGTCGTTCCTGGTGGTGTTCCTGTGTCTCGCGGCGCTGTACGAGAGCTGGGCCACGCCCGTGGCCGTCATGCTGGTCGTGCCGGTGGGCTTGATCGGCTCGATCCTGGCCGCATGGCTCACGGGCCTCACCAACGACGTGTTCTTCAAGGTCGGCATCATCACGATCATTGGTCTGGCTGCGAAAAACGCCATCCTCATCGTCGAGTTCGCGCTCGAGGCGCAGAAAGCCGGCAAGAGCCTCTACGATGCCGTGGTCGAAGCGGCGCGATTGCGCCTGCGCCCCATTTTGATGACCTCGTTCGCGTTCATCCTCGGCGTGATGCCGCTGGTGGTGGCCACCGGTCCGGGTGCCAATGCGCGGCGGGCCATCGGCACCGGCGTCGCGGGCGGCATGCTCACCGCGGCTCTGTTAGGCGTGCTGCTGGCGCCGATCTTCTACGTAGCCATTCGCCGCGTCGCGGGAGATAAATTCTCGCTGAACGGCGGATGAACAATTCTTACGGTTGGCGGATGGAACCGGAAGCGCTGGGAACTCCACTCATGAGTGGACAGTCGTATCGCCAAGAGGTGTTTATGAAGATTTCACTCGTTGTCACGCTGGCCGCCACGGCCTTGCTCGCAGGCTGTAAGACCGCGCCGGATCTCGATTACACCGACTACGCGGGCGAGCCGGTGAAGTCTTTTTACCTGGGCGCGAGCGGCACCGACGGCTGGCATGCCGTCTCGAAAGATCAGGTCGTAGTGTGGGCCGCATTCAACAAGGCCTATCTGCTGAACATTGCGGGCTACTGTCCCGATCTGATGTTTGCCCAGACCATCGGACTCACGTCGCATGGCAGCACGGTCGATAGATTCGAGAAAGTGCTGGTGGGCCGCGACCGCTGTCTCATCAAGGAGATTCGGCCGATCGACACCAAGCAGATGAAGGAAGACCGCAAGCTCCTGCGCAAGCAGCTCGAGGTCGAAGACCAGGGCGAGAAGCAGGACGAGCCGAAAGACGAGAAGAAGGGTGACGCGAAGGAGTCCAAGGGCACCTGAGCGCGACGCTTCCGACGCGAGTCGGAGCGTTCAGACAGGCCTCCGTGCGCGAGTACGGAGGCCTTTTCATTGCGCCCGCCGTTGCCGAAGACGGCATGACGGAGGCGCGAGCAATGGTCAGAGGCGTTCGAGCAGCGGGATGAGCATCATCACGAGACCGGCCAGGCCGACGAACCACACCAGCGAACGCACCACCGGCACGCCGGCCAGGTACAGCACTACAAAGGCTATGCGCGCGGCCAGGAAGACCCACGCGCCGGTAATGGCGGTGGCGCCTGGTCCGAGTATGAGATTCATCAACGCGAGCCCCAGGAACACCGGCATCGCCTCGTGCATGTTGTTGAGGGCGCGCGCCGCGCGCTGGCCGATGACCGTGAGTGGCCGCAAGTGGTCGCGATTGCCCATGTCTTCCGCCAGCTCGCTCGGGCCGCCGGGGGCGACGGGTTCGCGAAAGCGGCCGGGCAGTACGGTTTGTAGGACGAAGAGCGCAAGCACGAGAAGAATGACCAGCACCAATGGGAGCACTCCAAAAAAGGGTAAGGCGTCGCAAAAATACATTGGCCCGGCAACGGACCGGGCAGTAGCCGTAGAATCGCGGGCCATGAAGGGAATCGCAAGCATCATCACTAGTTCGGCCCTGCTCGTGTTAGGGCTGGCCGGTTGTGGCAAACAGGACGCGGAGGCGATCAAGCGACCCGACTGGGTGGTCGAATCGCGTGTGCAGTTCCGTGCCGCCGACGCCAAGACCGTGGTCGCGTCGCCCAAGGAGCCCGTGCGGCTCTGGATGCCCTATGTGGTAGGAGATTTTTACGGCGCGCCGAACGAGGGCGAGCCCGTACCGGTGACGCTCGAGGACGACCTGACGTTCACGCTCGATCTCAACCAGAGCCACCAGCGGCTGGCGAAGTCGCTGGTGCCGACGACGTTCTCGCAGAAATGGATGACCATCGAGCCGGTGGCCGCGCGCGTCGCGCGCCTGTCGGCGTTCGTGATGCCGAAGGAAGGCATCGCGCCCATCGGAACGACCGAGTGGTTAGACCCCGACACCGGCAGCAAATTGATGCTGATCTACGTGGACCGTCCCGCGCGCATCCGCGGCGAGATCGTCCACGAGGGCCGCAACCTGCGCTTCGACATCGAGGCGAAGGAGGCCGGTTTTCTCTGGGTGCAGCAGCCCGAGGGCAGCGGCGAGTACCGAACGGCCACGCCGCCCGTGCACCCGATTCTGGCGGTGATGCCGAATTCGTAGAACCCCTCGGGGCCGTGTTAATTTCGCGCCGCGGACCCTTCTTCCCTGAGAGAGCGCGAATCATGCACCGACATCTTTTCGTGGCAATCACGAGCATTGCCGCGTCTGCCACTTTACTGACCGCTTGTGTCAATACACACCAGCCTCCGGCTGCGCCCCCGGTCGCCGAAGTGCCGAAACAACCCGAACAGCCGAAGGGCGCCGATCCGGCCAAGTTCCTCACGCAGCCATTGGTCACGGAGATCTACACGGCCGATCCGTCCGCGCACGTGTTCAACGGCCGCGTCTATGTCTACCCATCGCACGACATCGACTCGGGCATTCCGAGCGACGATCTCGGCACCCAGTACGACATGAAGGATTACCGCGTGCTGTCGATGGACACCATCGGCGGGCCGGTGACCGTTCACGACGTCGCGCTCGACATCAAAGATGTGCCGTGGGCGGGCAAGCAGATGTGGGCGCCGGACGCGGCGGAGAAGGATGGCAAGTACTACCTGTACTTCCCGGTGAAGGATCCGAGAGGCGTGTTCGGCATCGGCGCGGCGGTGGGCGACAAGCCCGAGGGCCCGTTCAAGGCGCAACCCGAGCGCATCCAGAACAGCTTCAGCATGGACCCCGCGGTGTTCAAGGACACCGACGGCGAGTACTACATGTACTTCGGCGGTTTGTGGGGCGGACAGCTGCAGCACTGGAAGACCGGCAAGCACGATGCCAGCGACGACTCGCAGCCGGCAGACGACCAGCCCGCGTTGCTGCCCAAGATCGCGCGCATGGCCAACAACATGCTCGAGTTCGCCGAGAAGCCGAAGGATGTGAAGTTGCTGGATGCGGATGGCAAGTTGCTGCGGTCGGGCGATCATGCACGGCGCTTCTTCGAAGCGTCGTGGGTGCACAAGTACCAGAACAATTATTACTTCTCGTACTCGACCGGCGATTCGCACTTCATCGCGTATGCGATGGGCAAGAGCCCGTATGGGCCGTTTACGTACCAGGGTGTGATCCTGCAACCCGTGCTGGGCTGGACGAACCATCACTCGATCGTGGAAGTGAACGGCAAGTGGTATCTGTTCTATCACGATGCACAGCATTCGAATGGCGTGAACCATTTGCGCAACGTGAAGCAGCCGGTGGAGCTCACGTACAACGAGGATGGAACGATTCAGACCATCGACGCATACGCCGAATAAATGGGGACACTCCCCATTTGCTAGCAAAAGGGGACGCACCTGCGTCCCCTTATCTCATCCATTGAGAACGCCATGAAAGCTCTGGCGCCGGACGTCGTCCGGCGGCGGCTATCGACCAGGCCGGGGTGAAACGATACCTGTCAGGCCTCGCCGCGCATCTGCACTGCGCACATACGGCACGCCGATCGTTCACGCGCCAGTGTTGCGGGGAAGGGCGACAACGAAGAGTTGATGCGTTCAACCCGCTGATCGATTCCGGCACCTCGCTGTACCGTGTGGAGCAGGACGCGGCTGTTCGCGGTGGTGCTGTTCACGTGCAAGGCGTTCGATGCCGCGGAGGCCGTGCGTTTCACGCTCGAGTTCTTCGGCGCGAGTGCGGTGGAACAGCAAGCGTTTTGAGGTCCGGCACTTAGGGGGCGTTTGGGGTCACTCCCCATTTCTAGGAAATGGGGAGTGACCCCAATTCCAACTTCAGCGGACTGCGAAACGTGCTCGACGGTACCCACTCCAGCTTCTGCTCCGCGCGCGAAAACTCCGGAAACCGCGCCAGGAATTCTTCGAACACGATCGTCAGCGACAGCCGCGCGATCGTCGCGCCCAGACACGCATGCACGCCACCGCCGAACCCCAGATGCCGCGTCGGCCGCCGCTCGACGTCGTACACATCCGGATCCGGAAATTGCCGCTCATCGCGATTCGCCGATCCATACGCCAAGCACACGAACTGCCCGGCGCGCATCGTCTCGCCATGCATCTCCACATCCTGCTGCAGCCGCCGCTTGAACCGTTGACCGGACGTGTTGAACCGCAGCGATTCCTCGATGGCCTGCGGCAGCAACATGGGATCTCGCGCAATGCGCCGCCGCGCCTCCGCATGATCCGCCAGATTCAGCGCGAACATCGCCGCGAATCCGCCTAACGACTCGATGCCCGCCATGATCAACGTGGTGGTGGTCAACAGCACTTCGCGCTCGTGGAGCCGCTCGCCGTCGATCTCCGCCAGCACCAGCTGCGACAACAGATCCTCGCCTGGACGCGCGCGCCGCTCGGCGATCACGCGCGCCGCGAACTCGACCATCCACTCGTACGCCGCGAGGTGCTCCGGCTCCTTGCGACGCGTGATCGGGTCCGATTGCACCATCAGCACGGCCTTCGCGCGCACCACCTGGTCGTCTCCGGACGGCAGGCCCAGCATGCGAAACAAGATCTTCGCGGTGACCCGACTCGAGTAATCCCCGATGAAGTCGAAGCGCTCGCGTCCCGCCAGCGGCTGCAAGGCGTCCCGCGCGATCTCGCGGATCGAGGACGCCATCGTCTCGACATTGCGCTTCATGAACGCCGCCGAGATCAGCGCGCGCAGCCGATCGTGACGTGGCGGGTCGGTGGTGCCGAGCGTCGCGCCGGCGCGATCCGGCAGCTCCGTCATCATGTTGCCGCTGGCGGACGAGTACACCTTCCAGTTGTTGAGCGCTGCGAAGACATCGGCATGGCGCGACAACACCCACATGTCGGCATCGGCGCTGAAGTAGCAAGGCGCCTCGTTGCGCAGCCGCCGGTAGAGCGGGAAGGGGTCCGCGTCGACGGCCGGCGAGAACGGATCGAAGCGCAGCGGTTCCATGGCTCGACGGTATCCCTCCCGAGATTCCTTCCCCGGCACCAGCTCCTTCCAAAACTTGCACTTTTGTGACAAAAACGCCGTCAACGATGAAACGTCGTCACGCAAAAGTGCAGGAATTCGCGCTCTACGGCGAAAGCGCCACCGCGGGCGTCGCGCCGCACTTGCACATCGAGAGCATCCAGCACCGCGCGCGCCGCTATTCCTGGGAGATCGCGCCGCATCGCCACGCACACCTGTGCCAGGTCTTGTTCGTCGCGCAGGGGCCGGCGTCCATCCACGTCGACGAGCTCGACGCGGCTGCCGCGGGCGCGGCCATTGCCATCGTGCCGCCGGGCACTGTGCACGCGTTCGAGTTCAGCGAGCGCACACAAGGGTTCGTGATGACCCTGCCCGCCGCCGCCATCGTGCGCGCGGGGCAGGCTGCCGCGGCCGAGCACGATGCTCCCGAACTCATGCAGGACGTGTTCGCGCAGAGCTTCGTCGGCATGCTCGATAATCCGCCGCTGGCTGCACGGCTCACCGGGTTGTTCGAGCGTTTGCAGGCGGAGTTTTACCAGCCCGAGGCGGGCGCCGCTCCCATCGCCGGCTGGCTCGCAAACTGCATCCTCTGGATCCTGGCGCGGCACGTCGCGGGCGTGCGCGCGCGCCGGTCGGTGCCGCCGGCGCGCCAGCATGCGTGGCTCAAGTTTCGGGCGCTGGCCGAGGCGCATTACCACGAGCAGTGGAGCGTGACACGTTATGCACACCAGCTCGGCATGACCTCCAGCCGCTTGAACCGCCTGAGCCGCGAGCACTGCGGCTTCTCGGCGGCGCGGGTGCTGCAGCAGCGGCTGGCGCTCGAGGCGCGGCGGCGGCTGATCTACGTCGACATCCCCATCGCGCGGCTCGCCGGCGAGCTGGGTTTCCGCGATGCCGCGTATTTCTGCCGGTTCTTCAAGCGGCATGCGGGCGCGTCTCCGCGTGCGTATCGACGGCAGGCACTGGCGCAGAGAATGGGCTTATCATCCGCACCTGAATGAACGCACCTGACGATGCCGTCCCCGCTTCCCCGTCGCTGATCCGGCGGCGGCGGCCGTTCCTGGCGCCGCTGTGGTTGTTAGGGCTGGGCGCCGTGCTGATGCTGCTGGGCGCTGTCCTCTACTGGAACTCCGCGAACACCACCACCATCGTCGTGATCCGCCACGCGGAGAAGCAGATCGGCGCCATCTCCGATGCACCGCTGTCGCCGCCCGGCGAGCAGCGCGCCGCGCGCCTCGCGCAGATGCTGGGCGATGCGGAGACGTTCGGACGCGTGGGCAAGATCTATGTCACCGATACGCGGCGGACGCAGCAGACGGCGGCGGGCGTGGCGCAGCGGCTCGGCATCGCACCGCTCGTGGTCGCCGCGCAGACGGATTCCGCGGCGCTGGCGTGGCGCGCGTTGAAAGAGAACCGCGGCGGCGTTGCGCTGATCGTCGGCCATAGCAACACCGTGCCCGAGATCGTGCGCACGCTGGCGCATGCGCAGAAGGTGCCAGCGATGGGCGATGAGGAGTTCGACACGTTCTATGTCGTGTCCGTGCCGACCATCGGCAAGGCGTCCGTCCTTCGTATGAAGTACTAATGGGGACATTCCTCATTTTCTGGTAACAATCGACCGGTGCCATTTGAACGATCGCGATGCGCGCGATTGTTACCAGAAAATGAGGAATGTCCCCATTTCCATTTCAGCCACGCGCCTGGATGGCCTGGCGGATGAACTCCTCGTGCTCGCCGATCGAGAAGTGCGCCTTCACCCGGCCGCGGATCGTGCGGGTTTGATCGATGAGGAATGTCACGCGCTGCACCCAGAAACCCAGCGGTCCGTTGACGCCGAACAGCTTGATCACTTCTTTGCCTTCGTCGGCGAGCAGCGTGAAGGGCAGGCGGTGTTTCTCGCGGAAGCGCTTGTGGCTGTCGGGGCTTTGCGGGCTGATGCCGGCCACCGTGATGCCCGCGCCGACCAGCTCCCGGTGGATATCCCGTATCGAGCAAGCTTCTTTCGTACACCCCGGCGTGAAGTCCGCAGGGTAGAAATACAGGATGGCCGGTCCGCCCTTGAGCAGGTCCGTCAGGGAGATATCGTGGTTGTCCTGATCCGGGAGCGTGAATTCCGGGACCGTGTCGCCGATGGTCAGCATGTCCCGGATATTAAGAGGGATTTGCTTGCCGGGGCCAGCCCCGATCTTTAGAATCCCGCGCCTCCGGACGCCCGTCCGGGCGGGTTTCCAAGGTGTGGGGCGGTAGCTCAGTTGGGAGAGCGTCGCGTTCGCAATGCGAAGGTCGAGGGTTCGATCCCCTTCCGCTCCACCAATTCCGATGCCGAAGGTCCTGCATGAGCGGTGCGCGCGATCAACAGGCAGATCTCCTGCAACAGGCCGTTGAATCGTGCCGGCAGGAAAACCAAGAACTCTCCTCTCAGTGGACCAACCTCGACGGCAAGGCCTCGGCAGCCATCACCGTCTCGGGAGTTTTTCTCGCGGCGATCCTGGCGTTCATTCGCGAGCTGAATGCCTCCGCGAGCGATCTCGAAAAAGGAATCCTCACCGCGGCGCTCGTCCTGTTGATCGCCTGCACGATCCTCGCGCTGCTGGTGATCCGGCTGCGGCCCGTCACGGCCATTCCCTGCGGCAAGCCGTTGGTCGAGATGATCGACGATCTGGTCGCGGCAGCGGATGGCACGAGCGACGAACGGCTGCGCAACTTCGCGCGCGACCATGCGCGTCTGTGGCAAAAGGCGAACCAGACGGTGAGCGAAGCGATCGCCTCGAAGGCCAGGTGCCTGCAGGCCGCCCACGCGATGTTGTTCCTCGCTATAGTCAGCGCCGCCGCCATCGCGGCATTGAAGACATGGAGCGCAACCCATGGCTAAGTGCTTCAAGAAAGGTTGTGAGGCGGCGACGGAAGAGAGCAGCAATTACTGCGCCGCGCATCTGCCGGGCCAGGTGACGGCGAAGAAGGCGTACAAGGCCGAGTCGGCGTCGAAGGAAGGCAAGCCGAGCAGGAAAGGCGGAGGCAGCTCGCCGGGTCCGCGACCGCCGCCGAAGTAGTCAGCAAAACGCCCCCGTAGCTCAGTGGATAGAGCGACCGCCTCCTAAGCGGTAGGTCGTCGGTTCAACTCCGGCCGGGGGCGCCAATCTTGGGTGGCACTTCTGCGACGCGCGCGCCATGCCCATGGCCTAACAAGATCCAGATCGACCCCGCGCCCCCGGGCTCGACGGCAAGGGGCGCTTTTGCCTCCCATCCCCCCGTGTCAGAAACCAGTGCGCTGAGGCACCACCGCCCGCCTACGACGGACTTCTTCCCCGCGCGCTGCAAGCCCGCGCACGGCGGCCTACATTGTCCGCCTATGCGCTACCTCGCTCTGTGCACCGACTACGACGGCACGATCGCCCACGACGAACGCGTCGACGCCCAGACCATTGCGGCCCTCGAGGCCTTGCGGGCTACCGGACGCAAGCTGGTGCTGGTCACCGGACGCGAAATCCCGGATCTGCAGCGTGTGTTCGAGCCGCTGGAGCTGTTCGACCGTATCGTGGCCGAGAATGGCGCGCTTCTCTATCGCCCTGCGACCAAAGAGGAACGACTGCTCGCTGCGGCGCCTCCAGCCCGTTTCGTCGAGGAATTGCGACGACGCGGAGTGGAGCGCATCTCCACCGGCCGTTGCATCGTGGCGACGTGGGTGCCGCATGAAACCACCGTGCTCGAGACCATCCGTGATCTGGGCCTCGAGATGCAGGTGGTGTTCAACAAGGGCGCGGTCATGGTGCTGCCCAGTGGCATCAACAAAGCGACCGGCCTGCGCGCGGCGCTCGACGAGCTGAACGTGTCGGTGCACAACTCTGTCGGAGTGGGCGATGCGGAGAACGATCACGCCTTCCTGAGCATCTGCGAATGTTCGGCAGCGGTGGCGAACGCGCTGCCGGCGGTCAAGGAGACCGCGGATATCGCGTTGACGCAAAGCCACGGCGCAGGCGTGCGCCAGTTGATGGACGAAATGATCGCCGACGATCTGGCGAAGCGCGCGCCGCTGCTGCGTCGACACGAGGTGCTGCTGGGCCACGACCAGCGGGGCGCGCCACTGACCATTGCGCCGTACGGGGTCAGCGCGTTCGTGGTCGGAACATCCGGCGGCGGCAAGTCGACCATATCGATTGGTCTCATCGAACGGCTGAGCGCGAAGCAATACAGTTTTTGCGTCATCGACCCGGAGGGCGACTACGACCTCGTCGAGGGAGCCGCGGTGTTGGGCAGCCCGGATCGGGCGCCGTCAGTCGATGAGTGCATGCAACTACTGGCCAAGCCCGATCAGAATGCGGTGATCAATCTCGTGGGACTGAAGCTCAGCGACCGGCCGAATTTCTTCCTGACGCTGCTGCCGCGGATTCGCGATCTGCGCGCAAAGACGGGCCGGCCGCACTGGCTGGTCGTCGACGAGGCCCACCACGTGATGCCGGCGGGGTGGCAGCCGACCGACGTCGTGCTGCCGCAACGGCTCGACGGCACTCTGCTCGTGAGCGTGACGCCGAGCGTGGTCGCGGCGACGGCGCTTCGGCTCGTCGATACTCTGGTCGTCATCGGCGAGAAGCCGCGCGAGATGGTGCACGAGTTTGCGCAGGCGAATGGCATCCCGGCTCCCGTCGTGCCGGCAGAAAAGATTCCGCAGGGTGAAGCGTTGTTGTGGCACAAGGATGCTGGCGTCGGCCTGCAGCGCATGGTGCTCGAGCCCGCCCGCATGGAGAGGCGGCGGCACCTGCGCAAGTACTCGGAGGGTTCGCTGCCGGAGGACCGCTCATTCTTTTTCCGGGGTGCGGAGGGCAAGCTCAAGCTGCGCGCCCACAACCTGATCGTGTTCCTGGATCTGGCCGACGGCGTGGACGAGGACACGTGGCGGTTTCACTGGAACCGCGGCGAGGTTTCGAGCTGGATACGGGTGTGCATCAAGGACGAGGGACTGGCGGAGAAGATAGCCGCCGTCGAACGGGAGGAGCCCGAAGATGCCACGTCGTCACGACAGCGTGTGCGCGAGCTGATCGAGGAGTCGTACACCTTGCCGGCCGAGGCCGGAAGTGCCCCGGCGAGAGCAGCGTCTAACTAGATTCGCGATCGCCTCAGCGCGACCGCGGCGCGATCACGAGGCCGACGTCTATTCCCTCGGTGCCCGGCGGCCACTGGCGCAAGCGGGCAGGGCGAGAAGCAGTATGCCGATCACGGCTATGGCTGAAGGTCGGCGAATGGGCCCAAGCAGCCCCGGGGAGGGGCACCGGCAGTGAGGCTGCCGTCCGAGGTATCGAGCAGAAAACAAACCGACTACTCTGCGACATGGCTCGCTCGCAGTTTCTGGTATTCCTCCTGTGGTCGTTGTGGCTCGTTCCCGCCTGCGCGGCCACTGATCACTGCACCGTCGTCGATCTGATTCCCGCGTATTGGCAGGCATTGGCGGGGAAAGACCCCGCCGCGCAGATGCGTACCGCGGTCATCGATCCTCACCCGGACCTCTACAACGACAAGTTCGTTCGCCTGCCCAGCGGTGCGACGTGGAACTCCAAAATCGCGCGTGAAAAAACATACGCCGACGCTCACCGGTCGGAAGTCACCGCTGCCGGGCGGTATCTCGCCGCGAACGTGCCTGGCTACATGCAAGCCTTCCGGAAAACCTTTCCGGACTTCCGCTGTGATTTCACGTTCTACATCGCCCCCAGTTTCGGCAACATGGATGGCGCCGCCACCGCGGTGAACGGTCGATACCGCATCATCTTCGCTCCCGACGTCATCCCCCGGATTCACAGGTTGGATGTTCTGAAGGTCTTGATCGATCACGAGACCTTCCACATCTACCACCACCAGGCGACCGGTGTGCTGGGAGTCGACGAGGCGGCCATTCCGACGATCGAGGCGGCATTGTGGAGCGAGGGGCTGGCTACTCTCGTGAGCTGGCGCATGAGCCCCGATGTCGGTCTCGACGTCGCGCTCTTGCAACCCGGCATTCCCGAGCGCGCGCGTCCACACCTGTCCGCCATCGCCACGGAGTTGCTCGCACATCTCGAGGAGCGAAGCGAGTCGACCTACGCGCGCTACTTCGAGGGCGGCAAGGCGCCCGATGGCTATCCGGCGCGCGCTGGATACTACGTGGGTGTCTTGATCGCACAGAACTTGTCCAAGCGCTACACGCTGCGCCAGTTGGCTCACCTGAAAGGGTCCGCGCTGCACGATGCCATCGTGTCGCAGTTGCAACAGCTCCGAGCGGGTGCACCGGTGGGAAGTACGGGTCCGAAGTCTCGATGGTGACGGCCGGCACCCGCACCCGCGCCAGCGTCGCATCACCGCTGCGATGGATGCAGGTGCCGAGTCCGCCCGAGACGCGGGTAGTTGGGCGATCTTCGAAGCTCGACCATCCATCCACGCCTGAGGCGTCCCGCATCGCCTGGCAGCTCATCGCTACATGTCTTACAGTCGGCCCATGAGCATGAAACCCACTGAGATGGCCGAGCGCATCGGGCGCGGATTGCTGTCGTTCCCCGTCACGCATTTCAATGCCGACGACCGTTTCGACCCCGCCGCCTACCGCGCGCACGTGGGCCGGCTGCTCGAACATGAGATCTCCGGATTGTTCGCGGCCGGTGGCACGGGCGAGTTCTTCTCGTTGCGCGCCGACGAGCATGGCGAAGTAGTGAGTGCCGCGGTGGCCGAGACGCGCGGCCGCGTGCCGGTCATCGTCGGCTGCGGATACGGCACGACGATGGCGATCCAGCTCGCGCGCACCGCCGAAGCGAAGGGCGCCGACGGCATCCTGCTGCTGCCGCAGTATCTCGTGAATGCCGAGCAGCGCGGCCTCATGGCGCACATCGAGGCGGTGTGCCGCGCGGTGTCCATCGGCGTCATCGTCTACAACCGCGACAACAGCATCGTCAACGATGAGACGCTGGCGAAGCTCTGTGACCGCAAT
>JAYTOI010000180.1:0-35683 GCA_043747875.1 Pseudomonadota bacterium | reverse complement strand
CGCGCTCGCGCTCATCGTGCTCGGGCCGGAGAAGCTGCCAAAGCTCGCGCAGCAGGTCGGGCGCTGGGTCGGCCGTGCGCGCGCGATGGCGCGCCAGTTCCGCGAGCAGCTCGAAGAAGAGGCGACCAGCCTCGAGCGAAAATTCGACGTCGACCCGGGCATCGACACCTCACTCGAATCCAAGCCGGCGCCCAATTCCACTCCCGCTGCCACCATGCCGTCGACGCCCGCGCCCGAGTCATCCGCGCCACACCGTGAGCCCGAAGAGGAGTTCTATCCGCCGGACCATCACATGCATGCTGCGAATCGCCAGCCCGACGCCCCGGAGCAGCCCCCGACGGACGATGGCGTGCAGTCGGAGCTCGACCTAACTACCCCGCGCGACGGCGGCTCGCGTCCCGCGCCGTGAGCGACGACAAGAAAGGCGAGCAGCTGGCCGAAGGCACGCTGATGTCGCACCTGCTCGAGCTGCGCAACCGGCTCATGAAGGCGATGCTGGCCATCCTGGTCGTGTTCATTCCGTGCATGGCCTACGCGAACGAGCTGTTCACGATCGTCGCGCAACCGCTCATCGACAAGCTGCCCGAGGGCACGTCGCTGATTGCTACCAGCGTCATCGCGCCATTCATGACGCCGTTCAAGCTGGCGTTCTACGTCGCGCTGTTCGCCGCGATGCCGGTCGTCATCTACCAGATCTGGGCGTTCGTCGCGCCGGGGCTGTACCGGCGCGAGAAGCGTTTCGCAGTGCCGCTGCTGGTGTCCGCGGTGCTGCTGTTCTACATCGGCGCCACATTCGCGTATTTCCTAGTATTCCCGGTGATGTTCCAATACCTCACGACCACCGCGCCGGTGGGCGTGAAGATGATGACGGACATGGCGAACTACATGGACTTCGTGATCACGATGTTCTTCGCGTTCGGCATCGCGTTCGAAGTGCCCGTGGCGGTGGTGTTGCTGGTCATCTCGGGTGTAGTGCGCGTCGAGAAGCTGGCCGCCAACCGCGGTTACGTGCTCATCGGCATCTTCGTCGTAGCCGCGTTCCTCACGCCGCCCGACGCGGTTTCCCAGTGCATCATGGCCGTGCCGATGTACCTGCTCTACGAGGGCGGGCTCATCATGGCGCGCCTCATGTCCAAGATGCGCCGCGAGGCGGGCGACGCCAAATCCGAAGAAGCCGGCGCGAGTTGAGCGGCTGAAAAAGGGTACGGTGAGAAATGGGGAGATTCCTCGTTTCCCACTCCGCGGGCAGAACGTTGAAGTCTGACCTCGCACGTTCCTCCCTGCCGTAGGGAGCGAGCACTCCAACCTTTGGCTTAGGAAACGAGGAATGTCCCCGTTTTCCCGGCGCCTTGCTGGCGCCCGTGCGGTTGGGTCAGACTGCGCGGCATCGCGGCGCAACGGCGCCGATAAAAATTCGGGGCACAAACAAGATGTCTGAACCGACCACGACGACCGTTGGGTCGCCCGATCAAGGCAAACAATTCTTCGGTCATCCGCGCGGACTCATCACCTGTTTCATGGTGGAATTCTTCGAGCGCTTCACGTACTACGGCATGCGCACCATGTTGCTGCCGTTTCTCACGGCGGCCACGGTCGCCCCCAATCCGGGCTTCGAGCTCAGCGGCACCGAGGCCGGCGCGATGTACGCGCTGTTCGCCGGCGGCGCCTATCTGCTCGCCATTCCAGGTGGTTGGATCGCGGACCGCCTGATAGGCCAGCGCAAGGCGATCTTCATCGGCGGCCTGTTCATCGCGGCCGGCAATTTCATGCTCGCCATTCCGGCGCCACAGGCATTGTTCTACTCGGGCGTGTTCGTGATGGTCGTCGGCATCGGCCTGCTGAAGCCGAACGTATCGTCGGTGGTGGGCGCGCTGTACGAGGGGCAGCCCGGCACGCGACGCGACGCCGGATTCTCCATCTTCTACATGGGCATCAACCTCGGCGCCTTCGTCGGTCCCATCATCGCGGCGGGCATGCTCGGCGAGAAAGTGAACTGGCGGCTGGGCTTCCTGGTCTGCGGAATCGCGACCTTGTTAGGCACGCTCTACTTCATCTCCTCGCAACGCCATCTGGGCAACGCGGGGCTGCCTCCGACCGATGTGCCGCCCGCCGCGCGCAAGCGCACGTGGGGCATGGTCGCGGCCATCGCAGTGGCGGCGGCCGCGCTCGCCGTCGGGTTGTTTGCCCGTGAGAACCCGCCCAGCAAAGAGCAGCTCGCCATGGGACTGTTCGTCTGCCAGGTGGCGCTCGCCGTCGCGTTCTTCGGCTACGTGCTGTTCTTCGGGGGACTCGACACCATCCAGAAGAAGCGCATCGGCGTCATCATCGTGTTCTTCTTCTGCGCGGTGCTGTTCTGGGGTGGATTCGAGCAGCAAGGCACCACGTTCAACACCTTCGCATTCGACTACACCGAGCGTTCGGCACTCGGCAGCTGGTTCGCCGACGGCCAGCACCCCGCTTCGTGGTATCAGTCCGCGAATCCCTGGTTCATCATCATCTTCGCGCCCGTGTTCGCGTGGTTCTGGGTGTGGCTCGGCGCGCGCAATCTCGACCCTTCCGCACCGCTCAAGATGGGCGTCGGCCTGCTGCTGCTCGGCGTCGGATTCCTGGTGATGATCTTCGCCGCGAAGTTCGTCGTATCGACCGGTGGCAAGGTCGGCCCCGTCTGGCTGCTGCTGGCCTATCTATTCCACACGTTCGGCGAGCTGTGCCTGTCGCCGGTGGGCCTGTCGAACGTGACCAAGCTGGCGCCCGCGAAATTCGTCAGCCGCATGATGGGCACGTGGTTCCTCGGCACGGCCATCGGCAATACGATCGCCGGACTGGTGGGCGGACAGTTCGCCGAGGCCAAGGCCGACCAGATGCCGCAGATCTTCACCGTCATGACGATCATCGGCGCGAGCGCCGGCGTGCTCATCCTGCTCATCTCGCGGCCCCTGCGCAGCTGGATCGGAGACAAAAAATGAGCCGCGCCCACACTCTACTCGGCACCGCCACCCTGGCGGCCGTCGGCCTGCTCGTTTCCTGCGGCGGCCCAGGCACCAAGCCGCCGCCGAAACTCCTGGCCGCGGAATTCGTCAGCGAACTGAACACGGAGCTGGTCGAGATCAATCGTGAATCCAGCGCCGCGGGCTTCGCGCAATCGACGTACATCACGCCCGACACCGAGTACCTCAATTCACGCGCGCTCGAGCGCACGCTCGAGTTCTACAGCCGCAAGTCCGCCGAGGCCAAGGGCCTCGATCGGCGCAAGCTGGCGCCCGAAACCGCGCGCGCATTGAAGCTGTTGTCGTTCGGCGTGAGCGCGCCGGCGCCGGCGGACGCCGCCAAACGCCGCGAGCTGTCCGAACTCTCCAGCAGCCTCGAGTCCATGTACGGCGAGGGCAAGTACTGCCCGCAGGCGAAGACGCTGCTGTCCGTCGAGCAGGACGACAAGGGCTGCCTGAACCTCGAGCAGCTCGGCGAAGTCATCGCGACCAGCCGCAATTTCGACCAGATCACCGAGGCCTGGGTGGGCTGGCATTCGATCGCGCGTCCGATGCGCGCGAAGTATCAACGCTTCGTCGAACTCGCGAACGAAGGGGCACGCGAACTCGGCTACGAGAATCTCGGCGTGCTGTGGCAATCGAAGTACGACATGCCGGCCGCCGACTTCGAAAAGGAAGCCGCGCGCCTCTACGAGCAGGTGAAGCCGCTGTACAGCAGCCTGCACTGCTACGCCCGCAAGCGCCTTGCGCAGAAATTCGGCAAGAACAAGGTGCCGGACGGCAAGCCGATCCCGGCGCAGTTGTTAGGCAACATGTGGGCGCAGCAGTGGAACCGCGTCTACGACGACCTGCTCAAGCCCTATCCGGGCGCCAGCATCGAGTCGGCGGATCGCCAGCTCAAGGCCCAGAACTGGGACGCGGTCAGGATCACGAAGTCCGCCGAGACCTTCTACACCTCGATCGGTTTTCCGGCGCTGCCGCAGAAATTCTGGCAGCGATCGATGTTCACGCGCCCGCGCGACCGCGAAGTGGTTTGCCATGCCAGCGCCTGGGACATGGACGACCAGGACGACGTGCGCATCAAGATGTGCATCCGGCCGCTCGAGGAAGACCTGTTCACGGTCTACCATGAGCTCGGCCACGTCTATTACTACCTCTGGTACAAGGACCAGCCGTCGCTGTTCCAGGACGGCGCGCACGACGGCTTCCACGAGGCCATCGGCGACGCGGTGAATCTCTCGGTGACGCCGGAGTACCTGCACCGCATTGGCTTGGTGAGCGCGGTGAAGCCCTCGAACGAAGCGGTCATCAATCAGCAGATGAAGATGGCGCTCGACAAGATCGCCTTCCTGCCGTTCGGCAAGCTCATCGACGAATGGCGCTGGCGCGTGTTCGACGGCCGCATCGAGCCCGGCGACTACAACAAGGGCTGGTGGGAGCTGCGCGAGAAATACCAGGGCGTCTCCGCGCCAGTCGGACGCACGGAAGAGGATTTCGATCCGGGCGCGAAGTACCACATCCCCGGTAACACCTCGTACACGCGCTATTTTCTGTCGTTCATCCTGCAGTTCCAGTTCCACCAGGCGCTGTGCGAGGCTGCGGGCAACAAGGGCCCGCTGCACGAGTGCTCCATCTTCGGCAGCAAGGAAGCCGGCGAGAAGTACGCCGCCATGCTGGCGCGCGGAGCGAGCCAGCCGTGGCAGGACACGCTCGAGAAGCTGACGGGCACGCGGCAGATGGACGCCTCGGCGATCATCGCCTATTTCAAGCCGCTCGAGGCTTGGCTGGCCGAGCAGAATCGCGGCGAAACCTGCGGCTGGGGAGAGTAGCTGGATGAACGCCAACGTCAACGATGCGAGCGCGCCGCAGCTCACCGTGCGCGCCATCATCCTCGCGGTGGTGCTGGCCATGGTGCTGGCGGCCGCCAACACCTACCTCGGCCTGTTCGCCGGCATGACCATCGCCTCGGCGATTCCCGCCGCGGTGGTCTCGATGGCCGTACTGCGTGCGCTGGGCGGCAGCGGCATCCTCGAGAACAACATCGTGCAGACCGGCGCCTCCGCGGGCACATCGATCGCCTCGGGCGTCATCTTCACCGTGCCGGCCCTGGTGCTCATGGGTTACTGGCCCGATTTCAAGTACTGGTGGGTGCTTGCCATCGCTGGCCTCGGTGGCTTGTTAGGCGTGCTGTTCTCGGTGCCGCTGCGCCGCTCGCTCATCGTCGACCAGCAGATGGCCTTCCCCGAAGGCAAGGCCGCAGCCGAAGTGCTGCGCGCCGGTGAGAATCCGGCCGCCGGCGTCAAGGTGCTGGGCGTCTCGGCCCTCGCGGGCGGCATCGGCAAGCTGCTGGCGGCGAGCGGCCTGCGTTTCATTCCCGACAGCGCGCTCGCGAGCGGCTTCGTGGGCAAATACCTCGGCTACATGGGCACCAACATCTCGCCGGCACTGCTCGGCGTGGGTTACATAGTCGGCCTCAACATCGGCGCCGTGGTCGTGTCGGGTAGTTTGCTGTCGTTCAACATCGCGATCCCGATTTATCACGCGTATTTCCTCGACGGGAATCCGGAACTCGCCGCGCGCATCGCCGGCGCATGCGCGAACCTCTCCGCCGCGGACTGCGCGGAGGCGTCGGCGCAGATCCTGCGCAGCACGCAGATCCGCTATCTCGGCGTCGGCGCCATGCTGGTCGGCGGCCTGTGGGCGTTGATCACCCTGCGGCACTCCATCGTGTCGGGCGTGAAGAGCGGCCTGGCCGCCGCACGAGCGGGCAGCGCCGCGAACATCGCGCACACCGAGCGCGACCTGCCGATGAAGTGGGTTCTCGCCGGCACCGTGCTGTTCACGGTGCCGCTCGGCATTCTCTACTACACCATCGTCGACAGCGTGAGCATCGGCTTCGCGATGGCCGTGATCATGGTCGTCGCGGGGTTCCTGTTCTGCTCGGTGTCGGCGTACATGGCGGGCCTCGTGGGCTCCTCGAACAATCCTGTGTCCGGCATCACGATCGCGACCATCCTGTTCGCGGCGCTCGTTCTGCTCGGCTTCCTCGGCAAGACCTCGACGATCGGGCCGGTCGCCGCGGTGATGATCGGCGCCGTCGTGTGTTGCGCGGCTTGCGTTGCCGGAGACAACCTGCAGGATCTGAAAGCTGGATATCTGGTCGGCGCCACGCCCTGGCGCCAGCAGGTGATGCTGGCCATCGGCTCGGTGTCCTGCGCCCTCATCATGGCGCCTACGCTCAACCTGCTCGCCAAGGCGTACGGCATCGGTGTAGCGACACCAGAGCATCCGAACCCGCTCGAAGCCGCGCAGGCGAACCTCATGGCGTCGGTGGCGAAAGGGTTGTTCGGTGGCCATCTGCCCTGGAACATGATCGCCATTGGCGCGGTCATCGGCGTGGTGGTCATCATCTTCGACCTGGTACTCAAGGCAAAGAAGGCACCATTCAGGGTGCCGGTGCTGGCCGCGGCCATCGGAATCTATCTACCGCTCGAAACGATGGTCCCGATCTTCCTCGGCGGCCTGCTCAACTATCTCGTCACGCGCGGTTTCGGCGCGGGTCTCTCTGAAGACGAGACGGAGAAGCGCAACCGCAAGGGCATGCTGTTCGCGGCCGGCCTCATCACGGGCGAGGCGCTCATGGGCATCCTCATGGCCATTCCGATCGTCGCGGCGGGTCGTGGCGACGCGCTGGCGTTGCCGGGCGGACTGCAGCTCGGCGGATCGCTGGGCGAATGGGCCGGACTCGCCCTGCTCGCGGCGATCGGCTGGTGGATGTACGGCGTCGGCAAGCGCGGGGGCGCGCGCGAAGCATAAGTGCCGGCGTCCCCGTCACGCCGCGCGAAGCTCATCCTCTGCTTCGCCGCGATCTACATCATCTGGGGCTCGACGTACGCCGTCGCGAGCATCGGCGTGCACGTATTGCCGCCGCTGCTGTTCGGCGGCATCCGCTTCATCGCGGCCGGCTTTCTGTTAGGCGTCACCGCGCTCGCGCTCGGTAGCAAGTTCCATCTCGACGCCACCGAATGGCGCCACCTGTTCATCGTCGCGGTCGGCAGCGTGCTGCTGCCGAATGGCAGTACCAACTGGGCCATGCAGTACGTGGCGTCCAACCAGACCGCGATCCTCAACGCTTCGGCGGCGCTGTGGATCGCGCTGCTGGCGACGCGTGGAGCGCGCGCGCACGCGCTCGATCGCCGCACGCTCATCGGCCTGGTGATCGGCTTCGGCGGCGCGGGGCTCATCGTCTGGCCACGGGGTCCGGTCGCGACACATCACTTCGGCATGGAGCTGCTGATCCTGTTCGCGGTGCTGGTGTGGTCGGCGACGACGGTGTACATCCGCAACGTGCACTCGAAGCTCGACCTGCTGGCGTTCTCGGCCATGCAGATGTTGTTAGGCGGCGCGATGATGACGGCGGTCGGGCTCGCGGTCGGCGAGGCGTCCGAATGGCGCTGGTCGCAACCCGGCCTCATCGCGATGGCGTATCTCACGGTCGCGAGCTCCTGCATCGCCTACACCGCGTTCTCGTGGCTCGCGAAGAACACCACGCCGGCGGTGGTCGGCACCTACAGCTACGTGAATCCGGCGATTGCGGCGCTGCTCGGGTGGTGGTTTCTGGGTGAGTCGCTGAATGCCAACCAGCTCACCGGAATGGCAATCATGTTCGCGGGAGTCGCGCTGGTGAGCTGGCCGCAGAAAAATGCCAAAAGGCTCGATGAGGATCAGCAGAAGGATCCATCGACGGCGGGCTGAGCGCCTTGCATCCACGCTGATGCCGCCGACGTATGCCCTGTCATGCGCGCGCATTTCCTCTCTGGCTGGCTGTTCCTGCTCGGCTGCGCCGTGGCCGGCACCGAGGATCTCGCCTTCGTTGGCCACGCGCGCAGTCTCGACTCCGGCCAACTGCTCTACGTCGAGAGGCACTTCGTGTCGCGCGACCCGGTCGGGGAGGAGCGCCGTCTCGTCGTGTACCAATGCGCGACCGGCGCGGCGCCGTTCGCGCGCAAGGAGCTGGTGTTCGGCGCCGACCGCAACGCGCCCACGTTCACGCTGGTCGACGCGCGCAGCGGGGTTTTCGAAGGACTGGCGCGCGAGGGCGGCGGCTGGCGCGTGTTCGTGCGTGGGCCGCAGGACGTAAACACGCGCTCGGCGATGCTCGGGCCACGCGGGCCACGCGGGCCATTCGTCGCCGATGCGGGCTTCGACGAATTCGTGCGCGGCAATTGGGAACCGCTTGCAGTCGGCACGGCGCTCGAAGTGCCGTTCCTGGTGCCGAGCCGTTTGGGCACGCTGCCATTCCGGGTGCGCAAGGTGCGCGCCGACCGCGTCGCCGACGAGCCAATGAGCGTCTTCCGGCTGTCGCTCGCGGGGCCGCTCGGCTGGATCCTGCCGGACATCGAAGTGAGCTATCGCGACCGCGACCGGCGGCTCATGCGTTATCGCGGACTGACCAACATCCGCGACGCTTCGGGCGCGATGGTCGAGGCGGAGATCGAATTTCCGGACGTGGAAGCGGACGCGTCGAACGCGGAGGATCTGCGGACGATGCCGCTCAGCGCGAAGTGCGGATAAAGGGGCAGATCAATTTATGGGGAGATCTGTCCTCTTTTTCCCGACCCTCTTTTCCTGCTAACCCACGTTTTGCCCGGCACCATGAGCTCATCGCTTCGGGCGCATGACCTCGACGCGGCCGCGCGAGCCGATGAACCACGAGCCGATCCAGCTCACGACGCTGACGACCAGCGCGCCGCCGACCGCCGACCAGAAGCCGCCGGGGATGGTGAAACCGGGCAATATCAGCGCGACCAGTCCGAGCATCGCGGCGTTGATCACCACCAGGAATAGTCCGAGCGTGAACAACAGCGCCGGCAGTGACAGCAGCAGCGCGAACGGACGCACGATGGCGTTGACCAGACCTAACAACAGGCCCGCGAAAACCAGCGTGGTGGCGTTGTCGATGCTGATCGAACCCTCGAAGACCTCGGTGGCGGCCCACAGGCCCAGTGCGGCGATGAGTCCTCGCAGAATGAAACCCGCCATCTCAGTACCTTTCCCGTGAAGTTTGCTGCTGGTCGTGGCCCTTCTCGAGGAACACCTTGAGCCGGGTCAATGCGAGCTCCCAGTAGCGGCGCTTGTTCAGATAGTACGTCACCCAGCTCGGTGCCGCCGGCACTCCCGAAGTCAACAGACGTAGGATCGTGCTGGCAGGTTGGACGCGCTCGAACAGAAAATCCTCGACGATGACGGCGTCCGAGGTCGGCATGCCCGGCGTCGGCAAAAGTATGAGCCGCATGCGTTGCGCGGTGACCAGCACGTCGATGTGCGCATCGAGCTCGACGTCACCGCCGAACACGATGTGCAGGCGGCCCTTCTCGCGCGGCGTGATCGTGGCGCCGCTGGCTGCCCAGCGTGCCAGCACGCTCGAATCGGCGAGCGCGCGCCACACGCGCTCGACGGGCACGGCGATGTCGACACGGTGCGCGAAACTGCGGTATTTGCCGCTCATTTCTTCAACGCCATCCAGGCCACGGGCACGAGCGACAGCACGACGATGCCGATCGTGACGAAGCCGAAGTTGTCCTTGACGAATGGGATGTTGCCGAAGAAGAAGCCGGCCCAGATGAAGATCAGCACCCACGCGACGCCTCCGAGCACGTTGAACGTCTGAAAGCGCGCGTACGGCATGCGCGCGACGCCGGCGACGAACGGCGCGCAGGTACGGATGATGGGCGCGAAGCGCGACAGCACGATGGTCCACGTGCCCCAGCGCGTGAAGAACACCTCGGTACGCCGCAGGTATTCCACCTTCAGGAAGCGGATCCTGCCGGCGAACGCCGCTGGACCTATCCACCGGCCAATATGGTAGTTAGCCGTGTTGCCGGCGATGGCGGCAACGATGAGCACCACCGACAACACGCCCGCAGACAGCGTGCCGCTGGTGTCGACCGCGGCGAGGGCGCCGGCCGCGAACAGCAGCGAGTCGCCCGGCAGGAATGGCGTCACCACGAGGCCGGTCTCGGCGAACACGATGGCGAACAGGATGAGATAGACCCAAAAATGATAGTCGTGCAGCAGCTCGACGAGATGCTTGTCGAGGTGCAGGACGAGGTCGACGAACCAGTTGATGAGCTCCATGCTTGGTGTCATTTCCTCGCGGCGGAAGCGGCGCTGGCGGTGAGTCCTGCGCCGCGCGGTTTGCGGCCTTTGAGCAGGTCGAGCGCCGCCTGCACGCCGGCATCGCGCCGGGCGAGGATCTGGCGGGTGCGCGGATCGTCGAGGTCGAGCAATTCCGTGTCCGAGGCGTCGATCGAGTCGACCGCGTCGAAGAGGTACTCAGGCTCGATTCCATGACCCTGGATGGATCGTCCGGCGGGCGTGAAGTAGCGCGAGGTGGTGAGCTTGATGGCGCGGCCGTCGGCGAGCGGCATCACCGTCTGCACGGAGCCCTTGCCGAACGTGCGCCGGCCTAACAACACGGCGCGGTGATGATCCTGCAGGGCGCCGGCGAGTATTTCCGCCGCCGATGCGGTGGTGCCATTGACGAGCAAGACGACGGGCACACCGGGCAGCACGTCGCCGGGCGTGGCCGACATGCGGAAGCGCGCGGCCGGCGTGCGCCCGTCGGCCGTGACGATGAGACCGCTCTCGAGGAACTGATCGGCCACCTCGACCGCGGATTCGAGCACGCCCCCTGGGTTGTTGCGCAGATCGACCACGACGCCGCGCGGCTTGCGACCGAGATCACGGCGCGCGCGCGCGACGCCGGCGGCGAAATCTTCGGCGGTCGTCTCGCTGAAATTCGTGATGCGTGCGTACAGCACGTCTTCGAGCACGACTATGGCCACGCTGTGCACCTCCACCTGTGCACGCTCGACGGTGAACTCGAGCGGCAGCTTCTGGCCGGAGCGCACCACCGCGAGCACCACGCGCGAGCCGCGCGGTCCGCGCATGCGCGCCATGGCGCCGTCCAGATCCCCGCCGACGGGCTCGCCATCGATGGCCGAAATCAGGTCGCCGCTGTGGATGCCGGCCGCCGCGGCCGGCGAATCGCGAAAAGGACGTACCACGCGCAAGGCGCGCTCGGCGGTGGACACTTCGATGCCGATGCCGGCGTAGGTGCCGGCGGTGCTGACCCGCAGGTCGGCGTATTGCTCGGCGTCTAGATAGGAAGAATAAGGATCCAGACCGTTGACCAGGCCACGCAACGCGTCGTCGATGAGCGCGGGGTTCGCAACCTCGTCGACATAGTCGTGCCGTACGCGCTCCATGACCTCGGCGAACCGCGCGTCGTCGGCCGCAGAGAGCGGGGCCTTCGTGGCGCGATCGAATGCGCGGGTGCGCGCTTCCCGAACGGGAGCATCCGCGGGCGATGCGGCGAACTTCGCCACGCCGACGCCGCCGAGCGCGATCAGGAGTCCGATTCCTATCCCGAGAGCCACCAGCTTCATGGGCGGCCATCCTAACCGAAGGCCGTATCGACCTCAGCCCGTATTGCGTACTCACCCGCTGCGGGATCAGCCAGTGTTGCGGGCGGGCTCGTCGATCAGGAACGCGCCCGGCGTCGCGGCCGCGAGCACCGGCAGCACGTCGAGCACTTCCTGAACCGGTACGGGCCGCGCGATGGCGAATCCCTGTCCGTAGTCGACGCCGAGCGCACGCACGCGCGTGCAGATCTCCTCGGTCTCGACGTATTCCGCGACGGTGACGATATCCATGGCGCGCGCGAGCTGCGCGATCGCGCGCACCATCGATTCGGCGCGTTCGTCGCGCAGGATGTCGCGCACGAAGCTGCCGTCGATCTTGAGCATGCTCACCGGCATCGAGCGCAGGTAGGACAGGGAGGACAGGCCGGTGCCGAAATCGTCCAGCGCTACGCCGCAGCCCAGCTTGCGCAGGCGCGACATGAGCGCCTCGGCGTCCTTCATGCTCGCAACCGCGGCGCTCTCGGTGAGCTCGAAGCAAAACACCGCCGGGTTGATGCGGCTGCTCTCGATGCTGCGGATCACATAGTCGGGGAATTCCTCGTCGGTCAGCGACTGCCCTGAGAAATTGATCGTGAACGTCACGGGCGCGTTCACCAGCAATTCGCGGTGCGGACGCAGCAGGTCGATGACGGTCGCTATCACCCAGCGGTCGATCGTGGGCATCATCTGGTAACGCAGCGCCGCCGAGAGGAATCGGTCCGGGCCGATGGTGTTGCCTTCCAGGTCGAGCATGCGCAGCAGCAGCTCGTAGTGTGGGCGCGCGTCGGCGAGTCCGCCGAACGGCACGATCATCTGTGCGTCGAGTCGCAGTCGGTTCTCGGCCAGTGCGGCGCGCACGTCCGTCGCGACGTTGATGTCCGTGAAACGCCGGATGATGCTGACGTCGTTTTCCTGAAACGTCTCGAGCCGGTTGCGGCCACGGTCCTTGGCGGCCTTGCATGCGGATTCCGCCTCGGCCAGCGAGCGGCCGAGCTCCCCTTCGCGACCGCTGAACAGCGTGACGCCGAGGCTGATCGACAGGCGGAAGCGCGCGTCGACTCCGGCAGTAGATAGGCGCGTTACGCCCTCGCGCAGACCCTCGCCGAACATCGAGGCCTCGTCGATGTCCGACGGCATCACGACGGCAAAGCGGTCGCCCGAGATGCGCGCCGCGACCGACGACGGCGGCAGGTGTTTGCGCAGCAGATCGCCGATCTGGCCGATGGCCTGATCGCCGACGTGCATGCCGAAGTTCTCGTTGATGACGTGCAGCTCGTCGATGTCGACGTACAGCAGGCTCCAGCGCCGTCCCACCGACTCGGGATCGACGAACATGAGCTTGACCCGCTGCTCGAGTGCGGCGCGCGTCAACAGGCCGGACAGGGCGTCGTAGCTGGTTTCGATGCTGGCCGCGATCTTGTGGGCGACCAGATCGGCGAGATGCACGTCGCGACCCACGAACTCGGGTGCTGCGAGGCGGCGGAACAACGCGAGCACGCCCGACGTGCGGCCCGATCCCTGGCGCAGCGGGCACGCGAGGATGCGATACGGAATCGCCACATGTCCCGCCTGCGTGGCGATGCGATTGATGACCAGCGGATCGCGGCGGGTCTGCGTGATCGCGATCAACTGGCGCTGCGTGCGGGTGAGGATGCTGGCGTCGCCACCGTCCGGGTGTGTGAGCACCAACCCCTTGTCGGGCACGACGATGCCGGCGAGCACGCACTTCAGATGGCTGGCGGCGTTCGCGAGCAGTGATTGCAGATCGTCGGAGCCCGCTGCCGGATGACTGCCGTTCACGGACAGCAGCAGCTCGAGGTCCTTGTCGCGCGCCATCAGCGATTCGTTGAGCAGCGCGATGTCCGCGCGCGCCAGCAAGTCGCGGCGCAGCAGCTCGAGCGCGGGCTTCAGATGCTCGTGCACGTAGGAGAACGGCAGCAGATTGGAGTCCGGGCCCGCAGCGCAGACGACAGCAACGACCGCGGCCACTCCCTTGGAGTCGTCGCGCAGCCAGAATAGATAGGCCGGGCCGTCATCGGGCAGCGCGCAGTGCTGGCCCACGCCATCACGGTCTTGCTCGAGCTCCGCTGTGGCCTGCAACACGAGCGCGAACAGCTCGGAGTTGGCGCTCGCGGCGCTCGACCACAGCAGCTTGCCCGCGTTGTCGAACAGGGTCACGGAGGCCGCCCGCGGCAAAAGCGAGCGCACCAGCTGCGCGTACGGTTTCATGGAGTTTTCGAACGACATCAAGAGCGGGACCATCGCCCAACGACGGGCCTCAGGACGTTGACGGAGTTGGCGTTTCGGCTTCCGTAAAGCCTTACGGGCTCAAGGGGCCGCGCTCTTGAACCAGGGACGCGGGTCGACCGGCCGGCCGCCCTTGCGGATCTCGAAATACAGTGCAGGCGCCGAGCGCCCGCCAGAGTCGCCGACCGTCCCAATGGAGTCGCCCGCAGTAACCCGTTCGCCGACCTCTTTATAGAGTCGCTCGTTGTGGCCATACAGGCTCAGGTACCCATCCCCATGGTCGATGATCGTAAGCAGCCCGAGCCCCGAGAGCCAATCCGCGTAGACGACGCGGCCGTGAGACACCGCGCGCACCGGTGTGCCGGACGCGCCCGAGAGCAGCAGGCCGTCCCACTTCACGCCGCCGGCGCGGGTCTGGCCGAAAGATGCGATCAGCCGCCCGCTGACGGGCCAGGCGAGCTTGCCCCGCAGCTTGGCGAAGGCGTCCTTGCTGTCGGTCGGGAACTTGTCGATGCGCTCGAGGGCGCGGCGCAACTCGCGCACCAGTTTCTCGATTCCGCTCTGCTGGTCCTTGAGGCGATCGAGCTGCCTGGCACGGTTCTTCGACTCGGCCTCCAGGGAGGCGAGCGCGCGGCCGCGGCGAGCGCGCGCGGACTGCAGGCGGGCGACCTCGCCGCGCTGCTGCTCGAGCAACGCCGCCAGCCGCTGCTCCTGCTCCGTCAGCGCGGCGTCGAGCGTGGAGATTTCTCCGAGGTGTTCGTTGATCGCGGCGATCTGCCCGGCGCGCGCGCGTCCGAAGTACTGGTAATACTGCAGCACGCGGCCGAACTGCGCAGGGTCGCCCTGGTTGAGCAGTAGTTTGAGGGGCTCGCGTCGGCCGATCATCTGCGCGGCGCGGATCTGGCCCGACAGTGCGGCGCGTTCGCGTTCGAGCGCGTTCTCCTGCGTGGCGCGTTTGCCGGCCAGCTCGGCGCGCCGCGCATCGTTGGCCGCGCGCTCGCGGCGCAGTTTCTCGAGCTCGCCGCGCGCGCTGCCGACCGTTTTCTCCGACTCCTCGATGTCCTTGGTGAGCTGGTCGCGCTTGCCGGCTTCGCGCTCCATCTCGGCTCGCACCTGGTCGATCTGGGAGCGCACGGCCTTCAATTCCGCCTCGGCTTTCGCGGGGTTCGCGTCCTCGGCCGCCGGCGCACGCGCAAAGACGAACCCGAGCACGGCGAGGAGCGCGGGACGCAGGAACGGCAGGCGTGCGGGCATGGTCATATTCTAAATACCGAGCGCGCGCGAAAATCGGCGAAAACACGGACGGTCGCTATAATGCGCTCCCTTTTTCGCTCGCCCTGCTTCACCAAGCATCCCCGAATCGAACAACCATGCAACAGCTCGTCGAATACGCGACCCGGCACCCGATCCTCGTGGGCGTAGCCGTGCTCGCCCTCATCATGGTGCTCACGTACGAGGCGCGGGCGCGCGCCCTCGGCGCGGCGGCGATCTCGGCGCAGGATCTCATCCGCCTCATGAATCAGGGCGCCCTCGTGCTCGACATCCGCAAATCCGACGAATTCGCGGCCGGGCATGTCAGCGGCGCGAAACACCTCTCGTCGGACCAGATCCTGACCGCGAGCGAGCATCTCAAGCGCTGGAAGGAAAGGCCTGTGGTGGTCTATTGCGGCTCCGGCTCCTTGGCCGCCGCGGCGGTCCGACAACTCAATACGCAGGGATTCACCAAGGCGTTCGCATTGCGCGGCGGATTCGCCGGATGGCGCGCCGAGAACTTGCCGGTCGCCAAGGCGGCGTGATGAGCGCGCCCGTCATCATGTACAGCACCGGCTGGTGTCCTTACTGCGATCGCGCACGCCGTCTGCTGAGCTCGAAGCAGGTGACGTTCGAGGAGATCGATGTCGAGTCGGCGCCCGAGAAACGCGCCGAGATGCAGACGCGCAGCGGCCGGCGCACCGTGCCGCAGATTTTCATCGGCGACCAACACGTGGGCGGCAGCGACGATCTGCATGCCCTCGAGAAATCGGGCAAGCTCGATTCGTTGTTAGGGCGCTGACCCTTTTCACACACAGGAAACGCACATGGACAATCAGCCCGCCACCGCGGCAAACGAAAACCCGAACGGCCCCATGCTCTCGCTGCAGTCCGTCTATCTCAAGGACTGCTCATACGAGGCGCCCAAGGGTCCGCGTATCGACGGCAACTGGAGCCCGCAGATCTCGCTCGACATCAACACGACGGCGAACGTCGTAGCACCCGACGTCAACGAAGTCGTCCTCACGGTCACGGTGGGCGCCAAGCAGGGCGAAGCCACGGCGTTTCTGGTCGAGGTGAAACAGGCCGGATTGTTCGTCATGAAGAATCTGTCGCCCGACGACACCCGCCGCGCCATCGGCACCGTGTGCCCGACCGTGTTGTTCCCCTACGCGCGCGTGCAGGTCTCGCAGCTCGTCACCCAGGGTGGCTTCCCGAACTTCGTGCTGCCGCCGGTCGACTTCGACCAGCTGTTCGCTCGCGGCATGGAGCAGGCGCGCGCGCAAGCCGGCCAGGGCGGCTCACCGGGCCAGCCGAACTGATTCCGCGGCGCGGCGCGGGTTCGCACGGACACGCGCCGCCGCGGCACTCGTGAGCGCTCCCTTCCCCGACCTCACAGCCGAACCGGTGGCCATCCTCGGCGCCGGATCCTGGGGCACCGCGCTCGCGATCCAGTTCGCGCGTGCGGGTCATCCGACGCGACTTTGGAGTCGCAGCGCCGCCGACGCCACGGCGATGCGCACCGCCAGGCGCAATCAGCGCTATCTACCCGACGGAGCATTCCCCGACGGTGTCGAGGTCCACGACGATCTGGCCGCGGCGATGCGCGGCGCCACGGCTATTATCGTGGCGGTGCCCAGCCACGCGCTGCGCGCGCTGCTGAAGCTCTTGAAGCCGCTGCTGGCGCGCGATGCGCGCCTCGCCTGGGCTACCAAGGGCTTCGAGCTCGACACGGGCAAACTACCGCATCAGGTCGCGTACGACGTGCTCGGCGACCGGTACCCGGTGGCCGTGCTGTCGGGCCCCACGTTCGCGCGCGAGGTGGGCATGGGGCTGCCGACCGCGATGACCATCGCCTCGCCCGACCCCGAGTACGCACATGCGCTCGCCACCAGTCTGCACGCGTCCAACTTCCGCGCATACACGTCCACCGACATCGTCGGCGTAGAGGTGGGCGGGGCCGTCAAGAATGTACTCGCCGTGGGTGCCGGACTGTCCGACGGCCTGGGCTTTGGCGCGAACACGCGCATTGCGCTCATCACGCGCGGGCTGTCCGAGGTGATGCGCCTCGGCGTCGCGCTCGGCGCACAGGCCGAGACCTTCATGGGGCTCGCGGGGCTCGGCGATCTGGTGTTGACCAGCACGGACAATCAATCGCGCAATCGCCGTTTCGGGCTCGGGCTCGCGGCGGGCAAGAGCGTCGAAGATGCGCTGCGCGAGATCGGCCAGGTGGTCGAGGGGTACCAGGCGGCGCGCGCCGTGCACGCGGTCGCGCTGCGCGAGAAGGTCGACATGCCCATCGTGGGCGGCATCTACCGCATCCTCTACGAGCGCGAGAGTGCCAAAGACGTGGTCAAGGATCTCATGACGCGGCCCATCCGCCGCGAGGTTGAGTAGTTAGAGGTCCGGCCGCGCGCTCACGCGGCGACGGACGTTTCGGCCTTGACGCTCTTGCCGTCGATCGGCAGGCGCAGGTGGAACGTGGTACCGACACCGATCTCGGTTTCGAGCGTGAGATCGCCCCCGTGCTTGTCGACGATCACCGAGTGCGCGATCGACAGTCCCTGCCCGGTGCCCTTGCCCACCACCTTGGTCGTGAAAAACGGATCGAAAATACGCGCGCGAATGTGCTCGGGTATGCCGCCGCCGGTGTCCTGGATGGAGATCACGACGTGCTTGCCGTCCAGGCGCGTCGCGACCGCGATCTCGCCCTTGGCGCCACCCTCGCCCACGACGTCCTGGATGGCGTGCGCGGCATTCACGATGATGTTGAGCACCGCCTGGTTCACGTCGCCCGCGTAGCACATCACGTGTGGAATCTGCTCGAGGTGCGTTTCGAGGTCGGCGACGTATTTGTATTCGTTGCTCGCGATGACGATGGTGCTCTCGATCGCGCGGTTGAGATCGACGCTCGACATCTCGGTCGAATCCGGGTGCGCGAACTCTTTCATCGAGCGCACGATCGTCGCCACGCGCTTCAAACCATCGGTGCAGCCGGCGAAGGCCTTCGGCATTTCGTCGACGAGATACGTGAGGTCGGCCTTCTTCTCGGCCGCAGCAGCGGCCTCGGCCGCTTCCACTGAAGGATCGCCCGCAAGCACCGCCGCGCTGCTCTTTTGCAACGCCGCGATGAGACTCATGAGGTCCACGGTGGAATCGCGCAGGAAGTGCACGTTGTCGCTGACGAACTGCACCGGCGTGTTGATTTCGTGGGCCACGCCCGAGGCGAGACGCCCCACCGATTCGAGCTTTTGCGACTGTTGCAGGTCGGATTCGAGCTTGCGCTGCTGCGTGATGTCGAGCATCAGGCCGCGCAGGCAGGGCTCGCCGCGCAGCTCGCCGTGCGTGACGACACAGCGCAGCTGGCGCGCCGCGCCGGATTCAGCCAGTACACTGCACTCGAAGTCTGCTTCGCCAGCGTTCGCACTCTCAATGTGCGCTCGGACGGAGGACACCTGCTCGGGAGCCAGCAGCGACTCGAAGAAGCCCGGCGCGCTCCATTGTTCGAGCGGGTGACCCAGGGTTTTTTGCGCCTGCGGCCCGATGTACGCGAACGCGCGCCGGCCGGGTAGATAGGTGAACGGAATTGCGTGAGTGCTCTCGGCGATCAAACGATACTGCTCGCGGCTTTCCTCGAGCTGCGCGGTACGCGTGCCGACGAGCGCCTCGAGACGCGCCTGCTCGGTCTCGGCGAGCTGCTTGCGTTCCGCGAACTGACGTCGCAGCTTTTCCACCATCACGTTGAACGCGCCCACCAGGTGTCCGATCTCGTCGTTATCGCCCGCGAGGATATCGGGCTGCTCGAGGTCTCCGTCCGCCACCTTGTTGGCCGCGGTGGCAATGCGCTTGAGGCGGACCGACACCGAGCGCGCGAACACCAGGGCGATCAATGCCGCCAGGACGAGCGCGGCGCCGCCGCAGATCGCCGCGGTCGTGGCGCTGCGACTCACGACCGTCGCGATGGATTCCGTCGACAGCACCACCGCCAGCGTGCCCACCGGCCCCTCGCGCGATATGACCGGACTGACGACCAGCAGCCGGCCGCCGCCGGGCGGCGCTATTTTCTGACTACGCAGGATGCTCGGCGGATGCCTGCCATAGCCTTCGATCAGCGTGCCCGCAGCCGTGTATACCGCGAGGCCCGCGACGTCCTTGTCGGCAGCGAACGGCGCGAATACCTCGCGCGCGGTCAGCGTGTCGTCGAAGGCCACCACCGTGCGCAGCTGCGGCTCGATCAGCCGCGCATACAACAGGGCCTTGCCGCGCAACTGCTGCGTGGCATCGCGTTTACCCAACAACGTCATCGGCGTGATGACCACCGCGATCGCAACCAGCGCCACGGCGATGAAGCCGAGCGCGAGTTTTCCGCCGACGGATTTCGGTGGCGGCGGACGCATCACGATCCCGGCGGCAACTCGGGTTCGCGAATGTATTCGGTGGGCAGGTCGCCGGTCAGCGAGTTCAGCCAGGCTTTGAGCTCACTGACCTCTTCGTCCTCGAGTTCCAGGCCGAGCTGGTGTCGCGCCATCATGCGCACTGCCACATCCAGCGTCGGCGCGGAACCATCGTGGAAGTACGGCCCGGTTTCGGCCACGTTACGCAAGCTCGGCACTTTGAAAACGAGATCGTCTGCCGGCGAGCCCGTGACCGAGGCCCGGCCTCGATCCTGCGTCTTTGGCCAGGGCACGCGGGCGCCGATCCGCTCGAACATCGAGCCACCCACGTACGGGCCGGTGTGGCAGACGATGCAGCCGAAGTTCGCGAACAACTTTGCGCCGGCCTTTTCCTTCGCGTTGAGGGCGGTCTTGTCGCCGCGCAGATAGCGGTCCCAGCGCGCAGGCGTTTCGAGACCGCGCTCGAACGCCGCGATTGCGAGGCCGATGCGCTCGAAGGTCACGGGATGCGCCTCCCCCGGAAAGGCGCGGGTGAAATCCGCGCGATACCCCGCGATGCGCGAGATGGCGACGACCGCTTGTTCCTTCGTCATGCCCATCTCGTTGAGATTCTCGATCGGCATTACGGCCTGTTTCTCGATGGTGGGCGCGCGACCATCCCAGAACTGCGTGAAATGGCCCGCGGCGTGGTACGTCGACGGCGCATTGCGCTGACCGAGGCGGCCATCGATTCCAGTCGAGACGCGGGTGTTCGTCGCACCATATGTGCTGAGCGGATGACAGGTGTTGCACGAAATCTCGCCGGTCTTCGAGAGGCGCGGGTCGTAGTAGAGCTTGCGGCCGAGCGCGATGAGCGGGCTCTCGACCGGCCTGGCGTTCACTTCGAGTGCCGCGTATCGACGCAGCACGCGTGGACTCAGCTCGTCGTTCACCGCCTGTGAGACATGAGTCTGCGAAAGGCTCGTGGCAACAGTCGTGGCCGATTGGTGAGCCTCCACGATCATCACTTCAGATTCGGTGGAATCGCTGCAGCCGCTGAGCAACAGCAAGGTGGCGAGCGGCACAGTAAGCAGCTTTTTCACGAACATCCTCGCCGAGGCGATGCAGGTGCGATCCTGCTGGAACAAATTCGCCGGCTTTGGGTGCATCGACCCGCGCGCACCCCACTTGAGCGCGGATGTTCCTTATGTGAGCTGCCGCCAACTCCGGCTGATTCCCCTAGGGAATGGGCGCGGGCGCGGCACCGGGGAAATCCAGTTGCCGCCACGCTTCGTAGACCGCGATTGCAGCCGCATTGGCAAGATTCAAACTGCGGTTTCCCGTACGCATCGGCAGCGAGAGGCGTTGCTGCACCGGAATCGACGCCAGCACGTCGGGCGGCAACCCGCGGCGCTCGGAGCCTAACAACAATACGTCGCCGGCCGCGAAGCGCGCGTCGACGTGTCTTCGCGCCATGCCGGTTTCGATGGCAAACCAGCGCCCGTTTGGCAGCGCCGCCCGCGCCGCGGGATAGTCGTCGTGTATGCGAACGGTTGCGAGTTCGTCGTAATCCAGCCCCGCGCGACGAACTGATTTGCGATCCAGACTGAATCCCAGCGGCTTGATCAGATGAAGTTCACAGCCGGTATTCGCTGAGAGGCGGATCAAGTTACCGGTGTTCGGGGGTATCTCCGGTTCGAGGATGACAATATGAAACATCTGTAAACTCAATGAGTTATAAACTGGCGTATTGACCCCGTCTGCCTACGCACTGTAACTGTGCGCGCCTTCGGCGACTGGCGAACGATTCGTACACGAATTGGGGAACATTTTCTTCCACTCGTGCATTGCCGTTGGACGCTCCGAGATCTTTGGACGAGTTCTAGAGCTGCTATGGGGATGCTCGAAGAACGGTGAGGGGACGAGGGACGAACGCTCAGAGGACTCGGAGCGAGATTAGAAGACAATGTTGTTGATATCTGGATGGACGCAACGCGCCACAAGGTAGTGGCGGAAGGGAGTTCTAAATGTTCAGCAAGACGAGAGGGCATCTTTGGATGCCTGCGGCCTTCTTTGCGGCTTTGTGCTGCACGGGGACCGCGAACGCGCAATTGACCGATCTCACTCAAACACCAAACGTGGAGAATGAAGGCATATTCAAGTCGCTTCAGCAGCAAATTGGAGCAGGTGTAGGCGACCTCAACACGCCCGGTTCCTCGACGTTCATCATGGCGCGCGATCCCGCGCGTGCAATCCGACGTGGACGTCAATTGTTCCAGCGCAAGTTCACCGCGGCACAGGGCGCGGGCCCACGTACGCCGTCGGGCAACATCCACACCATGCCTCTGATTGGTGCGGGTTTGATGGACAGCTGCGCCGGATGTCACGCTCGTCCTCGCGGCTCTGCCGGTTTCGGCGGTGCCGTGTTCACGGCGCCTGACAGCCGCGACGCGCCGCATCTGTTCGGTCTCGGAATCACAGAACAGCTGGCAGACGAGGCCACGAGGGGTCTGCGCCAGATTCGTACCGACGCGATCAATGCGGCCCGGGCCAGCAATTCGGTGCAGACGCGCAACCTCCAACACCGATCCGTCAGCTATGGCGTGATCCGTGCCAATCCGAACGGCACGGTCAACACCAGCGGTGTCGTCGGAGTGGATCCCGATCTGCGCATCAAGCCGTTATTCCACGAAGGCGGTACTACATCGATCCGCGAGTTCGTCGTGGGTGCGTTCAACGATGAGATGGGCCTCCAGGCCGTCGACACGTTGACCATCCAGGGCAACGCCGGCGCGCGCGTGGTGACCCCGACGGGCATGGTGTTGAACGGTGCAACCGACGTTGTGAAGCGCGCGCCGCCTAACAGCGTGAATGATGACCCGGATGGCGACGGAGTCAGTAATGAGATTCCGCAGTCGCTCGTGGACTTCATGGAGTTCTACCTGTTCAACTACTTCAAGCCTGGGCACTACCGAAGCACGAGCTCCCAAGGCCAGGAAGGGCAGAACAAGCTGGTGTCGTTGGGTTGCACGTCGTGTCACATCCCGAACATGGAGATCGTCAATGATCGCCGTGTCGCCGATGTTGAGACGGTGAGAGACACGCAGCGCGGCATCTTCAACGGGATGTTCTCGACGGCGTCGGTCCTGTTCACTCAGCAGAACGACGGTAGTGGTCATCCGACCATCAAAGTTCCGAATCGTGGGTCGTTCACGGTCTTCCGCTACTACGCAGACCTGAAGCGTCACGATCTCGGACCGGCGTTCCATGAGCGCAGGTTCGACGGCTCGATGATCACGCAATTCCTGACGGAGCCGTTATGGGGTGTGGGCAGCTCACCGTCGTATGGTCACGATGGACGCAGCATCAATCTGCGTGAAGTAATCCTGCGTCACGGTGGCGAGGCGACGAACTCTCGTAATGCCTTTGCCAGCTTGCCCGAGAGCCAGCAGCTCCAGGTGCTGGAGTTCCTGAACGAGCTCGTGTTGTTCCCCCCGGACGACACGGCCTCGAACCTCAATCCGGGTGATCGCAATGCGCCCGGATTCCCGCAACGCGGCCATGGCAGCATCCGACTGCCGGCGTTGTTCAACAATCCGGCCGAACTCGAGTAACAGCTCGATATTCGATGCGATGCGATGTGTGCGGCCCCGCCTCGGCGGGGCCGCACTTTTTTGTACAATCCGCGGCGCATGAACGCTGCCGCACAATCCCTCGACAATCCGCTCCGCGTCGATTTCTGCGGCCTCGAGCTCGCCTCGCCCATCGTGCTTCTATCGGGCTGCGTGGGCTTCGGCGAGGAATACACACGCGTCGAGGGGTTTTCCAATCGCGATGTCGGCGCCATTGTCCTGAAGGGCACCACCGGCCAGCCGCGACTCGGTAACAAACCGCATCGTGTGTACGAAACGCCGGCCGGCATGCTCAATGCCATCGGACTGCAGAATCCCGGCACGGATCACGTCGTGCGCAAGATCCTTCCCACGCTCGATTTCACCGAGACACGGTTCTTCGCAAACGTGTCCGGTTCGACGATCGAGGAGTATGTGGACGTCACGCGCCGCTTCGACGATTCACCGATCGACGCCATCGAGATCAACATCTCCTGTCCTAACGTAAAGGAAGGCGGTGTGCAGTTCGGCAATTATCCCGAGATGTCGGCGCGCGTGGTCGAAGCCTGCCGCAAGGTCACGAAGAAGCCGTTGATAACGAAACTCTCGCCGAACCAGACCGACATCAAGGAGAACGCGCGCCGCTGCATCGAGGCGGGCTCGAACGGTCTTGCGGTCATAAACACCATCATGGGCATGGCCATCGACGTGAAATCTCGGCGGCCTGTGATCGGCAACGTGCAGGGCGGGTTGTCAGGACCTGCGATCAAGCCGATCGCGCTGCTCAAGGTCCACCAGGTGTACGACGTCGCCAGGAAGCACGGCGTGCCCATCATCGGCCAGGGCGGAATCGCCACTGCAAATGACGCCCTCGAGTTCATGATCGCGGGCGCGACGACGGTGGGCCTGGGAACTGCGCTTTTCTACGATCCGCTTCTGTGCCGGAAGATCAACGCGGGCGTGGCGGACTATCTCGAGACGAACGGCCTGCGCAACGTGCGCGAGTTGGTGGGCTCGCTGCGCACGGACTGAAGGGACGCTCAGGCCGCGCGCAACGAGCGTTCGGAAGTTACTCTTTGCCGCGACGCGTTGCCGTGTAGCGCCAGATGATGGCGGCGGCCGCGAGTACGCCCACGACGATCAGAACGATGTCCGACGTGTAGTCGACGCGCGAGCCCTGGACGACGATCTCGGGATACTTGGTGCTCTGTACGACGATTTCTTGCATGGTTCCTCTCTTTGCCGGAGTGCTGTCCGGACCCTGATGGGACAAAGAATGGAACAAGCCCGGGACACTGGAAACAAAGCTGTTTCCGATCCGCGACAGCTATCACGCAGGTCATCTCTTATGTCACGCCGCGCGCGAAAACAGCGGAAAAAAGCGGTATTTCTACCGAGAAGATAGCGCTACCACTCTCTCTTCGGCCCGTAGGGCGACGGCTGTCCCCTGAACAGGGGGTTTTGTCCCAGGGTAACCGGTGGACATTCCAAGGTAACCGATGGACATTTTCGACGCCGTAAACCAGACCGCCCCGTACGAGGACGGTGGCGGGCCGAAGTCTTTACCGACCTACGGTAGCGACTCGTCGTCGGACATGCCGAGCTCTTTGAGCTTCCGCGTCAGCGTATTTCGGCCCCAACCGAGCACTCGGGCAGCTTCCTGGCGATGGCCGTGGGTGCGGTTGAGCGCGACGCGAATGAGCACGCGCTCGAATTCCGGCAACGCCTGATCGAGCCACGCGACGGTGCCGTCATACGGCTGGGCCTTCGCCCACAGCGTCAAGGCCGCGGCCCAGTCGGTCTGAGCGGCCGGCGTCACGATGTGCATCTCGGACGGCAGGTCCTGCAGTTGAATCTCACTACCCGGTGCCAGAGCAGTCAGTCGCCGGCAGAGATTCACCAGTTCGCGCACGTTGCCGGGCCAGCGATACGACTGCAGACGCTCGAGCGTGATGGGCGCAAGCGTCTTGGTTTCGGTTCCGAGTTCCGCCGCGGCCTGGCGCAGGTAGTGCCCGAGGAGATCGGGTACATCTTCGGTGCGCGAACGCAACGGCGGCAGCTCGATGCGAATGACATTGAGGCGGTGATACAGGTCCTCGCGGAAAATGCCGCGTTCGACGCGTTCCTCGAGGTTCTGGTGCGTCGCGGCGATCACGCGCACGTCCACCTTGATTGGCGTCTGGCCGCCGACGCGATAGAACTCGCCTTCCGCGAGCACGCGTAACAAGCGGGTCTGCAGCGGCGTCGACATGTCGCCGATTTCATCGAGGAACAGCGTACCGCCATTCGACTGCTCGAAGCGTCCACGGCGCTGGTTGTCGGCACCGGTGAACGAACCTTTCTCGTGACCGAACAATTCGGATTCGAGTAGTTCGGCCGGGATGGCCGATGTGTTCAGCGCGACGAACGGTTTGGACTGCCGCGGGCTGTGCTCGTGCAGCGCGCGCGCGACGAGTTCCTTGCCGGTGCCGGATTCGCCGGTGATCAGCACCGCGACGCTCGAACGCGACAGTCTGCCGATGGCGCGGAACACCTGCTGCATCGCCGGTGCCCGGCCTAACAACTCGGGGATCTCGGGAGTCTGCGTCGGCGCTTCGTCGCCCTTGTGCGCGGTTTGACCGGCGCGGCGCACGAGCTCGACCGCCTGGTCGATGTCGAATGGTTTCGGCAGATATTCGAACGCGCCGCCCTCGTACGCCGAGACGGCGCTCGGCAAATCCGAGTGCGCGGTCATGACGATCACCGGCAGGGTCGGATGCGCGGCGCGCACCTCGCGCAGCAGGTCGATACCGGAGATGCCCGGCATGCGGATGTCGGTTAACAGCACGTCGGGCGCGTCGCTGCGCAGCGCGGCCAACGCGGGCTCCGCGGCGTCAAAGGCTCGCGGCACCATGCCGCTTGCGCGCAGCGCGCGCTCGAGCACCCACCGAATCGATGCGTCGTCTTCGACGAGCCACACCCGCAGGGCGGGCTGATTCGCGGGGGTAGGTGGCGTGGTGTGCATATACGTGGGATCGACGCTCATGCGTTCTCCGGTAGGGGCAGCAGAATGTTGAACACCGTGCGCCCCGGCTTGCTTTCAAATTCAATGAGGCCGCCGTGACGTGTCACGAGGTCCTGCGAGACCGCGAGGCCGAGACCCGTGCCGTTCGCACGCCCGGTGACCAGCGGGAAAAATATGGTGTCCGCAATCTCCGGCGGTACCCCGGGACCGTTGTCTTCCACCTGCAGATTTGCGGCGAGCTTGTGCCGCGAAGTGCCGATGTTGACGTTCGCCGCCACCCGCGTGCGGATCACTATGCGGCCGCGTTCGCCGACGGCCAGCAACGCGTTGCGCGCGATATTGAGAAGCGCCTGGATGATCTGGTTCGCGTCCAGCTCCGCGTTCGGCAGCGATGGATCATAGTCGCGCTCCACCAGCACGCCCGCGCGCGCCTCGCTGCGCAGCAGACGATATACGTGCTCGCACAGCTCGTGCACGTTGATGAGCTCCTTCTGCGGCGCACGTGCCGGCCCGATCATCGAGTCGACCAGCGCCGTGAGGCGGTCGGCCTCGCTGATGATCACACCCGTGTATTCACGCAGATGTTCGTGGAGCTCGCGCTCCAGTAGCTGCGCGGCGCCTCGCAGCCCGCCCAGAGGATTCTTGATCTCGTGCGCGAGCTGCCGAACCATCTGCCGGCTCGAGTCGAGCCGGGAGATGAGCTCGTTCTCCCGGGTGATGCGCTGGCGCTGAGTCGCGTCCGAGATCTCGAGCAGCAGATATTTGCGCTCGAATTCGCTGTCGAGCGGCGTCATCGTGACGTCGATGACTCGATGTTCGCGGCCGAGCGGCCCGGCCTGGACACTGAGCTCGCGTTCGGAAAGCGTTTCGCCGGTGTCGAGCGCGCGGCGCATCAGCGCGGCGAGTGAGTCCACTTCGAGCACCAGTGAGAGGAACGGCTTGCCGCGCGCCTGGTTCACGCTCACGGCGAGCAGGTCCTGCGCCGCAACATTCGCATACACGACACACAAGTCGGAATCGAGTACCACGATGCCCGTGGTCAGCGCACCGATGAGATCGGCAGGCTCGAAATGCGCGATCGCGGACGGAAGGAATCGTTCAACCGCCATGCAGGCCTCCGGCCGTGCACGCGATCTGGCGCGGAATTCCCCGCGGACGCTCTACGGCTTTTTCGGGGGAGGAGAAGGCGCGCGACGCGCCGGAGAACTCAGGCCCGGCTGAAAGACGTGGAACTGCGTGCTCGAGCTGCACACCGCGCGCCCATAGCGATCGCTCACCTGCACGCCAACCGTGTGCGTACCGCGATTGGCGGGCGCCATCACGTAGCTGGTCGCGCCAGAGTTCGATACCACGGCGCCGTTGACCGTGAGATTCACGACGTCGCCCACCCGCAGCAGCGGTTTGACGAATACCTGAATGTTTACGGACTGCGGGTTTGGGATCTGTTCGTCTTTCTTCGGAGTGACCTCGCAGCTCTCGTAACGGAAATCGTCCATTTCCTTCACGAGCTGCGTTTCGCGGGGGACGGAAGAATTCGTGCTGCTCGAAGGCGGCGCCGAGTACGTCTGCGCGGGCTCGAGCTCCACCGCCTGTCCACCCGGTATTGGCCGGTCGGAGTAGGTCTTGCTGCCGTCCTTCTCCACGCGCACATAGGTCGTCGCGCTGGCTGAGGTGACCAGCAGCGCACCGACTGAGAGGGCAAAGGGCAAGCGCTTCATGAGGGGGGAGCATAGCGCCTACGGCTGAACCGAACCAAAACGCGTCCCACATAAAGGCGCGGCGGCGCCCAGAAAGCGCCGCCGCGCGGGTCGAACACGAGGCCGGGACACTGGCGGGCGCGATCGACGGGCCTGTGCCCGCATCCGTCGCTACCGAGGCCTCCAGCCGCGTCACGTGGCCTCAGCAGCTGTAGTACATGTCGAACTCGACCGGATGAGTGGACATCCGGAAGCGCGTGACTTCCTGTGTCTTCAGTCCGATGTACGCATCGATCACGTCGTTGGTGAACACGCCGCCTCGAGTCAGGAACTCGCGATCCTTGTCGAGGTGCTCGAGGGCCATGTCGAGCGAATGGCACACCTGCGGAATGTGCTTCTCTTCCTCAGGCTCGAGATCGTAGAGATCCTTGTCCGCCGGCTCGCCCGGGTGAATTTTGTTCTGGATGCCATCGAGGCCGGCCATCATCATTGCGGCGAAGGCGAAGTACGGGTTCGCGGCCGAATCCGGGAAACGCACTTCGATGCGACGCGCCTTCGGATTCGCGACCCACGGAATACGGATCGACGCCGAACGGTTGCGCGCGGAGTACGCCAGCATCACGGGCGCTTCGAAGCCGGGGACGAGACGCTTGTAAGAGTTCGTGCCCGGGTTCGTGAACGCGTTGATCGCCTTGGCGTGCTTGATGATGCCGCCGATGTAGAACAGCGCCGTCTCGGACAGACCGCCGTATTTATCACCGGCGAACAACGCAACACCCGCTTTTTGCAGCGACTGGTGCACGTGCATGCCCGAGCCGTTGTCGCCGACGAGAGGCTTCGGCATGAACGTCGCGGTCTTGCCGTAGCTGTGCGCGACGTTGTGGATGGCGTACTTGAGGATCTGCACTTCGTCGGCCTTTTTCACGAGACCGCCAGGTCCGACGCCGATTTCGCACTGGCCGCCCGTGGCGACTTCGTGATGGTGGACTTCGACCTTGAGGCCCATTTCTTCGAGCGCGTCGCACATCGCGCCGCGAATGTCCTGGAACGCATCGACTGGAGGAACAGGGAAATAGCCACCCTTCAAGCCGGGACGATGGCCCTTGTTGCCCTCGGGGAACGCGGTGTTGCTGTTCCAGGCGCCTTGCACGGAGTCGATCGCGTACGACGATTCGTTGAGGCCGCTGTTCCAGCGCACGCTGTCGAAAATGAAGAATTCGTTTTCCGGCCCGAAGAGAGCGCCGTCGGCGATGCCCGTAGACTTCAGATAAGCCTCAGCGCGTTTGCCGAGCGAGCGCGGATCGCGCTCATAGCCCTGCATGGTGGCCGGCTCGATGATGTCGCAGCGGATGTTGACCGTGGTTTGCTCGAAGAACGGATCGAGCACCGCGGTTGACGGATCGAGCGCGAGGATCATGTCTGACTCGTTGATGCCCTTCCAGCCGGCGATCGACGAGCCATCGAACATCTTGCCGTCGCGAAACAGATCTTCATCGACGAGATTCGCGGGAATCGTTACGTGTTGCTCTTTACCACGCGTGTCGGTGAAACGGAGATCCGCATATTTGACCTCCTTGTCCTTGATCAACTTGATTACATCTGCCGGTTTCATTGTTAGAGATCCTCTGAAGGAAGGGTTTGAGCCTCGGTCTCAATGCATTCGGTGTGCCAGTCACGGAATGCTTGTGATTCAATGGGTTAGGTGTATTTGACTGCAGCGTGCGCACGTTTTTGGTGCGACGGCGCGGAATTCTGCGCTAACTAGAGTCAGAAATGTGCGTGGGACGAGGCTCACGCACTCGCATGAAGCGAATAAATGTACCGATATGAATTTTCAGTCTGTATAGTCCATTCATAGACTGAAGGAGAGATCGATGGTCATGAGCATCGCAAATGCATTGCGGGAGCCGCGTACCAGTCGCCCCAGCGGCGAATCCCTCGGCGGTGCCGGGCTACGAGCCTTCGCGAAGATTGCCGACACATGGGGTCTCACGGTGGCGGAACAGCTCAAGTTGTTAGGCATCGCTTCACGTTCCACCTTTTTCAAATGGCGCCGGGAGCGCGATCCCAGGCTCCCCGGCGACACGCTCGAGCGCCTTTCGTATCTACTGGGAATCTATAAATCGTTGCAAATACTGCTGCCCGATGAACGCGCCGCGGACGAATGGATTCGTCGCCCGAACACCGCCGCACCCTTCGGCGGCAGCTCCGCGCTCGAACGCATGCTCTCCGGGCACGTCGCGGATCTGTACGTGGTGCGGCAATACCTCGATGCCGAGCGCGGCTGACGTTTCGGTCAACGACGCCCAGAACAGATAGAGCCAGGGATGGTGACCAGTTCTTTCACCGCGCGGCCGGTGCGCTTCGCGCCGTGCCATCGCATCGTCGCCAGTCGACTGCCGACGATCCATCTTTTCGAACGTATCGCGGATCCGGCGGATTGGGACGCGCTATACGCGCTCGAATCGCTGACGAACCCGCGCATTCGCAATCAAGTCGGAGACCTGCACCTTGTGCCCATCGCGGATCGCGTCGGTGGTCCGAACGCGTCCATCGTCATGGCGCCGTTCACCCATCTTTCGCCACAGGGCACACGCTTCACCGACGGCAGATTTGGCGCGTACTACGCGGCTGAATCGGTCGATACCGCCATCGCGGAGACCCGTTTTCACCGCGAGAATTTCCTGCGCGCAACGAGCCAGCCGGCGATAGAGCTCGAGATGCGCTGCTATCTAGCGGACGTCGCGTGCGAGCTGCACGACCTGCGCACGCGTCGCGTGGACCTGCCGGACATCTACGACCCGGCGAGTTACACCGCCTCGCAAAAACTCGGCCGTGAGCTGCGCGAATCGGGATCGAATGGCATTGCATTCGACAGCGTGCGGCGCCCCGGCGGGGAATGCGTCGCGATCTTCCGGCCGCGCCTCGTGCAGAACGTACGCCAGAGCGTGCATCTGCGCTACGCGTGGGATGGAAACGCCATTTCCGAGGTGTACGAAATCCGCGCCGTGAACCTCTAAGACGGGGATTTTCCAGTGGTTTTCCAAGTCGATTTCAGGGACCCGAGGCTATACTGCGCGCCGACTCTTCGATGCCAGAAACAATGAGCTCATCACTTCGCGACATGCCCCCAATCCATCGGGAGTTGGGCACTCCGCCCCGTACCTTCCAGGACCTGATCTTCGCGCTGCAGAAATACTGGGCCGAACAGGGGTGTGTGATCCTTCAGCCGTACGACATGGAGATGGGCGCGGGTACTTTCCACACCGCGACCTTCCTGCGCTCGATCGGTCCCGAACCGTGGTCGGCCGCATATGTGCAGCCGTCGCGCCGGCCGACCGACGGCCGATACGGCGACAACCCATTTCGCCTGCAGCACTACTACCAGTTCCAGGTCGTCATCAAGCCATCGCCTCTACCCATCCTCGATCTGTATCTGGGCAGCCTGCGCGCGCTCGGCTTTGACTCGCTCGTGCACGACATACGCTTCGTCGAGGACAACTGGGAGTCGCCGACGTTGGGCGCCTGGGGACTCGGCTGGGAGGTGTGGCTCAACGGCATGGAAGTCACACAGTTCACCTATTTCCAACAGGTCGGCGGCCTCGACTGCAAGCCGGTGACGGGTGAGATTACCTACGGTCTCGAGCGCCTAGCCATGTACCTGCAAGGGGTCGAGAGCATTTTCGACATCGTGTGGACCGCGGGACCGCGGGGCGTGGTCACATATCGAGACGTCTATCATCAGAACGAAGTGGAGCAGTCGGCCTACAACTTCGAATATGCGGACACCGCAGTGTTGCTGCGCCACTTCGACGACCACGAGGCCGCGTGCACCAAACTACTCGAAGTGAAGCTCGCGCTCCCCGCGTACGAGCAGGTCATGAAAGCCTCGCATACGTTCAACCTGCTCGACGCCCGCAAGGCTATTTCCGTGACCGAACGGCAGCGCTACATCCTGCGCGTGCGTGCGCTGGCCCGCGCGGTCGCACAGGCGTACTACGACAGCCGTGAAGCGCTCGGTTTTCCGATGTTGAAGACCGGCGCGGAGCCGGGAGCATGAGCAGCGCACGCGACTTCCTCGTGGAGCTCGGCACCGAAGAACTGCCGCCGCTCGCGCTGCCCGAGCTCGAGCGCGCGTTCGCCGCCGGCGTGCGCGCCGGCCTCACCGAAGCTGGCGTGCCATTCGGCGAGCTGAAATCCTTCGCGACGCCGCGGCGGCTGGCCGTGCAGGTGCGCGACCTCGCCGCGATGCAGCCGTCGCAGGCGGTCAGGCTCAAGGGCCCGCCCGTGAGCGCCGCGTTCGGCACGGACGGCAAGCCCACTTCCGCTGCCACCAAGTTCGCGGAGAAATGCGGCGTTGAGGTCGATGCGCTCACGCGTGTGACCGAAGGAAAGGGCGAGTTCCTCTATTTCTCCGGCTCGAAGCCCGGTCTGGCGACCGCGAGCCTGCTGGCCGCCATCGTGCAGCGCTCGCTCGACGCCCTGCCAATTCCGAAGCGCATGCGCTGGGGCGCCTCGAGCGCGGAATTCGTACGCCCGGTGCATTGGCTGGCGCTCATGTACGGCGACGAGCGGATTCCGGCACGCATCCTCGACACCGACTCCGGCACGAGCACGCGCGGACATCGGTTCATGGCGCCGCAGGAATTCCAGCTCACGCAACCGGCCGACTATGAATCCACGCTGCGCGAGCACGGCAAGGTCATCGCGGACTTTGCCGCGCGCCGCGCGGAGATCCGCGTACAGGTCGCCGCTGCCGGCGAGGAGCTCGGTGGCGCGGCATTGCTCGACGACGCGCTGCTCGACGAGGTCACCGCGCTGGTCGAATGGCCGCGCGCCGTCGCCGGCGCCTTCGAAGCGCGTTTCCTCGAGCTGCCGCGCGAGGTGTTGATCTCCACGCTGCAGCAACACCAACGCTATTTCCCGGTGCAGAACGCCAGCGGCAAACTACTCGCGAATTTCATCACCGTCAGCAACATCGAGAGTCGCGATCCCGCGAAGGTGCGCGCCGGCAACGAGCGTGTCGTGCGCCCACGGCTCTCCGACGCCGCGTTCTTCTGGGGGCAGGACCGCAAGCAGCCCCTGGCGGCGCGCCGGCCCGCGCTCGACGCCGTCACGTTCCAGGCGAAGCTCGGCTCCGTGGGCGCCAAGGTCAATCGCGTCCGGACACTGGCGGGTGAAATCGCGCTGCTCATCGACGCCGACCGCGCCAAGACCGAGCGCGCGGCGGAGCTGGCGAAGTGCGACCTGCTCTCTTCGATGGTGGGTGAGTTCCCGGAGTTGCAGGGCATCATGGGTCGCTACTACGCCACCGCCGACGGCGAGCCGCACGAGGTGGCCACGGCGATCGACGAGCACTATCTACCGCGCGGCGCGGGCGACGCACTGCCGACCACCGGGGCCGGCCTCGCGCTGGCGCTGGCCGACAAGCTCGATACCCTGGCCGGAATCTTCAGCATCGGGCAGAAGCCTTCGGGCACGAAGGACCCATTCGGCCTGCGGCGCGCGGCCATAGGCAGCTTGCGCATCCTGGTCGAGAAGAAGCTCGATCTCGACCTGCGCGCGCTGGTAACGCGCGCCTGCGCGCTGCAGACGTTTGCGGGCCCGGCCACCACCAGCCAGGAGCTCTGGGACTACATCCTCGAGCGGCTGCGCGCCTATCTACTCGACTCGACCAACGCCGGCGCCGTGCCCGGTACCACCACGGAAATGTTCGACGCCGTGCGCGCGAGCGCGCCGGTGTCTCCGCTCGACTTCGCCGCGCGTCTCGCCGCGCTCGTGAAGTTCCTCGCGCTCGCCGAGGCCGCCAGCCTCACGGCCGCCAACAAGCGCATCTCCAACATCCTCAAGAAAGCCCAGTCCGGTGACAGCGCCAGCGGTGCAGCGGGGGACGTCGACGTTGCGCTGCTGCGCGAGCCTGCGGAAAAGACATTGCACGAGGCGCTGGCCGGCATGCTGACCGATGTCGAGCGCGCGCTCGTCAAGCGAGACTACGGCGCGGCGCTGGCGCGGCTTGCCACGCTGCGGCCGGCGGTCGATGCCTTCTTCGACGAGGTCATGGTGAACGCCGAGGACGTGGTGTTGCGCCGCAACCGGCTCGCGCTGCTTGCGCAGCTGCGCGGCGTGTTCACGCGCATCGCGGATCTGTCCTGCCTGCCGGGCTGAAACCGACGCCTCATGCAGTTCATCGCTTCGATCATCTTCACAGTGTTCATGATCATCTGGATGCTGTTCTTCGCGATCGCCTACAGCATCGTGTGTCTGTTCCTGCCGTGGAGGGGCCGCTTGTGGATGGCCGGTGTGATGACGCACGTGGTGTTCTTCGCGCTCAAGGTGCTCTGTGGACTGACGTACACCGTCGAAGGGCGCGAGAACCTGCCGCCCGGCAATCACGTCATCTTCATGAAGCACTCGTCCACGTGGGAAACCTACGCGATCATGATCCTGTTCCCGCCGATAGTCTGGGTCATGAAGCGCGAGATCCTGTGGATCCCGTTCGTCGGCTGGGGCTGCCTGCTCGCGCGCTGTATCGCGATCGATCGCAAGGCCGGCGCGTCCGCGGTGAACCAGGTGCTCATCCAGGGCAAGGATCGGCTCGAGCAGCTCGGCGCCTGGATCCTGGTGTTTCCGGAGGGCACGCGCATGGCCGCGGGGGAAACGCGGCGCTATGGGTCCAGCGGCACGTTGTTGGCGGCGCAGGAGCATCGCAAAATCGTGCCAGTGGCGCACAACGCCGGCTATTTCTGGCCGCGGCGCGGATTACTCAAGAAACGCGGCACGATTCGCGTGATCATCGGACCGGCGGTCGAGGCGGCGGGCCGCGACGTGCGTGAAGTGAACAACGAAGTACAACAGTGGATAGAAAGCCACGTCGAAATACCGGCTGACGCGCTGACGAAGAGAGAATGATGCGGATGAGGGCGGACCATTTTCATGCGCACGCGGACAGCCCACCCGAGCCGCGAACGGAGCAGGCGGCCGTGAGCCGCTCCGACGCGTATTGGCTGCGGCTGCTCGCGACCGGGCTGTGCTATTTCGTGTTCGGCGTCGCGACCTGCGTGCTGGGTTGCATCGTGCTGCCTATCATCCGCATCGCGAGTTTCAATCGCCTGCGCGCGCACCGCGCGGCCCGCGCCGTGGTCGGCGGCGGACTACGGTCGTTCGTCGGCTTCATGCTCGCGGTCGGGGTGCTGCGCTACACCGTCACGGGACGAGAGCGGCTCGGACGCCCGGGGCAGCTCATCGTCGCGAATCACCCGACGCTCATTGACGCGGCCTTCCTGCTCGGCTTCGTGCCGGCGGCCATCTGTATCGTGAAAGAGCCCTTGTTCAGGAATTTCGTGACGCGCGGCGCCGTCGCTGCCGCCGGCTACATCCGCAGTGTGCCCACGGACGACATGATCCACGCCGCAGAGCTGTCCTTGCGGGGCGGGCAGCCGCTCGTGATCTTCCCGGAGGGCACCCGCACCGTGCCCGGCGAGCCGCTGCAGATGCAGCGCGCCGCGGCGAATATCGCGCTGCGCGGCGCGCGCGTCCTGACCCCGGTGTTCATCACGTGCCAGCCGCCAACGTTGTCGAAGCACCAGCCGTGGTACCGGATTCCGCCCCGCCGCGCGCATTTCACGCTGCACGTCGGCGAAGACATCGACCTCGCGCGATATCGCTCGGAGCCGCTGCCGGTAGCGTCGCGACGGCTGAATTCCGACTTGATCGCTCTGTTCACGCAGGCGAGCGCGGTGCGAGACTAGCGCCGATGAGATCGCACGAAGAAATCCTGGGCATCGTGCGCGACGCGTTGATCGAGCTGTTCGAGCTCGACGCGCAGCAGATCGTGCCGGAGGCGCGCTTCGTAGATCTGGAGATCGACAGCATCGATGCCGTCGATCTCGTAGACCACCTGTCGCGCGTGTTCGGCCGCAAGGTCAGCCCGCAGGAATTCCGTGCCGTTCGCACCGTGCAGAACCTCGTCGATACCATCGAGCGATTGCAGACCCAGTGACCGCGCCGAACGTCACGGCGGTCATTCCCGTTTACGAACACGAGCATGC
>JAYTOI010000179.1:0-57893 GCA_043747875.1 Pseudomonadota bacterium | reverse complement strand
ATGCTGGCCTCGCTGCGATCCTGCCCACCGAACCAGATCGGGCGATGGCGGATCAGGTCGCTGACCACGATGCGGTACGTATGCCCTTTGCGGATCGAGATCTCATCGATGCCGATGGCCTTGGGTCCGGGCGTACCTGCGCGCTTCAACTGCGCGCGCATGTACTGCTTCTCCAGTTCCTTGACCGCGTCCCAATCCAGGCGCAGCTCCTCGGCAATATCCTTGATCGTCGCCGAGCGGCAGCGTCGACCGACGTAGTACGCAAAGCGCTGGGTATAGAACGGATTGTCGGCCAGAAACTTAAGCCGCTCGCGCTTCACCGCTTTGCACCGGCGGCAGTGCACACGCCGAATCTCGAATCGAAGGTAAATGCGCATCTGCGCGTTGGCCAAATCGCGCGCCTGACGCTCGCGCCGGTCGTACCACCCCAGGCACGTCCAACCGCACTGCCCACACACCGTTTTTTTGACCGCCGTCGCAGTGTGAGAACTCGCGCCTGCGGGTCACCGAAGACTCCGCGCACGCCCCGTTCCGGTCGAAACCCGGGAAATAGATAGGCATCCCACAGTCGCCGTTGTCGTGTCGATTTGCTCATCCAAACATGATGCCAAATTTCAATCCCTCCACAATTGCTTCAAAGCCTATGAATATAGGCCCCGCATCCTCTTTAACCCCCTAAATCACCCACTCGATTGCCGGAAGAGCCAAAAAAAAAGATCTGAGGCTAGAGGAGCTGGCGCGAGTGCCGGCGCAGACCAAAGCCCAAGTGATCGCGATCGTGAAACCGACAAAGGCAAGATCTGGCTGGAACGCCGAGCGCACGTTGTTAGCGCTGGGCGTTCCGCGCAGCGTGTTCTACCCCAGGAAGCGGCGCGAAAGCCTGGAAGCTCGTGCGAGCAAGCCGTGCAGGGTGTACGAGCTGTTGGCTGAGGAACGCGAAGCGATCTGCGGCTTTGCGCTGCGGCTTCCGAAGGTGGGTTACCGCAAGTTCACCTGGATGATGATCGATGCGGGATTGGTCTGCGTGGGGGAAAGTACGGTGTATCGAGTGTTGAGCGAGGCGGATCTGTTACACGAAACCGCCGAACCTTTCCGTGTAGGGCGCGCCTGGCACGCTCCGCACACAACCGCGAGCCTGTCAGGCGCGTCCTACACGGAAAGGTCGGACAGTCTCTATCCCGCGCGCTTTAAACTCCGACGCACTCGTAGGAGATGGCACTCTCATGGACATGTCCACTCGTGGGCGCGCGCCGTCGCGGCGCCGTTCACCCGTCAAACTGAAGGCCGCGATCGCCGCGGACGCCCCTGCGGCGGCGCAGGAATTCGATCTGAAGAAGCTGCTGCGTGCGCTGCAGTCGGTGCGCGATGGCGACTTCAGCGTGCGTCTGGCGACGGACCAGACCGGGCTCGGCGGCAAGATCGCCGATGCATTCAATGAGATGGTGAGCACGAACCAGCGCATGTCGCAGGAGGTCGAGCGCGCGGGCCAGATGGTCGGCAAGGAAGGCAAGATCCGCGTGCGCGTCGCGAACGAGCGGCGCACGGGTGCGTGGGGCGCGATGGAATCCTCGGTCAACACGCTCATCGAGGATCTGTTGTGGCCCACGGCCGAAGTGACGCGCACGATTACTGCGGTCGCGAAAGGCGACCTCACGCAGAGCATGCGCCTCGAGGCGGACGGGCGTCCGCTCAAGGGCGAGTTCCTGCGTTCGGCGACGGTCGTCAACGAGATGATCACGCAGATGGGCGTGTTCACGTCCGAGGTGACGCGCGTCGCGCGCGAGGTGGGCACCGAAGGAAAGCTGGGCGGACAGGCGCAGGTGGTCGGCGCCAGTGGCGTTTGGAAGGACCTCACGGACAACGTGAATTCCATGGCCTCGAATCTCACCGGCCAGGTGCGCAACATCGCCGAGGTGACCATCGCGGTCGCGAACGGCGATCTGTCGCGCAAGATCACGGTGGACGTGCGCGGCGAGATCCTGCAGCTCAAGGAAGCCATGAACACCATGGTGGACCAGCTGCGTTCGTTCGCATCGGAAGTGACGCGCGTGGCGCGCGAAGTGGGCACGGAAGGCAAACTCGGCGGGCAGGCCATCGTGCCCGGCGTCGCGGGCACGTGGAAGGATCTCACCGACAACGTCAACTTCATGGCCGGCAATCTCACCGGCCAGGTGCGCAACATCGCGGAAGTGACGACGGCGGTCGCGAACGGCGACTTGTCGCGCAAGATCACGGTGGACGTGCGCGGCGAGATCCTGCTGCTCAAGGAAACCATCAACACGATGGTGGACCAGCTCAACGGTTTCGCGGCCGAAGTGACGCGCGTGGCGCGCGAAGTGGGCACGGAAGGCAAGCTCGGCGGTCAGGCGACGGTGACCGGCGTCGCCGGCACGTGGAAGGACCTCACGGATTCTGTGAACGCGATGGCGACCAACCTCACCAGCCAGGTGCGCAACATCGCCGAGGTCACGACCGCCGTAGCCAGGGGGGACCTGTCGCGCAAGATCACGGTCGACGTGCGCGGCGAAGTGCTGCAGCTGAAGGAAACCATCAATACGATGGTCGACCAGCTCAACTCCTTCGCAGCCGAGTTGACGCGCGTGGCGCGCGAAGTAGGCACGGAAGGAAAGTTGGGCGGACAGGCGAACGTCAAGGACGTCTCGGGTGTGTGGAAGGATCTCACCGAGAACGTCAACGTCATGGCGAACAATCTCACCGAGCAGGTGCGCGGCATCGTCAAGGTGGTGACGGCGGTGGCGAATGGCGATCTGCGCCAGCGTCTCACGGTGGAATCCAAGGGCGAGGTCGCCGCGCTCGGCGACACGATCAACTCGATGACGACCACGCTCGCGATCTTCGCCGACCAGGTGACGTCGGTGGCGCGCGAAGTGGGCGTGGAAGGCCGGCTGGGCGGCCAGGCGCGCGTGGCTGGCGCCTCCGGCACTTGGAAGGACCTGGTCGCAAACGTGAACATGCTGGCGGCCAACCTCACTACTCAGGTGCGCGCGATCGCGGAAGTGGCCACCGCCGTGACCAAGGGCGACCTCACGCGTTCCATTCAGGTGGAAGCGCGCGGCGAGGTGTCGGACCTCAAGGACAACATCAACGCGATGATCCACAACCTCCGTCACACGACGGAGCGCAACACCGAGCAGGACTGGCTCAAGACCAACCTCGCCAAATTCTCGCGCATGATGCAGGGCCAGCGCGACCTGGTGACGCTGGGCAACACGCTGCTGGCGGAATTCGCGCCGCTGGTCAACGCGCAGCAGGGCGTCATCTACATCGTCGGCTACGAGGATGGCCAGCGCTTGCTGAAGCAGCTCGCGGGTTACGCCGACGTGCGCGAGAGCGCCGAGCCGCGTCGCTATCGTTTTGGCGAAGGATTCGTGGGCGAGTGCGCCGTGCAACGCCAGCGCATGTTGCTGGCGCGCGTGCCGCCGGGCTCGATCCGGCTCGGCAGCGGCCTCGTCGAGGCACAGCCGAGCAACGTCATCGTGCTGCCGGTGCTGTACGAGGGGGAAATCAAGGCGGTCATCGAGCTCGCGTCGATGTACGAATTCACGGGCCCGCATCTGGCCTTCCTCGAACAGCTCACGGGCTCCATCGGCGTGGTGCTCAATACCATCGAAGCGACGATGCGCACGGAAGGCCTGCTCAAGCAGTCGCAGGAACTCGCCGGCGAATTGCAGTCACAGCAGGTCGAGCTGCAGAAGACCAACGAGGAAATGGGCAACAAGGCGCGGCTGCTCGCCGAGCAGAACGCCGAGGTGGAACGCAAGAACCAGGAAATCGAGCAGGCGCGCAAGGCGCTCGAGGAGAAGGCCGCGGAGCTCGCGCTCACGTCGCGCTACAAGACCGAATTCCTCGCGAACATGTCGCACGAGCTGCGCACGCCGCTCAACAGCATCCTGATCCTCGGCCAGCAGCTCTCCGAGAACCCGGAAAACAATCTCAGCACGCGCCAGGTCGAGTTCGCGAAGACCATCCACGGCGCGGGCACGGATCTGCTGAACCTCATCAGCGACATCCTCGATCTGTCGAAGATCGAGTCGGGCACGGTCACGGTCGAGAGCGAGGAGCTGGCGTTCTCACAGCTGCGCGAGAGCATCGAGCGCAATTTCCGCCACGAGGCCGAGTCGCGCCATCTCACCTTCACGGCGGATTTCGATCCGCGTCTCGGCCGCACGATGGTCACGGACGCCAAGCGTCTCATGCAGATCGTCAAGAACCTGCTGTCGAATGCCATGAAGTTCACGGCCAACGGCAGCGTGCGGCTGCAAGTGGCCCCGGCGATGCTCGGCTGGTCGGCCGATCACCCGGTGTTGTCGCAGGCCAAGCACGTGGTCGAGTTCGCGGTCGCGGATACCGGCATCGGCATTTCGACGGAGAAGCAGAAAATCATCTTCGAGGCGTTCCAGCAGGCGGACGCCGGCACGGCGCGCAAGTACGGCGGCACGGGCCTGGGGTTGGCCATCAGCCGCGAGCTGGCGCACCTGCTCGGTGGCGAGATCCGCCTCAAGAGCGCGCCCGGACAGGGCAGCACGTTCTCGCTCTATCTACCGCTGTCGTACCAGGGCGCGGCGTACGGCCGCTCGGTGACGCCTGCCTTCCTGAAGGCGCCGGGCGCGCAGTCGCCGCCGGCGCCGATGCTGCCCGTGCAGCATGCCGAGCGCATCGAGGACGATCGGGAATCTCTGATCGAGTCGATTGACGAGCCGCGCGGCGAGGGCGAGCCCACGGTGCTCATCGTCGAGGACGAGCCGGTGTACGCGAAGATGCTGCTCGAGGCGGCGCGCGCCCAGGGCTTCAAGGTGCTGGTGGCGCAGAACGGCGCCGACGCTCTGTCGCTGGCGCGCAAGTATCGTCCCAGCGCGGTCACGCTCGATGTGTTCCTGCCCGACATGCTCGGCTGGACCGTGTTGAACCAGCTCAAGCGCGACCCGGCGACGCGGCATATCCCGGTGCAGGTGCTCACCGTCGAGGAAGAGCGCCAATACGGCCTCGAGCGCGGCGCGTTCTCGTTCCTGACCAAGCCTTCGAGCACCGAGGGGCTGCAGGCGGTCTTCGAGCGCATCCAGACGTTCATCGCGCCGCGCCCGCGTGAATTGCTGGTCATAGAAGACGACGCCGCCGAGCAGATGAGCATCGCGGCGCTGGTCGCCGCCGACGACATCAACATCACCAACGCAGGCAGTGGCGAGCAGGCGTTGAAGCTGCTGCGCGCGAGGAAGTTCGACTGCGTGATCCTCGACCTGAAGCTGCCCGACATCTCCGGTTTCGATCTGCTGTCGGAGATCCAGCGCGACGAGCAGCTGCGCGAAGTTCCGATCGTCGTTTTCACGGGGCGCGAGCTCGCGGCCGACGAGGAGGCGGAGCTGCGCCAGCGCGCAAAGAGCATCGTGCTCAAGGGCGTGCAGTCGCCCGAGCGGCTGCTCGACGAGACCTCGCTGTTCCTGCATCGGGTGATCGCGGACCTGCCCGAGGCCAAGCAGCGCATGATCCAGAAGCTGCACGAGAGCGACGAGCCGCTGCGCGACCGCAAGGTGCTGGTGGTCGACGACGACGTGCGCAACATCTTCGCGCTCAACAGCCTGCTCGAGCGTCATGGCATGAACGTCATCACCGCGACCAACGGCCAAGATGCCATCAAACTACTGGACGAGAACCGCGACCTGGCGTTGATCCTCATGGACGTGATGATGCCGGAGATGGACGGCTACGAGACCATGCGGCGCATCCGCGAGAATCCCGCGCACCGCACCCTGCCCATCATCTCGCTGACCGCCAAGGCGATGAAGGGCGACCGCGAGAAGTGCCTGCAGGCCGGGGCATCCGACTACGTTGCCAAACCCGTCAATACCCAGCAGCTGCTGTCGCTGGTGCGCATGTGGTTGCAACCATGAGGGCACGATGATCGAACCCGCAGGCGTGATACCGCAGGGCCACAATGCGGCCAACATCCTGCTGGTCGACGACCAGGCGGCGCGCCTGTTGACCTACCGCGCCATCCTCGAGCCGCTCGGGCACAACCTGGTCGAGGTGAACTCCGGACTGGCGGCGCTCGAAGCGCTCATGAAGCAGGACTTCGCGGTGGTGCTGCTCGACGTGAAGATGCCCGGCATGGACGGGTTCGAGACCGCCGAGCTCATCCACGATCATCCGCGCTTCGAGCGGATCCCGATCATTTTCGTGACCGGCGTACACGTGACGGAGTTCGACCGCCTCAAGGGCTATAAGGCCGGCGCCATCGACTACGTGTACATCCCGGTGGTGCCGGAGATCCTGCGCAGCAAGGTCGCAGTGCTCATCGAGCTCGATCGCCGGCGGCGCGAGCTGACCGCGGTCAACAAACAACTGGCGGAGTCGAATCGCCGTCTCGAGGACGCGAACTCCGCCTTGAAGACCGAGAAGACGCGCGAGCTCGAGGAGATCAACGGCCACCTGCAGCGCGCCAACGACGAGTTGTCGCGCACGAATCACTCGCTCGAGACGGAGATCCGCGAGCGCATGCGCGCGGAAGGATTGTTGAAGGAGGCCGTCGTCAAGCGCGACGAATTCCTCGCGATGCTCTCGCACGAGCTCCGCAATCCATTGTCCCCGCTGCGCAATGCCTCGCACATGCTCATGCAGAGCGACATCACCGATCCGAAGATCGTCTGGTCGCGCGGCGTCATCGAGCGGCAGTTGAAACACATGGTGCGGCTCGTCGACGACCTGCTCGACGTGTCGCGCATCGCGCGCGGCAAGATCGTGCTGCTCAACGAGTCTGTGCAGATCGCGGACGTGGTGGCGGTCGCGGTCGAGACCGTGCAGCCGCTGATCGAGCAGAAGAAGCAGACACTCCAGATCGATGCGGGTGACCCGAAGCTCGCGGTGCGCGGCGACCCGGTGCGCCTGGCGCAGGTGATCGGCAACCTGCTGCACAACGCGGCGAAGTACACCGGCGATGGCGGGTCGATCTGGCTCACGACACGCACGCGCGAGGGACGCGCGGAGATCGTCATCCGCGACAGCGGCATCGGCATCAATCCCGAATCGCTGCCGAAGATCTTCGAGCTGTTCACGCAGATTCCGAACGAGCGCGCCGCGAGCGCCGGCGGGCTCGGCATCGGCCTCGCGCTGGTGCGCGCGCTGACCGAGCTGCATGGCGGCGAGATCGTGGCGACGAGCGCGGGTGGCGATCAGGGCAGCGAATTCACTGTCCGCCTGCCGCTGATCGTGCAGGAGAGCGAAGCCAAAGACATGGATACCGACATTCCCAGGACGGGAGCCCCGATGCCAGTTCGACGCAACATTCTCATCGCCGACGACAACCAGGATGCGCTCGAGAGCCTCGCGCTCATGTTGCGCATGGAAGGACACGAAGTGCATTGCGCCTCGGATGGCGAGGAGGCGCTGCTGCTAGCGGATCAACGCAGACCGGAGATCGTGGTGCTCGACGTCGGCATGCCGAAGCTCGACGGTTGCGAAGTGGCGCGACGCATCCGCGCGGAGAGCTGGGGGCGCGGCGCGGTGCTGGTCGCGCTCACCGGATGGGGCCAGGAAGTGGATCGGAAGCGGTCGCGGGAGGCGGGGTTCGATATGCACCTGGTGAAGCCAGTGGATCCTGCGACTCTCTGCGACATGCTCGTCACCCAGTAAATGGGGTCACTCCCCATTTCCTAGCAAAAGGGGTCAGACCTCACCAAGTCCGCTCCAGCGTACTGATGCATCGGACAAAGTCTCCCGGGTAGCGAAGAATTGGGGGTTGTCCCGGTTTTTCATTTCTTCGCTGCCGTACGCAGTCCCATCTGGCGGACTCCCTTGCGTCTCAACCGGGGATCGAAGCCCTGTGTGTACGTCGCCGAAGCGGCGTCGTATGTCAACGACGAGCGGCGAACGCCAAAGAAGAATTGGGGACCCTCCCCATATCCCGTGCCGCGGGCAAAAGGGATAGGCCTCTCCGTGCCACATCGTTCGGGTCGCGATCCGACGAGGTCTGTCCCCTTTTGCTAGGAAATGGGGAGTGTCCCCATTTCTCATTTCTGCTCCGTTCGCTCGCAACGAGGGTTCGTGTATCGTTCGTCCACCGTTGGGAGGCGGTTTCCTATGGCGCTCTATGCGTTCGACGGCACCTGGAACCAGGAAAAAAATGCCGGGCAGTACGACCTGAACACCAACGTGGTCAGGTTCAAGGACCTCTACGCCGGCCCCAAGTTCTTCTACAAAGGTGTCGGCACCAAGCACGGCACGCTCGGCAAGTTATTCGGCGGCGCGTTCGGCGTCGGCGGACGCGGGCGCATCGAGGACGCCAAGCGCGACCTCGCGAAGCAGCTCGCGGCCGGCGACACCGACATCGACATCATCGGCTTCAGCCGCGGCGCGGCGCTCGCGGTGCACTTCGCGAATGTCATCGGCGACGACGGCGTGAAGGTGAACGGCACGCTCGAAAAGCCGCCGATCCGCTTTCTGGGCGTATGGGACGTCGTCGCGGCATTCGGCATTCCCATCAACCTGCCGGGCCTGAGCTTCAACCGCGTGAATCTCGGCTACAAGCTCGGCCTCGCGAAGGCGGTGCAGTCCTGCTACCACGCCATCGCGCTCGACGAGGCGCGGCAGGCGTTCCGGCCGACGCGCGTGCGCGGCGGCTGCGAGGTGTGGTTCCGCGGCGTGCACTCCGATGTCGGCGGTGGCAACAACAACCACGCGCTCAACGACATCACGCTGCGCTGGATGCTGAACAAGGCCATCGTCACCAAACTACCCATGGCGCCGAAGTGCATCGACACGAGCTGCACGCGCGTCGACCACGCCGGCAAGATCAGTGGCAATTTCGACCTCATTCACAACCGCTCACGTGAGCCGAAGTCCGGCTACCGCTACCACTACACAGTGCTCATGCGCGCGAAACACGTGAATCCGCCCGACCCCTGCGATCGCGAGACTGAGCTCAGCGAGCCGCTGGCGTGGAAGCCGGCATGAGCGAGCCGACCCACGCCGCCACCGGACCAGCCGCCGCCACACAGGCCGATGCAAAGCAGGCCGATGCAGTCGCGCATATCGAAGCCGACCAAGGCAGCGTCTTCGACGACTTCCTGCTGCAGGAGCGCCGCGCGCTCAACCTGCCGAGTGCGGATGGGGATCTCGCCGAGCCCTGCGGCGCAGCGCTGGCGATTTCCGGCGGCGGCATCCGCTCAGCGTCATTCGCCCTCGGGGTCATCCAGACGTTCCTCAACGAGAAGCCCGGCGACGTCGACGAGAAATCCGATGAGTGCTGCTTCGACCGCTTCGACTATATGTCGACGGTATCGGGCGGCGGATACATCGGCAGCGCGGTGTCCTGGCTCAAACATCACTTCGGCAAGAACAACGCCTGGCGCCGCTTTCTGGGCGCCGCGAATCTCGGCGCGCGCAGCTCGGAATTTCGGGCCAGTCGCACGCGCAGCGCCGAAGGCAGCCGTTTCACCTGGCTCGACTATTTCCGCCAGCATGGGAACTACCTGAAGCCCTCGAGCATGTCGACCATGTCTCTGCTCGGCGTTGCACTGCGCGGCACGGCTATCACGATTTGCGTATACACGGCCATCCTCGCGGCCATCCTCTGGGCCATGCAGGTGGGCGGCATCCTGCCGCCCTTGCGCGGCGATTCGCCGTGGGCGCTGCATCCGCAGCGCATCGAATCCTGGCTGCTGTTCCTCGGGCTCATCGCGGGTGGCGCGTTCCTGCTGTTCGGCGTCGCGAGCTGGCTCGGCAGCATTCCCACGCGCGCGGCGTTCTTCATCGGCGCGATTCCGCCGGTGTTGTTCACGCTGGCCGGCGTGGGGTTGCTGCGCCATCCGGACGGCAGCGTCGCCATCAATCCGGACGGGCTGTACTGGCGCTGGCCCGTGGGTGCGGGCTTCCTGGTCGCGGCGATCGCCTGCCTGGTGCTGCTGTGGTGGTCGAAGGCGGACTTCGACGCCGCGCGCGACGGTGCGCACGTCGTGCACAAGTGGCAGTACCGCGTGCGCATCGTCTATCAACAGGTGCTCGGGCCGCTGCTGACGGGCCTGGTGCTGCTCACGGCCATCTGGAGCGTGCCGCAAGTCTATCTACTGATCGGGAAGCAGATCGGCGGCCTGAGCGCGGGCCTGTCGAGCTCGGTGCTCGGCGTGCTCGGTGCGGTCTATCAATTCGTCGTCGGACGCGACAAGAAATCGAGCGCCTCGGCGTTCTCGACGGTGCGCATCCTGCTGACGGCGGTCCTGCTGGTGTACGGCATACTGCTGGTCGCGTACTCGATCGTGCAGGCGTTCGAGGGCAAATACGTCTCCATCGGCTCGGTCGAGATCCCGCGCCTCGCCGTGGTCAGCGCCGCGGGGGTGTTGGGCGGCTTCATCGTCAATGCGAACTACATCGGCATCGGCCGCATGTATCGCGACCGGTTGATGGAACTGTTCATGCCGGATCCCGAGGCCATCCGCGACAACCAATGGCGCCAGGCGGGGCACGCGGATCAGTTCGACCTCGTGAAGCTCGTCGACCAGCAGGGCAATCCGCAGCGGCCGATGCACCTCGTCAACTGCAACGTGGTGATGGTCGGTGCGCGGCAGGACCGGTTCCGCGGCCGCGGTGGCGACAGCTTCCTGCTGTCGCAGAAGTATTGCGGCTCGAGCGCCACGGGCTGGATCGAGACGCGCTATCTCGGCGACGGCCACTTCACGCTGGCCACCGCCGTAGCCGCGTCCGGTGCCGCCGCCAGCCCTCATGCCGGCGTTGCGGGCCGCGGCATCACGCGCAATCCGCTCGTGTCGCTGCTGCTGTCGCTGACCAACGTGCGGCTCGGATACTGGGTGCGCAATCCGCGCGCCTCGCGTACGCCGAAAGCCTGGCACCGCTGGTTTCCGCCGAATCTGCTGGCGCCCGGCATCCGGCAGGGTCTGTTCGGCAGCGGCACGACGGAGAACGCGTTCTTCATCGAGCTGACGGACGGCGGGCATTTCGACAACACCGGGCTCTACGAACTCATCCGCCGGCGCGTCCAGGTGATCGTGCTGTCGCAGGCCAGCCAGGACACGGCGTACGCGATGGAAGATCTGGCCAACACCATCCAGCGCGTGCGCGTGGATTTCGGCGTGCACATCCGCTTCGACAGCGACACCTATCCCCTCGACGTGCTGCGTCCGCAGCAGCTCGGCGCGGTGGTCAGTCGCGGCTGGGCGGTGGGCACGATCCGCTATCCCGGAGCGAAGACGCAAGGCGTGATCCTCTATCTACAGGCCTCGCCCGTGAACGGCATGAACGCCGATACGATGTCGTACTGGCGCCGCAACGTGGAGTTCCCGAACCAGACCACGGCCGACCAGTTCTTCGACGAAGAGCAGCTCGAGGCCTATCGCGAGCTCGGCATGTCCATCTGCGACACCGCGGTCGCGGCATTGAAGGGCCAGACGGGGGCGGCCGACGATGCGGTGACGGCGTTGCGCAGGACGTTCGGCTGGTAGCGTGCCGTCGCTGCTGAACCCGGGGCTGGTCGTCCTCAACTGCTGGCGCGCACGGGCGTGCCGATCCGCGAGACCATGGTCATTTTCCGCGCCGCCGGCCGGGCAGTCGCGAAGACGCAGCCCGATGCGCCCGGAGCCAACGTCGAATTGAAACGCGACCCGGGAGCCAGCATGATCGCGGTCCTGCGTGGACGTGCCGATGGCGCGTCGGCGCACTCGGCGATGCATGGGTCGATGGCTATCCACATTCGGAACGCTGCCTGGAGAGATGAAGCGATGAAAAGATCTACGTGGGCGGCATGCGCGGCGCTGGCCTTGCTGGGCGCCCAGGCGTACGCCCAGAAGTTCGAAGGGCTCGCGAAGACGCCGCAGCTCGGCTGGAACAGCTGGAACAAGTTCGGCTGCGAGGTCAGCGAGCAACTCATCCGCGAGACCGCGGACGCGATGGTGTCGAGCGGCATGAAGGACGCCGGCTATACCTACGTGAACATCGATGACTGCTGGCACGGCGAGCGCGACGCGCGCGGCTTCATCCAGCCGAATCCGCAGCATTTTCCGTCGGGCATGAAGGCACTCGCGGACTACGTGCACTCCAAGGGCCTCAAGCTCGGCATCTACTCCGATGCCGGCTGGAAAACCTGCGGCGGCAAGCCGGGCAGCCGCGGCTATGAATATCAGGATGCGTTGACGTACGCGCAGTGGGGCATCGACTACCTCAAGTACGACTGGTGCAACACCAACGGACTCAAGGCCGAGGGCGCCTATCTAACCATGCGTGAAGCGCTGCGCAAGGCAGGACGGCCGGTGCTGTTCTCGCTGTGCGAGTGGGGCGACAACCAGCCGTGGGACTGGGGGAAAGAGGTGGGCCATTCCTGGCGCACCACGGGGGACATCTACCCGTGTTTCGACTGTATCAAGGATCACGGCACGTGGAAGTCGCTGGGCGTGACGCACATCCTCGACAAGCAGGAGGGCCTGCGCGTGCACGCGGGGCCCGATCACTGGAACGACATGGACATGCTCGAGGTGGGCAATGGCATGTCGGCGGGCGAAGATCGTGCACACTTCTCCATCTGGGCGATGCTCGCATCGCCGCTGATCGCGGGCAACGACCTGCGCAACATGTCGAAGGACACCGCGGCCATCCTGACCAACAAGGCGGTGCTCGCAGTGAATCAGGATTCACTCGGCGTGCAGGCTTTCCGGCACTCCGCTCGCGACGGCGTCGAGTACTGGTTCAAACCACTCGCGCTCGGCGAGTGGGCCATGATGGTGCTGAATCGCAATGCGGACGCACGCGCGGTGCGCTTCGACTGGAAGGGCGAGCAGATCGCGGATGCGCTCAGCAAGCGGGAGTTGTCCGTCGAGCGGGCGCATTACGGTGTGCGCGACCTGTGGAAAGGCAAGGCCATCGGCACCACGCGCAAGCCGCTCGCCGTGCAACTGGCCGGGCACGATGTGCTGGTGGTGAAGCTGACGCCGGATCGCTGAAGTCACAGGCATCAATCTAACTACCACGGCCACGTGGCGATGTCACGGATGGGATAGCCGCCCGCGAGGTATCCGGAGTGCGCCAGTCGCTGGTCGAGCACGCCGTGCAGACCGGTAAGAGTTTCCCTGTTTTCTCCGTCGGATGGCGAAGGGGGGCTCCGGACTCGAAAAGCGCCAATTTTTTGCCGCCATCTTCCGAACGCTCGACGGTGGGCGTCTTGTTGTTAGGACTTACCGCAAGAAATCTGGATTTGAACCGATCTCCCTCGTTGACACCGGGAGGATTGCGATAATGCACCGGTCTCCAACAGCATGACCGCGAGCTTTTTGCCGTTCGGAGCGGGCCGGAAATACTGTCGATCAATCTCGCTTCTGGCGGTAATCCCGGCGCGGTTCCCCACAGAGTAAGGGGAGACGCGGAGGGCGGGGTATAGTGCCGCGACAAAAAAACCAGGGAGATCGCTCATGCCGAAGCCGGTAAAACGGGTCCAGGACGCCCGCACCCGCCAGGGAATATTTGCCGCCATGGTCAAGCAGTTCCCGAAGCGCCTCGTGGTGCTCACCGAAGGCGATTCGTGGTTCAGCTACCCGCTCAACAACAACATCGCCGACTACGTCGAGCTCATGAACACCGAGCTGGCGATGCTGCGCCTCGAGCACAACGGCGACGAAGCGCGCGAAATCCTGGCCTCCGGCAGCGGGCAGCTCAAGACCATCATGGAATACCTCAAGAAATATCCGGTCGACGCGCTGCTGATGTCGGCCGGCGGCAACGACATCGTGGCGCGCGAGCTCGCCAGGCTGCTCGACAAGAAGACGAACGGCGCCACCTGGCAGAGCGCGGTGAAGCTCTCCAAACTAACTACTTTGCTCGACGACATCGTGGCCGCGTATTCGCGGCTGCTCGACGCGCGCGACACGCTGCGTCCCAACTGCGTGGTGTTCGCGCACAGCTACTGCTACTTCGAGCCGACGGGCCGCAAGGCGACCGGGCCATTCGGGCTGCTGAAGGCCGGTCCGTGGATGCGCCCGGTGCTCACGTCGAAAGGCATCGATCCGGACACCGAGGGCCGCGACCTGGCGCGCTATCTCATCGACGAGCTGCACGCGCGGTTGCGCGCGCTCGCCGCGGTTCGTCCGCGCTTCCAGCTGATCGACATGCGCACGGCACTGCCGGTGGACGACGTGCACTGGGCGGATGAGATCCACCCGAGTGGGACGGGCTTCCGCAAGCTCGCGGAAGACTTCTGGCGTCCGGCGCTGCGCCGGCAATTTCCCGGAAGGGGTTTCGATTGATACACAACGATGAACTGCGACCGCTCGTGAATCGCCTGCTCGAATCCCGCCGTGCGAAGGTGGAGGAGACGCAGGGCGGTACGCCGAAGGCCATGCGCGTGCTGTTCACCGGGCACTCCGGCAGGAACAAACTGCTCGCGGCGCAATTGTTCGCGCACGAGCTGGCGGTCGACCTGTTCGAGATCGACCTGCACCGCATCGTCAGCGCCTACGTAGGCGATACGGAAAAGAATCTCGACGCACTGTTCAAGGCGGCCGAGGCTTCCGACGCGGTGCTGCTGTTCGACGATATCAATCATCTGTTCGAGGCAGCGCCCGAGGACTCGGGCCTCTATCCGAACCTGAACGTCGCACAGCTGCGCGAGCGCCTCGAGGCATACGGTGGAATCGTCGTCCTCGGCACCGACGACCGCTCGCACGTGGATCCGAAGCTGGCGCGGCAGTGCGATGAGGTCGTCGAACTGGGCGACTGACAGTGGTGCTGACAGTGGTGCCGGGGAGGGAAAGTCGGGAAAAATGGCGCCCTACGCGGCTGCAGGCGCCGCGCAATGCCATTTTTCCCGACTTTCCCTCCCCGGCACCACTGTAATCCCGCCGGCTTACAGCCAAGTCGTCTCCATCCTACGCGGCGTTCGCCCGCCAGCCTGCATTTTGCGTTCCCTCCCCGCGTGATGATGCGCTCCGCCGGTACCGAAGTCCGGTGCATGTCTAACAAACAAGTGCGGAGATCTCGATGCTTCATTACGCAGTCATCTTTTTCGTCATCGCGCTCATTGCAGCCGTGTTCGGTTTTGCCGGCATTGCCGCGGGCGCAGCGGGTATCGCGAAGATTTTGTTCTTCGTATTCCTGATCCTCGCGGTCGTGAGCTTCATCGCCAATACGGCGCGTCGCTAAGAATTCATCAACAGGATCAAGAGGTTTTTTTATGCAGAAGTCAAAAGGCTTTGTCAGTGCGGTCATGATCATCGTGAGTCTGGCCGCGGTCGCTTGCGCATCGACGCGTACGACCAAGTCCCCTGGTGAGCAGGTAGACGATTCGGTGACCACGGGTCGTGTCAAGGCCGCACTGATCGCCGATCCGGTGACCAAGGCCCACCAGATCGACGTCGAGACGTTCAAGGGCACCGTTCAGCTGAACGGCTTTGTCGACACCTCGGCGAGCAAAGATCGCGCCGCGCAGGTCGCCAAGACCACCAAGGGCGTCATGGCGGTTCGCAACAACCTGACCGTGAAGACCGACCCGCGCATGGGCAGTGAGGTCGTCGGTGATGCCGCCATCACCACGAAGGTGAAGGCCGCGCTCGCCGGAGACCCGCGCACGAAGGCGCACCAGGTCAACGTCGAGACGCGCGAAGGCGTCGTGCAGCTGTCGGGCTTCGTCGACAATTCGGAAGCGAAGTCGACTGCCGAAGAGCTGGCGCGCAGCGTGGACAAAGTAAAGAGCGTGGATAACGAGCTCGACGTCAAGAAGTAAGTCGAGATCCGGTTCGCAACGCGAACGATCGGGTCGAGCGGGGCCGAAGGTATTCCTTCGGCCCCGTTTCTTTGTGCGCCCGGCAGGGCGCACTCACTTGGAGGTGCAAGTCCTCTACACACCCGACAAGGGGAAGTGTTAGCCGGACGGCAAGGGTGTCCCGGGCGACTGGGAATCCGGAGGAAGCCGCGGGCAAAGCGCTGGTTCGAGGAACACGAAGCGGATAGAGGCGAGGCGGTGGGGTGAGCAGGCAAATAGATGCAAAGCCCGATACTTGTACGGAACACCGCGGCGTAGATCCGACGGACATAAGCGTGAAGGTGGGTGCGCAATACCCGGGGAGATCTGACGGTGTGCCGCTGTGCTACGAGGGCCGAGAGGCTCTCGGAGGCATCGTCAGAAGTCAGCAGAGGCCATAGTAGTTGCGGACACCGAAGGGCCGAACAACGAAGCCGAGAGTAGGACGGATGATCTCGACGCGGACCGATGAAGCAGAAGCTCCTGCGAAGGAGACCGAGACGCAAGGTGCGGGGCGGAACCCTGGCACGAGGCGGCTCGGCGCTGAGGTGCGCGCGGTGACATCCGGGCGAACGAAATCGGAGGATCACGCGCTCATGGAGCGGGTGGTCGAACGCAGCAACATGAGGCTGGCGTACCAGAGAGTGGTCGAGAACAAAGGCGCAGCCGGTGCGTCGAGTGGACATCGCAAAGCCATCTGGCGGCGTGAGGATGCTCGGTGTGCCGACGGTGGTGGACCGGCTGATCCAGCAGGCGCTGCATCAGGTGCTGCAACCGCTGTTTGAGCCAACGATGTCGGACGGAAGCTTTGGCTTCCGCCCGGGTCGCACGGCGCATCAGGCGGTACGCAGGGCGCAAGCGTATATCCGCGAAGGAAGGCGCTGGGTGGTCGATCTTGATCTGGAGAGGTTCTTCCGATCGGGTCAATCACGATGTGCTGATGGCGCGGGTGGCGCGTGAGGTCAGCGATGCACGAGTGCTGAAGCTGATCCGCCGGTTCCTCGAAGCAGGGATGATGAGTGATGGGATGGTCGAGCCGCGAAAGGAAGGTACGCCGCAAGGTGGGCCGCTTTCGCCGCTGCTGTCTAACATCCTGCTCACCGATCTCGACCGGGAACTGGAGAGGCGAGAACTGTCGTTCTGCCGTTACGCCGATGACTGCAACATCTATGTGCGCAGTTGCGTGGCGGGGGAGCGGGTGATGCGAGGAGTCAGGGCCTTCCTCGAGGAGGTCTTGCATCTGCGCGTCAACGCTGCGAAGAGCGCGGTGGCGCGGCCGTGGGAACGCAAGTTCCTGGGGTTCAGCTTCACCTCGCATCGGCACAGTCGTCTGCGGATCGCGCCTGAGAGCGTGCAAAGACTGATGGCGCGTGTACGGAAGCTGTTGCGCACAGGGCGCGGCCGGGCGCTGTTGCATACCGTCGAAACCCTCAACCCATTGCTGCGAGGCTGGATCGACTACTTCCAGCTCACCGAGAGCAAAGGCGTGTTGGAGGAATTAGATGGGTGGGTGCGGCGGCGGCTGCGCTGCGTGCTGTGGCGACAGTGGAAGCGCTTTGCTACCCGGGTGCGCAAACTCCGGGCTCTGGGAATCAGCATCGAGCAAGCCCGCTGGGGTGCCGGAGGTGGAGGCGCTCCTTGGCGCAAAGCCGCGAGCCGTCCCATGAACCTGGCCTTACCGGCTGCTTACTTTACGCGCGTGGGGCTGGTCTCACTGCTGGGCAGCCAGCAGCGACTCCAGAGTGTTCGTTGAACCGCCGGATGCGCAACCGCACGTCCGGTGGTGTGGGAGGGCGGCGAGCGTAAGCTCGCCCCCCTACCCGATTGAGGGCGGTTTTTTTCATGACTGAATCAGTGTCGACCGAATCGGGCACGGAGGCGGCATGTCGGCCGACTTCGTGGACAGGGCCGTCCACTCGATACTGTCCATCGCCGCGGCTAGCTCCTTCCGGCCGCGTGTTTCAAGGAAACCAGAGAATCGGATCGAGCAATTCACCACGCACCGGCAGAATAACTACACGAACGAGCCGTATTACAACTCACGCTATTCGTGGGATGACTTCGACCCCGCGTACCGATACGCGTACAAATCGTACCAAGAGAATCCGAAGTCGCGCTTCGAGGATGTCGAAGGTCGGCTCGAGGCCGGCTGGGACATCGCCAAGGGCAAGTCGAAGCTTGCGTGGATCGATGCGCAGCAGGCGATCCGCTCCGCGTGGCACAGCGTCGAACGCGTGTTACCGGGTGATGCGGACCGCGACGGAAGATAGGAATGTGGTGCCGGGGGAGGGCTCTCGTGGTTCGCGAGCCTTCCCCTGGTTCACCGCTCGAACTGTGTCCGAACCACGAGAACCTTTCCCGGACATCGCTACAACCAATACTGGATCGGGAGCCACATCAGCTCCTTCAGACGCTCCTTGAGGCCGCGTTTTTTCCACGCTGCCAGCGTGATTTCCCGCGACTCCGCCAGATCCCCCGCGAACATCGTGCTCATCGACCGCGCGAATCCCTCATCGATCACGCACACGCTGACTTCATGGTTGTGCACGAAGCTGCGCCAGTCGAAGTTGGTCGAGCCCACAGACGACCACACGCCATCGACGACGATGCTCTTCGAATGCAGGAACGCGCTGCGCAGCTCGTAGAGCTTCACGCCCGCATCGAGCAGCTCGCGATAGTGCGCGCGGCCCGCGTAGAAAACGCCCGAGAAATCGCTGTACGAGGGCAGGATGATCCGCACCCGCACACCACGCCGCGCCGCGTCCATCAATGCTGACTCGAGCACGTCGTCCGGCACGAAGTACGCCATCGTGATGTCGATGCTCTGCTGCGCATACGTGATCACCGACAGCAAGGTAGCGTAGAGCAGGTTGGTCTCGTCGTTGGGCGTGCTGGCCACGATCTGCACCAGCATGGTCCCGTCCGCGCGCGTCTGCTCGCGGTACGCCGGTGACACCGTGCTCTGGCACTGCGCCTCGTCCCACGTCGCGCGGAAAGTCGCCTCGAGGTGCCGCGCGGCCGTGCCGTGAATGACGACGTGCGTGTCGCGCCAGCCTTGCTCGATCGATTTCTGCTGCGACAGCCCGCGGCGCCGGGCCTGCGACGAGGCGATTCGATACGCATTGCTGAAATTCACGCCGCCGGCGAACGCGACCTCGCCGTCGACCACGACTATCTTCCGATGATCGCGCTGATTCAGGCCGGCGAAACGCGCATCGAGGGGATTCAGCGGATTGAAAGCGCACAGCGCGACGCCCGCCCGTTCGAGACCGCCCAGGAACTCCTCGTCCGTGGTCAGCGATCCGACCGCGTCGTAGAGCACGTAGACGCGCACGCCGCGCTTCGCGGCGGCGGCGAGCAGGGAGCTCAGATGCTGGTCGCCGGATGCCGCCTCTTCGAAGATGAAACTCTCGACGAGCACATATTCGCGCGCGCCCTCGATCGCGGCGAACATCGCCGCATACGTGCGCGGCCCATCGATCAGCAGCTCGACGCGGTTGCCCGTGAGCAGCGGAGGCGCGCCGATCTCCTGCATGGCGGCGAGGTGATAATCGAGCAGCGCGGTGTTGCCGGTGGTCGCGAGCTGGCGCGAGAGCCGCATGCGCTCGGCGCGGCCCACCATGCCTTCGGCGCTGACGACATCGACGGGTTGCTTCGAACGCGACAGCGGAATGCTGCGCGCGAGCGTTACCTGGGGGAGTACGTGACAGCCGCTCAACGACGCCGCGAGCAGCAGGCACCAGAAGGCCGTCCATCGACCGAAAGGTCGAAGGACGGACCGCCTCGTGGCGGCGTTACGCGAGTCGACATCGTGGGGAGGGGCTCGTCGCGTCACGCTTCCACTGTCTCTCCACTAGACCGCCACCATTATTGGCGTGCGATGTGCCGTACGCGCGCAGTGGGCGCGCCGTCCTGAGGTCGGACTTTTCCTACAATTCCTACGCTGCATGTCCGGGTGTGGCGTCCGGCGGGGCAGGTCATTCTGCTGGAACACAAGAGGACTGCCCAATGCACGCATCCGCGAATCAGGAATTCACGGCCGATTCGGCCGTCGAGGAATTGAACAAGATCGTCGAGCAGGCCGAGGCGCTGCTGAGCTCGCTCGGTGAGGAAGGAGGCGAAGCTGCCGAGGCCGTACGCCAGCGGGTCACGCAGACTCTGCATCAGGCCAAGGCGCGCATCGCGGCCACCGCGGAGGAAGCCGAGGAAGTGGCGCATTCGGTCGCCGAGCGCGCCGACGACTACGTGCGCAAGAATCCCTGGCAGGCGGTGGCGATCGCAGCCTTGTTAGGCGGGGCGGCTGCGTTGCTGGTGGTCAAATACACCCGGCGTGGTTGATGGATCCGGCTGCCGACAAGTCTGAGTCCAACGCAGCGCAACCCGACGCGGTGCCGCCGAACGGCGCGTCGTCGAACGGAGCCGCGCACCGCGGCACAGATTCGGAAGAGCAGCACCCGGCGCGGGCGTTGACGCTGCATCTGTTGCGGATGCTGGAGACGCGCATGGACGCCGCCGGCATTGCGCTGCAGTCCGAGGTGCACTCGTTCAGCACGCGCATACAGCTCAAGGTGCTGGCCGGCGCGGCTATCTTTCTGGCGGTGTGGGGCGGCGTCGTCTTGCTGGCCATCGCATTGCCGCCCGCGGCACGCATCCCCGTGCTCAGCGGCGTCATCGTGGCGTTCGTACTGGTAGCCGTCTGGGCTTTGATGGCGGCGAAGAAGCGAGTGGCATCGCGCGCCGTCGGCTCGCTGCATTGGTTCCTGGAGGGGCTGAAGCTCGACCTGGAAGTGCTGTCGCGCAGCTTGCACAGAGTCCGCGAAGCGGCCAAGGGTCCGCCGGAAGACAGGAGCGCGCCGCGTGATTTCACCCACTGAACGCGCGCGTCTGCTCGACGCGGAGATGCAATTGCAACGCGCCTGGCTCGAGCTGTCGCTGCGCGAATTTGCGGCGGGCACGCGCGTATCGGGCTGGGCGCGGTTCAAGCCGCTCAAGATCGGCATGATCGGTCTGTCGTTCCTCAGACATCGTTCGTTGTGGCTCGCCGCGATCAGCATGCTGGTCAGCTTTTACCGGCGCCACGCCCAGAGGGAAAAGTCGTGACGGCAGGCCTAGCTATACGGGGGCGCATGGAAGGCGATCGCCGATCTGCTGGACAACCGCGCTCGCCACCGCGACCGTCTGCGTGCTGCGCGTCGCCCATGAGAGCTGGAGATGATCGAGTTCGCCAGGTCCCAGGACCCGGCTTGTAGGCGGCTGCCCGAGTCCATCCAGGCTCAGGAAGAGGAACACGCTGAAGATCTCGTTGATTTGCTCGAAGATATGCCGAAAGATTGAGCGCCCTCGCAGCGCGGGTTTCACGAGCACATTCCATGACGACAGCGGACGAGTCGGGCACGAGCCCGGCCAATTTGACGCATGCACGCGTAGGCGAGGCAGCCGATCAGGCTTTGGAGGCGCGCGTGGCCGCGCGTACGGCGGAGCTGTCGGCGCTGGTCACTCACCTGCAGACGACGATCGAGGCAGAGCGCACCACGCTCGCCAAGGAGCTTCACGACGAGCTCGGCGGCCTCATCACCGCCGCCAAGATGGACATGGCCTGGCTCACCGCGCATATCGGCAACGCCCTGGATCCGGCCGGCGACGAGAAAGTCCGATCGATCGTGCAGATGCTCAACCAGGCGATGACGCTCAAACGGCGTGTAGTGGAAAGCCTGCGGCCCTCACTACTGGATCACTTCGGTCTGCCCGTCGCGCTGCGCAGTCATTTCGACGAGCTCTGCGGCCGCGCCGGCATCGAATACATCGCGACCCTGCCCGAGGAGATGCTCGACCTGGAGCCGTGCACGCAGCTGGCGCTATTCCGTGTCGCGCAGGAGGCATTGACGAGCGTGCTCATCCGCGGCGATGCCAGGCACGTGGAGCTGCTCATCGAAGCGGAAGAGGGGGGATACGACATGCTGGTGGCCGACGACGGCAGTCCCATGGACGCGAAGCTGCCACAGACTTTGATGGCGATGCGCCATCGCATCCTCGACGCCGGCGGAACACTCGACGCCGAAACAGTGCCCGCCAAGGGCAATCGAATCAGCGTTTACGTCCCGCGGACCGGTATCCGGGTTTGAATCCCGCCGACTAAGCCTTGCGACCAGCGATCCCGAGGAGAATGGGAATGAGCTGGTCGATTTCGCGCATCTTGTCGAGAAAGTGATCGGCGCCGGCCTGCATGCAGCGCTCGCGCACCGTCGGCAGGTCGTAGTTCGTCAGCACGATGATCCACACGTGCGCCCCGTCTTTGGAGTCTTTGTTGCGCGCGCGGGCCTGGCGGATGACGCCGATGCCGGACCCCGGGCGCAACTCCACGTCCACCACGATGGCGTCATAGGCGACGCTGTCGAGCTTTTCGACGGCCTCGGCCTCGGCGGCCGCGAGCCCGGTGACTTTGAACGTGGCGTGCTGCGAGAGCATGTTCTCGAGACGACCCCGCAAAAGCGGCGAATCCTCCACCAGGAGGATTCGCAGTGGCTTTCCGGGAACGCCGTTCTTGCGCACGGCGTTGGCGGTGCCCGCCCGGACGATGGTCGGAGTGCCTGCTGACGTCGACTGATGCTGCATCACCTCACCTCATCCATTTTAGTTAGAGTATGGAAGCTAACTACTGAACGAGATTATTCCGCAGTGCGTACGTGGTGATGTCAGCATTGCTCTTCATGGACATCTTCTCGAGGATACGACTCCGGTAGGTGCTTACTGTTTTTACTGACAGGAAAAGCCGATTCGCGATTTCCGACACGGATTCGCCCTGCGCGAGCTTGCAAAATATCTGGAATTCGCGTTCGGACAGGATGCTGTGCAATGGGGCGTTCGGGTCGCCGCGCACGCCCGCCACCAGCAGGTCGGCGAGATCGGGGCCGACGTAGCGGCCGCCGCGTGCCACGGTGCGGATCGCGCGGAAGAGCTCCGATTCCTCGGTGCCCTTGCCGACGAATCCGCTGGCGCCGCCGCGCAGCACGTTCAGGCCGTACTGCGCTTCGGGGAAAGCGCTGAGGATCAGCACGCCCACCGATTCGTAGTGCGCCTTGGCGTGCTTGAGCACGTCGAGGCCCGACACATCAGGAAGCGACAGGTCCAGCAGCAACACCTCCACAGTGTGCTGACGAAGCTGCTCCATCGCTTCACGGCCAGACCCGGCTTCCGCCGTCACCGCGAGATCCGGTTGACCGTTGATCATGGTTCGAAGGCCGGCGCGGACGACTTGGTGATCGTCGACAATCATGACTCTGGTGCGATTCATGGGCCGGGCTGTCTCCACAACATTTTGAGTTCTCTCTTGCATGGTTCAAAGCATACATTTGTAAGAAACACGGCCTGTCCGGCGTAGTGGCCTTACGAGCGTCAGAAGTGTCCTACAGTCGCGACGCAATGCGCCAGTGGGTTTTTCACTTGTCGGCCATTGCGCGCGCGAATTTTTCTTCCGCCTGCGCCCAATTAGCCACGTTCCAGAACGCCTCGATGAACTCCAGCCGGCGATTCTGATACTTCACGTAATAGGCGTGCTCCCAGACATCGAGGATGAGCAGGCCGGTTTTCTCGCCGCGCCCGAGCACAGCGTGATCCTTGAGATTCACGATCTCGAGTGCGCGCGTGGCGTGCGCGAACGCCAGCGCAACCCAGCCGCTGGCGAAGTGCGTGGCGGCGGCAGCGGAAAATTTCCCGCGGAATTCCTGGCAGGAGCCGAACTGCGCGCGCAGCGCTTCGGCGAGCGCGCCGCCGGGTTCGCGCATGGACGCGGGATTCTCCGATGAATTCCGCGGTGGCATGGTCTGGGGCGCCATGGCATTCCAGAAACAATCGTGATTGAGATGACCGCCACCGTTGTTGACGACGGCCGCGCGCACAGTCTCGGGTAGTTTGGCCGCGTCGCGCAGCAGGTCGGCCAGCATCACACCCTGCAACTCCGGCGCCTTCGCGACGGCCTCGTTGAGTTTGCCGACGTACGTCGCATGATGCTCGCGGTGGTGGAGCCGCAGTGTCGTTTGATCGATGTACGGCTCCAGCGCGTCGTACGGATACGGCAGGTCGGGGAGGGTGAACGGATAAACTTGACGGGAGGCATCGAGTGACACGGCGGTTGGTTCCTGGGTCGGTGAGTGCGGGGGTAGCTAGGACAAACCTTCAGCTTGCGGGACGGCTCGCGTCGCGCGCAGCGGCGCTGCGCGCCGCATGTGTGTAAGAAGTTTCCGGTGCGACCGGCGCGAAGCGTCTCATCCGCGCCACGATTTACGCATTCACCGACAGAAATGCCTGACGCGCCTCACCGACGGAGAGAGCCGACAGCGATGCGTAGCCGCCACTGAGTGTCGCATCGAGTCGCACCGCATAACGTGTGCTCAGTTCGACAACCCAAGGACCTATTCATGAATCTCAAGCTAAGTGCTGCGATCGCGACGATCATCGGCTGCGGTGCATTGGCACCGGCCGCGTACTCGCAAACCCAGGAAGAAGTCGCTGGCTTCTACTTGGGCGGCGGCGTGGGCCAATTCAACGCGGGCATCGACGATGTCGATGATGTCGACAATACGGTCGATGACTGGGACAACGACGACACCGCATACAAGTTTTTCGCGGGCTATCGACTGAATCCCTTCTTGGCGTTTGAGCTCGCGTACGTGAATCTCGGCGAGCCGTCGGGACAGGTTCTGCCGGGCCTCAACCTCGACGCGTCCGTGGACGGCTTCGCTCCGTACGTGGTTGGCACCTTCCCGATTGGCCCATACTTCGAGCTCTACGGCCGGCTCGGCTACTACTTCTACGACGCGACTGTCGGCGTGGAGGACGTGCTCGATAACCGCGTCCAGTTCGACGAAGAGTCTGAGGACCTGGTGTGGGGCGCCGGCATCGGTACCAACATCGGCGAGAAGCTCAACGTGCGTTTCGAGTACGAGCGCTTCGACCTGCAGGGCGTGGACGACGCCGATGCGCTGTGGCTGACGGCCGGCTGGCGCTTCTAGGAAAAAAGGGGACGGATCTATCTTCTTGAAAAAGGCGACAGATCTGTTTTCTGGGAAGAGGGCGCCGCAAGGCGCCTTTTTTCTGTGTGCTCGTTCAGGTGAGTAGATAGTCGATAAAAACAGATCTGTCCGTCTTTACACCGTCGCGCGCTTGTCGCGGATGGCGTCGAGCAGCAACTGGAACTCGCCGCTCTTGGGTACGTACGCATCTGCGCCGGCGGCCAGAGTGTGGCGGATCATCTCCGGGTGCGAGTGACCGGAGAACACGATGATGGTCATCTTGCTGCCGGCCGAGCGCACCGCACGCAGCACGTCGATGCTCGACCGCCCCTGCAGCTCGAGGTCGAGCACGACGACGTCGGCCTTGTTCTCGACGGCGGCCGCGATGACGTTGTCGACATCCGCTGCCGCGCCCACGCACTTCATGTCGGGCTCGGCCGTGACGAGCGTCACCAGCAGGTCACGCAGATCGTCGTTGTCCTCGGCGATGAGAACCCGGAGTGGAGATGCGGTCATGGGGGTGAGGCTACCTGCGCAGCGACGGGCGCGTATTGTCGCAAGGACACCACGCGCGAATCAACGCTTCAGTCGGCAGACAATACGCCGCAAGCATCGAGCAGCGGACTCTGGTTGCGCTCGGCACGTAGAGAGTCGATGACCGCACGCAGTTCGAGCAGTCGGTCGAGTTTGTATGCGTCCAGGCCGGCGGGCTGCTGGCCAGCCGCCAGGGCTTCCGCGAAGGCGCGCTGGGCGGAATTCGCAACTTGCTGTCTTGCCATCATGTGAACGCTCCGCAGGGCATCCGTGCGAATGGCGACAGTGTGCTCGCGCAGGCCGTTCCGAGCAGCGTCGCGACGCTGATTGTGGCGTAGGACGCTGCCGCGCGGCGCGCACGCGACGATCTCTTTCCGCCTAAATGGCGCAAAGGAGATACCCATGACCAAGAAGACGAAGGTTCAGGGCGAAGGCGATTACGAGGCCGCGCGCCGCTACCGCAAGCGCACCAGCGAGTATCTCGCGGGCAACGACATCACCGCGGCCGCTGACCGTGCCGCGCCCCAATCCCAAAGCGAGGCCGAGTCGCTGCTGGCCGCCGAAGCGGCGGGTAAGAAACGGGCGAAGGGTGAGGATCCGGCGCTGCGCCAGCGTTCCGCACCGCGCGTGGAGCCGTCGACCCGGGGCAAGACCTCACGCCATTAGCTAGGTGGGGTGGGGTGTGGACCCGCCGCTCCTCAGAAGAACTTGCGCAGCGCCTGGTAGGTAGCCTCGGGCGCGTCCTCGGCGAGCATGTGCCCGCTGTCGATTTCCTCGCCACGCACGTCGTTGGACCATTCCTTCCATACGCCGAGCACGTCGTACCACTTCGGAATGACGCTGTTGGCGCCCCACAACACCAGCGTGGGGCAGGCGATCTTGCGGGTGCCGCGGTCCGCCTGGTCCTGCTGGAAGTCGACGCTGACCGCCGCGCGATAGTCCTCGCACATCGCGTGGATGGCCTCGGGGTCGCGGGCGTTCTGCAGATAGTCCTCGTACGCCTCGAAATCCGATGAGCCCTGTCCGTGACGGAACAGGAATGCGATGGGATCGGCGCTGATCATGCGCTCTGGAATCGGGTGTGCCTGCGCGAGGAAGAACCAGTGCCAGTAGCCCATGCCGAAGCGCCAGTCCGCGCGCCGCAGCGTGTCGCCGGTGGGCACGATGTCGAGCACGGCGAGCTTCTCGACGACGGCGGGGAAATCGAGCGCGAGACGGTACGCGACGCGGCCGCCGCGGTCGTGACCCGCGACGGAGAATTTCTCGAACCCGAGAAGTTTCATCAACTCGATCTGGTCACGCGCCATCGCGCGCTTGGAATACGTTTCGTGATTGGCGCTCGACTCGGGTTTGCCGCTGCCGCCATAGCCGCGCAGGTCCGGGCAAACTACCGTGAAATTCTCGGCGAGGCGCGGGGCGACCTTCGACCACATGGCATGCGTTTGTGGGAAGCCGTGCAAGAGCAGGAGCGGGGGACCGGACCCTCCCTGGCGCAGTCGAATGGATACTTCTTCGGTCTCGATCGTCTTCAGCGTAAATCCATCGAACACGATACCCTCGCCATGGCCTCAATTGCGCGTGGCGAGCACCTGGAAGCGGCGCGCGATGCGTTCGCCGGTCTCGTCAACGAGCGTGAGTATGTGCTCGCCGGGCTCCATGTCCAACGCTTGACTGTGAAAAGTGTGCGTTTCCCCCAGGTATCGATCGTCGAGATGCCAATAGATCGTGGCCTCCCGGCGCCGATGCACGGCCTCGAACACCGTGCGTCCGCGCGTGCCGTCGAGCTCGCGCGGGATGAGCACGCGCGCATTGGGCTCGGGATACAGCAGCGCGAGCGTGGGACGACCGCCCGCGCGGGAGATCGTGCAATCCGTGCGCAGCGCGGGCAGCGGTTTGTATTCGGCATGGGCGCGGCGGTAGTAAAACTCCTCCGCCGGCGGCAGCACGAACCAGCTCACGTGGCTCATGCGGCCGGGGGACTCACAACCTCCGTCGACTCTTTGTTTGTCAGGGTCCAGGTGCACGCGCAGGTTGTGAGGCGAGAGCTGGTCGAAGTGGCTGTCGCGTGGCATCCAGGTACGCTCGCTCTCGCAGACGCCGTTGGCGAGATAGCCGTCGTTCTCGCAGACCTCGATGCGCTTGAGCGCATGCAGCGGGATCTCGAACCAGTCGCTGGCGGGCAGCGCATTGAACAGGCCGAACATGAGCGGCGCGGCCATCGATGAGCCGGTCAGGCCGGGACGTCCTTCGCCGCTCGCGTTGCCCACCCACACACCGACGGTGTAGCGGCTCGAGCTGCCGACCGCCCAGCCGTCGCGCAGCCCGACGCTGGTGCCGGTTTTCCAGGCGATGCGCCGGCTCGAGGCGAAGCTGCGCCAGTGGCCTTCCTCGCCGGGCCGCGGAACCTCTAACAAAGCGTTGAGCGTCAGCCATGCCGCGCCGGTGCCGATTGCGGCCGGCCCGCGCGTGCGCGCGGGTGCGTCACGCAACGTGGTGAGCTCGTGCAGCCGCGGCGCGGCCTGCGCGGCGCCGGCGCGCGCGGCGTCGGCGAGGTTCGCGTACAGCGCGGCGATGTCCCACAGATTGCCCTCGGCGCCGCCGAGAATCAGCGTCAGGCCGTAGTCGTCGGCCGGGCGCCTGAGCGTCGTCATGCCGGCGCCGCGTAGCAGGTCCGCGAAGCGCGCGATGCCGTAGGTGCGCAGCATGCGCACCGCAGGCACGTTGAGCGAGTGCGCCAGCGCGTCATCAGCGCGCACCGCGCCGCGATACTGGCGGTCGAAGTTCTCGGGGGAGAAGCCGTCGTAGTGCGTCGGCACGTCGGGCAGCAGCATGCGCGGCGTGAGCGAACCCTCCTCGAGCATCGCGGCGTAGAGCATCGGCTTGAGGATGCTGCCGGTGCTGCGCGGCCGGCGGATGATGTCGACGGCGTAGCTGGGGACGTTCCCCGTTTCCCGGGCAGACGGGGAGGTGCCTTCTTGAGGCGTGATATCGCCGTTGCCGTGAGTATTGGCGTCTGACGTCAACCCATTTGCCAGGAAACGAGGAATGTCCCCATTTCCGGAGTTGCCGACGTAGGCCAGCACTTCGAAGCTGCGGTTGTCGATGACGATGGCGGCGCCGTTGTACACCTGCTGCCGGGCGAGCAGCTGCGAATGCGCCTGCACGGTCTGCGAGGCCTGAGCCTGCAGCCGCGCGTCGAGTGTCGTCACGAAGCGATGCTGCGCGGGGTTGCGCGCGCGCAGCGAGTCGAGCAGATGCGGAGCGAGGTCGGGAAGGTCGTGTGGCTCGTCGGCCAGCGGCTCGGCGAGCGCGAGGTCGAGATCGAGGGCGGTGAGATCGCCGGTGGCGTGCAGCCTGCGCAGCAGCGCGTCGCGTTTGAATTGCAGGCGCGGACGATTGCGCTCGAGGTGTACCAGCGCCGGGTTGTTGGGCAGGACGGCCAGCGTCGCGGATTCCGCCCAGGACAAAGTCTCCGGGGCGCGTCCGAAATACCGCCAGGCCGCGGCCTCGAGCCCCACCACATTGCCGCCGAAGGGCGCATGCCCGGCGTACAAAGCGAGGATCTCATCCTTGTCGTACGAACGCTCGATGCGCAGTGCCAGCAGCGTCTCGAGGAGCTTTTTGCCCACGCTGCGCCCCCCGCCGCCGCGCGCGGATGCACGCGCCAACCTGGCCAGCTGCATCGTGAGCGTGCTGCCGCCACTGACGACGCGGCCGCGCTCCAGGTTGAGCCGCAGCGCGCGCGCCATGGCCAGACCATCGACACCCGAGTGCCGTTCGAAGCGCTTGTCTTCGAACACGATCAGCGCGCGCCGGAATTTCAGCGGCACGCTCTGCGCGGGCGGAAAGCGCCACTGGCCGTCGCGGGCGATGCGCGCCGACAGCAACGTGCCGTCGCGCGCCTCCGCCACGTATGACAGCGGCGCGCCGAACAGCGGGTCCGGCAGCATGCGCCAGAAGGCGACGCCGGCCGCCGCGCACGCGATCAGCGCCGCTGCGGCGAAGCGGCGGCGCGGGCGTGTCGCGAACGGCGCGACGAACAGACGCCGCGACTTGGCGAGCCGCTCGCTCAGCGCTGCGGCGAGACGACTTCGATCCATTGACCGCGAACCCTGGCCTGCTGGGTGGCGTCGTACATCGCCTCGATGCCGGCGCCGGGTAGATAGTACTTGCCGAGATACGCGGCATTGACGCGTGTCTCGAAGAAGATCGACTCCTCGGATCTCAGGCTGAAATAGCGCTGCACGCGGTCGTCGCGGATGTCGGTGTACTCGGCGGTGCGCAACTGCTGGTTGCGCCAGCTGGCCGGCACCCACCAGTACGCCCCGGGCTGCTGCGCGGTTTCCTGCTCGCGCTCGCCGCTGGTGTCGACGTTCTCGAGCCGGTCATTGCGGATCTCCCAGCCGCCCGGAAGAATCTGCGTCAGCGCGAGATTGTCCAGCACGCGCTTGCCGGTGTTCTTCACGGACACCTGCGCGATGAGGTCCATGCCCTGCGGCACGTGCGCGATGTCGACGGCGTCGCCGTCCGCGTCCGTGTAGTTCACCGTGATGGTCAACCCGTTGGACGACGCCACTTCCTCGCCGCTGCGTGGCACCGCGCGCACGCTCGCGGTCACGTACAGCTTGCGGTCGGAAGTGTTGGTCAGCCTCAGCGGCATGCCGGCGGCGGGCGGCGCGGGTAGTTTGAGGCTGGCGAGTGGGGATTCGCCCCGGATCGTCGTGCGCCCCTTGCCGGTCGCCGCCGCCGTGGTCGAATAGTCGAAACTGAACCCCTTGAACGGCTTGCTGCCCGCGTTCTGCGCCACCGCCACCAGCGCGAAGGACACCGACTGCGTGCTGTACCAGGCATCGCTCGAGAGCTGCGCGGAGATGTCCTCCAGCAACGCATTCGTCTCGGCATCGCGCCCGAGCAGGGTGAGCCCCAGCAGCATCACCGCGCGATCGCGCAGCATCGAGCCGAAGGTGTAGGGATTTCCTTCGGTGAGCACGATCCCCTTCAGCCGTCCGGGTTGCGTGAGCTCGTTGGCGACCTCCGGCTTGCCCGCGAGTTTGTAGGCCGAGGCCAGCATCCAGCGCTCGCCCAGCGACAGAGGAGTGCCCTCGCGCAGGCGGTTCATGGCGCCGATCTCCGGCTGTCCGGCGACCGCCAGCGTGAACAATCGATACGCTTGGGCGTATCGCGAAGCTTCGAGACGCGTCTGGAAATACTCGCCCCGCTGGTCGCTGTACGGACTCCAGCGCTGCGCCCGCTCGCGCTGATAACGCATCCACGCGGACTTCATGTCGGCCGGCAGTGCGTAGCCCGCCTTCTCGGCCTCCAGCATGAAGTGCCCGGCATAGGTGGTGCCCCAGTCGTTGCGCCAGTCGAGCTCGGCATCGGTGCTCCACACGCCCGGCCAGTAGGCGAAGCCGCCGCTGCTGTGCTGCATCGTGCGCAGTCGCGCGATGCCGCTGCGCACGTGGTTCTCCACCGCCAGCCGCTGGTTCTGCGTGAGCTTGATCAGCGCCGGTAGATAGAGCTGCGGGAAGACGCTCGAGGTGGTCTGCTCGAGACAGCCGTGCGGGTAGCCGATGAGGTATTCCAGGCGGCCATCCACGTTGACGGGTGGCAGCGCCGAGACCTCGAGCGTCGCAGTCTGCGTGCCCTCGAGCCCGAACCCCTCGAGCACGGAATTCCAGGTGGCGCCGGCCGCGAGCGTCGTGCGTTCGAACCGGGTCTGTGCGACGTTCGGCGTGCGCACCTCCAGCCACACCTCGCTCTCGGCGCGATACTTGCCGCTGGTCGCGATGACCCGGATGCGGCCCTTGCCGAGCTGCGAACCGGATTTGAGCGTCAGGAAGCCGAGCTTTTCCTCGGGCCGCGTGAACTCGATGGTGGAGCTGGACGCGCCCAGCGCGCTGAAACGCGCATCGGTCTGCACTTCGAGCTTCACCGACTTGATGGACGCCTCGCTGGTGAACACGGACACCGGCAGGCGGAAACTTTCGTCCGGCCCGATGACGCGTGGCAGCGTCGGCAGGATCATCAGCGCCTGGCGCACGAACACGGATTTCTCCGCGGAGCCATAGGCGCTGCCGTTGCCGGCGACGACCATGACGCGCACCGCGCCCACGTACTCCGGCAGCTCGATCGAGTGCGCGCGCTTCTCGCCGGCCGCGAGCGAAAACGGACCCAGGAACTTCACGACCGGCGGGAAGCGCGACTTGCCCTCGTCGGGGTTGGTGGCCTTGGCCGCGTCGCTGCCGCCGAGTGCGAGCAGGCGATCGAGCTCGCCGCCGTAGGCGCCCGCGACCTCGTCGAACAGGTCCCAGGTGGCGACGCCGAGCGCCTCGCGCCGGTAGAACTCCGCGTGCAGGCTCGGCGTCCTGAAGCTGGTAAGACCTAACAACCCTTCGTCGACCACGGCCAGCGTGTAGTCCATCGACCGGCCGGAGGATTCCGCCACCGTCACCGCGGCCTTGGACTTCGGCGCCCATTCGGCCGCGGCGATGATCGTGGGCGTCAGCTTCGTGGCGGGGTCGGTGACTTTGAGCGGCACCACGCCGTAGAGCCGGATCGGCCGGTCATTTTCCTTGCCCGCGTGCGGCTGCACCATGGTCACCGCCACGTAGACGTTGGGCGTCATCGCACCCGTGATCGGAATCGAAACGCGGTTGACCCCGGATTTGCCTGCAACCGGCGCGCCGGCCTCTATCCACCGGTACTCGAGCACCGAGGTGCCGTTCTCGAGCGTGAGCAGGGCACGGCCCTGCGCGGCCTCGGGCAGCTGGATGATCGCCGTCTCGCCGACCTTGTACTCCTGCTTGTCGGAGGTGATGGTCAGTACGTTGGCGGCGGGGCCGGACTGGTCGCGCGAGGCACCGGCCCACGACGGCCAGTCGATGTACAACACCTGGCCCGTGCAGTGCCCGCCGTCGAGATCGCAGGCGCGCACCAGATAGCGGCCCCACTCGGGATACTTGATCTCGAACTTCCACTCGCCCGCGCCGTCGCGGGTGGCGAGCGTCTCCCGCTTGATGACATGGGTGCTCTCGCCCTGCGCGTACTGCGCCAGCGAGTCTCCCGACTGGTCCCACCACCAGCGCCACTGCACCTTGTACAGCGTGACTTGCAGGCGGGGCACGGAGACCGGCTTGCCCTCGAGGTCGACCGAGGCGAGCTGCAGCGTGTGCTGTGTGTCCGTCAGCAGCATGTCGCGCGCGGCATCGCCCTTGGGTAGTTTGATGCCGATGTAGCGGTCGAACGCCGCCACGGTGCGCGATTCGCGATTGATGCTGAACGCGCCGCCGCGCTCGAACACCCGCGTGACGAACGTGGCGTTCAGCATGCCGGGCACGTCGCGCGGCAGGTCGAGGTCCTTCTCGAACGCCGCATGGCCCTCGGCGTCGAGCTTCTCGTCGTACACCAGGATCGGCGCGCCGCTGAAGCCGCGCGCCGGGTCGTCGAAGGCGTAGTCGGCGAAACGCGTGAACGTGGTGGGAGTGGGCGAGAGGCGCACCTCGACCGCGGCGCGCAGCGCATTCGCCGTGGCGCCCGACAGCCACTGCGCGTCGATGGCGCCCTTGAGCGGCGAGCTCTCGACCACGGGCTTCTCGCCGAGGTCGAGCGCGATCTTGAGCCGGTTCGGCATCACCGTCTCCACTTTCACCGTCTTGGCGAACGTGGCGCCGCCCACGCGTACGCTGGCATTCCAGTCGCCCGTGGGCGCATCCGTAGGCGTCTTCAACTCGAACGCATAGAACTGCCCCACCGGCGTGGTGTTGGTCAGCGTCTGTACGAGCTGGCCGCGCGGGTCGCGCAGTTCGAGCGTGGCCGGGTGATTGGCGGGCAGCGTCTTCGCGCGATCCTGCAGCGCGAACGTGAGGTAGATAGCGTCGCCGGGGCGCCAGACGCCGCGGTCGCCGTAGAGGTGGCCCTTGAGGCCGTTGACCACCGTCTCGCCGCCGACGTCGAAGTGGCTGACGGGCAGCGCGACCGCGGGCGCCACGCGCAGGTAGCCCTTGCGCCCGTTGTCATCGGCAATGACCGCGAACGGCTGGCTGCGCGAGTCGAGCTCGACCGCGCCATTGCCGTCCGTGCGGCCGCTGGCGAGCACCTGGTTCTGGAAACTCAGCAGATCGATCTTGATGCCGGATTTGGGCCTGGCCGTGTCCAAGGCGGTGGCCACGATCAGTAGTTTGCTGCCGGCGCCGCGCTTGGCGATGAGGCCGATGTTGGAGGCCAGCACGTTGCGGAACGCGCGCAGGTTGGGCGCGTAGCGGTAGTAAGCCGGCTTGCACGGATCGTCGCGCTCGTTCCACTTGAGCTCGCCTTCCTCGTCGTAGTAATCCTCGCCGTAGTAGTCCCAGTTCGTCTGCTGGGCCGCGTCGCCGTCTTCCTGGCTCAGGGGTTCGGGATCTTCCAACTCGTCGGTCTCTGTGTCGTCGGGGCACTGCCACTGCGCGTCGCGCGAGGAGATCGACAGCGTGAGCTGGAACAAGCCGCCCGGATGCTTGCGCATCAACTCGGTGACATCGAGGTTGTAGCGCGTCCAGCGGCCCTGCACCTGCGAGGTGAGCGGAATGGTCTTGCGCCACAATACGCGGCCCACGCGACCCAGCTCCTGACCACCCGACAGGTTGTTCACCTGCAGGAACTGCGGGATGTTCGGCTCGAACACCTGCAGCGCCGTCACACGCACCGAACGCACGCTCACCGCCTCGAACGGAACGGACAGCGTCTTCGCGTCCGGCAGGATCACGCCCTTGCCGACGAACCGCACCTGCGGCTTCGTGTTCGCGAACTCCAGCTCGAAGGAACGCTCGCCCGTCAGCAGGACGCCGGCGCGGCTGCGCAGGGCTTCCTCGAGCGTCAGCGTCACCTTGCCCGTGATGTCCTGGTTCATGTACAGCGTGAGCAGGTTGCGGTCGATGCGCGTCGTGAACTCGCCCTGCGAGGCGCGGATGAGTCCTTTCAGATCCTGTTTGGTGTCGATGGCGTCGGAGAAATGCAGCGTGATCTGGCGCTGATCGTTCTGCTGCCCGGCGTCCGCCTGCGTCACCGCGAACTCGTCGAGTGCCGGCACACGCGCGCTCGTTTCGCCTTGCTTTGCGACCCCGATCGCCGTGCCGTCCCAGCGCAGCGTGAGCTCCCGCTCCTGCTTCGTGCGCAGGATGTCCGGGATGTGGAACGCGTAGTGACGATCGCCGCCGAGCCACTGGATGGCGACGGGCTTGCCGTCGAGCGTGGCCGTGAGGGTCTTCTCGAGCAGTTCGCCGCGTTCCGTGTCCGCGGTGTCGATCGAACCAGAGAGCGACATGAGCTCGTTATGGTCGTCGACGATGCTCAGGCCGCCCTGATTCACCGCGAAGTTCACCTCGAACGTCTTCACGTCGAACTCGAACGGCTTCGTGTCGGGGGCTACGCCCGTCAGGCCCTTCGCGAGCACTTGCACACGGTATTCCGTGTTTGGCGCGAATTGCGTCTCCGGACGAATGATGATCTCGCGGCGGTTCGCGAACGTGGCGCGCACCTTTACCGCGGGCGAGATCGAGACGTTCGCCGCGGCGTCCGCACCCACGCGCTCGGCGGGGATGATGTCCTCGATGAACAGCACGCGGATCGGCGCATGCCGCGAGATCGCGCCATTGCTGTGGAGATTGATCCGGCTCACCCACGTGGCATCCGGCTGGACGAGCCGCGGCTTTTCCGTGATCCCAGAGTCGCTGCTGCAACCTGCCGCCCACAGCACCAGCAAAAAGGGCAGCACAAAGGGGACAGACCTGTTGTTCGCAAATCCAGCGAATCGGCCGAGAAAGGACAGCCTGGAAGCGGACATGGAATCTCCGGAAGCGGGTGGATCGGGGCTGTCATTCCAAAGCGGAAATCAGACTGACCCGTGCCGCAATTGTGGCAATTGTGGCAGGGCGCGCACGAGCCGTGCCAATACGTACATGAAGCATGCGCGGCTTCACGAAACGAAAAAAACCGGTGGCGCGCGTGCTGTCGCGTCCGTACGCGCGCGGTGCGGGTTGCCCCGGTCAGGCAACTGTCGATCCAGGGGACTCTCATGTTCGATGCGTCGCGTCATCTTTGGCTCGCGACTAGTTTGAGCGGGCAGTTGTCCGTCACATTCACGCTGATCGTGCTCGAGACTTCCGGCGTCGATCCGGCACGCGTCTATCTAGTGCCATTAGAATGCCAGGGCGGTCGGGCTGGGCCGGTCCGAGGCATGGGAGAACTGCACGAAGAACGGACGGCGGACAATTCAGCGGCCCCATGCGACTGCATGGTTGAAGCGCGCCGTTGCTCATGCTGCGACGCGACGTGCTCGAGGGCCGGGCATCGAATTACCCGACAAATCCCATCGAGGACTGGGCCGCGGGCGTGAAGCTCTCGGCGAGCGCGGGAATGCTGTAGTTCAACGACGGAGATCGATTAATTCGGGCGTAGCGGGCGCCAAGCATCGCGGTCGCCTGGCTTTTGTGCGCGCGCGGGCATTTTGTCCCCTGCGATCCTTGAAATGGCAAGTGTCGGACGGCGGCGACGATACGCGCGCACTGCAGCACGGCAGGCTAAAATTGGCGGGATGAGGGGCCATCGTTGATCAAGCTGCTGCCACCCGGCATGCACGTGGTGCTGGGAGACTCCGCCGGCGGCATATTCACGCGCGTGTACTTCGCGCGCGACCGGTTGTTGATAGACCAGGACGTGCTTTCGTGCGGACCCACTCCGCCGTGCACCGATCTTGCGGAATGGAACACGGTGCGCGGCGAATTCTGGACCGGACTCGTGCCCGCCAGTGCCGAAGAGCACGAGCACTCGCGCTTCAACTTGGTCGACAACGCGCGCCGGCTCGCCGAGGCCGAGCGCGTATACGTGTGGGCTGCGACCGGCGTCAGCGAGCAATTGTTCGTCGCGTTCGTCGTGCAGCTCATGCGTCTCGTGGGCGGCAACCCCACGAACATCGCGCTGGTGCAGTTCGAGACCGTCGACAAGCGGCGCGTCGTCGGATTGGGCGAGCTCGATGAGGAGCAGTTGCGCGCGGCGCCGGATCCCGTGCAGCTCAGCGTGGACAGCGCGCAGATGTATCTGAGTGCCTGGCATGCGCTGACGTCGCCGGACCCGCAAAAGCTCGCCGGATTTGCGCGCGACCACCAGCCCGCGAATCGCTGGCTGAAGCTTGCGATGCAGCTCATGACGCGACGCTTCCCCGACCGGCGCAATGGATTGAGCTATTGGGATCATGCGCTGCTGTCACGCATCGAGAAGTTCGGGCCCGAGGTGTCGCGCATCATCGGGTTCACCATGGCCGAGACGTTCGAGCAGGGCGATCTGGTCGGCGATTGGTATTTGTTCGGGCGGATGCTGCGCATGTGCAGCGTGGCGAATGCGCAGCCGTTGATCGTGCTGAGCGGAGATGGCATGAGCCTGCGCACCACCCATGCCGTGCTGACCCCGTTCGGCAAGGAAGTGCTGGCGGGCGCGGTGTCAAACTACCCGACCAACCCGATCGAGGAGTGGGCCGCGGGCACGAGACTGTCGTCCGCCGCGGGGAGTTTGTGGTTCAACGACGGCGGGCGGCTGGTGAAGGGATAGGACAAAGGGACAGATCTCTTTTTGTTTACGGTCCCCTTTTTCGCCTACGCGTGCTGCAAGGCTTCTCCGACGGACCGTTCAGCGCCGCGCGCGCTACTGTCCGCCGCAACAGGAGACCGTCATGACTGCAGGACGCGAACCCGGCGAGATTCCGGTGGACGATCCACCGCCCGTCGAGCACCCCGCCGGGACCAGCGGAGACTAGCGTGATGCGCGCCGAGCGCGGCGCTGGAGGAGAGCCCATGTCCACCAACCTCAGACGGCCCACAGAGGACGAGGCGCTTCGCGGACGCGTCGAGACGCTCGCGCAGTCGATCCGCGACAAGGACATCGACGCGTTGATGGCGCACTACGCGCCGGATGTCGTCGTGTACGACGTCATGCCGCCGCTGGATGTGCAGGGCGCAGACACCTACCGAAAGAGTTTCGAGCGCTGGTTTGCGTCCATGCAGGGGCCGATCGAGTACGAGGTGAAGGACCTGCGCATTTCGATGGGAGAGAGCCACGCGTTTTGTCATTGCCTGAGCCACGTCCGCGGCACGAGAGGCGGGGACAAGGCGGATTACTGGGTGCGCGTGACCACGTGCTTCCAGAAGGCCAATGGACAGTGGTTAGTCGGGCACGAGCATGTGTCGATGCCGGCGAGCGTGTGACGGCGGCGCCGCTGCCTGGTTGATTCAGGTTCGTCTACCTCATTGAGGTTGGAGGCCCCGCCGGTAGAAGCAGGCGGGGCCTTCTCATTTTTGGGCCAAGACGGCAGATTTGCAGCGGTGTCGGGAGTATTTAACGTACATACAATAATGCGTGGACATTTCCTTCGACCCGACGAAGAATGCGCGCAACATCGACGTGCATGGCGTTTCACTGGAGCGCGTATCCGAGTTCCAATGGGAAACCGCGTTCAACGTCGAAGACCAGCGCCGTGATTACGGCGAGCAAAGGTTTCAGGCATTCGGGTTGATCGGGTCGCGTGTGCATGTATTGATCCACACACCGCGCGAAGGCCGGGTGCATGCCATCAGTCTTCGAAAGGCGAACAAGCGAGAGGTGCGCCGTTTTGAGCACGAAACACAAGGCAAAAAGAGCGCGTTCAGATCCTGAGAATCCGGAATGGACTGTAGAGACTTTCCGCCGTGCCCGCCCGGCGCGCGAGGTGCTGGCCGGGATCTACGGCGAGGCAATGGCCAAGAGATTGCTCCGACCCCGTGGACGTCCGAAGAGCGCGGCGCCGCGCAAACTAGTCTCTTTGCGACTGCCACAAGATGTTCTCGCGCGCTGGAAAGCCAAAGGCCCAGGCTGGCAGACACGCATGGTGGAAGTTCTCTCCCGAACTCGCTAAGCGTCAGGTTGCGCTCGATCGCCTCCCGCATCCGTTCTACGAAACTCTTCGTTGACTAACTACGAATTGTTTCGTATACATGCGTCCGCCCCCATGTGGGAGTGGATCTGCGGGACAGGCCGCGAGGGAAGCACCATGCGAATGTACTGCGTCGTATTCCTCGAACTGATCTTAATTTTCGGTACGTCGGTGGCCTCGGCCCAGGGCGATGCCGCACGCATGGACAAGATCGTCCAGTCGTACGTCAACGCTCATGAGTTCATGGGGTCGGTTCTCGTCGCGCGCGACGGGCAAATTCTTTTTGACCAGCACTATGGCCACGCCAACCTGGAATGGATGTCGCCCAATGGGCCAGACACCAAATACCGCATCGCGTCGATCACCAAGCAATTTACTGCCGCTTCGATCCTGCTGTTGCAGGAGCGCGGGAAATTAAAAGTCACCGACGCGCTCACGACGTACATTCCCGACGCGCCACCCGCCTGGCGCACAATCACTATCTACCACTTGCTGACGCATACGTCGGGTGTCGCTGACCTCCCAAGCTTGCCGGATTTCAGGGACTACCAGCTCAGAGGCGCGACCTTCGAAGAGGCCGTTGCGCGCTTCAAGGAGAGGTCTCTGGATTACGAGCCAGGCGAAAAGATGCGCTACAGCAATGCTGGCTACATCGTGCTCGGCTACCTCATCGAAAAAGTCAGTGGCCAGTCGTACGGCGACTTCGTCCAGCTGAATATTTTCAGCCCACTCGGCATGAGAGACAGCGGCTATGACACTCGCCCCGCGATCATCGCTCATCGTGCCAGTGGCTATGTGCTGGCGAAGGATGGATTGAGAAACGCCCCCTATATCGACATGCGCGCGGTGTCTTCAGCCGGAGCGCTGTATTCCACCACGCACGACCTGCTGCTGTGGGAACAGGGGTTGTTTGGGGGCAAGCTGCTGAAGCCGGATTCGTTGAAAGCGATGATCGCGCCGTTCAAAGGTGACTATGCGTTTGGCGTCTACGCCAAACCATCCGAAGGGCATCCGATGGTTTTTCATAGTGGCGGCATCAACGGCTTCAACTCTCAGCTCAACTACTTTCCCGACGTGAAGGTGACGGTTGCTGTGCTGAGCAACATCAGCAGCAGCGCGCCTCCGCAGATCGCCCAACAACTCGGGTCCATCGTTCACGGTAATACGAGCACCCTGCCGGGCGAACGGGTGGAGGTGCAGGTCGGTCCGGCGCTGCTTGCCGACTACGCCGGAGCCTATGTGATCAGTGGCTCGCTCAGCCTTTCGCTGACCGTGGAGAATGGCCGTCTGCTGATGCAGCAGACAGGCCAGGACAAAGTGCCGTTGTTTGCCGAGTCCGACACGAAATTCTTCCTGAAGAACGAAAACAGTCTGGTCGAATTCTTCAGGGGCAATGATGGCAAGGTGGCTTATCTGATTGCGTACAAGGGTCGCAACATGACCGAATACAAGGGGATCAGGCAGCGTTGAGGATTGGGCTCGTCGGACCCGGATCGCGGGATTGTGAGTGGTGCATGATGACGCTCAGTCCGGAATGGAACTCCCGCAGGGCCGGGTGGTTCTCATCCTGGACACACACAAGGAGCGTTCATGAACACCCGTCGCGATTTCCTCAGCCAAGCCGCCACCGGCGCGATGTTGTTGGGCACATCGGTCTCGTTCGCCGCGTCGAAGACCGACATGCTGCGCCGTCCCATCCCGTCCTCGGGCGAGATGATCCCCGCCATCGGCATGGGCACCTCCGGCAGTTTCCAGATCCCCGCGGACGGGCCCGAATACAACGCGCTGAAAGAAGTGCTCAAGCGGTTCTTCGCGGGAGGCGCCACGCTGATCGACACCGCCCCGACGTATGGCAATGCCGAGGACAACCTGGGGCCGCTGCTCACCGAGGGTGGGTATCTCAAGAAAGCGTTCATCGCGACCAAACTATCCGGTGTGTCCGGACGCGAAGCGGGGCTCGAGCAGTTCAACAACACGCTGCGAAGATTGAAGACCGACAAGGTGCAGCTGCTGCAGGTTCACAACTTGCGCGATTGGAAGACGCAGATGGCAGTGGCGCGCGAGCTCAAACGCCAAGGCAAGGTGAAGTATGTTGGCGTGACGCACTACGTGGATTCGGCGCATGACGAGATAGCCGATGTCGTGCAAGCAACCAAGCCGGATTTCCTGCAGATCAATCATTCAGTGACGAATCGCGGAATCGAGAGGAGGGTGCTGCCGCTGGCGAAGGAGTTAGGCGTTGCGGTGCTGACGAACCGGAATTTCAACGATGGCGCGTTGTTCAAGCAGGTGGAGGGGAAGGCGTTGCCTGGGTGGGCGAAGGAGGCAGGCGTTACATCGTGGGCGCAGATGTTCCTCAAGTATTCGTTGAGTCATGAGGCAGTGACGGCGGTGATCCCGGCGACGGGGAAGCCGGAGCGGCAGACGGATAATCTGAAGGCCGGGATGGGCGCGTTGCTGACGGCGAAGCAGCGGGAGGAGTTGGTGGCGTTGGTGGGTTGAGGGAGACGACAGACTGGGCCTATGGTCATGGCGGACATCGCGTGACATCGGCAACCGGCGCGTGTGGTTAGGCTGATGCCTTCTATCAAGGAGTGCCGTCATGAGCTCACCGAACGACGTTGATGAGAAAGGCGACCAGACACTGAAATCACCGCTGCCTCGGCCGATGGGCCGCAACGGCAATTCGGGCGGCGGCGCCGATGCCGATGTCGCGAAGTATGCAGAGCCGGATGTCGGCGCAGATCGCGAGGCCCCCCGGGCAGCAAGCGGTGCCCGGCGAGGGCGACAAGCAGGCCAAAAGGCCGCCGCTCGAAATCAAGGAGATCGAGGACCTGGAAGATGACGCCATGGGAGGCTGAGGATCGAGCCAGAAGCGGGGTTGGCGCTTGACCCGATTTCCGCCTGCGTTCATTACCGGAGGAGCGGTTTGGCTTCCGCGTGGGCATCAAACTTTCCCGGCGTCGGGCGGCTTAGTAGTTTGCCCGAAACCGCCCTTCATTGGCCCGTCCCGCAGGTTTTGCTGACGTACTCGCAGTTCGCGCTAGTCAGTGGGCTCAGGTGTTTTGTCGCGCTTGAGCACAAACGAGGTCACCACGCTGTGCACCCCCGGCAGTAGCGCGATGCCGTCACGCACGCGGTTGAGCGCGGCGACATCGTCGGCGGCGAGTTCCACCAGCAGATCAACCTCGCCGCTGAGCGAATAGCAGCGCACCACTTGCGGTGTCGATACCACGGCTCGAACGACTACGGGATCTGGCGTGCGCGCTAACTTCAGCATCAGGATTGCATCGACGCGCGTGACCTCGGGCGCGATGTCGATGGTGTAGCGGCGGATGGTGCCGTTCGCTTCCATGCGCGTGATGCGATCGCGCACGCTGCTGCGCGACAGCGCCACCGCGGCGGCGAGCGCCTTCAACGGACGGTTGGCGTCTTCGCGCAGCAACTGCAGCAGGTGGCGGTCGATGTCATCCATGGATGTTGTGATCCGTCGTACGTCATTTTGTCGGGAGGTTCCGAAAAAACGACGGTGCCCGGAACGTGGCGATGATGGCAGCATCCGCAGCGGTTGTCTTAGGGCCGCACCATGCATACGAGACGAAGATTCTGCCGACTGGCCGCGCTCGCACCAATGGCGGCAGCCGGCACGACTGTGAAGGAAATCCCCGCCATGCTCCTGAAGCCGATCCATCCGACTGGCCACGCCTACGCGCAGGCGTGCGAGGTGTCGAGATTCTCGAGGCTGCTGTTCGTCAGCGGGCAGGTGCCGGAGGACGGGGAAGGCCGCGTGCCGGACGATTACCGCAGCCAGTATCGGCTGGCATGGCGCAATGTCGAGATGCAGCTCGAGGCGGCCGGCATGTCTTACGACAACCTGGTCAAGGTCACGATCTTTCTTTCCGACCGCGCATTGATCGCGCAGAGTGCCGGATTGCGCAAAGAGATCCTCGGTGATCGCTCGCCCGCACTGACTATCGTCATTGCCGGCATCTACGATTCAGCGTGGTTGCTGGAGATCGAGGCAGTGGCGGCGGCATGAAATGGCCGGGCCTTTTTTCTCCTCGTCAAAGGTAGTTCGTCAGCGCGAAGTTTCCTTCACTGTCCGCAACGTGCCCGCCCACGATCGCCACATCGGCCCTAGCAGCCTTCGCCGCCGCCACTCCCGCGGGAGAGTCCTCGAACACCAGGCACTGCTCGATGTGAACCCCGAGTCGCCTGGCGGCGAGCAGGAAACCTTCCGGGTCCGGCTTGCCGCGCTGCACGTCTTCAGCCGTGATCAGCACTCGGGGAAGTGGCAGGTTCGCGGCACGCAGCCGCACCGTCGCCAACGCGTGTGTGGCGGACGTTACCACCGCCCAGGTGTTCGGATCGAGCCGCTCGAGGAAGGCGCCGATGCCCTCGAGCGCCACCACTCCTTCGGTATCGCTCAGCTCGGCCTGGAGTATCCATTCTGTTTCCCGGGCAACGTCGAGCGTGGGAACGGCGAACCGGCGGATCGTGTCTTCCGCTCGCACGCCATGGAGGGCTGTGAGCAAAGCCTTCGCGTCGATCCCATGCTGCCGCGCCCAGGTAAGCCAGACTCTTTCGACCACGGCGGAGGAGTCGAGCAAGGTTCCGTCCATGTCGAACAGGAAGGCGGCGTAGGTTTGGTTTCGGAACTCCGGCACTCAGTTACTCCTGGGGTTGTGCGCGTGCCTTTTAACATCTTTGATGGCAGCGAAACCCGCAGAGCCGTTAGATGCTGTGACAATTTGTGACAGCCTCAAAGTAACTACTTGCTATCAGCAAGAAATCCGATGCTGCGCGACGAGGGTTTCGATGGCCTTACAAGCTCGCGCATCGCAATCAGAATGGCGCCAGTGTCGGCATCGTGCTTTCCGACTCTTTCTTCCAGTTGCTGCAGCTGCCTCATCAGTTGCTCATTCGCGCGCGCGGCCGAGCGTAGATGGAGAATTCTCCCTTGGTTACACCTTCGGCTCCAGATCCGCGGTGAATCCGATCGGGCGCGAGCGGCCGTGATCTGGCGCCCCCACCATCTGCCGAATCGATTCCACGATGTCTGTGATGACCGCATCGTGCACGTCAACGCGATTCGACAGGTCTTCCACCAGCGCCATCACCTGGGCGCTAACTAATGCCGCGCGCCGCAGGCGCACGAAGGCCCGCATGATCTCGATGTTTACACGCACGGCCGTTACGCTGCGCAGGACGCTGGAAAGCATGGCGACGCCTTGCTCGGTGAACACCCAGTTGCGATGCCGCCTTCCGCCATGCCTTCCGCCCAGACTTGAAATCACAGATTGTGATTTCAAGTTTGTAACTTCTTGATTCGTGGGCTGAAACAGGAAGTCGGATGGGCAGCGACTACGGTTGCGACGCACCCCTTGCATCAGCGCCCCGGGCGTCACCCCGTAGAGGTTGGCTAGATCGATATCCAGCATCACCGACACCCCTCGGATCACATGAATCTGGCCGTCAATCGAGGCAGGTGTGTTCGCCTCTGATTCCATTTCGCCTCGCGATTAGATTGCTCTGGCAGAATCGGGTTGTCCTGGGAGGGGCATTGGTTGTGATGACGCCTGCGCCACGCGCGCTCATCGGTCGACTGATCTGGCTGCCGGCGCGCACGCGTGCGAGAGTAAATTGACAAACATCCACGCCGCGCCGGACGTCGCGAACGGTAATCCTGCGCCGCCGCACACCCAAACCCCAGCCGCCTATCTGCCGGGTTTGTGCAGAAACGGCTTCGGCACTCCATGAAGCTCTGGGTCGGCGTCACCGACAAATCATGGTTCGAACACCTCGCACGCCTCGAGCCCGACGAGGTCAACTTTTGGCAGCCCAGCGGCTCGCGCGAATTCAAAGTGCTTCAAGCCGGCGAGCCGTTTCTGTTCAAGCTCCACAGCCCCGACAACTTCATCGTGGGCGGCGGGTTCTTCGTGCGCTATTCGCCGTTACCGGCATCCTTGGCGTGGGACGCGTTCGGGCAGAAGAACGGCGTGGCCTCGCTACCCGAGCTTCGCGCCCGCGTGCAGAAATACCGCCGCAGCAACGAATCGCTGGACCCCGTCATCGGCTGCAACGTGCTGGCCGAACCGTTCTTCCTGCCGCGCAGCGAGTGGGTGCCGATCCCACCGAGCTGGGCATCTAACATTGTTCAGGGAAAGACCTACGACACCGAGACCGCGGAGGGCGCGGCGCTTTGGCTAAGCGTGCAGACAGCCGCGAAGGTCAGCCATCGAATCGACGACATGAGCATTGCCGTCGCCGCGAGTGACGAGCAGCGCTTCGGCGCGGAATACCTCACGCGCGGACGGTTAGGGCAGGGCGCGTTCCGCGTGCTCGTCACCGATGCCTATCAACGCCGCTGTGCCATCACGGGGGAGAAGACGCTGCCGGTGCTCGAGGCTGCGCATATCAAGCCGTTCGCGGAGCAGGGTCCGCACCGGATCAGCAATGGGCTCCTGCTGCGGTCCGATCTGCACAAGCTGTTTGACCTGGGCTACATCACGGTGACGCCGGAGTTGCATGTCGAGGTGAGTTCGCGCCTTAGAGAGGAGTGGCAGAACGGGCGCGAGTACTATGCGCATCACGGAAAGGCGCTGCAGTATCAGCCGGGGGAAAAGGCGTGGCTGCCGGGCTCGGAGTTTCTGGCGTGGCACAACGAAACAAGATTCAAGACGTAGTGGCGCGCGAATTCCTTACGATTGGCGGCCCTCCGATCTTTCGATTAGCCGAGACCGCTGGCGCAGTGAAGGGAAGTTTCAGCGAATCGTTGCAATCAGGTCTCTCATAGCGCGTTCCTGCCGCTGAGTCGTGTCTTCGGCGGCCGCGGCGCACTCGAGCAGCGAGATCACAGTGTCCTTCCCAAGATTAGTCGACAGTCTAATGATGTTGCGTCGCACGTCGCGCTCAACATCTAGTGCATCGACGTCATCAAGATATCGAAGGTCAACCCAGGTCTTCGTTCCTAGATCTTCGCCGGGCACACCAAGAAAGAACGAAGGATAAGGATGGCCATGGAAGCACCGCGGGTCTTCGGGTCGTCCGTGAGATCTGCTCGTGAGTAAGCGAATGACAAAATCGCCTCCGGTCAATGCCGCGAGCACGACGAAGTACTTGCGTCGCAGCTCGCCGGTGGCCTCATCAGAATAGAAAGCCTCATGGCGGTAGATTTCGCCAGGAGCCACGCCGCTCTTACCTTCTAGTGACGCTTCGCGTGGGTCGCTACGATATTTTCATATTCGCGCGCAGCGGCAAGAATCGCATCCCGATTCGGATCGTTGTCATCGATGGCGAGCGAGTATGGGATGCGCGCGTTGTTCCCGCGCCCCGCATCCCAGATCTTGTCCCACGGACCGCGCTCGGTATGCGTCAGTCCGATGAGCGGCTTCGTCATTTCGTCCCGATACTTCTCGGCGAGCATCTGCATGAGCCGCAGCTCGCGCTTGGTGAACAGCGCATCGTCGAAGCCGCGTCTCGGAACGACGTGCTCACGAACATAGTCCACGACCTTCTCGGGCTCTATGGCCACCGCAGCGCTCATGTCCGGCTCGAGCTGGTCCCACTCCTGAATCAGCTCCAACGGAACAGGACCCATCTTCCAGGCGCGGTAGTCCAAGCCAGTGACGCTGCGCCCCGTTTCGCGGAAGTGCGCGAAATCCAGGAGGTAGAGCAGCTTGAAGAGCTTCACCTTGCCGCAGTACTTCGTGTTCGCGGCGAAGAACACGATCGTATTGATCAGCTTTTCGCGACTGGGGGAGATGAACATTCGGTGTGCGTGTTGAAGGCAGCCAGATACTGGCGAAAACAGGCGCACGATAGCCCCGCGCGGCATGAGGAGCAACGCGCGAATTGGCAGGTTTCGGGCTCTTTCGCGCGACCGGCGGGCACCTGAATTGACCCAGTTGTTTGGCGAGCGGGAACCGGTCACCGGTTGCCGGAGAAGTACGGGAGGCTGTAACAAATTGTGACAGCCTCAATGTAACTACTTGATATCAGCAAGAAATCCGATGCTGCTTTACGGCGCTCTTGCCGGGCTCACCCGCTCGCGCATCGCGACCAGGATCGCCGCGATGTCCGCATCGTGCTTTCCCACGCAACCCTCCAACTGTTGCTGGCGCAAACTAGTTGCCAGCAAATGGGCGTTCATCTTATTCAAGGTTGGCTGTTGGTCGCGATCCTGTTAGCGACAGGGTCAGCGTCGATCGCCGCTGTTCCCTCAGACGTAGCCGTCAAAAAGTCGAGAGCTGGCATTTGTCACGAGCGCGGAACGCCTGGCTACCCGCAGACCGTTCACTTCAAGGCGTTTGCAAGCCTCGCGGCGTGCCTGAAATCGGGCGGACGGCTTCCCAACACCTCGACGCACAAGAAGTCGTATTTCGATCCTTCAAAACCGGCGCATGCGGGGGATGAGGGTGTTCTTTATGGTTCGTTGGCCCGGGTCGTCGATGGCGACACGTTCGACGCAAAGATTCAGGGCGCGGTTCTGCGCTTTCGATTGGTCGGCGCCGACGCACCGGAGTCCGATCAATCTTTCGGGGACAATGCCCGAAAGGAACTCGCGAGCCTGATCGGCGAACAACCGTGCGTCATGGTCTACGAAGAAGGCGACATGTACGGCCGGCTCGTGGTGCATCTTTGGATCGGTGACGTGTACGTCAACGCCGAGATGGTCAGACGCGGAATGGCGTGGTTCGACTCGGCATCCGCGCCGGACAACTTGCTGGACTTGTATCAGGAAGAGGCGAGGGAGGCGAAGCGGGGTCTGTGGGCATTGCCACTCGACGAGCGAGTATCACCGTGGGAATGGCGGAAGGAACAGCGCTAATGTTCCTTAGCAATATTCAATCATGGCCACCCTGATCCCCTCCCTCGGCTCCGCGCGCTTCGACAGCCGCGGCGAGCTGCGCCTGGCCGAGCGGCTCAAGGACTTCTTGGAAGAGAACTCTTATATATGGCACAACCTGCCCATGGGGCCGCGCGGCCGGCACCCCGACTTCGTCATCGTCCACCCTGCAAGAGGTTTGCTGGTGCTCGAGGTGAAAGACTGGCGGATGGACACCATTGCGTCCGCGACCAACAAGCCCGCGGCTACATGCTCGATGTGATGAAGTTGATCCAGAGCGACGGGATCCTGCTCCATCCGCCGGGTCACCCGAATCAAGGCAAGTCGATCGTGCCTTTCGGATACGGCGTCGTGTTCACCAACATCACCCGCAAGCAATTCGCGCAGACGGACCTGCACGAAGTCTTTCCCGAAGACCGCTGCGTGTTCAAAGACGAGATGAGCGAGAGTGTCGATGCGGAGGCTTTTCGCACGCGGCTCTGGAAGATGCTGCCGCCGCGGATTGGATCGCCATTGACGCTTCCGCAATTCGATCGCTTGCGTGCGCTGCTGTTTCCCAAGATCCGGATTCGTCAGATCGCGCTGCCGCTGGAACCGAAGTCGGCGGCGCAAGAAGACCGAACCCTCGCCGTCATGGACCTGCATCAGGAGCAAGTGGCGCGGGCTTTAAGCGAAGGGCACCGAATCATTCGTGGCGTCGCCGGATCCGGAAAGACGCTCATCTTGGCCTTTCGCGCCGAACACCTGGCGCGCGCTGCGAGCAAACCCGTGCTGATTCTCTGCTACGCCAACGGCATCGCCGGAAGGCTCGAAGATGCGATGCAAGCGCGCGGCGTCGAAGATCGCGTTCAAGTCCGTACGTTTCATTCCTGGTGCTACCAGCTGCTGAAGACCTACGGCATCGCTGGGCCTACGGAGGCCGAGTACCCCGACTACAACCAGCGGCTCGCCGCTCTCGTGCGCTACGTCGAGGCCGAGACGATGCTCGGCCACATACCCGGCGGTCAGTACGACGCCGTGCTCATCGACGAGGCGCATGACTTCGAACCCGAGTGGCTGTCACTCGCGGTGAAGATGGTGAATCCAAACACCAAGGCATTTTTGATTGCCGGACGATATGCAGGCGATCTACAAGGGGATGGGGAGGCCGGTGTGGAGCCAGCTCGGCATTGAGGCCAAAGGGCGAACGCGCGTTCTCAAGATCAACTATCGGAATACGGTGCAGATTCTGGGGTTGGCTCGGCGGGTGGCTGAAGAGATTGTGGGCGCTCCCGGAGTCGCGGCTGATGATGAGGATCTCGTGCTGATACCCGAAGACGGTGGGCGGCAGGGGGTTGAGCCCGTGGTTCGGCGGTGCGTGAGTTTCGAGGCGGAGGCGCATGCCATCGCCGAATGGTTGCTCGGTCGGCGCAAGGCGGGTTACGAGTGGGGCGAAATGGCAGTGCTGTACCCAGAACACTGGATCGGCGAGAGGTTTGTCCAAGTAATAAAGAGGTGTGACGTGCCGGTCGACGTCGTCAAAGAAAACAAGAATCGCGTGAGCTTGAAGCGTGCGGCGGCGCGATTGCTCAGCATGCATACGGCCAAGGGGCTTGAGTTTCCCTGCGTCGGAGTGGGTGGACTAGGCGCGGTTGGGCGCCATGGGGAGGAGATAGAGGATTGCGTTAGGCTTGTGTATGTCGCTGTGACGAGGGCGACACACGAAGTGTTCCTGACTTACTCGCAGGATTCCGGGGTGGTGCGGCGCCTGATTGCTTGAGAAAGCTGGGAATTCCATCGATCGTGCGGTCAAACCAATACAATCGGGTTTCTTCAAAACTGCACAAACCCACCTCTTTTCGAAGCTGAAATGACGTTAACTGAACTTCAAATTGAAGCGATGCTTATCGAAGAGCTTCGCACCCTGAAGTATGTGCACCGCGAGGACATCCGCGATCGCGCGACGCTAGAAGCGAACTTCCGCAAACATTTCCAGGAATTAAATCGCGTCAGCTTAACTGACGAAGAATTCCGCCGCCTGCTGGAAGAGATCGTCACCTCAGATGTATTCACGGCCGCCCAGACGCTTCGAACACGCAATGCATTCGCGAGAGACGACGGCACGCCGCTTAATTACACGTTGGTCAACCTCAACGACTGGTGCAAGAACACGTTCGAGATCGTCAATCAGCTCCGAATCAACACCGACTACAGCCATCACCGATTCGACGTCGTTCTGCTCATCAACGGCATACCGGTCGTGCAGATCGAACTCAAAACGCTGGGCATCAATCCGCGTCGGGCCATGGAACAGATCGTCGAATACAAGAATGATCCCGGCAATGGCTACACGCGCACGCTCCTCTGTTTTGTGCAGCTCTTCGTAGTCAGTAACCGCACGGACACTTGGTATTTCGCCAACAACAACGCACGCCATTTCAGTTTTAATGCGGACGAGCGATTTCTGCCCATCTACCAGCACGCCGCTGAAGACAATACAAAGATCACCTTCCTCGATGACTTCGCGGAGAAGTTCCTCGCAAAGTGCACGTTAGGGCAAACGATCAGCCGGTACATGGTGCTCGTGGCGAGTGAGCAGAAGTTGCTGATGATGCGGCCCTACCAAATCTACGCCGTCAAGAACATCGTCAAGTGCATTGACGAGAACAGCGGCAATGGCTATGTCTGGCATACCACCGGCAGCGGTAAGACGCTCACCAGCTTCAAGGCGTCGACGCTGCTCAAGGTTAGTCCGGCAATTGAGAAATGCCTGTTCGTCGTGGACCGCAAAGATCTCGATCGCCAGACCCGCGAAGAGTTCAACCGTTTCCAGGAAGGCTGCGTCGAGGAGAACACAAACACAGGCGCGCTCGTTCGTCGCCTTCTCTCCGACGACGCTGCAGACAAGGTTATTGTCTGCACTATCCAGAAGCTCGGCCTTGCCCTCGATGAGAACAGCAAGCGCAACAAGGATCGTGAGAAGCGAGGGCTAGCAACTTACGCGGATCAGCTCGAAGCTCTGAGTAAGAAGCGGGTCGTGTTCATCTTCGACGAGTGCCACCGATCGCAGTTCGGAGACAACCACCAAGCCATAAGGGAATTCTTCCCCAAAGCGCAGCTCTTCGGCTTCACCGGCACGCCTATCTTCGAGGCTAATGCCAGCTATAGACAAGTCAGCGGTGAAGAGAAGACGCTGAAGACCACACATGACCTTTTTCAGCAGTCGCTGCATGAGTACACAATTACGCACGCCATTGAAGACCGCAATGTCCTGCGCTTCCACGTCGACTACTACAAGCCGGATGGCAAGAATCCAACGAAGCAAGGCGAAGCAGTCGCTAAGCGAGCCATTGTCGACGCTATCCTAGGCAAGCACGATGCCGCCACTGGCGGGCGCAAATTCAACGCCATCTTCGCAACGGCGTCTATCAACGACGCCATCGAGTATTACAGCCTTTTCGAACAGGCCCAGGCCGAGAAGCAGCAGGCCGACTCGATATTCGTTCCGCTAAGCATAACGGCGGTGTTCTCGCCGCCGGGGGATGTCAGCGCCGACGTAAAGCAGCTCCAGGAAGATTTATTGCAGGAGCAGGAAGACAACAAGAAGGAGCCTGAAAAAAAGAAAAAGGCGCTAAAGACCATCATCGCTAACTACAACTCACGCTTCGGCACCAACCATCGCATCGAGGAGTTCGACCTTTACTACCAAGATGTCCAAAAGCGCATCAAAGATCAGCAGTACTCGAACGAAGACTTGCGAAAAGCAGATCCGGATGGAAAGTACGCGCACAAGCTCGACATCTCCATCGTTGTCGACATGCTGCTCACAGGTTTCGACAGCAAGTACCTCAACACGCTATACGTTGACAAGAACCTCAAACACCACGGGCTGATTCAGGCCTTCAGCCGCACCAACCGCGTGCTGAACGACACCAAGCCCTACGGTCACATCCTCGACTTCCGCGGCCAACAAGGCGCGGTGGACGCCGCGATTGCCCTTTTCTCCGGAGCCAAGGCGGACAAGGCACGAGAGATCTGGCTGGTGGACAAAGCCCCCGTCGTCATCGACAAGCTCAGGGCGGCCAAACAGGCCCTGCAGAGTTTCATGCAATCACAAGGCCTGTCGGGTAAGCCCGAAGATGTGGCGAACCTCAAGGGCGACGACGCCCGCGCCGCCTTTGTCGAGGCCTTCAAGAAAGTGCAGAAGCTGCAAACCCAGCTCGACCAGTACACCGACCTGACATCCGAGCAGGCGGCGGCCATCCAGATAATTCTGCCTAATGACGAACTGAGCGCTTTCCGTGGGCAGTACATGGAGACCGCGCAGCGATTACGCGCTCAGCTGGCCCTTCCGGGCGACGAGAAGGGCGAGCAAGCGGATCGGCTCGACTTTGAGTTCGTACTCTTTGCATCGGCCACCATCGACTACGACTACATTATGAAGCTGATCGCGGATTTCTCCGCCAAGAAGCCCGGCAAAGCAACGATGAACCGCGAGCAGTTGATCGGCCTGATCGCCGGCGATTCCAAGTTCATCGAAGAGCGTGATGACATCACAGAATTCGTGATGAGCCTGAGAGCCGGTGAGGGTCTCGACGAGTCCGCCATCCGCGCGGGATACCGGCAATTCAAGGCGGCGAAAGCTGCGCGCGAGCTGGCTGAACTTTCCGCTAAGCACGGCCTGCCCGCGGCGGCGCTGCAAAGCTTTGTAGACGCCATTCTCGCTCGCCGCATATTCGACGGAGAGAAACTCACCGAACTGCTGGCACCAATGGAACTAGGCTGGAAGGCTCGCACTCAGAAGGAACTCGCCTTGATGACGGACCTCATCCCGATGCTGAAGAGGCGCGCTAGCGGCCGCGACATCTCCGGACTCAAGGCTTACGAGGACTAAAGCGTGGCGAAGCAGGTTAAGTCAGCGGTTGTGCCGATGCTAAGGTTTCCGCAGTTTCGACGTACCAAAGGTTGGACAACCACAAAACTTGGGTTGGAAGCCACGTTCCACAAAGGGCGAGGTGTCTCGAAAGCAGATATTGACCCGAATGGCCGCCAACCTTGTATTAGGTACGGCGAGCTGTACACGCGATATGGCGAGATCATATGCGAGATCTATTCGCGGACGAATCTCGCGGTGTCAGAACTTTTTCTAAGTCTTGAGAACGATGTGATCGTTCCGGCCTCTGGTGAAACCAAAGAAGACATCGCAAAGGCCTCCTGTGTAGTGCTTAACGGCGTAGCACTCGGCGGTGACTTGAACGTAATTCGGACCGTACACAGCGGTCAATTTTTAAGCTATTACCTCAACGGCCCATTGAGACAGAAAGTTGCGAAGGTCGCCCAGGGTGACGCTGTCGTTCATCTCTATTCAAGTCAGCTAGAAGGCATCTCGCTTGCGTTCCCAGGGTCCTCTGAGCAACAGAAGATAGCTGAGTGCCTTAGATCGCTGGGCGAGATAGTTGATGCTCAGAGGCGAAAAGTGGAGGCGTTGAAGACTTACAAGCGAGCCCTAATGCAGCGGCTTCTCCCCCGCGAAGGCGAAACGCTTCCCAGCCTTCGTTTTCCTGAGTTCCGTGACGGGCCGAAATGGAAGGAAGCAAAAGCCGGTACTCTCTTCGCGAGCCGCTCGGAAAGAGGCGACGAGGCGCTGCCAATCTATTCTGTAACGATGACGGAAGGGCTTGTAAAGCGCTCCTCGTTGGATCGCAGAATCGACAACCTTGCAGAAGCTCGGGGCAACAAGAAGGCATACCGGAACGACATCGCCTACAACATGATGCGTATGTGGCAGGGTGCATGCGGATTGGCGATCGAAGAGTGCATGGTCAGCCCAGCATACGTCGTGCTTTCGCCGAAATCGGGTGTGCACGCGCGGTTTTACGGCTACCTCTTTAAGTTACCGCAGATGCTTCGCCTGTTTACTGCTCACTCACGAGGCCTCACAGAGGACAGATTGCGGCTCTACTATCAAGACTTCAGCAGCATTCCACTTCCACGGCCCGACGTGCGAGAGCAAAAGCGAATCGCCGAATGCCTATCCGCTTTAGACGCAAGAGTCGCTGTTGAGTCCGAGAAGCTCGAGGCCTTGAAGGCTCACAAGAGTGGGCTCATGCAGAAGCTGTTCCCGTCGCCGGAGGAGGCCTAGCGCATGACCGCAATGCCTTTCCCCGAGCTGACTGAACTTGCACGGCATCTCCGAACAGAGTTGGAGGTCAAGAGATTCGTACTGCTCTACGCCTATAACGGCACTGGCAAGACGCGGCTCTCGGCCTCGTTTAAGGATTTGGGTAAGAAGGTCGACGAGAATGGCCAAGCGACGGAGCGCGACACTCTCTACTTCAATGCCTTTACCGAAGACCTTTTCACTTGGGACAACGACCTCGAGAACGATCGCGAGAGAGTGCTGAAGATCAACAAGGACTCGCGCTTCTTCGCCGGCCTTGACGAGCTAGAGATGGACAATCGCATTCGTCCTCTGCTCAATCGCTACGCAGATTTTGAGTTCGAAATTGACCCCGACGAGTGGGAGGTTAGTTTCGCACGCGAGACAAGACTGAAGAAAGGTGATGGCACTTTCGAGACAATGCGTGAAGAGAACATCAAAGTTTCCCGCGGAGAGGAGAACATCTTTATCTGGTGCTTCTTCCTCGCGATCGTTCAGCTCGTGCTCGATGGGGCCGAGGCATACAAGTGGGTTAGGTACATATATGTCGATGATCCCATTTCATCACTAGACGACAATAACGCGGTGATGGTCGCGCACCACTTGGCGCAAATGCTCACGAGCTCGCACGAACGTCTCAGGATGATCGTATCTACGCATCACGTGTTGTTCTTCAACGTCCTGTGCAACGAGCTGAAGAAATCGCGCAAATACTTCCTGACCAAAGAGCCGAAGTCTGGGAGATTCTTGATTTCCGAAACCGACAGCACTCCATTTCTGTATCACCTAGCATCACTGGTCGAGCTGCATGAGGCGGATAGTTCGGGGGCGCTGTACACGCATCACTTCAACATGATGCGTCGTGTGATGGAGCAGACCGCCTGTTTCTTTGGTTACCCCAAGTGGGAAGAGTGCATCAAACCCGAAGCCGACGATCCGAATCATGCGCTCTACAAGCGGGTGATTGATTTGATGAGCCATGGCGATTACTCGCTATATGAGCCCCGCGAGATGATTCCGGAGAACAAGGAGCACTTCGGAAGAGTGCTGAGGCAATTCGTGAGTAGCCACCCATTTAGCCCGGCACTCTTCGCCGACCGGGCAATGCAGACACCATGACGGAACAAGACCAGAAACTACTTGGTAAGACTCTCTGGAATATCGCAGACCAACTGCGCGGGGCAATGAACGCGGATGACTTTCGCGACTACATGCTGTCATTCCTCTTTCTGCGCTATTTGTCGGACAACTACGAGCAGGCAGCCAAGAAGGAGTTAGGGACGGACTATCCGAAGAGCAGCGCCGGCACGGCAAACGGCGAGACCAAGCCGCCATTGGCGCACTGGTACAAGCAGAACCGTGTCGATGTTGCCGACTTCGAGAAGCAGATGCGCCGAAAGGTGCACTATGTCATTAAGCCAAACTACCTGTGGGGCAGTATCGTGCACCTGGCCAAAACGCAGAGTGGCGATCTGCTCGACACGCTGCAGAAGGGCTTCAAATACATCGAGGAAGATTCCTTCCAGAGCAACTTCCAGGGTTTGTTTTCCGAAATCAATCTGGCGTCCGACAAGCTGGGTCGCAAGTACGAAGAGCGCAATGCGAAGTTGTGCTCGGTCATATCGGAACTGGCGCGCGGCATGTCGCTGTTTTCCACCGACACCGACACACTGGGCGATGCCTACGAGTACCTGATTGGGCAGTTCGCGGCGGGCTCGGGGAAGAAGGCGGGCGAGTTCTACACACCGCAGCAGATCTCGAGCATCCTCTCGGCCATCGTGACGCTCGACAGCCAGGCTCCCGAGACAGGCCAGCGCAAGAAATTAGAGAGCGTGTTCGATTTCGCCTGCGGTTCGGGGTCGCTTCTGCTGAATGTGAGACACCGCATGAAGGAGGCGGGCGGGACCATCGGTAAGATTTACGGGCAAGAGTACAACGTTACTACTTACAACCTAGCGCGTATGAATATGCTGCTGCACGGGGTGAAGGATACCGAGTTCGAGATATACCATGGCGACACCCTCACAAACGCCTGGGACTTTCTGCGCGAGACCAACCCCGCCAAGAGACCGCAGTTTGACGCGGTGGTGGCCAACCCGCCGTTCAGCTACCGCTGGGAGCCGACCGACGCCATCAGCGAAGACATGCGCTTTAAAGGCCACGGAGTGGCGCCCAAGAGCGCTGCGGATTTCGCCTTCCTCTTGCACGGGCTGCACTACCTGAAGGACGACGGTGTGATGGCCATCATCCTGCCGCACGGCGTGCTGTTCCGCGGAGGTGCTGAGGAGCGCATCCGCCGCAAGCTGCTTGACGACGGGCACATCGACACGGTTATTGGCCTGCCGCCAAACCTCTTTTATTCGACCGGCATACCCGTCTGCATTCTGGTGCTCAAGAAATGCAAGAAATCGAATGACGTGCTCTTCATCAATGCCGCCGAGCAATTCGTTAAGGGCAAGCGGCAGAACCAACTGACCGACAAGCACATCGAGGACATCGTCACAACCTACCAGCAGCGGCCGGCGAAAGAGGTGGCCCGTTACGCCAGGCGCGTCTCGAAGAAGGAGATTGAAGGTAACGACTACAACCTGAACATCTCCCGCTACATCAGCACTGCACAAGAAGCGGCGGAGGTTGATCTATCCGCTACGCATGCAGAGTTGGTGAATATTGAGAGAGAAATTAAGGCGGCGACTGCGAAACACAATAGGTTCTTGAAAGAACTTGGATTGCCGCTCCTGCCTATAACGCATCCGAAAGATTGATCCAGTCAGGTCTTACTGAAGTCGTGGAGCTCAAGATGTCTGTGCCTGGCTATCAGTCGATGATGTACCCAGTCCTTGAGCAGCACGCTGACGGAAAGGAACTGCCGCTTAAGGAAATGCGAGCCGGCGTCGCAAAGCAAATGGCGCTCTCAGCGGATGACTTGGCTGAATTGTTGCCCAGCGGACAATTGACACGATTTACTGATCGAGCGAATTGGGCATACACCTACCTGAAGCAGGCTGGTCTGCTGCGGCTGGTCCGACGCGGTGTCTATCAAATAACCGAGCATGGGAAGCTTGCGCTGAAGGAGAGCGGTGGTCGAATCGACAACAGCTACCTCAAACGATACCCGGAATTCGTCGACTTCATGAATCGACAGAATAGACCCGTGAGTGCTGGAGCGGATGATGGCCAAACAGGGGTGGCAACTCTAAACGCTAAGGTAGATGACCTGACTCCCGACGAAATGGTTCGCCAGGGATATCGGCGAGTGCGAACTGGTGTTGCGTCGGAGCTCCTAGATCGCCTTCGCCGAGCCTCGCCAAAGTTTTTTGAACACGTGGTTGTGGACCTTCTCGTTGCCATGAACTACGGCGGAAGCCATGAGGACGCGGCGTCCGTCATCGGTGGGTCGGGCGACGGAGGTATCGACGGCATCATCAAGGAAGACAAGCTCGGCCTCGAAAGTATCTACGTTCAGGCAAAACGCTGGAAAGAAGGCTCGAATGTCGGCCGACCCGACATCCAGCAATTTTCCGGCGCACTGCAGGACCACAAGGCGCGCAAGGGCGTATTCATCACTACTTCCACCTTTACGCGAGAGGCGCGTGAATGCGCCCGAACCGCCCAGGCGACGATAGTCCTAATTGATGGCCAGCGACTGGCAGAGCTGATGCTGGATCATGGTGTTGGCGTCAGCGTTCAAGAGACTATCAAGCTGTTCAAGATTGACGAGGACTACTTCGTCGACGAATAAGCGCCTCGACTCTAGAGAGCCAAATGGAGAAATGCCTGAGGAATTTTGCGATTGCGAAATTCACCAAAGCGCCTTTGTCGAGATGTAAGGATTGGTAGCAACGAACGATCAACCGAACATCAGGTCCAGTTGCACAATCGCTATAACCTTCGAAAAAATCTGCAGCTGCTTATTTGATCACCGACCAGCAGCGACGAGCGAAAACTCTCTTATCAACCTATCGACGATTCGTCGCATATCCATCGCATCTTTTCTCGAAATTTGTCTCTTGTCGGATTTTGACGCATGTACGAGATTCCTGGCCTCGCGAGCCTCATCGAGTATTTCCGCGTCGTGCTCATCGATCGCCTTTTTCTCTCGAGCAATCTGAATCAGACTCGAAAAACTCTCTTTCGGTAACTGAAGACGCCATCCAAGCAACCCTTCGTATATGGCAGCTGCCATCAGAGCGAAAGAAAGCCAAGCGCCCGAATCGAAGACGGCGTCAGCCTCAGCGTAAAACTCACCAAGACGTCGTCGAAGCGATTCATCCGGAACTTGGGGAAACAACAATGCGAAATCTCGAATTCCGTGGTAATGAATGACGAACCTAGCTCTATCTAGCGCCCCGTCAAGGCTTAAAAATGGAGAATGAAGAGGGCGGTGGAGACACACCAGATCGCTTGCGATCCAAAAGTCAGCTCCGTCACTAAGCTGGATAAAGCCCGCGTCAATGTCGGGTGGTGGAGTTAGTTCAGCATATTCAATTGCGTAGGCAGAGAGCGTTGGAACACGAAATCCTTCCAATCGCCCATGGTTGTCCCACATCGCTTCCATGTGTTTTCCAGAAAACATTGTCGTTTGCGTATTCCGGCTGATGCCGGGCCACAGTTCCGGTCCATGCCGGGCCGCGATTCCGGAGCATGCCGGACCAGGATTCCGGTCCATGCCGGGCCAGCAT
>JAYTOI010000178.1:0-6173 GCA_043747875.1 Pseudomonadota bacterium | reverse complement strand
CCACCACTGACGTTTGACGAGGATTCGATAAATGGCCAAATCAGCCCGTAAGCACAATGCTCCCTGGACTCCCGCCGACCTGAAAAAGATGCGCGCACTGGCGAAATCCAAGATGTCCGCCCGCCTGGCCGCCAAGGAACTGGGCCGCTCGACCGGAGCGGTCAAGTACAAGGCGATGGTCGAGGGCATCCGCTTCCGCTTCATCGACCAGCCCGCTGGCGTGCAGATCAAGCTCGCCCGTAAGGCCAAGCGCGCCAAAAAGAAGTAGGCGTCCGACGCAGGCGCCGCGTACGGGGGTGCGCGGCCGCTTTGCTCGAATGCGATGAATTTTCCTGCGGATCTGACCAGCAAGCTGCCCGACGTCGGCACCACGATATTCACCGTGATGTCGCGCCGCGCCACCCAGCAGGGTGCGGTCAACGTAGGCCAGGGGTTTCCTGACTACCCGATAGACGCCGAGCTCGCCGCCTGCGTCACCGAAGCCGTCGCGGGCGGGTTCAATCAATACGCGCCCATGGAGGGCGACCAATCCCTGCGGCAGGTCATTGCCGCGAAGATCGTGGCCGCAGGCGGCCGTGCCGTGGACCCCGAGTCCGAGCTCACCGTGACCTGCGGTGGCACGGAATCTATCTACTCCGCCATCCAGGCGGTCGTGGGGGCCGGCCAGGAGGCGATCGTCTTCGATCCGGCCTACGATGCCTACGATCCGGCCGTGCGGCTGGCGGGCGGGCGCTGCGTGCACATTCCGCTCGAGCCACCGCATTTTCGCTACGACTGGGCGCGCGTCCGGGCGGCCGTGAACGACCGCACCCGGCTCATAGTCATCAACAACCCGCACAACCCGGCCTGTACCGTGGCGGGCGCCGCGGATCTCGAGGAGTTAGCCGGCATAGTTCGTGAAAGGGCCCGCGACCAACCCATCTTCGTGCTGGCCGACGAGGTCTACGAGCACGTGCAGTACGACGGCCGCAGACACCTGTCGGTCATCGACCATGCCGAGTTGCGGCACCGCAGCTTCGCGGTGTACTCGTTCGGCAAGACGCTGCACGTCACCGGCTGGCGCGTGGGCTACTGCGTGGCGCCGCCGGTGCTGACGCGCGAGCTGCGCAAGGTGCACCAGTTCAACGCCTTCAGCATCGCGGCGCCGCTGCAGGCCGCGATCCGCCTCTATCTACAACGCCGGCCCGACGCCTGGCGCGGGGTCGCCGCCTTCTTCCAGGCACGTCGCGACCTGCTGATCGCGCGCCTGGCGGACAGCGGGCTGCGCCTGCCGCGGGCCGAGGGCAGTTATTTCCAGCTCGCGGACTATTCGCAGCTGCGCGACGACCTGGCGAACGCCAACGACGTGGAATTCACGGAGCGGCTCCTCAACGAGGCCGGTGTCGCGGTGATCCCGCTGTCGCCGTTCTATCGCGAGCCGCCGCCCGGCATGCGCATGGTGCGGCTGTGTGTCGCCAAGCGCGACCAGACTCTCACCGAAGCCGCGGCGCGCATCACTGCGTGGGCGGCGGCAGCAGCGCATGGGCGCAAGGCGGGTTCATGACATTTCGCATATCCCTCGTACAGCAGCCGCTCGTCTGGCAGGACCCGGCGGCCAACCGCGCGCACTTCGCAAAGCTGTTGGCGCCACTGAAGGGAGAAACCGATCTCGTCGTGCTGCCCGAGATGTTCACCACGGGTTTCACGATGCAGCCGCAGACGCAGGCCGAGAGCGCCGACGGCGACACGCGGGCGTGGCTGATCGAGCAGGCGCGGGCGCTCGACGCGGCGGTGGGCGGCAGCGTCGCGGTCAACGACCGTGGCAAGTATTTCAACCGCTTCATGCTCGCGACGCCCGATGGACCGACCTACTGGTATGACAAGCGCCACCTGTTTCGCATGGGCGGCGAGCACCGGCACTACAGCGCGGGACATCACGCGCTCATCATCGAATGGCGCGGCGTGCGCCTGTGTCCGCTGGTGTGTTACGACCTGCGCTTCCCGGTCTGGAGCCGGCGTCGTCCCGAGCTCGAATACGATCTCGTGGTGTATTCGGCGAACTGGCCGGCGCCGCGCCGGCACGCGTGGATGGCGCTGTTACGCGCGCGCGCCATCGAGAACCAGGCGTTCTGCGCGGGCGTCAACCGTGTCGGCGACGACGGCGACGGCGTGCCGCATGCGGGCGACAGCGTGCTGCTCGACTACATGGGCCTGCCGCTCGCGGAGCTGCACGACAAGGCGCAGGTGATCACCGCGCCGATCGACGTCGAACGACTGCGCGAATGGCGCGACAAGTTTCCCGCGCATCTCGACGCGGATGCCTTTTCCCTCGAATAAAGCTTACGCTGGAGCCATGAAGGGTCCTACTCTCGTCAATCATCCCCCCGACGTTTCTCCGCCGCCCGGCAACCAGCCGGTCGTCGCACCTATCTACCAGAGCGTCAAGTACGAGTTCGCATCGGTCGACGACACGCTGCGCATGCTGCGCGGCGAGAAGCCCGGCTACTTCTACATGCGCGCCAGCAACCCCACCACGCGCCAGCTCGAGCTCACGCTGGCGAAGCTGCAGGGCCGCGACGACTGCCTGGCGTCGGCCTCCGGCGTGAACGCCATCGCGCAGACGCTGCTGGCGCTGACGAAGCAGGGCGACCACGTGTTGTGCTTCGTCGAGACGTACGGCCCGACGCGCGCCATCATCCGCCGCCTGCTCGCGCGCTTCGGCGTCGAGCACACCATGCTGTCCATCGAGGACATGGCGGGCATCGAGAACGTGCTCGCCACGCGGCCGACGCGCCTGGTGTTCTTCGAGAGCCCGACCAACCCGGTCATGAAGGTCGCGGACATCGAGCGGCTCGTGGCGCTCGCCCACCGGCATGGCGCGCTGGCCGTCATCGACAATACGTTTGCCGGGTTTCATCAGCACGGCGAGTTCGAGATCGACCTGTTCGTGCACAGCCTCACCAAATACTGCTCGGGCGCAGGTGATGTCATGGGGGGCGCGGTCATCGGGCGGCAGGAGCTCATCGAAGGCATGCGGCCGGATTTTGCCGTGCTCGGCGCGCTGCTCGATCCACACGCGGCCTTCCTCCTGCAGCGTGGGCTGAAGACGTACTTTGTCCGCTACCGGGAGCAGTCCCGGGCGGCCATGGCCGTGGCCGGGCATCTGGCACGGCATCCCGGCGTCAGCCGCGTGCACTATCCGGGGCTGCCGGATCATCCGCAGGCGGTGCTGGCGAAAAAGCAGATGAAAGAGGCGGGTGCCGTCGTCAGCTTCGATTTGAAGGACGGTAGCGAGGCGGCACGCCGGTTCAGCGAGCGCCTTACTCTGTTTGCGCTGACGGCCAGCCTCGGCTCGACGGAGTCCCTGGTGATGGCGCCGCAACTGATGGGCAGTCGCGACCTCACGGCCGAACAGCAGCGCCAGTCGGGCGTGACGCCGTCCACCGTGCGCCTGTCGATCGGGCTGGAAGACCTGGGCGACCTGCTGGCGGATATCGACCAGGCTTTGCAGGGGCTGACGCTCTAGCCAAAGCCCCTTTTTCGGGCGGCAATGGCATGTCACGATTGCGGCGCTGCGGGGTAGTTTGGGAGAAAACCATGACGAAACTGGCACATCTGCGCGTGGCGGCGGGGTTTTTGTTCGGCATGTGTCTGGCCGGAGGCGCGCGCGCCGAAGCGCCGACCATCGATGATTTCGCCGCCGACGCCGACTACATGACGCCCGCGCTGTCGCCGAATGGCACCCTCATGGCCTTCGTAGCACGCGTGCACGATGCACGCATGCTCATGGTGCTCGATTTCGTGAAGCGCGAGCGCCGCGCGCTCATGCCCGCCATCGTCGAGTCGTTCGAGCTCACGGACTGCACCTTCAAGAACGACGAGCGCATTTTGTGCGGACTGCAGGGCACGGCCTACCAGCGCGGCATGGCTTACGCCATCACGCGCCTCATCGCCATCGACGCGTCGGGCAAGAGCAAGGCGAAGGTGCTCGTGCAGAACGGCGACAGCGGGGGCTCGCAATTTCAGGATCGCGTCCTCGACTACCAGATCGACGATCCCAAACGAGTCCTGATCGCGCTCAGCGGCGACGGCGATCCCTTCCCCAACGTGCACTCGCTCGATGTCTACACCGGCCTGTCGACGATCGTGCAGCGCTCGCGCACCCCGATCATGCGATGGCTCACCGATCGCACGGGCGCGGTCCGCTTCGGCGAGGGGTTCGACGACCGGCGTCAGACCTACGTCACGCGCGAGTCCGCGCAGGCGCCCTGGCGCACGCTCGCCAAGTGGGAGCTCGGACAGCAGGATTTCGACGTGCTCGGCTTCGGCGCGGGGCCGGCCACGCTGCTGGTCGAGGCGGGCCACAACGGTCGCAGCGCGATCTTCGAGATGGACCTCACCGAGAAGAGCGATCGCCAGCTGCTGTTCTCGAACCCGGAAGTGGACGTCGGCTCGGCTATCTACTGGCCGACCGACCGCCGCATCGTCGGCTTCTGGTACGAGACCGACCGCCTTCACCGCAAGTTCATCGACGCGCAAGCCGAATCCGTCCATGTCGCGATCGACAAGCTGATGCCCAATGCGGACAACTCCGTCATCGATGCCTCGCGCGACGGCACCAGGCTGCTGATCGCATCGCGCGCCGACGTGCGGCCGGCGGATTTCTATCTACTGGATCTCGGCCAGAAGAAGCTGACCAAGGTCGGCTCCTCGAATCCGGCGCTCGCGGCGAAGGCGCCGTTCGCGGCGATGAAGCCGGTGCAGATCAAGGCGGCCGAAGGGCAGGTCCTGCCGGGGTATCTCACGCTGCCGGTCGGGTCCGACGGCAGGAACGTGAAGACCATCGTCTATCCACATGGCGGTCCGCACGTGCGGGATCACTGGGGTTTCGACGAGATGGTGCAGTTCATGGCCAGCCGCGGCTACGCCGTGCTGCAGATGAATTTCCGCGGCTCGAGGGGATACGGCGAAGAGTGGTATAGCGCGGGCGTGCGCAATTGGGGCACGGTCATGATCGACGACATCAACGCCGCGACGAAATGGGCGATCGCCGAGGGCATCGCCGATCCGGCGCATACCTGCATCGTGGGCTGGAGTTATGGCGGCTATGCGGCGCTCATGAGCGCGGCGCGCGAGAGCGGGCTGTACAAGTGCGTGGTGAGCATCGCCGGCGTGTCGGATCTGCGCGCGTTGCAGCGCGAGGACAGCCGCTTCTACGGCGGCCGGAAGACGATGGAGCAGATCCTCGGCACGGACGCCGACGAGCTGAAGGCCGGTTCGCCGACCCGCAGCGCGGACAAGATCAAAGTGCCCGTGCTCCTGGTGCATGGGGATAGCGATATCCGCGTCGATGTGGAGCACAGCCGCCGCATGGCGCGGGCATTGGATCGCGAGAAGAAGAAGAACGAACTCGTGGTGATCCGCGATGGGAATCATTCGCTGTCGCGGTATGAGTGGCGGCAGACGCTGTATACGAAGCTCGAGGCTTTCCTGGCCGCAAACAATTAGTGGTGCCGGGGAGGGAATCTCGGGAAATCTCCCCGCATCGCGCAATTTACCGTGTTGGTATCCCAGCGCACTCGTCGCATGCTCGCTCCGAAGTGGCTATCGCGAGAGGCACGGATGCCCAGACCATTGCGTGTTCACCTGCCGGGTGGCTTCTACCACGTAACCCTGCGCGGCAATCATCGGCAAGACATTTTCTGTTCGGACGCTGATTGCTCATTGCTCAACACAATCGTGGCGCGCGCGGTTTCCAATTTTGGCGCGCGCGTTCATGCGTACTGCTGGATGCGCAATCATATCCATCTCCTGCTCCAGGCCGGTGACACGCCGATCGCGCACCCGATGCGCAACATCGCTGCGGAATATGCGCGTGCGATGCAGCTCAAGACCCCTACAACCGGCCACTTCTTCGAGCGCCGCTATCACGCGACGCTCGTGGACGCGGATTCCTACTTATTAGGCGTCATCCGATACATCCATCGGAATCCGGTGAAGGCTGGGGCGGTCGTGGATCCGGCCGACTTCCGATGGTCGAGCCACCATGCGTATGCCGGCCACCGCATCGAGAGCTGGGTCACGACCGATTTCGCGCTAGTACTCCGTCCGGAAAGTTTTTCCGCATGAGTCAATGACGGTAACCCATGCTTTTTCGGGCTTTGGATTTAGTGAAGCGCCAGTGGATGAGCTGG
>JAYTOI010000177.1:0-2607 GCA_043747875.1 Pseudomonadota bacterium | reverse complement strand
CGACGGTGCTGCCACCCCAGCTGACCGAAGGCGTCGTCCGAAGCCTGCGTGAGCCGCCCGCCTTCCGCATGGTCGCGGGGGCTTCCATCGGTGGGAAGGACAGCGCGGTCAGCATGGGGCGCCTCGATCTGATCGCCGAACTCGGGATCTGGCACGCTCGCCCGAAGCCGAGTTCCATATCGCCGAGGGGATCCCCCTGCGCCGTCAAGCAGCCCGGGCGGCCGGACGCCTACCCGCTCGCGCCCTCCGCTTCCCGGGCTTCGGCAGGCACGGGCGCCGTAATCGCGGTCGCCGCCGGGCCCGCGGGCTTCGCCGGAATCTCGGGCTTGCCGGCCTCGTTCATGGGCTCCGCCTTGCTGGCCTTGCCCGTCGGCTCCGCCTTCGCGTCCTTTGTGTCCTTGGCGGACTCCGGCGCCTTGCGCGGCTTGCGCACGAAGTAGCTGCGGGTGGCCACGGGCACGAGGCGCGGCACGGCGGGGTTGCGCGCGTGGCCGTGCTCGAAGGCGTCGATGAGCTGGCCCATCATCAGCAAGCTTAGGGCCCGCGCAAGAATAACTTCCTGCGTTCAGCGTGGCCTGATGGTGTAGTTCCAGCGGGGAAGCGAGGGAGCGTATTCGACCGAAAGGGAGGCCATCTGCTTTTTCGTGAACCTGATGCCGATTTTGTACTCGCGGTCCACCAGCGTGCTCTGGACTCGGAGGCCGGTCGCGGTCTTGGTGGTGCGGATGAAATTCAGGATGGTTTCATAGGATTCGAGGGGGACGCCCGCCCAGTTCTTGCTGATCTCGCTGAAGAGTCGATGCTCGATCGGGTTCCACTTCGAGGCGCCGGTCGGGTAGTGCGCGACGGTCACCGTCAGACGGTGCGGATCGCACAGACGGTGTTGGAGGAAGTACTTCCATGCGCGGCAGCGAGAGCCATTGCTACCGCCGCCGTCGGCCAGGATGAGGAGGTGATCGGTGCCAGGGAATCGATCGCGTCCATCCGCACACCACCATGCGACGATGCAGTCGACGGCGAACTCGGGCGTGTCGTGCGACGTTCCCACGAAGACCATGCCGGCATTGGGTATGGGCAGATAGATTCCGTACGGGATGGCGACTCCCTTGGCGTCGGAGGGGAAGTCATGATCGAGGACGGGGCGGCGTTGTAGCGCCCACTCCTTGCCCGCGTTCTTGAACAGGGCGACCTGCTCCTTCTTCTTGGTGTCAATGGACAGCATTGGCCGTCCGTCTGCGGTGAAGCGCTGTCGCAGTTCGGCGATCCGTTGAAACTGAGCGTCCCGCTCAGCGGGGCGGCAGCGTGCGATCTTCTTCTCGTTCGTTCGGAGCGCGTATCCCAGCTTGTCTAGCAACCGAGCTACGGTATTGGCGCAGACGGCAATCCCGGTCTGGCGGAGTTCGGCAGCGATCTTCTCGGTGGTCTTGCGCGTCCACCTCAACGCGGTCATCGGATCGCCCGCCGTCTCGTGTTTCAGGAGGTCCGCGATGCGCGCGAGGATCTCGGGTGTTTTTTTTCCACGGCTTTGCGCCCGCCGCCGGCCTTGCGAAGCCGCCCGGCATCGATTGGAGTAGCGAGCAACTCGCGGCGCCCCTTGGCAACGGTGGCCGGGTCCAGGCCGAGCGTCTCCGCGATGAGGCGGTCGCCTCCGCGCCCGACTTTGAGGGATTCTAGTCCGGCGAAGAGCCGTCTCTGCTTTTCGTCCAGAACGCCCAGGAACAGAACAATCGTGGCCTTCACCTCGTCGGACACCGAACCACGTGCGGTATTCGGTACGAGGGTGCGGGTGCGCGCATGGCGGGCGGCAACCTGGGCGCGGCGTCTGCCCAGATCCGCCGCACAGTACAAATGCCGCCCCTCGAAGTCCTCGCGCGAAAGGCGCCGGCGCTCGACGAGGTGACGCAGGCAATCCTTGGTCCCCACGTGGAGTGCGGCATCGAGCTCATCGATGAGGTATCCGCTGGCGCTCGTGTCCACTAGCGCAGCGGCCGTCTCCACGAGGCTGCCGTGGGCGGAGAACCAAACCGATCGGCAGCACCACAAACCGAGGGAGTCGAAGCGCGCCACTTCGTCGAGGGTGTAGTAGCGACCGCCGTGGGAGTAGCTGGCGCGATACGGCAGCCCGGCGAGCTTGCGGAAGACGGTGCGCTGCACCGTCGTGCCGAGCGCGGCCATCAGCTCGGCCATCGCGGCGATCCGGTTCTTGCGCAGCAACGCGATGATGGCATTGGCCGAGTAGAGTTCGGGTCGCATGGTGTCAGTCCTGCGCGTTGTAGAGCGCAAACATGACATAACATGCGTAGGCACGCAAACATCGAAAGACTGCGGCTTGAGCCTTGACGACCGTCGAGCCGAGCGATTCCGTGTCGCAAGGCCGCGTCCGGTCGAAATGTCCGTTCTACGCCCAGCTATCGGAAGTTATTCTTGCGCGGGCCCTTAGTCCGTCGGCGCGATCGAGCTTCGGCTGGGTGACACGTGCCTGCCCGGGCCGGACGCGCGCTGTGCTGTCGGCCGTCCGGACTTCCTGGGCGAGCTTCGCGATCGCGGACAGGTAGCCCTCGTCGATCGAGCGCAGGGCGAGCCGCCCGAGGAGCGCCGCGTCGCCTT
>JAYTOI010000176.1:0-2176 GCA_043747875.1 Pseudomonadota bacterium | reverse complement strand
CGCGCCGTGGCCGAGTAGTGCAGCACGATGAAATCGCGCACCTCTTCGAAGTCCGCGATCATGCGCCGGTTGTATTCGCGGATCAGCGCGGGGTCGCAGTCGCGATCCGGGAAGTAGCGCAGGAAGAAGTCCATGCCGCGCGCGATGAGATGGATGGACGTCGCCTCGAGCGGCTCGATGAAGCCGCTCGACAACCCCACCGACAGACAATTCAGCTTCCAGAACTGGCGCCGATGCCCGGTCGTGTACGGGATGATGCGCGGCTCTTCGATGCAGGTCGAATCCAGCGTGCGCAGCAACGTGGCGCGCGCGGCCGCGTCGCTGGCGAAGCGGCTCGAGTACACGTAGCCGTTGCCGACGCGGTGCTGCAGCGGGATGCGCCAGCTCCAGCCCGCCGGCTGCGCGGTGGCGCGCGTGTACGGCAGCAGCGGACCCTTGTTCTCCGTCTTGCAGACCACCGCGCGGTCGCAGGGTAGATAGTTTGACCAGTCGACGCTGTCGACCTGCAGCGTGCGGCCGATGAGGAACGCCTTGAAGCCCGTGCAGTCGATGAAGAAGTCGCCGCGGACCTCGGCGCCGCTGGCGAGCTTCACCGCCTCGATGAATCCGTCCTCGCGCTGCACCGCCTCGACCACGCGGCCTTCGGTGCGCTTGAGCCCGCGCGCTTCGGCATATTTGCGCAGGAACTTCGCCACCAGCAGCGCGTCGACGTGCAGCGCGTAGTTAGCCCCGCCGATCGGCGTGTTGCGCGCCTTGGCGGGATGGAAGAACCGGCCCTGCTCCGCCATGACGTTGCACGGCGAGAAATCCTGCAGCTTCGATTCGTCGCCCTGCGCGCGCGCCTTGAGCCAGCACTGGTAGAAATCGTGGCTGCCGATCGGCTTGCCGATGACGCCGAACGGGTGGAAATAAGAGGCGGCACGCTCGTGCCAGCCGACGAACTTGATGCCGAGCTTATACGTGCCGTCGGTGGCGTTGACGAACTCCTTTTCGTCGATGCCGAGGCGGTGGATGAGCCCCACGAACGGCGGCACCGTGGATTCGCCGACGCCGATGGTGCCGAGCTCCTCGGACTCCACCAGCTCGATCTCGCACAGCTCGCGCTTGAGGTGCTGGCACAGCATCGAGGCGGCGAGCCACCCCGAGGTGCCGCCGCCGACGATCACGATTTTGCCGATGGACTTCATGGACGCGCGGGTTTCACTACCAGTTCCGGTTTTCCACCATGACGCCGGGGGCTTCCTCGGTGCGACCGGTATTGTAATTCCAGTAGGCGGAGCTGCTGGCCTGAATGGCCTTGCGCAGCAGATCGATCGCCTTGTGTCGCGGGAAACTCACACGCCAGGCCAGCACCAGGCTGCGCTTCGGCACCGGCGGCGCGAACGGCCGCGTGACCAGGAGGCTGGGCGCGTACAGCGGCGCTTCCGCGGCCGTCTGCGGCAGGATCGTGATGCCGAGGCGCGAGGCCACCATGTGGCGCAAGGTTTCGAGCGTGCTGCCCTGCGTGAAGGTGCGCACCGCCGCGCCCTCGGGCGCGCTCGGGTTCAGATGCGGAAACGCCGCCAGGATGCGCTCGCGCAGTGAATCGCCGTCGCCTAACAACAGCACCTCCGCCGGCTCCAGGTCGTGCGCGGCGACCTGTTGCCTGTTGGCGAGACGATGACCGGCGTGCATCAGCACCACGAACGGCTCGTCGAATAGCGGCTGCGTCACCACGTCCGCCTCGACGAACGGCGCCGTGAGCAGCAGCGCGTCGAGATCGCCGCTGCGCAGCTTGACCGCGAGCTCCGCGACCGGACCTTCTTCGACGTAGAGCGAGAGCTTGTGGGTGGACTCCTGCAGCAGCGGGATGAACTGCGGCAGTAGATAGGGACCGATGGTGGGCAGCGTGCCGAGCGCGATGGGGCCTTCGAGCTGGTCCTTGCCGGCTTCGGCCACGTCCTTGATGGCGGCCGCCTGCTCGAGCACCCGTACCGACATCGCGACGATCTTGGCGCCGAGAGGTGTCGGCAGGATCTTCTGCTTGCCGCGCTCGAACAGCACGCCGAGCTCTTCCTCGAGCTTCTTCACCGCGATCGAAAGCGTCGGCTGGCTGACGTGGCAGCGCTCGGCGGCACGGCCGAAATGCTGCTCCTGGGCCAGGGCGACGATGTAGCGGAGCTCGGTCAGGGTCATG
>JAYTOI010000175.1:0-15091 GCA_043747875.1 Pseudomonadota bacterium | reverse complement strand
CACCCCGCCCCCCCCCCCCCCGCCAAGGGGGACCTTGCTAGAAGTGACCCGAAAGATTGATGGCTGAACCGCCTGCCGTTCCAGTGACTGTGTATGTGTCACCGGCCGTGGGATGCGCGGTGCCGTTGCCGCTCATCTGCGCGGCGAACGTCCGGCCGGTGCCCGGCGATATGGTCTGGCCCGCATTCAACGTGTACGTGTAGACCACCTGCGCTGCCGTGCTGGCCTGCGTCTGGGAGATCGTCCCGCCGATGCTGTTGTACTGTCCTGCGCCGCTGACGCCCGTCGTACGCTGCACGGTGATCGTCACCGTCAGTGCGGTGATGTTCGCGGTGTTGGACAAGCGCAATTGCTCTTCGGAGAACCAGGGGCTGCTGCTCGTCACCACCGCGGTGGCCGTGACCGTGCCTCCGGAGGGCGTCGTTCCTGCCTGGGTGACGGCGATCGTGCGCGTAATTCCACCGCCGGCCACCGTGACCGTTCCGCTGCGGGAGGCAGCGCCGGTGTTGGCAGTGGCGCTCAGCGTGACGGCACCATTGCCGCTGCCGGCCGTGGGCGAGGCGCTCAGCCACGTTTGATCGTCGGTCACGGTCCAGCTCACGTTCGCGGTGATGGCCACCGGGGAGGACGTCGAGGCTGCGGCACCCAGCGATACCGACGCGCTCGACACCGTGAGATTGTTGCCCGGCGTGGCCACGCCAGCCTGTGACACGGCGATGGCGCGGGAGATACCCGCTCCGCTCACAGTCACTGTGCCGGCGCGCGCAGCAGTGCCGGTGTTCGCGGTCACGCTCACAGAGAGGCTGCCGTTGTTCGCGCCGGAAGTCGGCGTCACGGTGATCCACGTCTGATTGTCCGTCGCTGTCCAGCTCACATTCGCGGTGATCGCGACTGGTGACGAAGAAGCGCCGGAAGCGAAGGACAAGGACGTTGGCGACGCCGTGAGATTGTTCACGGTGCCTCCAAACACTGTCGCCGGGCGCGACGTGGCGCGGATTCCATTCGCCCCGTTGACGAGAATTTGTCCCCAGCTCGTCAGCGTGGTGCTGAAGTTGTTCACGATGTCGAGGGATACACAACATCCCCCGTTGCCCGACCACGACCAGCCGATGTAGCCGTTACCGCGCTGCTGGGCCTGCGCCATGATCGTGCCTTCGTCGACGGGCTGACCCTGGTGGTCGGCGCCAAATTCGCCAATGACCAGCGGCAGGTTCAGGTCGTCGAACGCCTGCATGTACGAGACGACCGCGGCCGATTGTGCATACACCTCGTACATGTGGACGCTGAACACGAGGTTGCGACGCGTGTCCGCGTTCCAGATCTGCATCGCATTCGTGCGCATCGTACCCGACCAGTCCTGACCCCAATTCGCCGCATCCACCATCAGGGTGTGCGTGAGGCCGGCGTTGCGCAGGGACTGGATCGCGGAGATCGTATTCGGCGTGAAGTTAGCCGTCGTGTTGTTGCCGAAGGGCTCGTTCGCGATGTTGATGATCACGAAGTTTTCCTGACCGTTGATCGCGGCGCGGATGTCGGAGCTGGTCCAGTATGCAACCGCGTTCGTGATCGGTGCCGCCGGTGCGGACTCGGTCCACCCGGTGGAATCGTGCACTTCGAGCACCGCGATCATGCGGTTGTCTTTCGCCCACTGGATGATTTGCGCCACCTGGGCGCCGGAGTTGCGCGGAAACTGCGCGCCGGTGCCGAGCACGAACCGCACGGTGTTCGCACCGGTGGCGGCCATGTTGGCGATGTCCTGCTGCGTTGGGCGCGTCGTGAACCACGCATATGGATACGCCATGCCGCGCATGATGAACGGCGTGCCGTTGTTGTCGACCAACTGGCCGTTGGAGATCGAAAAGCCCGCGAAACTCGCGCATGACAAAGAAAGCGCGAGTGCCGCGAATAGAAGTTGAATGCTCCTGAAAATCCTCATGAGTCCCCCTCGAGGTCGTGTCCGTACGTTTAGAAAGGCGCGCAGGAAGGTGCGCGCCGCCTTTTGAAATCTCCCTACTCGGCTCGAACGTTGTCGATGTTCACCGACGCGCCGCCGCTGACGAAAACCCAGATGGCGTTCACGTCGGCGAGATTTGCGATCGCGCAAGGCGCGCCCCCGCCGGTGAGTGCGGCGAGGTCGAATGAAACCGTGGCAGTCGTAGCCGCGTTCTGGTAGCCCCACGTGCCCTCGCACCACAGCCAGTTGCGATCCTGGATGGCAATGTTGAGAGACGTCCCGGCCGCAAGAGTGCGCAGGTCATACTTGAACTGCGTCTTGCCCGAAATATCCAGCACCGCCTCCGCGACGTTGAGGCCGAACCAGCCGCCGCCAGATGCGTTCACTTGCAGGCTGGCGCCGCCCTGCGTGGCGAAGTCGGTGGCGCGGGCCACGGTGCCCGCGTCGGTCTGCCAGCTCGCGGGCGCCCATCCCTGTGCGTCGTTTTCGAACGAGTAGAGCAGAATCGCGCCGTTCGGGTCCGGCAGCACTTTCACGCGCAGGTTGGCGGCATTGGACTTGCGTCCGCTGTTGTCGCGAACGACATAGCTCGCTAGCGCCTCGCCCTGGAATCCGGCGACGGGGGTGAAGGTGACCCCGCCATCCGACAGCAGCGCGAAACTACCGGCCGGCCCCTGCACCGAGGTCTGCTGACCGGAAGTAGTCGGGTCCAGATCGATCGATGACGGCACCGGCCTGAACCCCAGATATGCCACGTCGTTGGCCGCGGGCCTGAGCGTGGCGCCCGTATCGAACGGTGTCTCGATGGCGTCATCGTCGGCGACTGGCGGAAAATACAGGATGCGGTCCGTCGACATGCGCTTGGAGAAATTGCTCATCGTCGTGCACACCGGGCTCGGGCAGTACACCGTCAGGCGGTCGTAGTCCGGATAGAGCGCGCCATTGTCCTGCACGTCGGAGAGAATCCAGTACAAGCCGCCATTCGCGCCGCCGAAGAACAGCGCGCGGGTCCAGTCGAAATAGACCGGATTGCGCAACGCCTTCTCTTTCGTGCCGAACTCGCCCAAATAGACTGCCTTGCGCAGCTTTTTCGCCTTCCGCACGTGCTTGTCGATCCACTCCGTGCCCCACTCGGGGGTCTTGCCCCAGGAGTCGGCGTCGGGATACAGATGCAGCGACATGGCATCGACGTGCGGCAGCGCCGCGAATGCGTAGCTATCTACTCCCTCGTTGCAATTCTCCGTCCAGTCGGTGGCACCCGGCAGGCACAGGAACCCTTCGTCGCCCACGGACACCAGGTGATTGCGATCGATGCTCTTGATGTAGCGCGACATCTCGGCGGCCCACGCCGTCAACGTCTGGGTCGTGCAATTCGGCGAGCGCGGATAGCCATTGGGACCGCCGCCGCCGATGCAGCGCGGCTCATTGGCGAGCTCCCACATCATGATGGCCGGATCGTTTTTGTATTGCACACCCGTGATCGAATTCACGCGGTTGAGCAGATGCGCGATCCACTCCTTGTACCAGCCCTTGATCGTAGCATCGGTGTAGAAGTCGTCGTGATACTGGCCGCCGCGCCAGCGCACGTACTGGTTCATGCCACCGAACTCGTTCCAGTTGTTGACGAGCGGAAGAATGAGCTTCAGGTTGCGCTTGCCTGCTTCGGCGATGATGAAGTCGAGGCGCTGCAGTCCGTTGGGCCCGTCGTTGAATGCCGGCGCGGTGCCATTCCAGAATTGCGTGTAGACGCCTTCCTTCGGCCCCCCATCAACGGAATTCGTGCCGTCCTCGTTGCCGATGACGTGGGTGGACCACACACGCATGACGTCGAAGTCGCTAGCCGCCGCTTTGTCGAGCAGCGCGGTGACCATGAGCGGCGACTTGTAGATCGGGTAATAGTTGTTAGAGCCCGCGAAGCGGAACTCCTTCCCGTTCAAGTAGAGGTTGGAGCCTTCGCGCGTGACGAACTGACGGCGCGGCTTGTGCCCCCGATCGTCATCGTGGGCGGATGCCGCGCACGCGAACAAGAGCAGGGCTGGCAGCAACCCATACATATAAGAGCGGCGCGCGGTCGAGCCGGATCGGCTGGTGCAGTCCATGTGATTTCCCCCTCACAAATTAACGATTTCAACTTTCTTTATTGAACGTCGCAGCCTACGGCGCTTTCTTCCGGCCGGTCAATAGGGAATGGCAACTGTGAGCGCTATCGCTTCGAGAAATCGAACGAATGACGCGGCCCGCGTCAGATGGGGCGCGTTCCCGGGCGCAATCGCCGTTCCGGGCTATTGTCCGAAGCGATACGTGAAGCTCAAGCCGATGGAGCTGGCGTCCACGTCTTCGTAGAACTCGCTGGAATATTCGATGTTCGTGTAGTTCAAGCCGATCCACTTCCAGCCGACGCCCAAGGTGACGCCGGTGGCGTCGTCGAACGAGATGTCTTCGAAGAATCCGTCGCCATCGAGCTCCGGGCTCGAGTGATGCGTGAGCCCGATGCTCGCGAACCAGTCATTGGAAAACCGATAGACGCCATCGAGCTTGAGTACGACGCGCGAAACGTTGACGTCCGCGTTGTCGGCCGCCGTGGTCACATATTTCAAGCCGACCAGTGCGTGGATCTCGAGCGGATTGTCGACGAGGGGCCGGAACCAGCCGCCGACGCCCGCCGACACGCCCTGCCCGGCTTTGATGGTCTGCGAATCGCCTTCGTCGAAGTCGACGGTGACGAGATCGTCGCCACCGAACTCGAGATCGCCGCGCACCAGGAAGCCGCCGCGCCCGGAGGCGTCCTGTGCCCATGCGCCCGCCGAACCGGTGGACAATGCCGCGCACAGGGCGGCAAAAAGCAGTGATTTCACGGTTTCTCCCTCGGTGAGACGAACTTGCGCACGGCGCGCGTCGGCCCCAATGGCATTTGGGTCGCGACGGCGCGCATTGTGACAGTTTCAGCGGAAAAAGACGGCGGGCGCTCTACGTCCTGCGCGCAGGGCTAACTATTCTTGTTCGTCGGGAGACCTTTCCGCCAACTTTTTTGTGTCAGCGAAGTTCAACTGTTGGACATCCGGCAGTCAAGAGTTACTTCAATTGATCGTACAGTGTTCGCGGCTGAACGAGGCGGGTACGATGAGCGTTCCTGACGCAGTGCGAGAGAGTTGCGCGGCAGAGTCGACGTGGCGTGACGGAAAAGCTTGCGAGTCCCATCTTCGAACTTCCGCCAACGCGAGTGATTGGCCAATACAGGCGAGTGGTCATGACAGCCGAACCAATCCGTTCCATCATTATCGTCGGCGGCGGCACCGCAGGCTGGAGTGCGGCCGCCTGCCTCGTTCGTTTTCTCGCCAAGCGGCCCACAGCCATCACGTTGGTGGACTCCTCGGCCATCGGCACGGTGGGAGTTGGCGAAGCCAGCGTGCCCAACATCCATAATTTCAACAGCTACCTGGGCCTCGACGAGCTGGATTTCATCGAAAGTACCCAAGGCACATTCAAGCTGGGTATTCGTTTCGACGACTGGCGCGGGCCCGCGACATCTTTTTTCCATCCGTTCGGCAGGTACGGCGTCGGCTTCGAGGGGCTCGATTTCCATCAGTGTCTCGCATACGCCAGACAGGTTGGCAAGGGCGCCCCTCTTGCAGACTATTCACTGCCGATAGCACTCGCGCGCGGCGAGCGTTTTGCGCAGCCAGTGCAGGATGAGAAATCCCCCCTCACCGATTATGGCTATGCCTATCACTTCGACGCGGCGCTGTACGCGCGTCGGCTGAGGCGCTATTCGATGGAGCGCGGAGTCGCCCACCTCGACCGCCGCATCGAGGACGTGCAGCTCGCGGAGAACGGCGACATCGCGGCGCTCCACCTCGATGACGGCTCGCGGCTCGCAGCCGATTTCTTCATCGATTGCTCCGGCTTCCGCGCGCTACTCATTGAGGGCGCGCTCCGCACCGGCTACGAGAGCTGGCAGCAATGGTTGCCGTGCGACTCCGCAGTGGCGCTGCCGTGCGCCCGCGCGCCCGGCAGCTTGAGCCCATACACCATCGCGACCGCGCGCGCGGCCGGGTGGACCTGGCGCATTCCGCTGCAACACCGCGTGGGCAACGGTTATGTATACGCGCGGGAGTTTCTGTCAGACGAGGCGGCAGCCGCTGCATTGATCGCGCAGATGCCGGGTACGCCCACCGCCGCGCCTAACTATCAGCGCTTTACGGCGGGGATGCGCAAGCAGTTTTGGAACCGCAACTGCATCGCGCTGGGGCTCGCCGGCGGCTTCATCGAGCCGCTGGAGTCCACCAGCATCAACCTCGTGCACCGCGGTCTTTCGGTATTCATGGACTATTACCCAGGCCGCGAAACCGACCCGCGTCGCGCGGCCGCGGCCAATCGTCACTTCGCGCTCGAGCAGCAGCACATCCGCGACTTCATCATCCTGCACTACAAGCTCGCCGGCCGGACCGACACGGAATTATGGCGCCGCGCGGGCGCGATGGAAGTGCCTGAATCGCTGCAGCATCGCATCGACACTTTTCGAAGCTGCGGCCAGTTGCTGAAGCACGACGCCGAATCGTTCAAGCCTGAAAGCTGGCTGGCGATGTATCACGGCTTTGGAGTCGCGCAGGAGTCCTGCGATTCACGCGTGCACGATATCGACATTACCCGGATGCTGGGCGCGCTCGACGTCATCGGCGCATCCGTCTCCCGCGCCGCGTCCAGCGCATTGCCACACGAGCAGTTCGTCGCGAAGTTCTGCCCGGCGCCGCCCGTGAGTTAGATGCAATCCCCGGCATCCGTGAACGAGATTCCGCGGCCCACGCGGGCGCAGTTCGATCGCGACATACGTGTACGGGGCGAACCATGCGTCATACGCGGTCTGGTGGCGGAGTGGCCGCTGTGCGCAGCATCGGCCACAACCACCGGGCTCACGGACTACCTGCGCAATTTCTACAACGGCACTCCGGTTTCAGTGATGAGCGGGCCGCCCGACATCGACGGCCGACTGTTCTACTCAGAAGGGTTCCGACGACTCAACTTCGAGACGCGCACAGCATCGCTGGAAGTTGCCTTGCAGGCGATCCTCGCCGCGGCAACGCAGCCGCGGCCTCCGACGGTATACGTCGGAGCCGCGGCTGAGCCCAAGCACTGGCCCGGGCTTGCGCGCGCGAATTCCATGCCGCTGCTTCCCGATTCCGTGGCACCCAATCTGTGGATCGGCGGGCGCGCCGTCGTGGGCCCGCACAACGACACTCCGGAGAACGTTGCCTGCGTGGTAGCGGGCCGGCGCCGCTTCCGGCTTTTCCCGCCCGACGCCATCGGCGACTTGTACGTCGGACCGCTCGAGCACAACCCCGCCGGCCGGGCCGTGAGCTTCGTCTCCGTGACGGCGCCAGATCTCGAAAAATATCCTCGCTACGCACAGGCGCTCGCGGTATCACGCGATGTCATCCTCGAGCCCGGCGATGCCATCTACATCCCGCCGCTGTGGTGGCACAGCGTAGAGTCGCTGGCACCACTCAATCTACTCGCCAACTACTGGTGGGATGCGCCCGGTAGCCGCGCGTCGCAACTGGACGCCGCTCTGGTCCACGCGTTGCTTGCGATGGGCGCGTTGCCCGCTCCGCAGCGCGCCGCCTGGCGGGCGATGTTCGATCATCTGGTTTTCCACGCCGACGGCGATCCGGTAGCGCACGTTCCGCCCGAGGTCCGCGGACTGCAAGGCGAGCTGACGCCCGATCTGCGCGATCGGATGCGCAGTCTCATTCGCCGCTCGTTGTTAGACTAACTACGCTGCATTGGTCCGATCTGGAAAGATCGTGCGTGAGACTAGTGGCCATGCCTGTCAGCGCCGGCATCGATCGAGGCATCCGTCTCAGTCGGCGAGATGCCCAAATCCGTTGATGGTGAGCCTGCCGCGCAGCGGGTCCTCAGCCAGGCGTGCGCCGGACGATATGTCGCCGGAGTGAAGCGCGTTGCCCTTGTAGATGATCAATCGATTGAATGCGGCAGGCACGGAATGGATCTGCTCGAATAGCTGAGTGTCGCCCCGTGCGTAAGCGCGAGGGGGCTCCGCCGCTTCGAGCTGCTGGGTGAGACGTTGACGATATTCATCGAGACGCTCCGGGGTGACGCACTCGAACTCGGTTGCCCGGTGGCGAAAGAACGACGTACCTCCGTGGTCAGCCCCACACAGATAATGGATGAACGCGAAGCGTCCAACCTCGGGGCCGTCAAAGTGGGGAATGCGCTGCAGAGGCCGAAGATTCGCCGGCTCCGTCGTCACGAGAGAAAAAGCGCAGAGTTCCAGATGTTCGCGCGGGAGGGAGCCAAAGTTTCCGTGGATGATCGGTGCTACTGCATCGAGCATGGCGCGGATGTACCCTGCCGGCACGGGCGCACGAACACCGGGGTATAGGGATCCCAACTCGATGAACACAGCGTCACGGGCCTGCGCAACGAGTGCGTCGGCATTCATGAGAAAATCGTCTATCCACAACAACGGCGATCTTTCGCGGCCGATGGAAATAACCTGAACCCGCCGTCTGGGGTTGATGCCGTATGCCGGGGACGCAGTTCCACTCATGGCTGACCGGATTCTCGCAGAGATGGACGCGAATGACCGCGGGCACTGCGCAAATGCGATGCGCGGTCGATGCGATGCGGCAAATCGGTGGCGCATATGCGAACCGATCCTGGGCCAATTCAGGCGCGCCTACGAACAGTATTTCTCATGAAAGTGTTGAGGCGCAGTTCGCGTCGATGAATTCCTGATGAGCGGGCGCTCCGGCGACCGCGCTCGCAATTCCTGCCGCCATGCTTTCCAGTTCCTTTTGCACGTCGGCTTCAGAAACGTCGTCCACTGCCGGGTGGTAATAGCGGGGGATGACGCCAAAACCCGCAAACATTGCCAGCCAGGAACTCGCACGAAAGAAATCCGTATCGCCGATGTTCACCCTGCCCGTCGCTCGAAAAAGGTCAATCGCTTCCGCGAGGGTGTCTGGAATCTGCATGTTGCGGCAGTAATCCCAGAAGGGCTGTCCTTCTCGGCGATTCAGTTTGTAGTGCAGGATGATGAAGTCGCGAATATGGTCCCAATGCTCGCGATTGCGCCGGTTGACGTCCTCCTGCAGCTCGATGTTGGGCACGGCTTGCGGAAAGCTCGCGAGTAGCGACGCAATTCCCTTCTGGATGAGGTAAATGCTCGTCGACTCCAGCGGCTCGAGAAATCCGCTGGCAAGCCCGAGGCAAAACACATTGCGATTCCAGATCTTCCTGCGGATGCCGGTGGTGAAACGCAAAATGCGTGCGTCTGCAATCGCCGCGCCTTCCACGCTCTCGCGCAGGTGGTTCGCCGCGGCGTCGTCACTTACATGGTGACTGCAAAATACATAGCCGTTACCCACGCGATGCTGCAGTGGAATTCGCCATCGCCAGCCGGCCTCGGCTGCGCTGGATCTCGTGAAGGATGCCGGTGGCAGGCGGCTTTGGCATGGCATGGCAACCGCACGGTCGCACGGAAGCCAGCGTGTCCAGTCTTCATAGCCTGTCTTCAAGGCTTCTTCGATGAGTAGCCCCCGGAAACCGGAGCAGTCGATGAACAGGTCTCCCGGCACACTTCGATCGCCATCGAGCTGGAGCAGCTGAACGTCGCCTGTCTCGCCATGCAAGCGCACGTCACGAACCGTGCCCTCGATGTGCGCGACTCCATGGGTGATGGACCAGCTCTTGAGATATCTGGCGACGAGACTGGCATCGAAATGAAATGCGTAGTTGAAGAACAGGGAAGCGCCGCCTTCGGCAGGTTTCGAAAGTGCGAATTTCCCGGCACGCGCCAGCTCGGAGGACAGCGCATAGCGATCTATGGACTCCGCAAGGCCAAGTTGCCGCAACTTCACCCAGTAGTGCTGGAATCCTGTGCCCAGCAACGGGACACCGTGCTCGGCAAAGGGATGAAAGAACAGCGTCTCATCGCCGGCCCAGCCATCAAAACCAACGGCCAGTTTGAACGTGGCGCTGGTGCGCTTTATGAAATCGGTCTCGCCGATCTTGAGCCGTTTCAAAAACTCGCGAAATTGCGGGACGGTCGCTTCGCCTACTCCGATCGTGCCGATTTCAGGTGATTCGACCAGTGTGATACGCGTGCGGCGCTGCGGGCCCAGACGTTCGATCAGCGCCGCGGCGGCCATCCACCCGGCCGTACCGCCGCCAACGATTACGATGGATTGCAAGCGGTTGTCGGTCACTGGACGCTTCCGGATCTGAATAAGAGACGGGGCAGCATAGCTGCCCCGTCAACCCGAGAGAAACCAGGGGGAACGCTCGAGTTAAAACCTCGCCCTCACGCCCACCGAAAGCACGCGCTCGAATTGGTTCCACAGCGTTCGATTGCCGGTCCACTCAACGTATCGCACCGGCGCTTCCTCAGTCAGATTTTGTCCCTGCAGATAAATCTGGATGGCCTCGCTGATGTCGTACGAAGCACCGGCATCCACGTACAGGGTCGCTTCATCGTACTGCGCCAGGCGCACCGAACCGGAATTGTCGAACGACCAATGCGATGTGGAGCCTTGGTATTGTTTGCTCAGGTAGTTAGCTGCAATACGCGCCTGGAACTTCGCGTCCTGGTAGAACAGGACCAGATTCATCTGATTTTCAGCCGTATTGTTGAGCGGAGCGTCGTCGCCGTTCGTCAATACGATCTTCTCGCCAGTCGCGGCGTTGACGCCCGCCTGGCTCGGGGTGAAGGTGTAGTTGAACGTCGCGCCGGTGTTCTTGAGGAACCCCGGCAGGAAGTCGAACGTGGCCTGGTACCCGAGCTCGAAGCCGTAGTAGCTGGCGCCTGCACCCTGCTGGATGGTCTGCGTCTCGGCACCATTGCGAACGATGCCGTCTGAGTCAGCCGCGGTGGGATCGGCGCCGTACTGCGTGTACGTGTAGCTGTCCACGTCGGTGTGGAACACTCCGAAGAACGCAATCGTGTTCTCGCGGGGATACCACTCGATATTGCTGCTGAACGAACGGGCCAGCCACGGTTCGAGGCGTGGATCCCCGAGGCGCTGGATACTGCTCACGCGCTGCCACGTCTCGGGCGGTGTGGTGTTGTTGTCCTGCCCACGATAATAGGTGATCGGTCCGCGGCCGAGATTCTGCAGCGGCTGCAACGCCTGGGTCTCGTAATACGCCAGCTTCACACGCCAGTTTTCTTTGAAGTCGAAATTCAGATTGAAGCTCGGCAGCGCCCGCGTGCGGTCCGTCGAGATGAACTCGTCGCCCAGGTCTGCGTACGCGGTATGGTTCGGATCAGTACCGGCGAGAATACGAGGATCGTACCGCAGACCGGCGGAGTCCACGACATTCCGGAATACCGTTACGTCGGTCTTCACCACGCGCACGCCGATGTTGCCCGACATGCCCACGCTGTCGGTGATCGGCGCGTCGAAGTTCATCTTCAAGTAGATGGTCTTCTGCTTTTCCTCCACGCCATAGGTGCGGTCCGGTGCCGCAATGTATTGGCCTTGTCCCCACAACTCATCGCGCCAGGCCTCGGGATTCTGGAGCGCACGTGTGTTGATGAACGGGAATGAGGTGACCAATCCGTCGACGCCGAAATCGGTCACAGTGGTGACGAAGGGAGCCAAAGCCTGGGAGTCCAGCGTGTAGACGGCGAGCGGGTCGTAGTTGACGCCTCGCGCCGTGCCACGAATGGCACCTGACTGTCCGATGCCGTAACCGACGTCCTGATATTTCGTCAGCAGCCCATTGATGCCCGAAGGCGAGAAATAGTCCGCGCGTTCCTGATCGATGTTTCGATCGGAGAGACGCAGACCGAACTCGAAAGAGAACTTATCCGCAAATTCCAGCGTGCCGTCCGCGCGCAACACGTCCATGGTGGATTCAGTGAGTTCGCGTTCGAGCCAGTTCGAATGCAGCCGCCAGGCGCGCGGATTGCTTGCCAATGTTCGCAACTGATCTCCGATCACATAATTCATCTGGCCCGAGCCCAACGAGCCGCTGATCTGGTAGATAGGCGCAACCGGGATGGAATTGGGATTGATGTTCGTAGCCGTGGCGCCGGGCGAGCGTGGGATCAACGCGGTGTCCGTCTGCTGGGCGATGGTGAGCGCGCGCGAGGTGCGATTCGCATCCGCGTGCACCCAGCGGACCGAACCCTTGAACTTGTCGCCGCTGCCGAAGCGCAACTCGAGGTTGGTGTTCAACGCATCAGTCTCGCGAAGAGTGGTCTGAACACCGCCGCGCAAGCCGTTGGTATAACCAGTGAAGTCGGTCACGATATCCACCGGATGGCCGCCCTGCGCGGTGACGAGTCCATTCGTGCTGATCTGACCCAGCACCGATGGCCGCGAAGTGGAATTCGTATAAGCAGGGAAGATCGCGCGGCCACCGAAGTTGCCATTCACGAACAGCTGCTGACCGTGCTGGCCCTCGTCCATCTCGTTGTAGAACACATCAGCGATGAGCTCCAGCGAATCTGATAGCTGCGCGTTAAAATTGTACGCAAGGCCGAGACGCTCGCGATCGAACTCGCGGGAATTTACAAAGCTATTCCAGCCGATCGGGATGATGTAGGCGTCGCCCGTTCCGTTCGGAACGTTCGAAGTGCCACTACCGTCGCCGTTGAGATCGCTGGCACCACCGATCCAGGTTGCAAACTCGTCGACGTAATCGAATTCCGATTGCTGGAAAGTACTGGCCGAGGTGCTGTCGCCGAACGACGCCGAGAGTGCCATGCCCAGGCGGTCGCCCCACTTGTAGCCGAGCAGCGCCTCGTATTTCTTGTCGACACCGTCGACGAGGCTTCCCCAGCCGGCCTGTCCGGCGCCCACTACGGTGAAGCCCTCGTCGAGCTTGAGCGAGCGAATGGATTGCAGGTCGATGAGACCGCCGACGCCGCCGTCGGTGAGTGCGGCGTGCTGCGACTTGTACACGTTGACACCGGTTACGAGACTCGCGGGAATGTCCTGGAAGCTGACTGTGCTGTCGAGGAGGTTCTCCGCCGTTACGAAGCGCTCGCCGTTCATGGTGGACATGACTTGCTGCGCACCGCGCACTGAGACCAGCGAGCCTTCTCCCGCCGCCCTCGCAATTTGAATTCCCGTTACGCGCTGCAACGCGTCCGTGATCGTGACGTCGGGAAGCTTGCCGATGTCTTCGGTGACGATGGAGTCGACGATTTCTTTGGAAGTGCGCTTGATGTCGATCGCGGCTTCCTGCGCACCGCGCACGCCGCGAACGACGATTTCGGCCATTTCATCGGCGCTTGGAGTGTCCTGATCTTGTGCTTGAGCCGGCACGCCGATCGCGAGCAGCTCGAGTGAAACGGCAGTGACGAATGCGGTGCGCGCGGCGCGCCGTACCCGCTTTTCTTTGCGATGCGACATGAGTCCCCCCACGGAACCTAGCTATGTGTGACGCGGCAATGTGCCGTTGCGAGAACGGGACACTCCGCGAGCCAATCGAATTCCACGCGATCTTGCGATGTCGGAAATCCGCTTGTCAATCAATAAATCTATTTGGTTTCATTAAAGCAACGGTCATTGCTGCGCCGCGGCAATCTCCATGCGCCCTCGTCCGGTGAAATCTTAGGGGGCAATAACTCTAGATAGCGCGCGCCAGCGCACTCAATTCCGCGACCGCGGCCACCAGGTGGTAGAAGCTGCTCGCGGGCGCGGGCTCGTCGACGACATTGCCTTGCGCGTCGATGCGGTCGAACCACAGCCCCGGCACCGGCGTGTCGAGATAGCGTTGCAAGCCTTCGGCGGCCACGACCGTCATCGCGAAATAGCGCGCCTCGCCCGTAAGCCGCGCCGCAAGCGCCGCGGCCTTGAGCCGCTCGGTCTGCGGCCACAGCCGCGCGCCGGCGTCGTGCGGCGAAAAATCGTCGAGCATGCTGTTGAACGCCAGGCCATTGCGCACGCCATGCGTCTCGCCTATCTCGATGAGCGTCAACGCCGCGGCCTTGGCGCGCGCGTCGACTTGTCCACGTCCTGGGCCGCCCCAGCGCAACAGCAGCCATGCCCACTCGAACTGATGTCCGGGTTCTACGATGCGCCCCTGGATGCCCGGCGCTGGGCTCCACTGCTCGTCGAAGAACTCGTGCAGCGCGCCGTTGGCATCCAGGAATCGCGTGAGCGCGAGATCGGCGAGCCCGTCGGCGAGCTGCTTCCACACCGAGCTCTCGGCGCACACCTCACAGCCCGCGAGCGCGGCCTCGAGCAGATGCATGTGCGGATTCGACTGCAGCGGCATGCTGGCCGGCACGCCGGTCTCGAAGCCCACATCCGCGCGCTTCGTGAGCATCATCACCATGCCGAGCAGTTCGCGCGCCTGCCGCTCGCGCTCCGCGCGTTCGCCGATGCTGGCGCCTACGTTGAACGCCAAGAGTCCGAATGCCTGGTCGTAGAGCAGCGCGCCGTCGTCACGCGCGCTGCCGTCCGCATTCACGAGCGTGCGGAACAGTCCATCGGGGCGGCGGTACTTCGCGACGAAGTAGTCGAGCCCGTGCTTCACGAGCGCGGCCGCGTCGCCGCGCCAACCCAATGCAGGCGCCATGGCGAAGCAGTACGCCTGTCGCGGACTGACGCGCCCGCGGCGCGGCTCTGCGAGCGGCTCGCCGCTCTGCGAGAGCCGCTCGTGAAACCCACCCGCGGGATCCATGCCCCGTGTCGCCCACAGTGGATAGGCGGCGTCGCACAGCCAGCCCGAGAGCCGGCCATGCAATGCATGGATGCGCGCCGCTTCTTCCGGGGAAACTGCGTTCATCTGTTCCGCTCCGTCCTCAGTGACCGCCCGACGCCGCGGCCGCGTCGCCATGCACGTACAGCTTCGCGCGCGTGGCGCACACCGCGAACACGACGATCAGCAGGTACGCGGCCGCCGGCAGGAAATACGCGATGTGCAGCCCGGACTTGTCGGCGATCATGCCGTAGAGGTACGGCAGCAGCGCGCCGCCGACGATGGCGAGGCACAGCAGTCCCGACGTCGCCGCCGGAGACGCGCTCGATCGCTCCAGAGTCGACGTGAAGATGACCGGGAACCTGATCGAGTTGAACCGGCCGATCGACAGGGCGAGATAGGCTGCCGTCGCGCCATGCATCTGAGTCACCGCCAGGCACAACACCGCCGCGCCCAGGG
>JAYTOI010000174.1:0-22751 GCA_043747875.1 Pseudomonadota bacterium | reverse complement strand
GTCATCTGGCGCGGCCTCTCCCGCCTCACCGATATCGAAATAGGCTATCTACTCGGCTCCCGAGTTGTGGGTAATTGAAAGGCGCAGTTACCGCTTACGTTGCAGCGACCACTCGAAGCCCATGTAGCTGTTGAGCCAACTCTGCTGCGCGGTGAGCGAGACGCCGTCACCATTCCCAAGAAAGACAACGTTGAGACCCGCAAGGGAAGTCGATTGCAAAAACACGTCGCTGAAACCATTGCCGTCGAAATCGCCGAGAACGAGGCGATGCTGATCCGCGGACCACACATGACCATTGGGACTGCCCGGAATCTCCTGATTGATCGTAGTGAACTTGCCGTTGGCATCGGCGAAGAGAATGTAGTGATTTCCCGGCGTCTGGCGCTGCAGGAGGATGTCAGCCCGATCGTCGTTGTTAAAGCGCCCGACGAAAGCCTTGAACGTGCCACTGTGCCAGGGAATACCGAGATGATTGCTCGGCCATGACTGATGGTTGATCGAAGGGCTCGTGCCGTCCGACAGCGCGATGCCACTGGGCAGTCCGGGGTCTTTCGCGATGTACAGAAGATCCTGCTTGCCGTCCCCGTCGAAGTCGCCGAACACGAGCTGGTGGGTTTCCTCACTCCAGGGTGTTGCGGCTCCGGCGATACTCTTCGTTAGCAGCAGCGCCGCGGCGGCAATCAATCGCAGGACATTCTTGTTAGTCATTTTCAGACCCTTGCGAGAGACTTGGCTTCGGATAGCGCAGACGATCTGCGTCACAGGCTTTGAGGAATTGCGGGAGGTCCGACGGAGGTCGGCGTCCCGCTGTCGACGATCTTTGCGCCGTCGAGCGTCATCGGAATGAGCGCGCCATTGCGCTCAATGCCTATTACGATGCTCTTACCCCGGACGAGCGCCTTCTCGATCTGCATCCACTCAAGATCCGATTCGATGTACTTCCCTTCCACCGAGCGCACGATGTCGCCTGACTCGAGACCCAGCACGGCGAGACGCCCGGACTGTCTTCCAGCCAGCAATTTGAATCCGGCGAACTTGTCGTTCTCGAATACCGGGACGGGGCGAACGACTTCGGACAGGCTTTCATGCGAAGTGGCTTCACGCTCGACGTAGCCGGCGCGCTGCCCACCGATACTCGTTGCCCCGCCTTCAGTGCCCTCCGTCAGGGTCGGAGTCAGGATCGGATAGCCTTTCTTTTTTCTTTCGTCGTTGGCGGCGGCATTCATTGCGACACGCGCCGGAGCATCCCGATCCACCATCAGCGTATGCAGCCGTCCTTTGAATCGCAGGACTATGCGATCCGCGAGGATCTCCTCGACGCGCGCACCGTTCGAGAGGGTGGCTCCACCACCAAACGTCTGTGGATTGCGTGGATCGGTGCCCAACGTCGCCTTGCCTTCCGCCAAGGTGCGACCGGGCATGGTGTCGACGAGAATCAGCTGCAACGGCTTTTCCGAGATCGACGAATCGGTGCCCAAAATTGAAGTTGCAACATCAGGAACCGGCGAGGGGACCAGCGGTGGCTGAGTAATCGAGGGAGCGTCGGGCTTCGGTGGGTTCTCGTCCTGATGATTCTGCCAATGCGGCCAGAACTGACTAGCCACCCACACCCCAATGCCGGCAACGAAAAACTTGATCGTGATGTTCGCGCTCCGCGACTTCGCCCGAGAATTGCTCTTTGAAGTCACAGACATCTGCAGCTCTCCTCAACACACATCCCATTGATCCACGCGGAACTACGAACGGAGTCTGAGCCGTGCCTATTAGCCTTCGAGATATAGATAGGCCACCTGCGCATAGCTGATCGACGTCCCTTCGGCCGGGCCGCAACCATCGAAATAGACGCGAATGGTTGCTCCGGTCGCCTTTGCGGTCATCAGCATCGCGTACATGCCCTTGGCACCCGCATCCGACTTGTTGAGGATGAACTGTCCGTTGCACGGCACGCCGGCGGCGGTGAGACTGAACGCGACATTTCCCTGGCGCCAGGCTTCGAGCATGCTCACCTTTCCGGAGAATTGCTGGCCCTGGGCGTACGCGGGGCCGAGACCCAGCGCGGCCAGCGCGGCGGCCGCGCCCAAGGCGATGCGGTACGCTTGCCTGATTGATGCAGTCATCGAGGATTCTCCTGGCGCTCGTGCGCTACTTGGACGTGTGAAATTCCGTAACGGCGCTGCTCTGGAGCGCACGAAACATGTCTGCCGCTGACAAACACAGCCAGTAGCAGCGGTGCTTGGTCTTGCTTGTGGTGCTGTCGTTGAGCGAAAGCTGGCAGAAATCGGGTTGATCGCAGCTTTTGCGTGGTCCCCGCCGGCTTGAACTTGGTCACGGAACCGACGCTATAAACGTTGGTGATGGTGCTAGTAGTGCTCCAACCGTTCACGATATGGGCGGCAATGCGACGTGCGTGGCCAGCCCAAAAAGCGCGATGCTTGCTGCACTTCGCGATCCATCTCATCGGGGCCTCCCAGCGAAACTTGTTGTCAGTCCAACAACAACCCGAAAACGTTTGTGCAGCAAGACTATCGTAAAATGAATAATACAAATAGTTTTGGGATTGCCAAGCTTGTGCCACGTTCGAATCAGGCTTGAGCGTAGCGGCAACGGCAGTACCCGGTATGCCCGGCAGCGGGATCCAAAAATTGAGCGCGTAGTCCTCGTCATTCTGATGAGGAACGCAAGGGTGATCTCGGCCTTCTCGTTCGGCTGCCACTGCAACGACGCGTTATATGAAGTGTGCGCGTGGTCGCCGACCGCTCGGTGGCAGTGACTATTGAGCTTTCCGCAAACTATGACATTACTAGAGCGTAGCCTGCATCCAACACGCGGCGATGATCGACGGACGCTTTTGAGCGCTTTTGAGTTTGTTGCGCGCGGACACATGCAACTCGGCGAGGTTTTGAGGACAGTAGTTGGCCAAGGCATGGCGCTTGAGGCATGCCCAAAGGTATTCCACGGGATTCAGATCGGGCTCGCGTGAACAGCTTATCGAAGGCTTGCGCGCGGGCCCGCCCTTTCCACGGATGAGGCTGTCGATTACATCTCGCGGCGAGACAAGAGCCGTACCAACATGGTTGAGAGCATCGTCTTCAGTTCGGGCGGAATGACTCTTCTATTGCCCGCAATCGCGAATGCGCTCGAAGCGAAACCATCCTGGAAAGTCGATCTCACCGGATCGAATTCATACTTGCTGTTTGTGTAACCCCCTGATTCCGAGGACCGCATAGGAGTAGAGTTTTCCACACGGAGAACTCGAATGAAGAAGTCCCGATTCAGTGAAGAAAAGATCATCTCGATCCTTAGAGAAGCTGATGCCGGCGTGAAGGTGGCCGAGCTAGCGCGCAAGCACGGCATCAGCCCTGCGACTTACTACCAGTGGAAGTCGAAGTACGGCGGGCTCGATGTGTCGCAGCTGAGGCGCCTGAAGGAGCTCGAGGCTGAGAACGCCAGGCTCAAAAAGATGTACGCGGAGCTGTCCTTGAACCACGAAGCGTTCAAGGATGCCGTCGAAAAAAAAGGGCTGTGACGGCCGTGGTTAGGCGTGAGCTGGTGAGCTTTATGATCCGCGAGCACTGCATCCCTGTGCGCCAGGCGTGCCGTCCGGCACGCCTGGCGCGATCAGCGTTCTACGCGCCGCGGCCGCCGCGCGATGACAGCGGCGCGATCAACGCGATCGAGGGTTACATCGAACGCAACCCGCAACACGGCTTTGACAAGGTGTATCCGGCGGTGCGACGCCCGAGCCTCGGTAAATGCAGGCTTTACCGCGTGTACAAGGCGCTGAAGCTGAACATCAAGCGTCGTGGGAAGCGAAGGCTGCCAGCGCGAATCAAAGCGCCTCTCGTGGTTCCAGTGCGGCCTAACGAGGTGTGGTCGGCGGACTTCATGTCGGATGCGCTCTGGTCCGGTCGTCGCTTTCGCACGTTCAACGTGATGGACGACTTCAACCGCGAATCGCTCACGATCGAGATCGATACGAGCCTGCCAGCGCCGCGGGTTGTGCGGGCACTCGATCAGCTCGTCGAGATCCGTGGCAAACCCGCCAAGCTGCGGCTCGACAACGGCCCTGAGCTCATCAGCGAAGCGCTGGCAAAGTGGGCTAACAAGACCGGCGTGAAGCTACTGTTCATCCAGCCTGGGCGTCCCATGCAAAACGGCTTCATCGAACGCTTCAACCGAACTTACCGACAGGAGGTGCTCAACTGCTACGTGTTCGAATCCCTGGGCGAGGTGCGCCGGATGACCGAAGAGTGGCAGCGGCGTTACAACGAAGAACGCCGGCACGAGTCGCTTGGCAACCTCACCCCGCACCAATACTTGATCGCAAAATCAACCTAACCCTCTACTTCTGATCGGTCCGCGAAAACGAGGGGGTTACATTTGCTCATCGGTTGCGTTACTTCTGGCACGTTCAGTCGCGCAGCGTCTTTTCGAATGCCGACCGTCCGCTGCGATCGATGGACTGGGGAAAAATGACGAACGCAATGGCGTTCGCGTTCTGTCTTGGATGATCGAAGAAGCCACCTATCACGGGATCTGATTCACGCAGTCCTCAATCAGACTTATCAGTCGCAAGCGAGCTACGAAAAGGAGCATCGACGCGCGCACGCCTTCATGGTGCGGCTGTTCGCGAGTTGGCGGAATGACGGCACTGGCCACCGGTTTCCGCAGTGGGCGTGCACGGTGCCGGCGTACGAAGAATCGTTGCAGCGATGTAGGGACCCATCACCGGTGAGCCTGGCTCCGCTGCGCCTCGCGGCCTGTGATCATCATCTCGCCGAAGGCAAGGTCGACATTGCGACGGAGTTCTACGACTTCGGCGACGATCACATCTCGCGCTTCCCGCTCGAAATCTTCATGTTGTCCGCTTGCGGGAAATCGAGGGTTTGCCGAATCCGCGTCTCGAACATCCGCTCATGGAGGCGCCGTTCGAGCAACTGCCCGACGCATCATCCGTACCGGAGCCGAATGAACTCATGCGCGGCACGCTGGCGCGGGCCAGGACGGACTGGCCGAATCTCGACAGCGTCCTATCCCTCGACGCGGTGCGCGCGCCCGCCAAACTACCGGGCTGCCAACATACGGCCGCGGATCGCGCGAAGCGGACGGGCCTAGCCTGGCGTGGGTGCCAGGTCCGCCGCGCGCCAATGCAGTTTCAGAGCGACATTGTTTCCTTATAGCCGCATGCGCACGCCGAGGGAGAACGTCCGATCGTTCGAGCGCACGTCGCGGTTGTACAGCCGCGCATCCTCGCTCGAAGCCGAGCCGCCGCCGAAGTAGTTGAACAGCGGCCGGTCCAGCAGGTTCGTGGCGTCGAACGCCAGGGTCACCTTCTCGTTGACGTCGTAGCCCACCGAGAAATCCAGCGTCGAGATCGGCTTGACGCGCACCGCGCCCGGCTGCGCACCGCTCTGGTTGTAGCTTTCCACGTAGTCGCTGCGCCAGTTATACGCAAGGCGGGTCGATAGCGCGTCACGCTCATAGATGAGGATGGCGTTGTACGAGCTGTCCGAAACGTTCACGAGGTCCTGATCGTCCCCGGCGATGGTGTCTGCCTTCGCATCGATCATGGTGTAGTTGAGCTGCACTCCGAAACCCGACATCCACCCCGGTAGTTTGTCGAAAAACTGCGTGTATGCGAACTCGGCGCCTTCCATTGCGCCGCTGCCGGAACTCTGCGGACGACTTACCTGGAATTCCTGACCGTTGAACGTTTCCGGGCTGGAGAAGGTCTGGATATAACCTTCGATGTCGCGATAGAACAGCGTCGTCGACAGCAGGGAGCTCTTGGAAAAGTACCACTCGAGTGACAGATCGGCGCTCTTCGCCTCGACATTGCTGAGGAACGGATTGCCGCCGAAGCCTTGCCCCCGAAGCGTCGGGCCCGCCGCCGTCAGCGTGGTCGCCGGGTTCAAATCACCAAAGTTAGGGCGCGTGATGGTCTTGAACAGCGCCAGCCGCAAATGCAGGTCGTCGGTGAGTTTCAGGCGTCCGTTGAAGCTCGGCAACAGATCGTTGTCCGTCTTGTCCAAAGACAACGGCGTGAAAACGGTTGTGCCTCCGACCGCCGTCCGCAGGACGCCCTGAAGGGTCGAACTGGTGCTCACATAGCGAGCACCGAATACTCCATCGAACGGCAACGAGCCGAGGGACGTATCGAATTTGAACTGGGCGTAGATCGCGTTCGTCTTCTCACTATCGTCGAAGAAACGCGAAGGATCATTGGACGGAGGGGTTGCGGGCAGGAAGAACAGCGTCCGAATGACGTCGGTATGGTCCATCAGAAAGTCGCGATTGGCGATGAACCACTGGTCGGTGCCAATGTCGCGGTCGTCATCGAGCATGCCATTGGGCGAGAGGTCTTCGATGCCCGCGACGCCCGTACGCGCCTCGACCTGATCGATGAGCACAGGGCTCGAGCCCGGCGGTGCGAATTGAAACCACGGAATGCCGCCGCCATTGGCCGCGTTGCTGCGCGCGCCGCGTGTGCTCAACTGCAAGCCGGCGTCAAATGAGCTGAAAAGACCTTCCATCGCGTAGTTGAAGTCCGACGTGAGCGAGAATTCGTTGCCTTCCTGATCGTCGTGGCGGTCGAAAAGCTGATTCAGAAAGTAGTGAGATGAATCGGTGACGTCGAATGGGCTGCCGTCGGCGTTGGTGATCACGGCGCTGCTCGCGCCGCCAATGGAAAAGTCCACATCCATGCGCGGTGCGATGAAACCGGTATCCAGAATTACGGAGCGGTTGTGCGCGAAGCTCTTCGTATACGCGAGCTGGGTGCGCCAGATCGACTTCTCGGTCGGAGCCATCTTGCTGCTCAAGGCCATCTGCCGGGTATTCGATTCGAGCTTGAACGCCTGGTTACTCGTAAGCGTGAAGATGTCCCGCGACCGCCACGTCTGTGCCACATCGGAATTCGGCTTGAGCGTGGCACTCAGCGCGGTGGCAAGCACCGGCGGGGGCGTCTCCGGAACACCTGGCAGAGGAATCCAGAAATTCGACTCATACTCCTCGTCATACTTGATGTAGAAGGCGTCGAGGGAGATCTCGCTGGTCTCAGTGGGCTGCCACTGCAGCGAGCCATTGATGGAAGTGCGCGCGTGGTCGCCCAACGTATCGATGGCGCCGATGACGAACGGCCGCAGGATCTGTTGCGCCGGATTGCTCGGATTGGCCACGCGATCGTAGGTACCGTTGAACGTGTTCTGCTCCAGATAGTCGACATCCTGGTACGACACCGCCAGCAATGCTCCGAACGTACCATTGCCAGTATCCCAGCGATTGCTCACGAGCGCGCTGCCCACCGGGCTCGTGGTCTCGGCCTGATCGGAATAGATCCCACGCAGGCTGACCGCCGCCGCGGACTCCGTGAAATCGAGCGGACGGCGCAGGCGCACGTCGATACCGCCCGCGATTCCACCCGAAAGATTTTCAGGCAGATTGGATTTGCGTACCTCAACGCGCTGCAGCAGGTCGGCGGGAATGTCCGCGAGTGAGATGCCGCGCCCCGTGGTCGTGAATATCTCGCGACCATTGAGCGTGGTCACCACGTTCGGCAGGCCGCGCACCAGCGTGGCAGTCGCGTCCGCGCGGCTGCGGTTAATTTGCACGCCGGTGACGCGCGACAGCGCTTCGGCGACGTTGTTGTCCGGCAGCTTGCCGATGTCCTCGGCGACGATGGAGTCGGTGACCTGCCACGCATTGCGTTTGACCTCTTGCGCGCTCTCGATACTGCCGCGCACGCCGCGCACGACGATTTCATCGAGCTCGTCGCCCGATGCCGAGCCTGGAGCAGGCGCCTGCGCCGATGCGCTGGTGGCGATGGCGAGACCCAGCAAGGCCGTGAATCGGCGGTTGGCATTTGCTGAAGAATTTCTGATAGCGCTCATCGTTCCTCCCCCGAAGAAGTTTTAGGCGATTGCGAGCTGTTTTTCGCCCGATTGGCCGCGAGACTAGACATTGCAGTCATATCGGACCAATGAATAAATTCGCTGCTGCGATACTGCAACGGATATTTCGTGGTAACGGTACCCCGACCATGACGGTAGCCACTTGTTTCGTGGCTCGCAACTCACAGTCGATCGGGCCGTAGTTTGCTACGTACCGTTCCGCGTGCGCCAGCGCTTCCCCGTGGCTGTCAGGGCGGCACGACATGTCCCGGCTTGCGATCTACCGCCCGCGCCGCGTGCGATGCAGTTTTTGCTTTGATCGATAATCGCGCGGATATCGCAATCGCGCTTCTTCTGGCCATCGATGGCGCGCTGACTATACTCACGCACTTTCGCATCGCCCTTCCGGAGAAGCCATGAAAAGCAAGACGAGCCGACGCCGATTCCTCAGCAACGTGGGCCTCGCGGGCGCGGGAATCGCCGCATCGTCGGTATTCGCCCTGCCTAGCTACTCGCAGACGCGCTCGCGCACCGCGCGCGCCACGCTGGGCATCCTCGGGCCGCGCGCGGACTTCGATCCGCGCCTGTTCGGCGCCTTTCTCGAGCACCTCGGACGGTCCATCTACACGGGCGTCTACGATCCGGGCAATCCGCTGTCCGACGAGCGCGGCTTCCGCAAGGACGTCCTCAAGGAGGTCGGCGACCTGCACGTGCCGATCATCCGCTATCCCGGCGGCAACATGGTCTCGGGCTACAACTGGTGGGATGGCGTGGGCCCCAAGAAAGACCGCCCCACCGTGCTCGAGCGCGCCTGGAACTCGATCGAGACCAACCAGTTCGGCACCAACGATTTCATGGACTGGGCCAAGGCCGTCGGCACCGAGCCCTTGTTAGGCTTCAACCTGGGCACGGGCACCTCCGAGATGGCCGTGGCCTACATCGAATACTGCAATTACGCCAAGGGCACCAAGTGGAGCGACCTGCGCCGGTCCCACGGATACGAACAGCCGCACAAGGTGAAGTACTGGTGTCTCGGCAACGAGATGGACGGCCCCTGGCAGATGGGCCGCCTGCAGGCGCGCGAGTACGGCCGCAAGGCGCGCGACATCGCGCAACAGGCGCGCATCATCGATCCGGACGTGCAGCTCATCGCCTGCGGCTCGAGCAACACCATCCTGCCTACCTACCTCACCTGGGATCGCGAGGTGCTCGAAGAGTGCTACGACCTGGTCGACGGCATCTCGCTGCACAACTATTTCGGCAACGAGCCGGAGCTCGCGGGCGGCAAGTCCGAACGCTTCCTGGCGCAGAACCTCGACATGGAGCGGCAGATCCAGGAGATCACCGCGGTGGCTGATTACGTCCAGGGCCTGCATCGCTCCCCGAAGCGGCTCTGGCTGTCGTTCGACGAGTGGAATGTGTGGTATCGCGCGCGCTCGCCGGAGCATCTCGACGGCAAGGCTCAGTTCGCGCCGCGCCTGCTCGAAGAGGTCTACAACCTCGAGGACGCGATGCTCACGGGCGGCTTCCTCAATACATTGATGAGGCAGTCCGACCGCGTGCGCGTCGCCTGCCTGGCGCAGATCGTCAATGTCATCGCGCCGCTGGTCACCAACAGCACGGGCACGCTGCGCCAGTCCATCTACTACCCGTACCAGATGGTGCTCAAGTACGCGCGCGGCCGCATGCTCGACATCCGGGTCGAGAGCGAGACCTACCCCATCCGCGCCGCCGGACTGCGTCCGGACTTCGCGCGCGACGAGCAGGTGCCGTTCCTCGATGTCGTGGCCACCTACGACGCCAAGGAAAAGCGCGTGGCCGTGTTCGTGCTGAACCGCGACCTGTCGAACGAGCGCGAGCTCGCGCTCGAGTTCGAGGACGTCTCTCCTTCGAAGGTGCTGGCTGCCGAAACGGTCACGGGTCCGGATCTCAAGGCCTTCAACACCTTCGAGAACCCGAACAAGGTGGTGATGACCAGGCTCGATGCCATCAAGGCCGGCGCGAAGATGACGGTGAAGCTGCCGGCGCGCTCGTACACGGTCGTGCACCTGGCGGTCTGAGAGCGCGGACATGGCGCACTCGCGCAGGGACGCGCTCAAGCTGTTGTTGACGTCCTGGGGCGCGGGGGCAGCGGCGCTGGCCACCTCCGGCGCACGCGCCACGTCCATGACGCCGGACCGTACGCCGGCGGCGCGCTACTTCGGGCTCGCCGACGTCGAGCTCGGCGCCGGTCCGTTCCTGGATGCGCAGCAGCGCGACGCGGTCTATCTACTGCGGCTCGAGCCCGATCGCATGCTGCACAATTTCCGCGTGAATGCGGGCCTGGTGCCCAAGGCGCCGGTGTACGGCGGCTGGGAATCCGTGGAACCGTGGATAGACATCCGCTGCCACGGCCATACGCTGGGACACTACCTCACCGCCGCGGCATGCATGTACGAAGCCACGGGCGATGCGCGCTTCGCCGCGCGCGTGGACTACATCGTCGCCGACCTCGCCGAATGCCAGGCGAAGACCGGCGGCTGGCTCACGGCCTTCCCCGATGGCGTGGCACCGCTCACCGACAGCCTCGCCGGCAGGCCGTTTCCGGGCGTGCCGTGGTACACCACGCACAAGGTGCTGGCCGGGCTGCGCGATGCGCACCGGCATCGCGGCAGCAAGCCCGCGCGCGACGCGCTGGTGAAGTTCGTGGACTGGATAGACGCCACCGCGAAGGACGTGCCCGAGGACCGTTTCCAGGAGATGCTCGACCGCGAGCATGGCGGCATGAACGAAGTGCTCGCCGACGCGTTCGCGATCACGGGCGACGATCGATATGCCCGGTTGGCCCTGCGGTTCTCGCACCAGGCCCTGCTGCAGCCGCTGGCCGACGGCGTCGACCAGCTCGATGGACTGCATTCGAACACGCAGATTCCCAAGGTGATCGGCTTCAGCCGCATCGACGAGCTGATGGGCCCGGGCAAATACGGCGCGGCCGCGAAGTTCTTCTGGCATACCGTCACCGGGCAGCGCTCGTTCGCGACCGGCGGCCACGGCGACGTCGAGCATTTCTTTCCGAAACACGAATTCCCGAAGCACCTCGACTCGGCGAAGACCATGGAGACCTGCTGCACGCACAACATGCTGCGGCTGACGCGCTCTTTGTATGCGCGCGACGCGCGCGTCGCGTACTTCGACTATTTCGAGCGCGCCCTCTACAACAGCATCCTCGCGTCGCAGGATCCCGCCACCGGGATGATGACCTACTTCCAGTCGACGCGACCCGGCTACGTGCGGCTCTATCACACGCCGTTCGATTCGTTCTGGTGCTGCACCGGGTCGGGCATCGAGAACCACGCGCGCTACGGCGAGAACATCTACGCGCATCGCGACGACACGCTGCTCGTCAATCTATTCATTGCCTCGACGCTGCAATGGCGCGAGCGCGGCCTCACGGTGAGGCAGGACACGCGCTTCCCGGACTCCGATGGCACACGTCTCACGGTCCTGGGCACGGCGTCCGCGGATACGGCGCTCGCGCTCCGTCATCCCTCCTGGTGCGACGTCATGACCGTCCGTGTCGCGCGCCGCACGCTGCGCAGCCGCAAGCCCGGCACGTACTTCCAGTTGCCCCAGCGCGTTCGGGCCGGCGACATCATCGAAGTGCGCACGCCGATGACGCTCGGGCTCGAACCGCTGCCGAATGACACCAACCACGCAGCGCTGACCTACGGCCCCATCGTGCTCGCGGCGCGCCTCGGCACGAAAGGCCTCACGCCCGGCTCGCAGCTCATCGTCAATGAACGGCAGTCGGGCGAGATGCTGAACGAGGCGGTCGACATTCCGCGCTGGACCAAGCCGCTCGAAGAGCTGTTGGCCAACACCCGACGCAGGGACGGCGACCATCTGCGCTTCACCACGCGCGGCTTCGACGGCGGCCAGAGCGTCGAGCTCATCCCCTGGTTCCGGCTCACGCACGAGCGCTACAACCTCTATTGGAACGGGAGCGCCTGACGTTCCGCGCCCATGCAAGCGAGCAAGGGTCCATCGTGAGCGATGCGGTTGGGCATCGCGCATCGCAGTGAGCCTGAATGGGCCGAATCGCTGATGGAGCGCCCGGCAGAGAGCCCGCCGGAGCAATAGCCCCCTTCGCAGTCGCGCGAAAACCCGCCACCCCCACCGTGGCACCCCGCCATCCGTAGCGGTCTGAAACTCGCGTCCGCCTCCCCAATGCATCGCCAGCCCGCGGACGCCGAAAAACCGCGAACTGGCACCCTCCCTAGGGAAATCCGGTGTGACTCGCGTCACCGTGGTTTTGTCACATACCGGCCAAGATTCAGCGCGTGACAGTGGGTGAAAACCGTCCGAAAGGGTCGGCGGGGCCCAACTGTCGCCTGTGGGAGTTCATCCGTGGCAATCCATAAAGTATTGATAGTCGACGACGCGCGTCCGGATCTCATGAATCTGGAGAAGATCGTGAGCGGCGCGGGCTACATCACCCTCACGGCGACCAACGGCCTGCAAGCCGTGGAGATTTCGAAGACCCAGTTGCCCGACATCATCCTGATGGACGTCAACATGGACCAGATGGACGGCTTCGCCGCGACGCGCGCCATCGGCGGCGACGCCGCCACCAAGCAGATCCCCGTCGTGCTGGTGACGAGCAAGAACCAGAAGGCCGACCGCGTGTGGGCGCAGATGCTCGGCGTGAAGGGCTACGTCACCAAGCCGTACACGCCGGATCAGATCCTCGGCGCCATCAAGGCCTGCGCCTGAGCGCGCGACCATCGCTATCTACATCACCATCTACTGAATGAACGCCCGCGTACTGCCCATCGTCGGCCTGCCTCCGCTCCCGCCGGAGCTCGCGCGGCTGGTCGGTACGCGGCCGACCAGCGAGGAGCATCCGGACGCGATCGTGCGTCAGGCGTTCCGCGTCGGCACTCTGCGCCTGCTCGTGCCGTTCGCGGCGGCCAGCGAGCTGGTCGAAATGCCGAATGTCTTCCCGCTGCCGCGCATGCCTGCGAGCTTGCTCGGACTGGTCAACCTCCATGGCCGCATCCTGCCTCTGTTCGACCTCGCGCGGCTGCTCGAGACGGAGCACATGGCGCGCGAGAAACGCATGGTGCTGGTGTTCGGTCATTCCGATGACGCGGCCGCCATCGTCATCGATGGCCTTCCGCGCCGCATGGTGTTCCTGCCCGACGCGGAGATCGTTCCGCCCGCGCTGCCGGCCGCGGCCGCCGACGCCGTCGTCACCGCTTTTTCGTCGGGCCGGGACACCTGGTTCGAGCTCGATTACGCGCAACTACTCGATCAACTCGTGAGCTGACCCATGGCCATTAGCAACGTATTCGGCGCCCAATCCATTCGGCAGAAGCTGCTGCTCGGGACCCTCTTCCTCGCGATCATCCCCGTGGCCGTCACGTCCGTGATCGTAGGCCGTGAATCGCTGGAGTCCAGCCGGGCCGCGCTCGAGTCCCAGGCACGCGAATCGCTGATCGCGCAGCGCGCCTCGAAGGCCGCGCAGATCACCGACTACTTCCAGTCGCTCTCCAACCAGGTGCAGATGCTCGCCTCCTCGCCCAACGTCGTGGACGCGATGCGCGAGATGCCTGGCGCGTACGAGAACTCCATCCTCAGCATCGCCGACCTGCCTGGCGAGCGCTCGCGCCTCACGAAGTACTACACCGGCGACTTCATGGCCGAGTTCCAGAAGCGCAACACCGGCCGCATGGTCGACATGGGGCCGGCCGCCGCGCGCCTGCCCGACCTCGCGATGAACCTGCAGTACCACTACATCGCCGCGAATCCGAGCCCGCTCGGCTCGAAGTACGCGCTCGATCGCGCCAACGACGGCTCGCGCTACAGCGAACTGCACAGCGCCCTGCATCCCTATCTACGCACCGCGCTCGGCAAGTTCGGCCTGTACGACGTCTTCCTGGTCGAGCCGCGCAACGGCAACATCGTCTACACGGTGTTCAAGGAGCTCGACTTTGCCACCTCGCTGGTGAACGGCCCGTACGCGAACACGCGTCTCGCCGACGCGTTCCGCAAGACCTGGGCGCTCGACCGGTCCGGCCAGATCGCGCTGTCGGAGTTCGGTGAATACCTGCCGTCGTACAACGACCAGGCGGCCTTCCTCGGCACGCCCATCTTCGACGGCAGCCGCAAGATCGGCGTGCTCGTCGTGCAGGTGCCCATCGACAAGATCAACTCGGTCATGACGCACGAAGGCCAATGGAAGGAGCGCGGTCTCGGCGACTCCGGCGAGACCTATCTAGTGTCGGCCGCCGACGGCACCGCGCGCTCGGTCGCGCGCCAGGCGGTGGAGAACATCGACGCGTACGCGAAAAGCGTGACGGCCGCGGGCTTCGCCAAGGGTGTCGCCAGCGCCGTGACCGCCAAGGGAACCAACATCGGCCTCGTGCCGATCAAGACACAGGCCACGCGCGACGTGTTCGAGAAGGGCCTGTCCGGATTCGGCGTGTATCCGAACTTCGCCAACGTCTCCGTGTTCGGCGCGTACGCGCCGCTCGACGTACTCGGCCTCAAGTGGGCCATGGTGGCCGAGATCCGTGCCACCGAGGCGCTCGCGCCCGTCGCGGCGGTGCGCGAGAAGGTGGTCGTGTGGTCGACCGGCATCGCCGTGGCGCTGCTCGGTCTGGGCTTGCTGATCGCGTTCTCGCTGCTGCGCTCGGTCACGCGCCCGATCACCAAGATGCAGGCCACCGTCGCGGCGATCGCCGGCGGCGACTTCGCCGCGCGCTCGCAGCTCGGCGGCGACGATGAGTTCGGTCAGCTCTCGCGCGCATTCGACGACCTGCTCGACGATCGCGTGACGCGTCTCGCCGAGGCCGAGCGCGAGAACGAAGACCTCAACAATTCGGTCGTGCAGCTGCTGCAGGCCGTGGCCCAGTTGTCCAACAAGGATCTGACCGCGAAGGCGCCGGTGACCGCGAACGTCATCGGCACCGTGTCCGACTCCATCAACCTGCTGGCCCATGAAACCGGCCGCGTGTTGTCGGAAGTGACCAGCATCGCCGCGCAGGTGAAGCTCTCCACCGAGCGCGTGAAGCGCCAGGCCGAGTCGGTGAACGCCACCGCCGCCGCGGGACGATCGGACGTCGAACGCGCGAGCGAGAACCTGGCGAATGCCTCGAGAGTAATGACCCAGGTGGCCGAGCTGGCCGCGGCGTCCAACCGCGCCGCCGAGCAGGCGACCACTTCGACGGCATCCGCGCTCGGCGCGGTGAACGAATCGGTGCGCGGCATGGAAGGCATCCGCGAGTCGATCGCCGAGGCCGAAAAGCGCATCAAGCGGCTGGGCGAGCGCTCGCAGGAAATCTCCGGCATCGTGAACCTCATCAACACGATCGCCGAACGCACGCACGTGCTGGCGCTCAATGCGTCCATGCAGGCGGCCGCCGCCGGCGACGCGGGCCGCGGCTTCGCGGTCGTGGCCGAAGAAGTGCAGCGCCTCGCGGAAAGCTCCCGCCAGGCGACGCAGCAGATCGCGCAGCTCGTGAACAACATTCAGATCGAGACGTCCGACACCATCAATACGGTCAACCGCACCATCTCGCAGGTGGTCACCGGGTCGGAGCTGGCGGCGAAGTCCGGTCAGCAGATGCGCGAGACGCAGCAGTCCACCGCGTCGTTGGTGGAGCTCGTGAAGCGCATCACCTCATCTGCGCAGGTGCAGATGAAGATCACCACCGAGTTGCGCAACCGCGTGCATCAGATCGGCGCGAGCACGGAAAAGACCGCGGCGGAGATTCTGCTGCAGTCCGAGGCGACCGCGGACCTGTCGAAGTCCGCCGACCGCCTGGTCGAATCCGTACGCGTGTTCAAGCTGCCGACCCACCGCGCGGCATAGACCGAAGACGACCCGGAACACACAGAGAGTGACAGGCTAACAACATGCGAGGGCAGGATCTCCTCACCGCGCTTGCCGACGAGCTCAAGGGCCTCAGCTCCGAGCTCGCGCAAACGTACGACCTCGGCACCTGCGCGCAGGGCGAGGATGCGCGTGCGGCGCGCATGCACGCGAACGAGTCCTACGCCGACGCCGTGTCGCGCCTGTCCGAGGCTGCCGGTTACATGGGTCTCACGGGCGTGCAGCGCGTCGCCGCGACGGTGCTCGCCAACCTGCAGCATCTCGATCACGACGACCAGGACGCGCGCACGCTGCTGCGTCCGTTCTTCACCGAGTGGCCGGAGATGCTCGAACGACATCTGCGCAACGCCGCTTCGCCCGCGCCCATCGAAGCACTGCTCGCGCACTTCGGCGGCGAGTGGGTGCCGCTGCCGCTCGACGAGCCGACGTTGTCGGAGCTGCGCGGCGAGCTCGGCATGGCCAGCAGCATCGGCGCCGCGCTCGATGAAAACGAATCCGCCGCGCCCGAGGCGCTCGAAGCCTCCGATCTGACGCTCGAGGTATCGAACGACGTCGACGCCGCCCTGCTCGATGCGTTCATTCACGACTCCCCGCCGCAGGCGGCCGACGTCATTCAGTCACTGCAGCGCTGGATCGCCGATCCGACCCAGACCGAAGCGCTGCGCAATGCCAAGCGCGCGGCCCACACGCTCAAAGGGTCTGCGAACATCCTCGGTGTCCGCGGCATCGCCAAGCTCGCACACCGCCTCGAGGACATCCTCGAGATCTGCGAGGCGGAAGGCGTCGCGCCTGCGGCGAACCGCGCGCAGGCGCTCATGGCCGCCGCCGACTGCCTCGAGCAGATGGTGGCCGCGGTGGCGGGAGAGGATTCAGCGCCCGAAAACGCGCTCGACATAGTCGCGCAGCTCGATGCTGCGCGCGAATCGAACGACGGGATGGACGTCGACCGCAGTGGCGCCGCGGCGGCTGCGGCGCCGGTCGAATGGGCCGAGCCGATGGCAGCGGCGGAAACTCCCACGCCCACGGCGCAACGCGCGGAGCCGAAGGCCACGACCCGCGTTCCGACCAAACTATTGGACGACGTGGTGCGCATGGTCGGCGAGCTCACCATCAAGATTGGCGAGCTGGAGCTGGAATTGAAGGGCGCCACGGAGCATTCGCGCCAGCTCGTCAACCAGGACCGTTCGATCCAGAAGCGCCTGTTCGAGCTCGAGAACTCGGTGGACATCCGCGGCCTCGCCGCGCGCCACAAGATACATTCGGCATCGCCGGCACAGTCCAAGGCATCGCCCGATTTCGACTCGCTGGAATTGGACCAGTACAACGAAGTGCAGTCCATAACCCGCGCGCTCATGGAAGAGGCGCACGACTCGCGCGACCTCGGCATGGGCCTGAAGGACGAACTCGCGGGCCTCGCGGGCATCCTGCACCAGCAGCAGCGGCTGATGCGCGAGCTGCAACATCTCACTTCGCAGACGCGCATGGCGCCGGTCGAGAACATCGTGCCGCGGCTGCAGCGCAACGTGCGACAGACCACTGCCGCGACCCGCAAAGAGGCCTCGCTGCTCGTCATCGGCGGCGAGATCCTGGTCGACACCGACGTGTTGAACCAGTTGGTCGAGCCGATGCTGCACATCCTGCGCAACGCGATCGACCACGGCCTGGAGAGCCCCAATGAACGCATCGCACTCGGCAAGCCGCGCGAAGGCAGCATCACGCTGACCGTCGCGCGCCGCGGTCAGATGGTCGCGGTGCAGGTGTCCGACGACGGGCGTGGCCTCGACCTCGACGTCATACGCAGCAAGGCCGTGGAACGCGGGCTCGTGGCCGCCGACGCGTCGCTGAGCGACGCGGAGATCGCCCGGCTCACGCTGCTGCCCGGCTTCTCGACGCGCGACGCGGTCACCGAGATCTCCGGCCGCGGCGTCGGCCTCGACGTCGTCGCGACGCGCCTGCGCGCGCTCGCCGGCTCCATCGACATCCGCTCCGAAGCCGGCCGCGGCCTCACCATCGAGCTGCGTTTCCAGGCATCGATGATGGCGACCCACGCGCTGTTCGTGCGCGACGGCGGCCAGGTGTTCGGGCTCGCGAGCCACTCCGTGCGGCGCGCCTTCCCGGCCGTGGCGGTGACGCTGGCGCGCGAGGGCGGCACACTGTTCGCACAGGTGGAAGATCAGAAATTCGTGGCGCACGAGCTTGCCGGCCTGACCGGCCTCGCGCCCGCGCTCAACACCGAGCGCCGCAATCTCGTCGTGATCGACACCGAAGCCGGCCCGATCGGCGTGCTGGTCGACGCGGTGCTGGACGCGAACGAGCTCGTCACGCGTCCGACCGGAAAATATCTGAAGCGCATCGCGGGCGTTTCCGGCATCGGATTGTTAGGTGACGGCGGCGTGATCCCGCTGCTCGACGTCGCCGAGCTGGCGCGCACCCCGCGCGAGCTCGCGCAGCGCTCCGCGGCCGAAGCACGATCGAACAATCAACGCCGCTCGCGCATCCTGGTGGTCGACGATTCGCTGTCCGTGCGCCGCGCGGTCGCGACGCTGCTCGAGGACCAGGGCTACGACGTGCTGCAGGCGCGCGACGGCCTCGAGGCCGCGAAATCGATGGAAGTCTCGCGCCCCGACCTGCTGCTGACCGATCTGGAAATGCCGAACATGAACGGCCTCGAGCTCGCCGCGCACGTGCGCTCGCGTCCGGAGCTCGCGCAGCTCTGCATCATCATGATCACCTCACGCTCGATGGACAAACATCGTCGCCAGGCGCTGGCCGCGGGCGTGAACGTTTACTTGACCAAGCCCTACACCGATCTCGAGTTACTGCAACATGTAGCGCACGCCGTTACCGGTCGCGTCGAAAAGCGCGTGGCCGCCGGCTAGCTACACACCAAGGTATCGCCATGAGCCAGAAAACCCGTGTCCTCAACGTCCGAGTCGTCGGTTTCTCCGCGCCCGAGCGCCAGATGCTGAACTCGATCTTCCTGCTGTCGGTCGCGCCGGCGCGCCAGATCGGCTACAAGCTCTGGAACTCCGAGAGCGGCTCCGCGCCGGACATGTACCTGCTCGACGGCGACGGCGAGAGCGCGGTCGCAAGCTGGCAGGCTGCATTCAGCGATGCCGTCGACCGCACGCTGGTCGTCGGCTCGAAGAATACGGACCTGGGTTGCGCATCCGCGGCGCGTCCCCTGGGTCTCAAAGTGGTCGGGGCCATGGATCGCCTGGCTATCGCCCTCAATAACATGGCGCTGAACAATGTCCAGAAGGAATCCGCCGGTCTCGACCTGTCCGGACCGCGCGGTGGCACGATGCCCACCAACCCGACCTCCGACACGGCGGCGACGATGCCGATGAAGCTGCCGGACGCGAGCGCGCGCGCCTCCGCGACGGCCGCGCAGCAGCCGGCGCTGTCGTCGAGCATGGCCGCCGCGATCAGCTCCGGCGCGCCGCTGTCCGCCACGCTGACCGCAAACAGCAACCCTCATGCAATGACGCCGGGTGGCACGCTGCCCACGTCGATGACCGCCGCCGCGCCCGCCGCCACCGTGCTGCCCACCGTCACGCTGCAGCCGACATTGGCACCGGTGCTGGCGCCGACGTTCGAAAAATCGATGAACGAAAAGCCGCTCGAAAAACCGCTGCCGGAAAAAACCGTCGACCGCATTCTTTCGGACAAGATCGGCGTGGAACGCGTGTTCGACCGGCCCGAAAAACCCGCCCCCGCACCGCTGCCGCCCATCAGTGGCGCGACTCCGCTATCGCCGTCGGCGCTCGCCGCGGCCGTCGCTCCGAGCCCGCGCGCGAATCTGCGCGTCGTCACCTCATCGCACGTTCCCCTGGCCGGGTCACTGCCTTCGGCCACTTCCGCGGCTTCGGCTGCCGCGCGCATCGCCGAAGCGCCGATGACGCCGCCTTCGGCTGCGCCCGCCGCGCGTATCGCGGACGCGCCCATGAATCCGGCCGTTGTTCACCCGCAGATGCCGCTGCCCGCTGCGCCAGCCGCACCGGCTGCACCGGCCGCGCGCATCGCGGACGTGCCCATGAATCCGACGATCGCTCCGCCCGCCGCGCCCGCCGCGCGCATCGCGGATGCGCCGCTGATGCAGGTGCCGGTAGCGCCGCCGCCCGCCCCCGCCATGCCCGCCATGCCGGCGCTAACCGCCGCGCCGCGCCCGGAGGAGCAAACCTTCCGCGTGCTCACGGTGGACGACAGCCCGCTGATGCGCACGTTCCTGCAGAACAAGCTCGCGCCGTACGGCATCAGCCCGGAGTTCGCCGCGTCGGGTGAAGAAGCCCTGTACAAGATCTCGAAGCAGCACTTCGATCTCATCTTCCTCGACGTCATGCTGCCCGGCATGGATGGCTACGACGTCTGCAAGGCGATCAAGAAGAACAAGAACAAGGACAAATCGCAGATGAAGGTCGTGATGCTCACGAGCAAGGACAAGACCTTCGACAGGATCCGCGGCACGATGGCGGGCTGCGACGGCTACCTGACCAAACCGGTCGACGAGATGAAGCTGCGCGCCATCATCGAGCGGCATTCCGACACGAAGAAGTGACGTTTTACATGCGAGCATGGAAGTAGTTAGCCATGGCTGAACGAGTACTCATCCTGCGTCACGCCTCGGGCGTGGTGAACCGCGCCCGGCGCCTGGCGATCGAGAAATGGCCTGAATGCAAGCTCGAGGTGCACGACCTCGCGGCGTACGGCAAGCCGCCCGCGGATTTCCGCTGGGATCGCTACGTGCACCTGCTCATCGACGACGAGTATCTGCGCAAGGAAGCGCTGCTGTGGCTGTCCGAGCTGCGCACCCGCCCCAACTTCCCGAAGATCGTGCGCGTGCCAACCGAGATCGGCCGCCACCAGCCGCCGGCCGAGATCGACGTGAAGGCACCGCCAGTGCCGCAGCCGCGCCGTTCGGAGACGCGCGCGGATCCGGCCGCTGAAATCAAGCCGATCCGCCAGGACGCCAAGGCCGCTTCGAAACCCGCGGCGCCCGACAGCCCGAGCATGATCCAGCGCGCCGACGCGCGCCGCCTGTCCGACGCCGAGTCGGTATTGAAGTCCGCCGGCATCACCGGCTTCACACCGGTGAAACCGCTGGGCAGCGGCGCGACCGCCAATGTTTGTTTGTGCGAGCGCGGCCCCACGAAGCAGCAGGTCGTGCTCAAGGTGCTGAAGTCCGAAGGCAGCGGCGATTCCGACCTGCTGTCGCGCTTCGTGCAGGAGTATTTCGCGGCGTCGAGCATCGACAGCCCGTACGTCGCCAAGGTGTTCGAGCATGGCTTCACCGACAGCCACGCGTACATCGTCATGGAGTATTTCCCCGCGGGCGACCTGCGCGCGCGCATCGCGCGCGAACGGCCGTCGGTGGACGAGAGCCTGCTCATCGTCGGATCGATCCTCGCGGCGCTGACCTCCGTGCACGCGGCCGGGATCATCCATCGCGATCTCAAGCCCGCGAACGTCATGTTCCGTGACGACGGCACGATCGCGCTCGTGGATTTCGGCAGCGCACGTCGCGATGCGGATCCCGTCGCGAAGACACTGGCCGGCGTCGTCATCGGCACGCCTTACTACCTGTCGCCCGAGCAGGCGCTGGGCGGCACCGCGGACGAAAGGTCGGATCTCTACAGCGTCGGCGTGATGCTGTACGAGCTGCTCACCGGACAGCGCATGTACGCCGCGGGCACGCTGGTCGGATTGTTCGAGATGCACAAGACCGCACCGATTCCGAAGCTGCCGGACAATGTGGCGCGTCACCAGCGCTTCCTCGAGCGCCTGGTCGCGAAGAAACCGGACGAGCGTTACAAGAGCGCAGCCGAGGCGCTGGAGGCGCTGATGGATTACTCGATGTCCGAGGCGGAGAAGCCCGCGATCGCCTGACGAAATGGAAATGGGGTCACTCCCCATTACCCGGCAAAAGGGGACAGACCTATTTTTCGGGTCCGGCCTGCTTCATCGCGGACGGCTCGATCGTGGCCCGGATCCACTCCGCGAAGTGGGAGACGCGCGGGTAGTACTCGAGCACTCCATAGTGGCCGGGCTTTTTGTTCGCGGGACGATCGTCCTGTGAGGAGCTGACGCCGATCACATAGACCAGCCCGTCGCGCTCGATGTAGGCGGGACCGCCGCTATCCCCATCGCCACTGATCCCCTCGAGCGGCGTGACATCCGGCTGGCCGGGGCGATCGAATCGAAATTCGAGCAGGGGCCCATCCGCCTTCTCGACCCGATTCGTCGCCGCGCGCAGGGTCGCGTCGTACGCGACAGGACCGGTAAGCCCCGTCCCGTAACACCCTCTTCCGACGAAAGTGGCCGTCAATCCCGATTCATCGTCCCCCGTGTAGATCCGCGCTGGCGTGACGCCGGTGACCGGCGCGCGCAACCGCACCATCGCCACGTCCTTCTGGACGTCCTCCCATCGGTGCAAGCCCTGCCATTGTGGATGGCGAACGACCTGCCCGACCTCGTGATCGCCACCGCCTACCTGGACGATGTCGCCGGGCACGAGCGCGTCGGCGACGTGTGCGGCGGTCAGCACCCAGCGCGCATCGACGAGCGTACCCATACCCGACACTGCGCCGCGATCCGCGGCTGCGCGAAACGTCACGGTGCACGGGAATTTCCGCGCGAGTGCGATGAAAGCCTGAGCGTCGCGATCGTGGCGGACCACAATCGCGTCGGCCGCGCGCGACGTCAGTAGCGCCGGCAGTGACAAGACGGCCACGGTCACGAAGCTGGCAAGCAGCCCCTCAGGTCCGCGCGTCTTCATGCTCTCAGATCCCCTGGGCACGCGTGGCCCAACTACCCACGGCTCGTTCCCGATTTCCCGGCCTCAGCGCCACGCGGCGTCCTAGCGCTCTGCAATGGCCTTTTTCCGCGCCGCCTCGAATTCATCGCCCGGATTCCACGTCGGCATCGCGTCCGCCTGCGCAACCAGCCACCCGGCGTAGAAACCCACCTGCGCGTCTTCGATCATGCCG
>JAYTOI010000173.1:0-90203 GCA_043747875.1 Pseudomonadota bacterium | reverse complement strand
TCGAGCGAGGGCCCCCGTGGTCGAAGAGAGCTTGTTCGACGTTCCGCTCACCGCATAGGTGCTCGCGCTCGTACCGGTCTGCGACAGACGATTGCCGTTCGCGTCATACGTGTAGCCGATCGTCGTGCCGGTCTTGGTCGCAGAGTTCAGCCGATCCAGGAGATCGTACCCCAGCGTCCAGGAGTTTGCGGGCGTAGCGATGTCATTCGCCGCGGTGATACGGAACGCATCGTCGTAGCTGAAGGTTCGCTGACCGGAACTCGTTATCTGAGTCAGCTTGCCATCCGTGTCGAACGTGCGCGAAGTGCTTGCGGTGCCGTTACCCCAGGTCCACCCCGTGATCGGGCCGAACGGATCGTAGGTGATGGCGTTCAGGATGGTGACATTGGGCGACCCCACGAGCGTGACGCTCGTCACCTGATTGTTCGCGTTGTAGCCGTACTGGATGACCTTGCCCGTCGGCAGCGTTAAGGATGTGAGCTGCCCGGCGGCGTTGTAGCCGTAGCCCAGCGAGTGCGTGATGTTCGGCGTCACCGCCGTGAACTTCTGCTCCTTGCTGATCACGCGACCCTTCGTATCGTACGTCCAGCCCATGGTGTGCCGCGCGTCGCCGGCACCCGTCAGGTGGCCCTTTTGGTTGCTGCCGCCGTCGTACGCATACGTGATCGTCTGATCGGTGGTCGATCCGATCTTGAACGCCGCGCTCGTTACGCGGTTCAGCGCATCGTACGAGTACGTCGTGATCGCATTGCGTGCGTCGGTCGAAGTCTTGAGATTGCCACCGGAGTCGTACGTGTTCGTCGTCGTGGCGGTGTCGGGCGACACCTGCGTCTTCAAATCCCCGAACCCGTTGTATGCGTAGCTCGTCACGAGCGAGCGCGGATCGGTGACGGAAGTCAGGTTGTCGTTCGCGTCGTAAGCGAACAGCGTATTGCCGGAGTTCGGGTCCGTGATCTGCTCGAGACGATTCAGCTCGTCGTACAAGCTGGTCGAGTTGCGCGCGAGCGGGGCGTTCGTGGTGGTCTGATTGCCATTGCTGTCGTAGCCGAACGTTGTCGTGACGTTCGTCGTACCGGCCGCGTTCACATCCTTCCAGAGCTGGTTGAGCGAGTTGAACACGCGCGAATGCGTGCGTCTGAGCGCATTGCTCGGATCGTACGTGTTCTCGGCCGTCCGGTTGCCCATGGCATCGAGGGTGTACGTGATCTTGTTGCCCGCGCCGTCCTGGATCTGCGTCAGGCGATGCGCGCCATCATGGGTGTACTGCACGAAGCTCGCATCCGGATTCGTAATCTTCTTCAATAGGCCCGTTGGCCAGTACTCGAGGTGCGTCAATTCGCCGCCGATGCATCCCGGCAGCGTCCCGCCCACGCAGACATCGCTCATGCGCTGGCGCGTGTCGTACGCGACGCTGGTCACGAGGCCATTGGCATCGGTGATCTGCGTCGGTGCCCCATGCGCGTTGTACGTGTTGTAGGTCGTCACGTGCCCGGCGGCATTGGTTATCGTGTTGACCTGCCCGCACTGCGCGCCGGTGGTGCAGGGGTAGTACGTATAGGTCGTGAGGTCGATGACATCCGTGCGCGGGCCGTTCTCGGTCAGCACGCGGCCGAACGAGTCGTATGTGTAGGTCCACGTGCGCGCGACATGGGGCGTGACGCTGGTGTCTGTCACGGTGCGCGTGAGCACGTTGCCCTTCACATCGTGCGTGAACGAGGTCGTGCGATTGGCTTCGGTGATGGAAGCCGGCTGCCGGAACGTCGCGTGCCACGCGGTGACGCTCTTGCGCTCGCGCGTGCCGACGGCGGGAATGTACCCGGCAAGATTCGACGGACATGCGGCTGTGCCCGGACCAAAGCCCTCCACTCGCACCGCCTCGCGCCCCGTGCCGTCCTTCTGATAGCAGGTGAGATTGCCGTTGTAGTCCCGACGGCTGCTCACGAAGCCATTGGCGTCGTAAGTCGTTGCGAGCCCTTCGCGACACGTGGGGCACTGCGCGCCGCTGATGCCCACGACCAGATTCAGATCCCCGTGCCGTTCGTACGTGAACGTGCGCTGCGCGCCCAGCGCATCGGTGACGAGCACGCTGCCGTCGCTGTTATACGTGAGCGTGACCGCATCGGCGCCGCCGTTCTCCTGCGTGTGCGTGCCGCGGCCGTCGGAGTCGTACGTCCAGCTCGACTGGACGACGTCGTTCGCATCCTTGTGCGCGGTCAGCGCGAAGGGGAACCCTGAGTTCTCGTATAGATAGGTCTGCGTCGTCGCATCCGGCGCGGTGACGGTGGACAGGCGATTTAAAGCGTCGTATCCGTACGCATACGAGCCGAAGGCGGAGTCGGTGACCGAAACGATGCGATCCTGTGCGTCGTACGTGAGCCCGATGCCGTGCCCGAAACTGTCGGCGACGGAGGTGAGCTTGCCTGCGGTATATCCCATGGTGCGCACGACACCGGACCTGCTCGTGATGGACAGGAGCACGCCATTCGTGCCGTAGGCCTCGATGGTGTCGTTCTCATCGATGATCTGAAATCCACTCGCCGTTGCAGTAAGGCGCAGGGCGACGCCCTTGGGCTGAACGATCGTGCTGCCGGCAAGCGGAAACTCGATCGCACGGCCATCATCGCGCAGCGCCTTGAACGCGATGATCGAGGAGTGGGGCACTGCGAGCGGCCGCACGCCGTAGATCAGCGCGATGGTTCCCAACGAACCCCCGCCGGCCGCAGCGCCCGCCGACACGTTGCAGCTGCCACCAGAGTAGCTAGCCGTGGCCGCAAGGCTCTGGTAGCGGGGGATCTGCGACCTTATCTGCGCGAAGCCCTCGGTGCATGCTCCCTCCTCGCTCGAGTGCTGCGAGGAATTGCTGCCCCCGGTCGCATGGGGCCAATTGGAGTAGGACCGATAGGCGGTGTGCGCCGCCACGGAGACTACGGCGCGCGAATAGCTGTGCGTCCAACCCACACTCAGGTGGGCGTGTCCCTCGTTGGCACTGTTGAAGTAGCGCTTGAAGGGGACGGGCCCCTCGAAGTCGGTCTCGGTGCCGAAGACATTGCCACTCGCCGGATTGATGGGATGGCCGACGCTGTTGCAATCGCCACCACACTGCGCCTGTGCCGGCGGATCCGGTGCCACGTAGACGCCGCATCCGATATCTTCTCCGAGGATGCTTCGCGGTCCATCGGTACCGCTTCGGGTGCCGCCGTTGCCGTTGTCACAACGCCAGTCGATCCAGGTGCCGTAGCTCAGCGGGTTGGTGGGATCTTGCTCCAGGCGCGGGTTGGTAAAGGTCGGCGGGCGCGTGATGTAGCACACCCCCGTGCACCAGTAAGGCTGCCCCGGATCAGGGGGTGGCGTAGTGCACCAGCTTATGAAGTCCTGGAAAGACTCGTTGAGAGTCGCTCGATAGACCCCCGCTACGAAAGCCGAGGACCATCTCGCGCATTGCGCCGTCTCGGCCTGCGCGGCGGCCGGCAAGAAGAGCATCGCAGCGATGCAGCTCCACGTCAGGCGCACCGAAGGCGGACGCACCGATGAACCCCAACACGAGCCGGTGGCAAGGGCTGCGATCTGGGCGCGTGCGTACATGGAGAAAATTCCGGTCGTGCTGGGTGGCGCAGAAGACTACCGAAAGATTGCTCCATGACGATGGCGAATAACTGGCGCAACAGTGGAAATATTGCCGGTACGGAATCTGCCGCAGGTCAAAGATAGAGTTCTTGTTCCGGTGTCTGCGCCCAACGCGCACCCGATCTCACTCCGACTCTTTTTCCGGTTCCTGCTCCGGCCCGAGGTCCTTCTCCAAAATTTTCCGCGCCCGCGTCAAGCGCCCCACGAGTAACCCCAGCCCAAGGCCAAACAACGCATACACGCCGAGCGCACCAACCAGCAGCAGCCCCGGGCGCGTGACCTCCCACTCCGGCGGCAGCACGCGCGCGCGCAAGGCATTCCAGCTGACCACCGCGACGAACATTGCCATCGCCGAGTACACCGGCCAGCGAAAATACCCGCGCTTGTCGGCGCGCATCGACCACATGCCGATGAACATGGCGGCCGCGGTGACGGCGTACGCCATGGCGAGCATGTGCATCTGCGCATTCATCGCGCCTCCGCGACCTGGAACGACCGGCCGCAGCCCTGATCGCGCCGGTTCACTCGCGTACACGCCAACGGCGTACCCGGTCCGCCGTGCGCGCCGTCGTCGTCGAGGCACTGGCGCACTTCGAACAGCAACGGCCGGCCGCGCTCCAACGCTCCGCGCCGCGTGCGGCAATGGAACGTGAGTGTGGCGCCGAGGCCAGGGTCGAGACGGTCGGCGGCGGCGCGTAGATCGTCCGGCGTCGCGGTGCCGCCCGCGCGGGTAGTTAGCTCAGGCGCCAGCGCGGCATCGATTCGGCGCGCGAGCTCGAGCGTACGCCGGAAATATTCATCGTCGCCGAGGCCGCTGCAGGCCCCGTGCTTGCGCCACTCGTGCGCGTGCAATCCCGACTGCATGCCGGGCATGAAGTCCGCAAGCTCGCGGGCCAGCGCGGGTTCGAGATCGAGCGCCGGCGCCGGGCAATCGCGCGGATAGGCGCGCGCCTCGAGCTTCTCGGGCCACAACCCGTGGATGACCAGCCCGCGGCGAGTGGCCAGCGGGGGCGACGCGGGCACGCGGCACTCTGGCTTGCCCTCGTGGTCGGCACAGAACGCGCGATGAACGCTCATGGCGAGCAGGTAGAAATCGAAATCCGCGCGGCGCTGGCCCGGATCGTCCGACACTTCTAGCTCCGGCACCGCGGACTTGCCGCTCCCGCGCGCCTCTTCGACCATCGGTCCGGGATCTTTCTCGGCTCGCTGCAGGTACGACGCCACGATCACGCCGATGATGCCGGCGACCATGGCCACCGTCCTGAGATGGGGATTCTGCTTCACGCGCGCGAGGATTCCCGGTTCGGCCCTCCCCTTCAAGTCGAACGTGGCAGCCGGAATGTCCCAGCCGACATCGGGACGACATCGATATATAGTCCCGGTGTAAGCCCTTCCCATCCCCTGAGAGACCATGAAAGCAAACGTCCTGCTTGCTCGCCTGTGCCTGTCGTACCTTGCCGGCGTCACCGCGGTCGCCGCCCAGACCCTCGAGCTCGAACCCTTCGAACGCCTGCCGGCCCCGGTCATGGATCCGGCCTCCGACGACGCCGCGCTCGCATTGAAGCGCTTCACGCTGCCCGCGGGCTTCAAGGCCTCGCTGTGGGCGGCGGAGCCCATGCTCGCCAACCCGGTCGCCATCGATTTCGACGAACGCGGCCGGTTGTTCGTCTCGGAGACCTATCGCTATCGCACCAGCGTGCTCGACATCCGCGGCTACATGGGGATGCTCGAGCAGGACATGGCGCTGCGGACCGTCGACGAACGGCTGAAACTGAATCACGACGTGTTCGGCGAAGCCGGCGCCAAACAACTCGCCCTCGAGGGCGAGGTGGTGCGGCTGGTCGAAGACACCAACGGCGACGGCGTCGCCGACAAGTCGAGCGTGTACGCGGACGGATTCAACACCGGGCTCGACGGTATCGCCTCGGGCGTACTCGCGCGCCACGGCAAGGTGTGGTTCACGAACATCCCCAGCCTGTGGCTGCTCGAAGGCGAGGCCGGCAGCGTGAAGAGGACCGAGCTGCTGCGCGGTTTCGGCGTGCGCTACAACTACACGGGTCACGACTTCCACGGCCTGGCGCTGGGTCACGACGGCAAGATGTACTTCTCGATCGGCGACCGCGGCATGCACGTCGAGCGCCCGGACGGCGGCGAGGTGGACTTCCCCGACGAGGGCGCGGTGTTCCGCTCGAACCTCGACGGCACGGAGCTCGAGATCGTGCATCGCGGCCTGCGCAATCCGCAGGAGCTGGTGTTCGACGAGCACGGCAATCTCTTCACGGGCGACAACGACAGCGACCAGAGCGACCTGGAACGCCTGGTGTACCTGGTCGAGGGCGGCGACAGCGGCTGGCGCGTCGGCTACCAGCACGCGCCGCGCGGCCGCGGCGGTCCGTGGATCGGCGAGAGCCTGTGGAAGCCGCGCTTCGACGGGCGTCCGGCCTATCTACTTCCGCCGATCTGCAACATCGAGGATGGCCCGTCGGGCCTCGCGTACTACCCGGGCACCGGACTCGATCCGAAATACGCCGGGCATTTCTTCGTGACGCATTTCAAGGGCAGCATCGCGCGTTCGGGCATCCAGACGTACACGCTGAAGGAGCACGGCGCGACCTTCCTGCCGACCAGCAGCCAGCAATTCATGGGTGGCGTATTGCCCACCGACGTCACGTTCGGCCCCGACGGCGTGCTGTATCTGTCGGACTGGGTGGATGGCTGGCCGAAGTCGCAGAAGGGCCGCATCTACGGCATCAGCCCGGCCGATCCGGACCCGGCGCAGCAGAAGATCAGCGCCGACCTGGCCAAACTACTCGCGGAGGGCTTCACGCAGCGCGACACCGCGACGTTGACCGCCCTGCTCTCGCATGCCGACCGGCGCGCGCGCCTCGAGGCGCAGCTCGAGCTGGCTTCCCGCGGCGACCAGAGCATCGCGGTGTTCGCCAAGGTGGCCAACACCAGAGAAGCGAATCCACTGGCGCGCCTGCACGCGGTGTGGGGTCTGACGCAGCTCGGGAAGAAGAACCCGAAAATGGCTTCGATGTTGACCAAGCTGCTCGCCGACCCCGATGGCGAGGTGCGCGCGCAGGCCGCCAAAGGCCTGGGCGACCTCCACCACAAGGGCGCGGTCGCGGCGCTCGTGAAGCTGCTCGCCAACGGCGGTCCGCGCACGCAGTTCTTCGCCGCGCAGAGTCTCGGCAAGCTCGGCGATGCGAAAGCCACCGCGCCGTTGCTGCAACTGCTGCGCGCGAACGCCGACCAGGACGCCTATCTACGGCACGCCGCCGCGCACGCGCTCGCCAGCATCGGCGACAACGACCTGCTCGAGGCGGGCATCAAAGACCCCTCCGCCGCCGTGCGACTCGGCGTGCTGCTGGCGTACCGCGAGATGCAGGCACCTGTCATCGCGCGCTTCCTGCGCGACCCGGATACATATCTCGTGCGCGAGGCCGCCGAGGCGATCAACGACGTGCCGATCCCGCGCGCGCTGGAGCCGCTTGCGGGCGCGCTCGCAAATGCGCCGCCGGCGGACGAGCCGCTGGTGTCGCGCGCGCTGAACGCCAACTTCCGCGTCGGCGGGCCGGAGCGCGCGCAGGCGCTGGCTAACTACGCGCTCAACGAGAAGGCGACTCCCGACATGCGCGCCGAAGCGCTGATTCAGCTCGGGCTGTGGTGGCCCAAGGTGCCGCAGCGCGACCGCATCGTCGGTGTCTACCGGCCATTGGAAGCGCGGCCCGGCGGGCCGGCGGGCGATGCGCTGGCCTCGGTGGTACCGCGCCTGCTGGGCCAGGCGCCCGAGTCGGTGCAGCTCGCGGCCATCGGCGCCATGAGCTCGCTCGAGCTGCGCTCGATGTCGGCCGCGCTGGTGAGCGCGGTCGGCAACGACGCGGCCCCGGACACGGTGCGCGTCGCGGCGCTGCAATTGCTCGACAAGTTCGGCGGCGGCGATGCGCAGCGCGGGCTCGATCTGGCGGAGAAGTCGTCCGCGCCCGTGCTGCGGCTGTCGGCACTGCAGGTGGTGGCACGACGTACGCCCGAGAGCGCGCTGCCCATCGTGAAGCGCTTCGCGGTCGAGGGCTCCGAGCCCGAGCAGCGCGCCGCATTCCAGTCGCTGGCACAGCTCGGCGGCGCCGAGGCGCCCAAACTACTGATTGCCGCGCTCGACCGCCTGGCCGCCGGCAAGGTGGCGCCGGGCGCACAGGTGGAGCTCATCGAAGCCGTGGAGAAGAGCCGTGACGCGGGCGTGGGCGCGCGCTGGCAGAAGCTGCAGTCTTCGTGGGCATCGGGGCAGGACCCGATGGCCTCGTATGCCTACGCGCTCGCCGGCGGCGATGCGCAGCGCGGCGGACGCACGTTCTTCGAGAACCCCGTGATCCCGTGCGCGCGCTGCCATCTGGTGAACGGCGACGGCGGCGAGGCGGGACCCGATCTGACTACCATCGGCAAGGAGAAGCCCGCGGAGTATCTGCTCGAGGCCGTGATCCGGCCGAGCGCGCACATCGCGCAAGGCTTCGACATCGTCACGTTTCAATTGAAGAGCGGCGACACCGAGACCGGCTCCGTGGCCAGCGAGACCGCGACCGAGATCGCCGTGAAGCGCGGCGACGCGTCCATCGTGAAGCTCGACCCCTCCCAGGTGGCACAGCGCACCGCAGCGCCGTCGAGCATGCCCGACATGTACGGGCAGGTGCTGTCGCGTGCGGAGCTGCGCGATCTGGTCGCGTTCCTGCGCGGCCTGACGGTGCGGCAGGAGAATACCGAGGACTTCGGCGTGAGCAATCGCGCGATGGCGACCACTACGAAGGATTCCGCGATGGGCGGACATCCCTGAACGCCGCGCGCCAGGTCGCTCGCGCAGGGGTGCGCTAGCGCGTGTAGTACGCGTGCGCCCAGGCCGTCATGCGGCGGCGCGCCTGCTCCGGAGCGCTCATCGTGGGCGGCGGCGCGAGCCACGCGCGCTGGGTTTCGCCCAGCGCCTGCGCGGCCGCCGTGCCCGCGGTGTATCGCCCGTAGAATTCGGTGGCGAACTGCACGGCGTAGACGTCCTCGATCGGCCACAGCGTTGCGATCACGCCGCGCGCCCCGGCGCGCAGGAACGCGCGTTGCAGGCCCGGTATGCCGTCGGCGAAGCGCGCCGGACCCACCGCGGTATCGCAGGCACTCAGGTATACGAGATCGGCCGCGCCGTTCCAGCTCTGCACCTGGCCCGCGGTCAGATAGGTCGGATTGCCGGAGCTGTCTACGGTCGGCAGCATCAGCAGCGACGCCAGCGGCTGGCGCAGGTCGGCGAGGCCATGGGTCGCGAAATGGAACACGCCCGCGCCCTGCGTCCAGGCCGCCTTCACCGCCTCGGAGCTGCCGCCGGCTCCGGAAAGTAGTTTGATGCCGGAGGCGGGCGCGCCGCGCTCGAACAACGCCACGATTGCGCGCGCCTCGGAACGCGTGGACGCCAGCGATGGGAACACGGCGCGCGTACCGCGCGCGGCGGCGAGGCCGTTGCCGGCTTCGAGCAGCACGAGCCGCACGGCATGCGCGCCGGCCGCGGTGCCGCCGTTCTGGCCGTCGAGGATGGAGCCGATCATCACGATCGAATGGGACTGCGCGAGGCGTCGCGCAGGACTGCCCGGAGCGATCAGCGCGGCGAACGGCACGGAGGCGATCTTTCCTTCGGCGACGATCTCGAGACGCGTCGATCCGATCGCCAGCGCGTCCTTCGGCAGCAGCCAGCTCGAAATGCGCTCCAGGTCTTTCGCGCTGTCGACGGCCGACGTTGCGCGCAGGAGCGGCGCGAGGCGATCGATCTCACGCTCGATGGACGATGGAGACGGCGCGAGCACCGTGACGCGGATTCCGGCCGCGTCGCGCACCCATAGATAGGCGTTCCGCGCGCCCAGCGCGTACGAGAGCTGCGTGACCCCGGCCGCGATCGCCGGCCACGGTCGCGTGACATCCGGCGGCAGACGGTCGCCCGCCTTCGCGGAATTGCCGCGCGCGCCTTCGGTATCGATCCGCGCGCGCAAGTCGGCGATTTCCAGCTTCAGCGCGGCGACGGCCGCGGCGGAGGAATTCGGGCGGTCGAGCTGCCCGGCCAATGCCACGCGTTTGGTGGCCATCCTGGCCAGCAGTTGGTCGATCTGGTTCTGCGTGGCGGCGTCGACCCGCGCGAGACGCACCGCATCGAAGCCGATCACCCGCGCCGACTCCAGCACCCGCAGCGCATTGGTCTCGTCGTCGCCGGCCGGCAGCATTTTGCCCGGGCCGCGCTCGACCACTTTGCGCATCAGCAGATCCGTGTAGCCGCGGAAGGTGTCCTGCAATCGCGTCAGCGTGACAGCCTGCTGCTCCGCGCTCGCGGTCATGGCGCGATAGCGAAAGATGAGCGCGATGGCGCTTTCATATTCGCGCCGCGCCTCGGCGATGTCACCACGCGCCGCGCGCGCCTGTGCCAGCACTTTACGCGCCGTCAGTTCCTGCGAGATGTCGCCATCGGCGACGGCGCCCTCGAGTCCTGTTTGCGCCAGCGACAACGCCTCATCCACATCCCGTGGGTTGCGGCCCTTCCGTGCCAGCAGCGATTCGGCTAGATAGAGCCCGACGCTGCGAATCCTCCAGGGAATCGCCTGCGACTGGGGCAACGCCAGCGCTTCGCGATACGTCGCCACCGCCTGGTAGAATTCCCCCGCGGCGGCAAGGTCGCGCGCGACATTCGCCATCCCGCGCATGCGTGCATCATTGGTGACGGCCATCGTCAATGCTTCGCGATGCAGCGGCAAAGCCTTCCGGGGATCGCCGGAGTCACGGGCAATCGAACCGGCCATGCTCTTGTTGACCATCAATCCACCGGGATCGTCGAGCTTGCGCCGCACCTTGCCGCCTTCTTCGATGTAGACGGCACCTTGCGCGAGATCGCCGCGCTCCCAATACGAACGTCCCAGCCCTTCCAGGGCGCGTGCTTCGTACCAGGGTAGTTTGTACTCGCGCGCCTCCTTCAGTACGCGCAGGTAGAGTTCGACGGCGACATCGGTGTTGCCCGAAGACATGTGGGCATACGCGTCGTTGTCGATGTAGGCCAGGCGCCGCTCGGGCAATTGCAGCTCGCCGACGCGCGGCAACAACTCGTCGAACACGCGCGCGGATTCCTGCCAGTCGCCCGTTTCGCCCGCGTACACGCCCAGGTTGGCCAGCGAGGTGCGAATGCCATCGCGGTCGCCGATGGCGCGGAAGGCCTCGAGTGATTTCTGGGTGAGGCGTATCGTCTCGGGAAAATCCTTCTCGTAGTAAAAATTGATGCCCAGGTACGCGGTGTTGCGCGCGCGCTCGCGCGGGGACAGCGACGCATCGCCCTCCAGCTCGCGCAGCGTGGCCATGGATTCGCGCATTGCATCCGCGGGCTTGGGATCCGTCGACTTGGCGTCGGTCGAAATCTCGAGGAGTGCCAATGCGGCCGCGAATCGCGCCCGCGCGGTGTTGCGTGCGTCGCCGAGCTTCGAGAAAGTCTGGGTCGCCCGGCGCGCATCGGCGAGCGACGCCTTCTGGTCGATGGAGAAGGCATGACTGGCCGTGGCACGCACCAGGCGTGCCCAGGCGGCAAGGTTTGGATCGCCATCGGGCGATTCGAGGTGGGCGAGCGCCGCATCGAAACTGCCATAGCCGGTGGCCCGCATGCCGTCGGCAGACATGTCGGAAGCCGTGGCGGCAGTCCAATCGCGCAGCGCCTGAACGCGCGCGCGCACCGGCGGCGACGCGATGCTGGCATCGTAGCGCAGCAGTTTCAGGCGGATGCGCCCGGGCATTTCGAAATCCTGGGGACCTTCGAGCTTCACGAGGAGGCGCTCGCCGCGTTTGACGTCGAGCGCCGCTACTTCGATGCCTTCGCCGTCCATGCGGGATTCCACCACCACGGACGCGAGCGGCTTCTCGCCGCTGCCCAGCCGTTCGATCTGGAGCTGCACCTCGACGTCGTCTTCCACGAGGACGCCGACGAACGTGGCGTCCGCGGATGCGGTGAATTCCCGGCGGGCCGTATCGCGAGCGGTGCCGCGTTCGAGCGTGATGAAGTCGTCGAAGACGGCGACGCCATCGATGGCCGACCGCGGTTGCGGCGAGCACGACACGAGCACGATCGCAACGCACGCCCAACTCAGGCGCGCGCGCGCACCCCACCTGCCCCGCTCCCTGAACATTTCGTGTCTCCGCTGCCTTTTCCCGGGACACAGCCTACGGCAGTTCGATCCGTGCGGGGAATCCCGTGAGTGCGCAAGAGCTGCCAATGAGACCTGTGATAGCTTCGCGGCATCATGGACCTGATCGAAACACCGACGGGCGAGCACCTTTGAAGGTTTCGCGGCGCAAGGTCATCGCGAGCGCGCTCGCCGCGGGCGTCGCGGCCGGCGCGCGAGGTGAGGGCAAGATGGCTAACAAGAGCGCGAGCTGGGATTCCATCGTCGTCGGGGCCGGCGTGTTCGGCGCGTGGACCGCGTGGCACCTGCGCCGGGCCGGTCAGCGCGTGCTGCTGCTCGATGCGTTCGGCGCCGCGCATGCGCGCGCGTCGTCGGGCGGAGAGTCGCGGCTGACGCGCGGGTCGTACGGCGCCGACGAGGTGTACACCCGCCTGGCGTTCGATTCGCTGCCGCAGTGGAAGTGGCTGTCGGACTTGGCCGGGCTGCCCGTGTTCCATTCGATCGGCGTGCTGTTCTTCTTCGGCAGGCGCGAGGCGTACGTCGATCAGTCGCTCGAAGTACACCGGCGCCTCAAACTACCCACGCTCGAGCTGGCACGCGCGGATCTCGAACAACGCTGGCCGCAGGCGCAGTGGCAGGACACCGAGGTTGGATTGTTCGAGCCCCAGTTCGGCGTGTTGATGGCGCGGCGGGCGGTGCAGACGCTGGTGAAGCAGTTCGTGAAGGCCGGTGGTGAGTATCGCGTGGCCGCCGTGAAGCCGCCCGAGGCGGCGGCGCAGAAGGCGCTGGGCGAGCTCGAGCTGGCCGATGGCTCGAAGGTCTCCGCGGCCAACTACGTGTTCGCCTGCGGTCCATGGCTGCCGAAGGTGTTTCCGCGCTTGTTGGGGCCACGCATTTTTCCCACGCGGCAGGAAGTGTTCTTCTTCGCGACGCCCGCGGGCGATGCGCGTTTTGCCGGCGGCGCCCTGCCCGGCTGGGCGGATTTCAACAATGGCGACATCTTCTATGGAATGCCGGACCTGGAAGGCCGCGGATTCAAGGTGGCGCACGACCAGCATGGTCCGCCCATCGATCCGGATCGCGGCGACCGCCAGGCCTCGCCTGGCGGACTGGCGGATGCACGAGCCTATCTAGCCAGACGATTCCCCGCGCTGGCGGGCGCGCAGCTCAACGAAGAGCGCGTTTGTCAGTACGAGAACAGCAGCAACGGCGACCTGCTCATCGACCTGCATCCCGCGGCGTCGAATATCTTGCTCGTGGGCGCGGGCTCGGGGCACGGCTTCAAGCACGGACCGGAGGTGGGACGTTACGCCGCGGAGCTGCTCACGGCCAGGCTCCGCAAGCCGGAACCCCGGTTCAGCCTCGCGGCCAAGGCGGAGCGGCAGAACCGCGCGGTGCATTGATCTGCGCCACGCCGGCGGGGCTGGATCGCGGCGGGGCCTATCTACGTTCGCGACGCATCGATCGCCGTGGTTGGGCATTTTGCGCCGAATGCGGTCTACTTGCTGGTCTTCACTCATCCGTACACCAATTCATGAATCAGGCAAATCCTCTCGAACCGCCAACGGCCCTCGTCTCCGATAGTCACAGCCGGCGACTCGAGCCGCGCCCCCTCGGCCTGCTCTGCACCGCCGTGCTCCAGACTGGCGCCGCCGTGCTCATGGCCAAGGGCGTGCCCGCGGTGCTGCCGCAGTTTGCGAAGGTTTTCGGCGTCTTCTCCGTGAATGCACACGCGGGTACCCGATTGGTACTCGCGAATCCGCGCCTCTGGTGGGTGTTCGTATGGGTGGGCGGCCTGATTGCGGCCTGGACCCTGGTGCGCTGGAACATCACTCAGACCGAGTTGCGCCGCATGAAGCTCGCCGTGTACGGCTTCACCGCGTTGTTCGCGGTAGCGGTGGTGCTCGGGATCTGCGCGCTCTATTGGCCCATGTTCGCGATCACTGCGAACACCTGAGGCCGGCGGAGCGGTATCCCGCGCCGCCGGCTCTCGACCTCGATCAGAAGTTCATGCGGAAGTTCATACCAACGGTACGCGGCTGGTTGGTGAGGAAGCCCACGCGCGCGCTGCGGCCACGTTCGCGGTCCACCGACAGGAAGGCACGCTCATCGAACAGATTGTTGATGAACAGGCCCGCTTCCCAGCGATCCGCGCGCACGCCCCAACGCAGGTTTGCGATGTCGTATTCCGGCAGCTCCGGATCGAACTCGATGGTCGTATTGGCCGCAATTGCGCCGAAGCCTGCGATGAGCCGCGCGGAACCCGGCGGCCGTGTGGCGGAGTTGGAAATGACTCCGAAGTTCGCCTCCTGGTCGGCGAGCTGCGTGAACGACGAGCCCACGTGCTGCAGGGTGAACCGCACGTAGCTCTCGAGCGACGACGAGAACGCCCAGTTGTACGCCAGCGTGGCCACCGCCTGCAGCTTCGGCGACGTCGGCAGTCGATTGCCATCCCGGATGCCGCCGATCGGCGACGTGGTGAGCGGAATCAACTGCGACTCGGTGATCTCGGCGTCTGCGTACGTCGCGGACAAGCCCAGGTCCCAATGCTCGTCGGGCCGCACGAACAACTCGACTTCCGCGCCCTTCGACTCGGCGTCGGCATTGAGGATGATGCGCGATGAGCAGGAGCCCGCGTCCGCGACCACCTGCAGGCCGTCGATCTTGCTCATGAACACCGAGGTGTTGAACGTCACGCGCCCTTCGGCGAGCCTGGTCTTCGCACCGAGCTCGAAGTTGGTGACCTTCTCGTCGTCCCAGGTGGGATGGCCGCCGTAGATTTGCAGGTCGTTGCCCTGGCACAGCGTCGCGTTCAGCGGATCGTTGATGCCGCCGAGGCGGAAGCCTTTCGCGACCTGTGCGGTGAACTGCAGGTCTCTGTTCGGGGCGAACGCGAGGATGACGCGCGGCGAGATGCCATCCGAGCTGGTGGTGCCGAGCTCGTCGAAGTGCGGCAGATCCGCGAACGCCCCCGCGATGGTGATGACACGGTCCTCGTCGAAATTGTAGTAGCGCAGACCGCCCGTGAGCTGCCACTGCGCGTTGAACTTGTACGTCGCCTCGCCGAACAACGCGAACTGCGTGAAGTCGTACGACAGCCGCGAGTAGTAAGGCGTGTCCACGGGTGCGCCCGTGCCGCGCGGCAGGATGGCGTCGTAGCCCGGCGTCGGCAGCGTCTGCGCATAGTCGCGATCCGCGGTCTGGTAGAACGCGCCGGCCAACCACTGGAATGCGCCCTCGCCCGTCGAGGCGATCCGCAATTCCTGGCTGAGCACCTGCAGGTCGGTGTCGTCGATGAGCGGCGAATTCAACCGCACCTGCGCGGCCGTGCCACCCACGTCCTGCGTGACGCTGCCCGTGAGCTGGCTGGCGTCGCGCAGCACCTGCACCTGGCGGTCGATGTAGGTGGTGACACTAGTAAGGCCGAGGTCGCCGAAGCCGAACTCCAGCTTGACGTCGCCCATGGTGAACTCGTCGGTGAGTCCCTCGCGCAGCTGCGTGACCTGGCCGCGCTCGCCCGGATCGACCTGCGGCTGCGTCGTGGTGTACGTGTTGCCGAGGATGTTGAAGAAGTCGATGCGCGGATAGCCGTCCGTCTCGAGCTTCTGGTACACGACGCGCGGCGTGAGCGTGACGTTTTCGCTGGGCTCGAAGCGAAACGCGAGGCGTCCGCCCGTGCGCGAGCCGCCGTTGACGTCTTCCTGCCGGTCACGGCCCGGGTAGTACGAGTCGAGGAAGCCCGGCAGCTCGCTGCGATAGGCGACCGCGCGCATCGCGGCTTTTTCGCCCAGCGGAACGTTGAACGCGCTGCGCAGGTCGCCGCCGACCTCGCCGTCGGTGACGGTGGTCAAGGTGAAATCGAGCGAGCCGCCCGTTTCGCCGATGTTGGGTTGCGCGGTGATGTAGCGCACGGTGCCCGAGCTGGAACCGGCACCAAACAAAGTGCCCTGAGGACCGCGCAACACTTCGATACGGTCGAGGTCGTAGAGGTCGAGATCGGGAGTGAACAGCGCGACGGAGATGGGCGACTCATCCAGATAGATGCCGACGGATTCCTTGACGCCCGGCTGATCGCGGATGACCTGTCCCGCGCTGATGCCGCGGATGGCGACCTGGCTCTGGCCCGGGCCGAGATCGGCGATGTACAGGCCGGGGACATTGCGCGCGACATCGACGATGTTGGTGGCGCCCGATTCCCTGAGATCTTCCGCGGTGAGCGCCGCGACCGAGAACGGGACTTCCTGCAGCGTGGTGGCGCGTTTCGTCGCCGTGACCAGCACTTCGTCGATGACTTCGTCGTCGGTCTTGTCGGCACTCGGGGTCGCGTTCTGCGCGCTGACGGCCAATGGAGTGAAGATGCACAGCACGGCCGTGCCGCGACCAATCCATGATTTCATGCGACCTCTCCTGATGATGATTGTTCGAGCGGCCGCACGCGCAAGCAGGGTGGCGATCCTTCGCGGCTCCGCACTGATCGCGCGGAGTGTAGCGGAAAAGGCGCGAATGTCCGCAAGCGGGTTGTTCGCCCGGGATTGCGTGTGTGCTCGCACGCAACATCGGCGCCGCCAGGAAAACCGCCGCACGCGGGACGACCCGGCGGACTGCCGGCGCGCTGCGGCTACTGCAGCTGCTCTTTCAGGAAATCACCGATGGCGATGAAGAGCTGTCGCTGCGATCGGGCCGTGCGGAAGTAATGGTCGACGTCGTCGAGCATCACCATCTTGAACCGCTTGTTCTCGTGCTGCAGCGCCTTGGCCATGAGCTCGGACTGGTCGGCCTCCACTGTCCAGTCATCGCGCCCATGCACCAGCAGGACGGGCACCATGACGTGGGCGGCGTGCAGCCGCGGTGAACCCGCCTTGAGCTTCTCCGAATCGGTGCCGACCATCTCGCGCGTAATCTGAAAGTTCGTGAAATATTCCGAATCGCTGTTGAGTTCGCGCAGGTCGCTGACACCGGCCACGCTCACTACGCACTTGAGTTTCGCGCTGTCACGCACGGCCGCGAGCAGCGCGAGATAACCGCCGAAGCTGCCGCCCACCACGCAGCTGCGCGCCGGGTCGCCATGCCCCTGCGCGATGGCCCATGCGAGCCCGTCCATGGTGTCGGAGTACGGCAGCCCGGCCCAGTCTTTCAGCGACGCATCGCGCCACTTCCTGCCATAGCCGCCGGAGCCGCGATAGTTCATCTGCAGCACTGCGTAGCCGTCACGTGCCAGCATCTGCACCCACGAATCGAAACCCCAGGTGTCGCGGGCCCACGGGCCGCCGTGCGGCAGGATGATGAGCGGCGGCGGCCCCGTGCGTTCGCCCACGGGCCGCGTGAGGAACGCGGGGATGGGGGTGCCGTCGCGCGCCGGATATGTGAGGTATTCCGTGGGTGCGAGCTCGAACTTGTCGAGCGCCGGATGGCGCGAGCCCACGCGCAGTAGTTTGGCCTGCGGACCGCTCATGTCGAGCACGTGGTATTCGGGCGCGCTCACATCGCTCTCGGAGTACACCACCACGGCCTTGAGGTCGGTGCTCATGTCGACCATGTAGTACTGCTTGCCCTTGAACAGCTTGCCGAGCACCTCGCCGAGCAACTCGCCGGCGGGCTCCAGATAGAGTGCACCCTTGTTGCCGGTATCCGGCAACACCGCCAGCAGGCGCCCGTCCGGCGTGAACACGGTGCGCACGTCGACACGCGAGCTCGCGAGCACCAGCTGTGGATCCTCCCGGTCGGCGAGGTCGATTTTCCACACCGCCCCGCGGCCCTCGTGGTCGCGGCGCGCATAGGCGTAGTTGGTGCCCGGAATCACCGCGATCGGCCGGTACGCCTGGTCCGTCGTCAGCGCCTTGACGCGGGCGAGCTGCCGCCACTTCTTGTCGCCTGCGAGGCGCGCGTAGTAGAAATTGTCGAGGTTGTAGCCGCCCCAGCCGAGGCGCACGTTGCCGCGGCCGTCCGTGCCGAACGAGCCGATGTGCTCGTACCCTTTCTCGTAGAGGTCGGTGCCACCGCTGTAGACGTCGAGTTCGAGCACGCGCGTGGAACGGCCGTCGTACAGCTCGATCAGCACGCTGCGCGGCTTGTCGGGCGTCCAGTCGATGATGCGGTCGTTCAGCTGTCCGCTCGGCATGAACTGACTCTGCAGCAGCTGCTTGCGCTGGCTGCCGTCGCGATTCACGGCGACCAGGCGTGTGACTGCGAACACCTTGCCGATGTACTTGTCGCGCTCGGTGCCCATGAAGCTGCAGACGATGCGCTCGTTGTTGGCCCACCGGCACCAGCTCGGCTTGAAGCTGTCCTTGTCGATGGGTGCGAGCACCGGCACCGCCGGCGCGGACGTGGCGCGATCCTTCACCGCGACGAAGATCTTGTCGTCGCTGCCGACGATCATCGCCAGTAGTTTGCCGTCCGGTGACATCGACACCGAGTGGATCTGCGTGCCACCGAAGAACGCGTCGAGCGGTGGCGGCGCGGCGTGCGCGCCCGCGGCCACGGCGACCAGCAAGCCAACCGCCACGGACGCGCGCAGTCTGAAACGCAGCATGCCTCTGTCCCCTCAACCAGCTTCCCGGCCACATGTTGAGCGCACCGCGAGCCGCTTGTCGAGGGCTCAGGCGGGGGCGTCCTTCGTCTCGCGCAGGAACAGTCCGCCGACCACGATGGTGATGCCGGCGACGATCACGGGGTACCACAGGCCGTTGTAGATGTTGCCGGTGGCCGCGACGATGGCGAACGAGGTCACCGGCAGGAAGCCGCCGAACCAGCCATTGCCGATGTGATACGGCAGCGACATCGACGTGTAGCGGATGCGCGCAGGGAAGAGCTCCACCAGCCACGCGGCGATCGGGCCGTACACCATGGTCACGTAGAGGACGAGGATCGTCAGCAGCAGGATCACCATCGGGTAGTTGAACGCGGACATGTCCGCCTTCGCGGGATAGCCGGCCGCGGTTAACGCGGTTTTGATCTGCGCCGTAACACCGTCCTGCGCCTTTTTGTACTCGGCAGCGGTCAAGATGCCTTCGAGGCTCAGGATCTTGAACTCTTCTTTGCCAATTCTCACCCAGGCATCGGGACCGGTGGCGCTGGTCTCATTCGAATACGACACTCCCATGCGCGCCAATGCTCCCTTTGCTAGATCGCACCCGCTCGTGTACTTCTTCTTGCCAACGGGATCGAACTGGAAGCTGCAATTCGCTGGGTCGGATGCAACAGTCACCGGCGACGCGTTCACCGCCGCATCCAGCGCCGGATTCGCAAAGTGCGTGATGCCCTTGAAGATCGGGAAGTACGTGAGCGCCGCCAGCAAACAACCCGCGAGCACTATCTTCTTGCGGCCGATCTTGTCCGACAGCGCGCCGAACACCACGAAGAACGGCGTGGCGATGAGCAGTGCCGCCGCCATCACGAGGTTCGCGGCCTTCGAGTCGACCTGCAGGATCTTCTCGAGGAAGAACAGCGCGTAAAACTGTCCGCCGTACCACACCACCGCCTGGCCGGCGGTCGCGCCTAACAAGGCGAGCAGCACGATCTTGAGGTTGCTCCACTGGCCGAAGGACTCGGACAGGGGCGCCTTCGACAGCTTGCCCTCCGCCTTGATCTCCGCGAACACCGGCGACTCGTTGAGCTGCAGCCGGATGTACACGGAGATCGCAAGCAGCACCGTCGAGAGCAGGAAGGGAATGCGCCAGCCGTACAAGTCGAACGATTCGGGACTCATGAGCGAACGACACGCGAGGATCACGATCAGCGACAGGAACAGGCCCATCGTGGCCGTGGTCTGGATCCAGCTCGTGTAGAGGCCGCGCTTGCCATCGGGCGCGTGTTCGGCCACGTACGTGGCCGCGCCGCCGTATTCACCGCCGAGCGCCAGGCCCTGCGCGAGCCGCAGCAGGATGAGGATGATGGGCGCCGCGACGCCGATGGTTTCGTAGCTCGGCAGCACGCCGACCAGCGCGGTGGACGCGCCCATGATCACGATGGTGATGAGGAAGGTGTGCTTGCGGCCGACGAGATCGCCCAGCCGGCCGAACACCAGCGCGCCGAACGGGCGCACGAAGAAGCCCGCGGCGAACGCCAGCAGCGAGAACATGAACGCGGTGGTGTCGTTCATGCCGGAGAAGAATTTCTTCGAGATGATCGCGATCAGCGAGCCGTAGAGATAGAAGTCGTACCACTCGAACACGGTGCCGAGCGAAGACGCGAAGATGACGCGCCGGTGCGCGGAGTCGATGCCTGGCTTTGGTTGCACTTCCACCCCCTGAAAACGGCCGCCAACAATAACCGGGCGACGGAGGGAGGGCAAAGGACGGAGCGGCGGGCAGGATCCGCGCATCCGCATTCCTACACCGGCATCCTTGACAGCACGAGTACAATGGCCGATCCGCGTACCCGCAATCCGCCCGCTACATGGACAAGACCGCAACTCCGCGCAAAACAAAGGCGACTGCCGACCGAGCCGGCAAGTACGCCTGCATCGCCGTGCACGGCGCGCGCCAGAACAATCTCAAGAATCTGACGCTCGAAATTCCGCTGCGCGAGCTCGTGGTCGTGACGGGCGTTTCCGGCTCCGGCAAATCGTCGCTGGTGTTCGACACGCTGTACGCGGAAGGCCAGCGCCGCTACGTCGAGACATTCTCACCGTACGCGCGCCAGTTCCTCGACCGCATGGACAAGCCTGCCGTCGATCGCATCGATGGCATTCCGCCGGCGATCGCCATCGATCAGACGAACCCGGTGCGCACGTCGCGCTCCACGGTCGGCACGATGACGGAGCTCAACGATCACCTGAAGCTGCTGTTCGCACGCGCCGCGCAACTGCACTGCCGCAACTGCGGCAAGCCCGTGCGCCGCGACACGGCCGAGAGCGTATATGCCGATGCCTGCGCGCGCGCCGCGGCCGCATCCACCCAACCCCGTGTCTACATCTGCTTTCCGGTAACGGTGCCGAAGAACTTCAAGGAAACGGAGGTTCGCAAGCTGCTGGAATCGCAAGGCTACGCTCGAGTTCACGAGCGCAATGGCGACACGCTGGAGGTGGTGCAGGACCGCCTGCGGCTGGGCGATGCCGAGCGCGCGCGGGTCATGGAGTCGCTCGAGACGGCGCTGCGCGTCGGGCGCGGACGCGTAAACCTGCACGTCGTGAGTGACGGCGATCCGCCGGAGTCGGTAGCTAGATGGAAGTACTCCAGCGAGCTGCACTGCGCGGACTGCGATCTGTCCTATCGCGATCCGGTGCCCTCGCTGTTCTCGTTCAATTCGCCGGTGGGCGCGTGCGAAGCCTGCCGCGGCTTCGGCCGCATCATCGGCATCGACTATGGCCTGGTGGTCCCCGACGAAACGAAGACGCTGTCGGGCGGCGCGGTGAAGCCGTGGCAGACGAAGTCGTACAAGGAGTGCCAGGACGATCTCGAGAAGTTCGCGAAGAAGCGCGACATCCCGCTGGACACGCCGTGGTACGCGCTGAATGACGCGCAACGCAAGTGGGTCATCGAAGGCGAAGGCAAGTGGGAGAAGAAGGTCTGGTACGGCGCCAGGCGCTTCTTCGAGTGGCTCGAGACCAAGGCCTACAAGATGCACGTGCGCGTGCTGCTGTCGCGCTACCGCGCGTACACGCCCTGCGACGCCTGCGGCGGCGCGCGCCTGAAGCCCGACGCGCTGCTGTGGCGCGTGAGCGGAAAGGGCATTCACGAGCTCATGCTGCTGCCACTCGACCGCGCGCGCGACTTCTTCGAGACGCTGCGGTTGCCGGCGCCGCTCGACGAGGCGGCGGACCTGTTGCTGGGCGAGGTGCGCACGCGCTTCGCGTACCTGTGCGAGGTCGGGCTGGGCTATCTCACGCTGGACCGCCAGTCGCGCACGTTGTCGGGCGGCGAGGTCCAGCGCATCAATCTAACTACCGCGCTGGGCACGTCGCTGGTGAACACGCTGTTCGTGCTCGACGAACCGTCCATCGGCCTGCACCCGCGCGACATGCAGCGCGTGACCCAGGTCATGCATCGGTTGCGCGACGCAGGCAATTCGCTGGTGGTCGTCGAGCACGATCCGCAGATCATGCTGGCCGCGGACCGGCTGCTGGACATGGGCCCGGGTGCCGGCGAGCGCGGCGGCGAGATCGTGGCCTTCGACACGCCGGCAGCCGTCCGCGCGAATCCGCGCTCGCTCACGGGGCAGTACCTGTCGGGGGCGAAGCAGGTGGCGCCGCGCGCCGCGCCCCTGGCGGCGGCAGCGGCCGCCAACAAGGTTGCGGACTCCGAGCCCCGCGCGCGCATGGTGCCGGCGCAGAAAGCCATAAAACTGCGCGGCGTGCGCGAGCACAACCTCAAGAACATCGACGTGCAGTTCCCGCTGCGCCGGCTGGTGTGCATCACCGGCGTGTCGGGCTCGGGCAAGTCGACGCTCATCGAAGACGTGCTGTACAAGGCAATGCGCAAATCGCTCGGGCAGCCGTCGGAAGCACCGGGCGAGTTCGACCGGCTGGAGGGCGCGGAGCTGGTCGACGACGTGGTGATGATCGACCAGAGCTCGATCGGCCGCACGACGCGCTCGAACCCGGCCAGCTACGTCGGCGCGTTCGACGTGGTGCGCGAGCTGTTCGCGAACGAGCCCACGGCCAGGGGCCGCGGCTACACGCCGGGCACGTTCTCGTTCAATTCGGGCACCGGGCGCTGCCCCACCTGCAGCGGCAACGGCTTCGAGCACGTCGAGATGCAGTTCCTGTCCGACGTCTATCTACGTTGCCCGGATTGCGACGGCAAACGCTATCGCGCCGAGACGCTCGAGATCCGCCGCGAAGGCGCGGACGGCACGCGTCGCTCGATCGCCGACGTGCTCGGCATGACGGTCACCGAGGCACTGGCGTTCTTCAAGGGCAACTCCCACGTCGCGATCCGGCTGCAGCCGCTGGTGGACGTGGGCCTGGAATACGTGAAGCTCGGTCAGCCCGTGCCGACCCTGTCGGGCGGCGAGGCGCAAAGATTGAAACTGGCGGGCCACCTGGCGAAGGCCGCGGCGGACGATACGCCGTCGATTCGCGGCAAGCTGTTCCTGTTCGACGAGCCGACGACCGGACTGCACTTCGACGACGTGGCCAAACTACTGCGCGCGTTCCGCAAGCTGCTCAAGATCGGGCATTCGCTGCTCGTGATCGAGCACAACCTCGACGTGATCCGCGCCGCGGACTGGTTGATAGACCTCGGTCCCGAGGGCGGAGACGGCGGTGGCGAGATCATCGCGGCTGGCACGCCGGCGGAGGTCGAGGCGAACCCGCGTTCGCATACGGGCAAGGCGCTGCGCGAGTACATGCAGGAAGCGGTGGAGGTGGTGCCGGGGAGGGAATCTCGGGAGATCTCGTCCAGCGTCCGAGAACCTGCTGTCCGCGGACGCGAGATCTCCCGAGATTCCCTCCCCGGCACCACCTCCACCAACTCCATCGTCGTGCACAACGCGCGCGAGCACAACCTGCGCAACATCGACGTCGAGATTCCGCGCGAGGCGTTCACGGTCATCACCGGTGTCAGCGGCTCGGGCAAATCCACGCTGGCGTTCGACATCATCTTCAACGAAGGCCAGCGCCGCTACCTCGAATCGCTGAATGCCTACGCGCGCCAGTTCGTGCAGCCGGCGACGCGGCCCGATGTCGACGCCATCTATGGCATCCCGCCCACGGTCGCGATCGAGCAGCGCACGAGCCGCGGCGGGCGCAAGAGCACCGTCGCCACGCTGACCGAGATCTATCACTTCCTGCGTTTGCTGTTCCAGAAGTTGGGTACGCAGTTCTGCCCCACCTGTGACGTGCCCATCGAGCCGCAAACCGCCGCGAGCATTGCCGATCGGCTGCACAAGCAGCACAAGGGCGCGCGCATCCTGCTGCTCGCGCCGCTGGTCGTCGCGCGCAAGGGCTATTACACCGAGCTTGCGAAGTGGGCGTACGCCCGCGGCTACAAGCAACTGCGCGTCGACGGCGAGATGCTGAACACCTACCAGTGGCCGCGGCTCAACCGTTTCAAGGAGCACACCATCGAACTGCCGGTGGCGCAGATCAACGTGCACAAGGACCACGCCCCGAAAGACGACCATGCGCTGGAGCGCAACGTCATGAAGGCCCTCGATTTCGGCAAGGGCGTCGTGCACGTGCTGAATCTCGATTCGAAGGCGAAGAAGCCCAGGGTCGAGGTATTCAGCGCCAAGCGCTCCTGCCCATCCTGCGGCACGAGCTTCGCGGAACTCGATCCGCGGCTGTTTTCGTTCAACTCCAAACACGGGTGGTGCAAGGACTGCTTCGGTACCGGCGTGCAACTCGAGGATTTCGACGAGCAGCAGAGCGGCGAGGAGCGCGCCTGGGTCGAGGCCCGGAACGAAGATGGCAGCACCCTGACCTGCGAAACCTGCGACGGCCAGCGCCTGAATCCGGTCGCTCTGCACGTGCGCTTCCGTGATCGCAACATCGCCGGGCTCACGCGCCTGGGCGTCGACGACACGATCGCGTTCGTGAACAAGCTGCGCCTGACGAAGCGCGAAGGCGAGATCGCGCGCGACCTCATGGCGGAGATCAAGTCGCGGCTGTCGTTCCTGCAGCGCGTCGGCCTTGGCTATCTACCGCTCGACCGCTCCGCGCCGACGCTGTCCGGCGGCGAAGCGCAGCGCATCCGGTTGGCGGCCCAACTCGGCTCGAACCTGCAGGGCGTGTGCTACGTACTCGACGAGCCCACCATCGGCCTGCATCCGCGCGACAACCGCGTGCTGCTCGACGCGCTGGCCGAGCTCGCGAAGCATCGCAATACGCTGATCGTCGTCGAGCACGACGAGGACACGATCCGACGCGCGGATCATGTCATCGACCTGGGTCCCGGCGCGGGCGTGCGCGGCGGCGAGGTGGTCGCGGCGGGCACTGTCGAGGATTTGAAACGCAACCCGGCTTCGATCACCGGCCGTTTCCTCCTGAAGCCGCTCACGCATCCGGCGGAGCCGCGCCGCGCCACGAGCACGCGCGCGCTCAGGCTCGAGCTCGAGGGCGTGCAGCTGCACAACGTTTCGAAGGAAGACATCTCCATTCCCATCGGCCGGCTGGTCGTCGTCACGGGCGTTTCGGGCTCGGGCAAGTCGACCGTGGCGCGCGACGTGTTGTACTCCAACACCAGGCGCCTGGTCTCGAAGGATGCCCACAAGGCCAGGGCCAGGGGCGGCACCAAACTACCCGGGCTCATCGGCGTCGCCGCCGTGCACGGCATCGAGCACATCGACCGCGTGCTCGAGGTGGACCAGACGCCCATCGGCAAGACACCGCGCTCCTGCCCTGCCACCTACATCGGCTTCTGGGACGCGATCCGGCAGATCTTCGCGGGCACCACCGAAGCCAAGATCGCGGGCTACACCACCAGCCGCTTCAGCTTCAACATGGCCGGCGGCCGCTGCGAGGCCTGCGAAGGCCAGGGCATGCAGACCATCGAGATGAACTTCCTGCCCGACGTGAAGGTGCTCTGCGATTCGTGCCGCGGCCGCCGCTTCAACCCGGAGACGTTGAACATCCTGTGGCGTGGCAAATCCATCGGCGACCTGCTCGAGATGAACATCGACGACGCGGTCGGGTTCTTCACGGCGCACGCGTCGATCCACCACGCGCTGCGCCTGCTGCAGGACGTGGGGCTGGGCTATCTCACGCTCGGCCAGCCCTCGCCCACGCTGTCGGGCGGCGAGGCGCAGCGCATCAAACTAGTTACCGAGCTCGCAAAGGTGCGCGGCGAGGAGCGCCGCGCGCCGCGCCAGAAGCCGCAGCACACGCTGTACGTGCTCGACGAGCCAACCGTGGGCCTGCACATGGCGGACGTGGAGAAGCTCATCCACGTACTGCACCGGCTGGTCGACGCCGCCAACACCGTGGTGGTCGTGGAGCACAACCTCGATGTCATGGCCGAGGCGGACTGGATCATCGACATGGGCCCCGAGGCAGGCGCCGGGGGCGGCAAGGTCGTGGCTGCGGGGCCGCCGTCGGCCATTGTCGCGAAAGCCCGGACTTCGCACACCGGCAAGGTGCTCAGGGAGTTCCTGGCGGAACGCGGCGTGCGTAGTTAGCCTGGTCGTGCGCCGGGCTCTGGCACGATCGCTGCCCGCAGCGGTCAGGAAATGCGAGTTGCCGTAGCTGCCGGATCGACACAGTGTTCGAGCATTTCGGGGCAACTGGCGTGCCAGGCCCCGATCGCATCGCGTAAGATTTGCGGCCCAATGCTTCAGGCAGGACGCGAAATGATTCCAGCCCAGGATCTGTTGTTGTTCGCCGGCGCCGCGTTGCTCATGGTGCTGACACCGGGCCCCAACATGATCTACCTCTTTTCGAGATCGATCTGCCAGGGCAGGCTCGCGGGCGTCATTTCACTGTCCGGCGTCATCGCCGGCTTCCTCGTGCACATGCTGGCTGCCGCGCTCGGTCTCACCGCGCTGTTCCTGGCGATTCCGCTCGCATTCGAGGCGCTCAAGTGGCTGGGGGCCGCCTATCTGATGTATCTCGCCTGGCTGGCGGTGAAGCCGGGGGCGCGCTCGCCGTTCACCGCACGCGATCTACCCATCGATTCGCCGGGCAAGTTGTTCGCGATGGGCTTCGTGACGAACGTGCTGAATCCCAAGATCGCGGTGTTCTATCTATCGATCTTCCCGCAGTTCGTGTCGGCAGAACACGGCTCACCGTTCGCGCAGAGCGTCACGCTCGGCCTCACGCAGATTCTCGTGAGCTTCAGCGTCAACCTGTGCCTCGTGCTGTCGGCTTCGAGCCTGGCCGCGTGGCTGCAGGGCAATCCGCGCTGGCTGGAATATCAACGCTATCTCATGGGATCGGTGCTCGCCGCGCTGGCCGTGCGCCTCGCGCTCGAGAAGCGGCGCGCCGCATGACGCACGGGCTCGCCTGCTGGAAATGCGGCGCCTCGCTCGAGGCGCTGTCGCTGCCGTTGCGCCGGCTCGACGAGTGCAAGGGCTGTGGCAGCGAGCTGCACGTGTGCCGCCTGTGCGTCGAATACGACACGCACGTCGCGAAACATTGTCGCGAACCCACGGCCGAGGAAGTACGCGACAAGACGAAGGCCAATTTCTGCGATCACTTCAAGCCGAAAGTGGGCGCGTACGTGGCGCCGGACACCGGCGCGGTCGACGCCTCGCGCGCCGCGCTGGAAGCGTTGTTCGGCAAGAAATAGCGCGCCACGACCTGAGCTCGGCCGAAATCCGGCCATGGGTCGTCGAGTCGCGGCGCGGAGCCCTGCGCATGGGCGACGAGATGGCAGTGCCGGCGCCGGCGCAGCTGGGCGCGCAATCGCGCGCCGGGCGCAGGCGATCACGCGCCGGCCTGGCCGTGAGGCGCGTGGCTAACTACTTAAGGAAGACTTACTTCTTGCCCGAGAGCCGATCGATCAGAGAGGCGAACTTCGAGCCTTTCTTGTCGATCTTCACGCGCAGATGGCGTACGCCGGTATCGTTGTTGTCCGCGATCTCGAGCGTGCTCGCGCCGAGGATCTCGAGCGTCTGATCGAGCGTCTCCTCGTCCACCTGGGCATGCGCGTCGCGACGGATGCCCTTGGTACCGGGCTTGCGCTTGTTCGATGCGGCTTTCTTCGGATCCACGGCCGGCGCGGGTGCAGGCGTCTGGGCAAAAACCGGGGCCGCCGCCTGCGGTACCGTTGGGGCCGCGGGCTTGCTGAACCGCGGCGACATTTCGCCGTCGATGTCCTGCGCGATGTGCGCGGGCATGTCGTCTTCGAGCAGCTGGAAAATGCCGCTCGCGTTGGACTGGGTCAACGACAGCGGCGTCGGCGCCGGAGCGTCCTTGATGTTTACCGCGCGATGGATGCCGCTGCGATCCGCGTTGAGATCGGTGGCCCGCTCCTTCTCGAGCGTCGTCACGGGCACGACGGACACGCTCTTGAAATCGGAGCGCACGTAGTACGCCACCTGCTTCGCGGCAACGGCGTCGCTGAAGAAGCCGAGGCGCAGGCCATACCACGTGCGACCTTCGCGATTTGCCTCGGTGGTGTACAGCGTGTACGCGTTGAAGATGGCGAGCGGCGGCACCTTGGCCATGTCGAACGCCGTGACCGCCCAGTCGAGCTGCACTGCGAACAACACGGGCGCATTGCGCTTGACGTCGATCTTGATGGCCGCCATCGACTGCGCATCTTCGGGCTTGATGACTCGAATCGCCTCGTCGACGTTCGCCTCTTCCGAGCCTTCCCTGTACGGCGAATGACGCTCGAGCAGGCGGATCGTCTGGGTATCGGACAGATCGTCCAGTTCCTCGAGCACCTGGCGCACGTTCGACAGGACGGGCGCGGCGGCCAGCGAGGGCGCGGGCATCATGACGGTGGGTTCCGGCGGCGGTGCCTTCTTGGGCGCTGGCGCCTTGAACGTCGGCGCCTTGGGCGCGGGCGCGGCGGCCTGGGGCGGTGGCGCCATCGGCTTCGGCGCGAGCGTCGGCGAGAACGAAATTGACAATTCGGGCGCCGTCACCTTCGCGGCGATCTTCGGCGCGACCGCCGGCGGTTTGGCCGGAGCGGTCTTCGCGGCCGGCTTCGGTGGCGCCGGCTTCGGCGCGACGGGCTTTGCGGCCACTGGCTTCGTGGCGGCGGGTGTGGGCACGGGCTTCGCGGCCGCCTTTGGCGGTGCGGCCTTGGCGGCTGCCTTCGGTGCGGCGGGCCTCGCGGCGGCCGGCGGACTAACTACTGGCGCGGCGGCCTTCGCCGGCGGGTGCACCACCGGTACCGATGCCGGCCGGAAATCCGAGTAGTCGTCGGAAAGCAGGAACGGCTCTTCGAACTTCGGCGTCTGCGCCGCCGGCGGCGGCGTCGAAGCGAACGGATGATGCGTGGGCGCCGCGGGCGGCGTCACCGCAACGCGAGCCGGCACGGGCTTCGCGGCCGGCGGCGGAGCAGCCGGAATGCGTGCCGCCGGCGGCGTGGGAGCGGCGGCGCGCGGGGGTGCGCCGGCATCGCGTGTCGGAGCCGCCGAGGGGCGCGCGGGCGCGGCAGCGGCCGTCGCGGCGGAGTTGTTAGGCCGGAGCTTCTTGCCCGGCGCTTCGCCCGCCCAGGCGCTCGGATAGACGTCGCGGACGACGGCGAGCATTTCTTCCGCGGCCTGCATGGTTTCGAAATAACCCATGTGGAGGCGGAAGCGTTCGCGGCCGTCTTCACGACGGCGGCTGACGAAGAAAGTGTATTGAGCCAGCGTTGGATCTTTCGGCTGCGACAACGCCATCGGCGTCGTCGAGGAGGTCAGATTGATCACAAAGCCGCCCGTGGCAGCTCCGCTGGTGGGCCGCGTCAGAGTGCTGACGACGTAGTCTGGCTTGGCGCTCATTTGATGAAACTTCCCCGAAACGACCAAATAAGCCGCAATCCCTCCCCCGGACGGCGACCCTTCTTTCACTCACTGCGAGTGTGCGAACCACTGCATATACGGTCAACGGCAGAACTGAGCACGCTGTCGCAGAAAACAGACTTCGTGCATCGATTTAAGAAAGGCAACCCAAGAAAATTCGACATAAACGCGGCACGGATTTTGTTGCAGAGCGGTGCCTTCATATTGATCTCGAGACGGCTACTCAGGCGGGCGGTCCCAAAACCGACCCGCTGCCACGAGACGCTCGGAATAAAACTCGTCTTCCAGCGAGTCGATCGTAACCGGCTTGCCGGCACCCGGTGCGTGCACGAACTGATGTTTGCCGATGTAAATGCCGACGTGATTTACGCGGCGGCTGTGGATGCGAAAGAACACCAGATCCCCGCGCCGCAACTTTCGCAGCTTCACGTTCTCGGCGTCGTCGGCCTGATCGCGCGACGTACGCGGCACCGTCAGGCCGAGCGCGCGATGCGAGAAGAACACCAGTCCGCTGCAGTCGAAGCCCGCGGGCGTCGCGCCGCCGTATCGATAACGCACGCCGCGCCATTTCAGCGCGTAATCGGCAAGCGCTTCGCCGCGATTCCTGGCGCGCGAGATTCCGCCGCCGCCGAGCCAGCCATCGGTGGACGCCTGCGTGGCAGGTGGCTGCGGTGATCGCGGGGGCGCCGAGGAGCAACCTGCGACGAGCAAGACGAGAATGAATAAAAGTGACCGATCTATTTTCAGGGAAAAGGGGACAGACCTATCTTTCGGCACGCGCGCGGCCCGCGGCTCACCGATGTGGGTCCAGGAAAAATGATCTGTTCCCTTTTCCCTGAAAATGGATCGGTCCCCTTTATTCAGCTCGCCACACGCACATCGCCGATCTCCGAACCGGGCCGGCGCGATTCCAGGAGCTCGGTGAGCGCGGCCGCGGACATGGGCCTGGCGAGATAAAAGCCCTGGGCTGCCTCGCAGCCGCGCCCGCGCAGGAACTCGAGCTGGGCGCCCGATTCCACGCCTTCGGCCGTCACGCGTTTTCCAAGTGTGTGCGCCATGGAGATGACGGATTCGACCAATGCCCCCGCAGATTCGTTCTGTGGGACTTCATCCAGAAACGAACGATCCAGTTTCACCGTGTGCACGGGATACCGGCGCAGATAGTTCAGCGACGAATAGCCGGTCCCGAAATCGTCGAGCGCGAGCTTCACGCCCAGATTCGCCAGCGCCTCGAGCGGCTCTTCGACCTCGGCATCGGCCAGCGCGGATTCCACGAACTCGAGCTCGAGGGAGGCGGGAGTGATGCGGTGCGTCTCGAGCGCGTTCTGCACCAGGCGCACGAAGTGGGCGTCTTTCAACTGTTGCACGGAGACGTTCACCGAAAAGGCGCGCGGCGCGATGCCGGCGCGCACCCACTCGGCGTACTGCGCGCATGCGGAGTCGAGCACGAAGCCGCCGATGTCGGTGATGAGGCCGGAATGCTCGGCCGCGGGGATGAACTCGCCGGGTAGTTTGATGCCGTCGTAGCGCGTCTGCCAGCGCAGCAGCGCCTCGACGCCGCACAGACGTCCGTCGGCCAGCGTGAACTGCGGCTGATAGAACAAGGAGAGCTCGCGCCGTCGCAGCGCCCGCTGCAGGCCGCTGTCAGTGAAGCTGGTACGACTCTGCGCCATCTCGCGCTCGAAGAAGATCGCGCGTCCGCGACCCTGCGCCTTCGCGCGATACATCGCCAGATCGGCCTGGCGTATCACGTCGTCGAGATCCACGCCGTCGTCGGGGAACAGCGTGATGCCCACGCTGGCGCGCATCTGATAGTCGCGGCCGCTGATGTTCGCCGGCAACGCGAGCGAGCGGATGACGCGGTCGGCGATGCTGCGCACCGTCTCGGCGCCACCGACATTGCGCAGCAGCACCGTGAACTCGTCACCACCGAGGCGCGCGACCGTGTCGCCCTCCTTCGTGCAGGCCTTGAGCCGGTGCCCGACGATGGAGAGCAATTGGTCGCCGGCCGGATGGCCGAACGTGTCGTTGACGCGCTTGAAGTGATCGAGATCGACGTACAGGAGCGCGCCGTGCGTGAGGCCGGTCGCGGCCGCCGCGAGCTCCTGCGCCAGCCGGTCGCGGAACAGCGCGCGGTTCGGCAGTTGCGTCAGCGGATCGTAGTGCGCCTGGCGATACAGCCGCTCGTCGCGCGCGCTGTTCGACAATGCGGCGCGCAGGCGCTCGGCGAACGCCGCGCCGTAATCGGCGACCGCGGCGTCGCGCGACGGCTCTCCGTGATACCCGACAATCAGCATGGCAGATACCCGCTCTTCGTCGAGCACCGGCCACAGCCAGAAGAACTCTGCGCCCGCATCGCGCATGGAGATAAGGAAGCCATGCCGGGATTCTTCGATGCGCGCGACCGTGAGCCCCTCGGGCGCCTCGCGGACGGTGGCGATCATGGCAAGGTCGAAGGTGACGCGCTGCACGGGCAAATCGTCGCTGCCGAGGGAGGCCATGAAGAGGCGGCCATGGACGGGCGCCGTGGGATCGAGCAGCACGACACCTACTGTCTGGGCGCGCGTCAGCTCGCGGAATTTCGGCAGTATCGTGTCGAGCGCGCGATCGATCTCGCTGGCCGCGAGCAATGCGCGGTCCACTTCGCCGAGCACCTCGAACGCGCGCCAGTCGCGCTGCAAGGACAGAGACGTCAGGTTGAACTCGCGCTCGAGCGGCGCGAACTCCTCGACGCTGAATCGCGGCAGCGTCTCGAAGCGCCGCTCGCGCAGCCGCATGATGCCGCGCTGCAGCGCGCGCAGCGGCGGTAGATAGCGCTCGCAGATGATCGCGGCCACCGCGAACGCCATGACGATGGCGAGCACCGCGAGGCCCAGCGCGCCGGGCGCGAGCTCCGAGAACGTCGCGCCGAAAGTCGCCTCGGGCGCGAACACCACGACGGTGTTCGCCGCCAGCAGATCGCCGGACCGCGTCGGCGGTACGTACGTCATCGCGCCACGCCACTCGCGACCCGACGCGTACCAGGCGAGGATGGTCGTGCCGCCGGGCGCGCCGATCGAATGCTGCGCGCGCCGCGCGAACAACTGCACCAGCTCTTCGGGCACGGGGCTCGAGCTGAAGCGCGCGCCTCCCGCGCCATCGAGCACGACCAGATAGCGGCCGTCGAGACCGCCCGCGTAGTCCTCGGGCACGCCTTCTGAATTGAACAGCAGCGAGGAAGCCTTTTCGCGCGCGAGCGCGGTGAGCTCCTGGTTCTGCAGCGAGGCGCGACGCTCTTCGGCTTCGAACCAGCGCGCGAGCACGGCGAGACTCACTGGCAAAAGAATGGCGAGCGAAATGATCAGCCACAGTCGACGCGTGAGGCTGCTGCGCAAAACCGAGCTGTATGGGCTGGCGCTCATTCCGATTCGAGACCCGTTGCGTCCATGCAACGTTTGCTGGTGGGTTCCCTTGTCGGCCGGACTGTACGGAATGCGCGGCCGGGCAAATGCGCGGCGCGTCACGGTTGCGGCCGGGTGCCGCAGCCGTTCACCTCAGGCAGGCTGCTTTTTGGGGCTTTGCGGCGCGACTGTTTGGGGCGGACGGATTTCGGCGAGCTGCCGGATCGCACCGTAGGAGTAGCGATAAATGCCACGCCCCCCGCGGCGCGATGCGCCGAGCATCGCGCGCGCCACGATCTCGGCCGGGATCGCGCGATAAGCCTCGCGCGCGCCGGTGAGCATCGGATTGAGCAGCGGCGCGAAGATGCGGCCGGTGATCTCGAGCGGCCGCACCGACTTGCGCGGGCCTAACAACAAGCTCGGCTGCAGGATGTCGACCGAGGTGAAGCCGAGATCCGACACCGCCTCTTCCATCTCGCCCTTGGTGCGTAGATAGAACTTCTTCGAGCTCGAGCTCGCGCCCACCGACGACACGACGACGAAGCGGGTAACCCGGGCGGCGCGTGCCGCGCGCGCGAAGTACAGCACCGCGTCGACGTCCACCGCGCGGAAGGCCTCTTGCGATCCGGCGTCCGCGATGGTCGTGCCGAGGGCGCAGAACGCATCGTGGGCGGTGAGCCCCTTGAGCTGATCTGCCAGCTTCTGGAAGGTCACCGTGCGATTCGCCAGCTTCGGATGCTCCTTGCCCAGCGGCCGGCGCGTCAGCGCATAGACGCGCGCATAGTCGGATTCGCCCAGCAGCAGGTTGAGAAGCAGTCCGCCGACCAGGCCGGTGGCGCCGGCGACGAGCGCTATTCGAGGTGTGGTGCTCACGCGCGCGAGCTTAACAAGAACTGTCGCGCGGTCGTCCCGGGGCTCGCCTGGATCGATGCGCGCACGCTCGAGGTCCGCCCTAACAAGCGCGCGGCCGGGAAGACGCGCCTCAATGTTTCCACAGGTCGACGCGCAGCGCAGCGGGCCGCGGGTCGGCGGTGCCGCCCGTCGTCGCCTTGCAAGCGCGAATCGTGACGGCGCCGGGCCCCGCGACGAATGCGGTGTACTGGACGTCCGCGATCTGCGCGAGCGCCCCGGGAACGCCGAGCACGATCGAGTCGCCATCTGCCGCGTTCGCGAACGCGATCGCGCGGATCTGGCAGCCCACGCCCGTCCAAGCGCCGAAATCGAGCGTCGTCACGCTGGACAGGTGCTGGCGGATCTGGGTACCGCCGCCGACGCGCAGACTCGACGCCTCGAGCGCCGTGAAACTGCCCAGCGCGGGCGCGGCCACGCCGATCCCTCCCGGCGAGCCCCAGTCGCGGCCATCGAGCAGATCCGCATTGAGATTCGCGACCCGCGCATCGGAGGTGACCACGAGTGGCGCCACGCCGCGTGGCGCGTTCGATTGCAACTGCCGCCCGGCCACGATGTTGTCGGGGAAGCGCGCGTCGGGGTTCGGCACGTTCGCGGCGGAGTTGGAGAAGGAGGTTACGCCGGCGATGTTGGACGTTTCGCGCGCGCCGGAGAAAGGCAGGTCGTTGCCGATGAAGAGCACGCGCGCGGCCGCGTCGTTCTGGACGGCGACGGCACGCGTCACATATCCATCGAAGCGCGAGCTCGTGACACTGAGGAACGCCGCCGGGTTGTTTACGCGGATCGCCGCGGTCGAGTCGCCATCGCTCGCGAAATAGGAGTCCGAGATCGAGATGCCGTTGGCCGAATGCGCCGTCGATGGGATCTCGAGTGCGTAGCCGTTGCCGCCGTGCTCGAAATAGTCGCCGACGAAGGTGCCGCCAGCGACGCGGTTGAGCACGACCGCGGTGTGATCGCGGCGCGCCTCGTAGAGCGAGCCGAACGAATGCAGCGAGTAGACGAACGTGGAGTCGGTGCCGAACACTGCCTCGTGCTCGAGATTCTGCTTGAAGCGCGAATGGTCGATCACGAGGTGGCCGTTGACGTGCAGCGCAAGCAGCCCGATGCGGTTGTTGCGGCAGTAGACGTCGCGCAGGGTGATGTCGACCACCGAGCCGGCGTAGCCGATGCGGACGCATGCGACGGAGAATCCAATCTGCGGCCGCACGGTGATCGACTCGACCGTGCTGCTCACGGCGTCGTCGTCGATGTCGATCGCCACCTCAGCCGAGCCGATATTGTCGATGGAAAAATTCCGGATGTGGGCCGTGACGTGGCCGCCAGTCAGCCGGATCAGGGTTCCGCCCGCGCCGGTCCACAGCAGGCGCGTTCCGAAACGTCCGAAGTAGCCGTTGCCACAGCCTTCGAGCGTGATATTGGTCGTCAGCACGATCGGCGTCGTGAAGTCGTGCAGGCCGCACGGAAGGCGCACGAGACCGCCCGAAGGCGGCAAATCCGCGACCGCCGCCATGACCTTCGCGCCGATGTCGGCGCCCGGATAGTCACCGGCGAATTTCCACTCGATGTTCTGCGCGCCCGCAGGCGCCGCCTGCACCACCCAGAGGAGGCCCGCGATGATCGCGACCGTTGTCAATTTTCGCATCTTCGAATATCTCCCTTGCGCATTTATCAGCCGGTGAGGCGCTTCACCCACACGACGTACTTGTCCATCCACCCGTGCAGGAATTTCCGGGTCTCGGGGTTTCCGATGTTCCCCGCGTCGTCGAAGAAACCATCCTTCACGTGAAAATAAGCCTCGGGCGAGCCAAGCGTCGGCATGTCGAGATAGCCCAGGATGCCGCGCAAGTGCGATTGCGCCACCGCGCTGCCGACCGCACCGACCGACGCGCCGATGATACCCGCCGGTTTTCCCTGCCACGCACTCTGCCCGTACGGGCGCGAGGCGTGATCGAGCGCGTTCTTGAGCACTCCCGGTATGGAGCGGTTGTATTCGGGGGTCGCGAAGATCACGGCGTCCACCGCGCGCAGCTCGCTTTTGAGCCGCTGCACCTGCGGCCCCTGGTTCGAATCATCGTCCTGATTGTACAGCGGCAGGTCGCCGATCTTGAGCTCCTTGAGGGTGAAATCCGCGGGCGCGAGCTTTACCAACGCGGTGACGAGTTTGCGATTGATCGAATCCTTGCGGAGGCTGCCGACGATGTAACCGATTTGCTTGGGCATTCTAAAGGCTCCTTGTGAACGGCAAATCATCGCAAAACCGTGGCGCCTTATTTGTAGGAGAGTGGCGCACCCGCGCGCTGCATCCAAGACCCCACCGTGGTCGTAGTCTGGGCAGGTACCCCACATCGGAACGCCGCGATGCACAAACGCCGCTTGCAGCTGCTGTTCGCATTCATCCTCGTGTCGCTCGCCGGCTGGACCATCTGGGTGAGCACGCAGCAGTCGGTGCTCGATTGGGGCGGTCTGACCACCGCGCCTGACAACCTCTGGACCATCGCGACGCTGGTCGACGCCTACTATGGGTTCATCACGTTCTACGTCTGGGTGCTCTGGAAGGAGATGCGCGCGTTGCCGCGCGTGACGTGGTTCGTAGGCATCATGCTTCTCGGCAACATCGCAATGGCGGCCTACATGCTGCGCCAATTGGCGCGACTGGGGCCGGACGACTCGATGGGCCTGCTGCTGTCGGACCGGAATCCTTAGGGTCGCGGGTGCCTGAGTCTCGAATGAATGGGTTCCTGCAACGCCGCCTCGTCGACCCGCTGATCCGGCTGTTGCGCGCCGGCGCGACGCCACGCGAACTGGCCCTGAGCCTCGCGCTCGGAGTCACCATCGGCATCGTGCCGGTGCTCGGCGTCTCGACGGTGCTGTGCGCGATCGTGGCGCTCGCGCTGCGGCTCAACCTGCCCGCGATCCAGCTCGTGAACTACCTGCTGACGCCGCTGCAGCTGATGCTGATCATTCCGTTCCTGCGCTTCGGCGAGCTGCTGACCGCCGCGCCGCGTTTCCCGGTGACGCTCGAATCCGGCCTCGCGCTCTTGTCCCACGGCGGCTTCGAAGCGGTGCGAATACTCGCCACCGCCATCGTGCACGCGACGCTCGGCTGGCTGCTGGTCGCACCGCTGCTGGCCTTCGTGCTGGCACGCGGGTTCGAGCCGGCGTTGCGCGGCCTCCTTCCCTTACACACCAAACCCACAATCGGTGTCCGATGACCTCTCTCGCCATGAAGCTGCTCGAGCGCGATCTCGTGCCCGATTTCCTGATCCGCCGCCGCATTCGCGCGCTGCTCGGCGCGCGCCTCGAGGAGGAGGACCAGCGCGATCCCGAGCTGCAGCAACTGCGCATGCGCGAGTTCATCCGCACGCTGGGCGCAAGCCCGGTGGCCATCGAGACCGCGGCGGCCAACGAGCAGCACTACGAGGTACCGACGGAGTTCTACCGGCGCGTGCTCGGCAAGCACCTGAAATATTCGAGCTGCTATTTTTCGACTTCAGGCCGGACCTCCGGTGCCGATGACGGCGCACCGTCCAGGGCGCGCGCGGCCGAGTATCTGGACGCCGCCGAGGCGCGCATGCTGGCGCTGACCTGCGAGCGTGCGCGGCTGGCCGACGGCGAGCGCGTCCTCGAGCTCGGCTGCGGCTGGGGTAGTTTGAGCCTGTGGATGGCCTCTCACTATCCGAACGCACGCATCACCGCGGTGTCCAACTCCCGCACGCAGAAGGAGCACATCGACGCGGCGGCGAGCGCCCGCGGCTTGCGCAATCTCGAGGTGGTCACCTGCGACGTAAACGTACTGTCGTTTCCGCAGGGGACGCAATTCGACCGCGTCGTGTCGGTCGAGATGTTCGAGCACATGCGCAACTACGACACGCTGCTCGAGCGCGTCGCATCGTGGATGGCGCCGACCGCTACGCTCTTTGTTCACCTCTTCACGCACAACCGCTTCGCGTACCCCTTCGAGGTGCGCGACGAGACGGACTGGATGGCGCGCTACTTCTTCACGGGCGGCATCATGCCAAGCGACGACCTGCTGCTGTATTTCCAACGCAGCGTGGTGCTCGTCGATCACTGGCAGGTTCCCGGCTGGCACTACCAGCTCACCAGCGAGGCGTGGCTGCAGAACATGGACCGGAATCGGGATGCGCTGATGCCCGTGCTCGCGCGCACCTATGGGGACCGTCAGGCGCGGCGCTGGTGGGTGTATTGGCGCGTGTTTTTCATGGCGTGCGCGGAACTGTGGGGATATGACGGCGGCCGCGAGTGGCTTGTGTCGCATTACCTGTTTGAAAAGCGGTAGTCTCGGGCGCATATGGCTGCACGTAATTCGCTTGGGTGGCTCGGCGGCACCCTCCTCGCCGTCTCTGTTGCCTGGCCGGCGCTCGCGGTCACGGACGCGGACCGCAACGTCATCTACAAGGAATTCCGCGTCCAGTTCGACGAAAAGCGCTACGCGGATGCCCAGCCGCTCGCCGAGAAGCTCGTGAAGCTCACCGAGGAGCAGTACGGCCCGGAAGAACTGCCGCTGACCACGCCGCTCGCGAACCTCGCGACCGTGCACCTCAAGCTCGGCCACTATTCCGACGCCATCGAGATCTATCAGCGGTCGCTGCGCATCCTGCAGTCGAAGTCGACGCTGGCCGACAAGCAGCAGATCCGTCCGCTGCACGGTCTTGGCGTCAGCTTCCTCGGCGCGCGCGACGCGGAATCCGCGGTGGTGGCGCTGAAGCGCGCCGCGGACCTGTCACGCAACACCGACGGCCTCTTCAACATCGGGCAGGTCGAGTTCATCGACGCGCTCGTCGAGGCATACGCGGCCACGGGCCGCTACGCCGAGGCCGAGAAAGAAAGCACCTACGCGTTGCGCGTCGAGGAGGCGGCATACGGCCGCTCGTCCATCAAGCTGCTCGGCCGTCTCGAAAAGCTCGCGCGCTGGTACGAGGCCGACCGGCGCTTCACCACCGAGCGCGCGGTGTACGAGCGCGCGCTCGCGCTGGTCAGCAGGAATTCCACCGAGACGGATCCGCGCCGCGTCCAGCCGCTGCGCGGTATCGCACGCTCGTTCCGGCTCGAGGCGTTCTACGGCGTCGAAGGCGCCGACACCGGCGCCACGTTCAACACCGGCACCAATGGCGCGTCCGTGTTCAGTGACGGCACGACGCAGCGGCGCGGCGAGGCATCGCTGACGTCGGCGCTCGCCATCGTCGATGGCAACACGCCCGTCGATCAGAAAATGCGGGGCGAGGTGCTCACCGATCTCGGCGACTGGTTCCTGATTTCGAACGGCTTCCGACGCGCCTACGAAAGCTACGCGGACGCCTGGAAGTCCTTTGCCGCCGCGGGCGACACACATGTGCTGGAGACCCCGCGCCTGCTGGCGTATCGGCCATCGATCAGCTCGGTGGATCGCTCCAAGCTCGATCCCGCCGAAGCGATCGTGAAGATCGTGGAGTTGCGGTTCACGGTGGATCGCGACGGCCGGCTCGACAATGTCACCTCGCCCACCACCGACGTGCCGGAAGACGTGGTGCGCAATTCGGTGGCGTCGATGCGCCGCTCGCGCTACGCGCCGCGCATCGAGAATGGAGCGGCCGTGCCGACGAACGACGTAGTCTTCCTCGAGCGCGTGCTCGTCAGGGCGGCGACTACCTCGACTGAAGGGGCGTCGTCGTCATCTGGGAAGGCGGAGGAGAAGCCGGCGCCGGAGCCGAAGCCGGAAGAGAAGAAGCCGGAAGAGAAGAAGTAGTCGTCGGGGCCGGGGTCGAGGTCTGCACGACCGGTGGATCGTTGATCGGCACCATCTCGATGATCACCAGGGCCTCTGCCGCTACGGCGGCCGCGCTGCCCGGCTCCAGCACCGCCTTCGGCTGCAGCGGCTGGGAGGCGAGCAGCGGCTTCGCCACCTCCAGCCCCTGGAACTGCGTGAGGAATTTCGCGGCCGCGTCGCGCATGGCCGCGTAGCCGGCAATCGCGAGCTCTTCCTCGCCGTTGCCGATCTTGGGCGCGGGTCCGCTGCCGTATCCCGTGAGCGACAGCGTGTCGACCAGCTCGCCGGTGGGCGCATAGATCAGGATCTGGTAGCGGATCGTGACGGCGCAGTACACGCCGCCGGTCTCCTTCGCATTGGCAAACGAGAACTGCTCGATACGCGGCTCGAAGATGGCCTGCAGCCCCGGTTCGAGGCGCGCCGCGTCGATGCTATCGAACAGCTTCACTTCGCGGAACTCGGCGCGGAAGATCTCCTCCATCAGGCGCCTGTGCGAATCGCCGAGCTGCGCCTCGTAGTCGACGCTGGCGCGAGATTCCTTGTGCACGTAGTTGCCGGTCTCGGGCGTGATCACGACGCCCACCTTCGCGGGCGTCGAGAGGATCAGCGGCTTGGGCAGCTCGCCGTCGGGGCGCACGATGACCTTCGCGCACCCCGCGACAGCGCCGAGTGCCGCGAGCGCGAACACCGCCACCAGCGGCGTGAATTTTGGAGTGCGGCCCGGATTCATGCTGTTCCCTACTAACTAATGCAGCGCGGCTGGCCGAGCACGTCGACCTTGATGGCGCAGCTCTCGCCGCCGACCGTGAGACCGACGAAGGTGCCTTCGTTGTCGTCGCACATGGCTCGCATTAGAGCAGCAAACCGTGCGTTGATAAACGGCGGCGAGTTCGGGCCGTCGGGCATCCCGATGGCGTGGATGCGGATGCGGCGACGCCCGCGCGCGTCCATCGGGTTGTATTTACGCACCGCCGCGAGTGCCGCCTCGATGGAACTGCCGGTGAAGTCGTCGCCTATGACATACACGCTGATCTTCTTGTCGGCCGCCCACCATCCCTGAACCGCGGCGCCGATGCCCTCGACCGGGCTCGAATTGCTGTAGGCGCGCCAATTCACCATGGTGTTGACGATCTTCGCGCGCTGGATCGGTGTGTCCTGCAGCCACTGGCCCTTGGTGCTCGGGAACATCGGCTTGCCCTCGTCGTCGAGGATCTGCAGCCCCTTCACCTTCGGGTAGATGTCGAGAATTTCCTTCATGACATTCTGGGCGTTCTCCCAGTTGTCGGATTGCATGCTGCCCGACGTATCGACTACGAAGATGATGTACTCGCTGTCGACCGGAATGCCGCCGACGGCCTGCACGGTCTGGACTTTGCGCGGCGCGTTCTTGAGCAGCCGCTGCATCTCGGCCGTGAGCGTCTGGTGGAGCGCGACGAGATCTGTCTCCACCTTGTTCGTAACCGCGGCCTCGCCGGTGCTGGCTTTGAACTCGCCGCGAATCTTGGACAGGTCCCCGGCCAGCGAAGCCAGGCGCGACTGCGACGCGTCCAGAACTTCCTTGCGGCCCTGCAATTCGCGATTGAGGATTTCCGTTTCGCCGCGCAATTCGAACAACTGGCGCTGCAGGTCGAGGATCTGGCCGCGCAGGTCTTTCTCGCTGCGCTCGATGATTATGGGCTGGCCGACGTCGGTGAGCACGAGCAGCAGGATGATGGCGCCAAAGCCACAGCAGATGCAGTCGAGGAACGACAGCGTGAAGACTTCGAATTCGCGGCGCTTGCCCATGCGTTCGTTCTCTTATGGCCAGTCGCGTGAAGGAATGACGTAGGCGCCCTTCGAGCGGCGCGCGAGCTTCCAGAACGCGTGCGCGGCGAGCAGGTCGCCCTTCATCGGCAACAACACCACGTCGATCGGCAGATCGCGGTCGACGGTCTTCACCGCGTCGTCGAACAGTTTTTCGCGTTCGCGCACGTTGATGAACTTGCGCGACGGCGGCACGGAACCCTGCGTTGGCAGACCATCGGTGATGAGGATGATCTGATCGGGCGCCGGCGTGATCGTGCGCACTGCCAGCAGCGCGTTGACGAGGCTGGTGCCTTCGGCGGGCACGATGTTGCGAATGGCCATGCGCACGTTGTTGACCACGCGCGGATCGCCGGACGCGAGCCATTTGCCCGCGGTGTCGGATACGACGGGCTTCGCCTTCGTATTGAAGCCGTAGACCTGGAACTGCGAGTTGTCCGGCATGGCCGCTGTGATCCAGTCGACCATGTCGATCGCGCGGCGCCACTTCTGCGCGAGCTTGCGCGCGGTCTCGGGCTGGTTGCGCAACCGGATGACCTTCACGACATCGTCTTCCATCATGCTGGCGGAGGTATCCAGCAGCACCAGGATGCGCTTGCCCTTCATGCGCAGCGCGCTGATGTAACGACGATCGCCCTTGCCGCGGAACACGACCGTCTTCGTGCCCGCCTGTCCCTTGTCGAGCGCGCCGCCCTGCAGCCGCTTGACGCCTTCGTCGAGCGACTTGATATCGGCCATGAGCTGATTGATATGTTCTCGTCGCGCGAGGCTGGACTCGTCGTACTCCGTCGATTGCTCGCGGCGCTCCTTGAGCTCGAGCGCGATGCGCGCCGCGCGCGCCTTCGCCGCGGTGGCGTCGGTATCGGTCTTCTCGAGCGTGTTGCGCAGTTGCACGAGATTGCGCGCGCCCTCCTTCACTTCCTCATCGAGCTTGCTCACCTCGCCCGTCAGGTCGTCGACTTTGCGGATGCGCTCGATGCCGCTCTGCGCCTGCACGATGGTGTAGAACAGCACCACTGCGCCGAAGCCGCAGCAGATGCAGTCGAGGAACGACAGCGTGAAGACTTCGAAGGCCTTGCGTTTTTTCATGGCGCGGCCGGTTCGCGCGGGAAGGCCGCCGCCGATATCAACGTGAATTCGACGCCCGGAGTGCCGACTCGCACGCGGTCGCCGGGCCGCACGGTGGCGCGCTCGCGTACGCGCGCGCCATTGACCCAGGTGCCAAAGCGGCTGTGATCCACCAGCACCGTGCGCTCGCCGTCGCGACGCAGGGAGCAATGGCGGCGCGACACACCGGCCGCGGCGCGCGACAGCGCAATGTGCGGCGTGTTGGAGACGTCCTCGGTGCCGATGACCAGCCCGCCCTCGGGAAAACGCATGGAATCGCCGCCGTAGAGAATGTGCGTGACCGGCAATGCGCGCCCGGGCGACGGCAGTGCGGTCGAAACGTATTCGATGTGGCCTTCGAGTCCGTGACCGGCGATGCGCGCGACACTGCGCCGCAGGTGCGGTGCACCCTCGGCATCGGCGGCCTGCAGCGACGCGGCCACGGCCGCGAGACCAGCGGGCGCGATCACCAGGCCTTCGTGCTCGTTGCCGAACAGCGGCAGGAAGCCAGGCCAGCGGCGCGCCTCGGCGGGCAACACCAGCGCCGCGCCCTGACCCGCGATGTGCGCCGAACGCGCGAGCCGCGCGAGCTCGCGATAGAACTGCTGCGCGGCATCGGCAAACAACTGCGCGTCGACCCACACGGCAAAACGCGAGCCATCCGCCTCGAGCACAGCCTCGGCCTTGCCGTCGGTGGCCGCGCGCGCCGCCAGCGCCGGCAGCTCCGCAAACAAGCGTTGCTCGACGTCGAGCGAGAGCAGCGGATCAAAACGCGTGTTCTTGACCATGGCCGCGGCCACACCGGTCAGCCACAGGTCGTAGACATCGAGCAAGTTCGCACGCTCGCTCGCGAAGGACTCTTCCTGCGCGCAACGCGCGCCACCCAAGACGCGCGTAGCCATCGCCGAGCGCCAGCCGGCTTCGAGCACCACGTAGTGCGCGCGTTCTGACACGGCGGCCGCCGTCAGCGTGGCGGCATCGACGAAGTCGCGCGCGTCGCAACCCGCGGCGGACAGCGCGCCGCGCAGACGCGATAGTTGTTCGTTGTCGAGATCGGCCGGCACCGCGATGACGGCGTCGATGCGCTCCTGCACGCCGAGCGCGGCCAGGTGCGCCTGCACTTCGAGCGCCGCGGCCCGTGCCGCCCCATTGCCATCGGAAGGAGAGCCGCGGCCGAGCTCGCGCCAGTGATTCAGCGACACCTCGTCGGGACGGCCGCGCGCGGCCGCGAGCGCGGCGCGCCCGAAGCGCGGAGCACGCGCGGCGACCTCGACCGCCAGCGGCTCGTGCGCGAGCAGCACGCCATCGCGGGCGATGGACAGCGTGTGGTGGTCGAAGTGGATGCCGTACATGACTAACTACTGCCGTTCTCAGATGTTGGTGGGGAAACTCACGCTCGAATCCGCGTTGTATTGCAGATCGGGCGGCAGCTCTTCCTTGTCGATGCCCTCGTAGGGGTCCTTGTCCGGCTCATCGTCCTCGGCCGCGGGCGCGGGCGCGGACGCGCCGGATGCTTCGGGTTTCGCCGGCTCCGCGGTGGTCGGAACCGCGGGCTTCGCGCCGCCGGCCTCGGCGCCCGCGGGCGGTGGTGCCTCCGCGGCGAGCTGCGCAACGGGTGCGGCTTTCAGGCGCGACGCGTGTTCCTGCATGTTGAGCATGGCCGTGGTCGCGGCGACGGCGGCGACGCCGGCCACGAAGATGGCGAACAGACTCAAGAGGGCGTTTTTCATGAACTACTCCGGCGCCACGTAGCGCGCGACGCGCAAACCGATGAAGTCGGTGGCCTCGGCACCACCCTCGCGCCACGGGAAGCGCAGGTCGCCGGCGCTGGCGGTGCGCCAGTTCGAGCCGCGGTACGCGTGAAATTTGCCATCCGGCGGGCCCAACGGATCGGTGACCGCGGTGGATGCCACGAACGAGGAATAGCGGTCGTTGGTCCATTCGGACACGTTGCCCGCGAAATCGAAGAAGCCGAGCGGATTCGGCGCGAACAGCGCGGGCGCCGCGGCGGCCGCGAACTCGTCACGATGCCCCGATAGCACGGTTCCACCCAACAACTCACCCGCTTCGCTTCCAGCAACATTCGCAGTGCCGGAGACGAGCGGCAGGTCTTTGCCCCAGGGATAGCGCAGCGGCTTGCCGGTGCTCGCGGCGCGCGCGGCGAACTCCCACTCGGCCTCGGTGGGCAGACGGAAGCCCGTGATGACCGGCGTGATGAGCGTGAAACCGCCGGCCTCGGCGCCGCCCGAATACGCGGGCGGCAGGCCTTCCTGCTGCGAGAGCCAGTTGCAGAACTCGGCCGCGTCCTCCCAGGTGACGCGCACCACGGGTTGCTTGTCCAGGTCGAGCGACTGGGTGCCGATGGCGCCGGAATTGTGGCTGGCGCGGAATTTGCGGAACTGCGCGTTCGTGATTTCGCGCTCGCCCATGTAGAACGGCCGCAGCAACGTCACCTTGCGCCCGCCCTCGTTCGGCCTGCGGCCCTGCTCGCGACGCTCGCTGCCGGACTGGAACGTGCCGCCGGCGACGATGAGTAGTTTGATGCCGTCCTTGGTCGTGAGCCGCTGCGGCGCGTTGCCGGCGATGTCCTTCGGGTCGATGAGCTGGTAGTCGACGGTGCGCCCGATGCCGGGCGCGAGCACCAGGTCGCTGGCGAAGGCCTTGTAGCCTTCCTTGCGCACTTCGAGACGGTGGCGGCTCGCCGGCAGCTCGAACGACGTCGGCGCCTTGCCGCGCGACGTGCCGTTCACGAACACTTCCGCGTCGGCCGGCGCGCCCTGCACGCGCACCTGCACGAGCAGCGCGGCGAGGCGCGCATCGAGCATCGACTCCTTGCCGGCGTCGGCGAAGATCGCGCGCGTCCACGGCGCATACCCTGCGCGCGTGATCGTGATTTCGTGCGACACGCCGGGCGACAGATCGACGGTAACGGGCGTGAGCCCGCGGAAGCTGCCGCCCACAGTCACCTGCGCGCCCGCGGGCACGGAGCGCACGGTCACGCGGGCGTCGGCCGCGCCGAGCGTGATGGGGCCGAGAGTCTGCGGCTGACCCGCGGTGACGGCGACAGTGGAAGTCCACGCGCGCAGGCCCGGCACGGAGATCTGCACGCGCCGGATGCCCGAATCCATCTCCACTTTCGTGGGCGTGACGCCGACGGGCTTGCCGTCGACTTCGATGGCCGCGCCGGTGGGCACGGACTGCACGGTGATGACGCCGAAGTTCGGCTTGAGAACGACCGCCAGTTTCTGTTTCTCGCCGCCGCCCGCGATGACGATGCGCTCGACGTGGGCGAGATGGCGCGGCGCGACGAACGTCAGCGTGCGCTCGCCGGCCGGCACGTCGACCGTGCCCGGCACGGTGCCGAGCTCCGCGCCGTCGGCGGAAATGCGCGCCGGCACGCCGCCGGTGTCGACCTCGAGCTCGCCCGGTAGTTTGACCAAGTGGATGAGCGCGCGCGCGCGCGCCGGGCCCGAGACGGTCACCTTGATGTCGGCGGCGACGTAGCCTTCGCGCTGGGCGCGCAGCGTGTGCTCGCCCGGCAGCACGAACACGCTCGATGCCGACTGCCACGAGAAACCTCCGACTGAGCGCACGTCGGCGTCGGCGGGCCGCAGATCGAGCTCGATGGGCTTGAGCAGCGCGAACACGCCGAGCACCAGCGCGAGCAGCAGCGCCATTGCCCACGCGGCGTAATTGAGCCGGCTGCGCTTCTTCGTGCCCGCGGTCGGGCGGGCGAGCGAGTCGATGCTCGGCACTTCGCCCATCTCGACCGGCAGCTCTTCGGCGGGCCGTGCCAGGGTCTGCACGCTGTCCGCGACCGGCGGCAGCGTATCGGTGCCTTCGAGCTCGTAGCGACGCAGCACCAGCGACTGCGGTGACGATTCTTCTACGAGGAGCTGCGACTCGGCGACGGTGATGACGTCGCCCGCGGTGACGATGCGGGCGCCGCCGACGGGCACACCGTTGATGCTGACGCGGCCTTCGGTCGAGGCATCGAGCAGCCAGCGGCCGCCCACGGCACGCAGGCTGGCGATGGGCCGTGCTTCGACCGGCGAAGGCGCATCGGTATGGTCCGCCCGCATCGCGCCCGAGCCCGGGTCGAGCAGCACACGCGCGCCGTAGCGCGATTCGCCCTGGGAGCTGCGCAGCACGATGGTCGGGTCGATGGAGAGGGACGGTTCCACGTTATTTATTGAGATCGTGGTCGGATCAAATCGGTTCCAGGCAGCGGATGACGATGGTTTGCTCGGACTGTCCGGGCGCCACGGTGATCTCACGGCGCACGTCGCGGAACCCCGAGCGCTTGCCGGTGACCGTGTATTTGCCCGGTTTCAGAGTCACCTCGCGACGGTCGAACCGACCCAGGAACCCCACGCGCTGAATTCCGACTTCCGTGGCGTTGTCCGATTCGAGCGCCAGCATGACCGGCTGATTGAACGTAGGCAGCAACAACTCGAGACGCGACACCTGCGAGCGGATCACCGGCCCCTGGCGCGGCAAAGCCCGCGCCCGCGCCAGCATCCGCTCGGCCTCCACGCGCACGCCGTCTTCGGCGAGACGCTCGGGCCTGTCAATGAGTGCCTGCAAACGGTTGCCGAGTTCCGTGCGCGGCGCCACCGTGGCGCGGCCGTTTTGGGCGAACTGCAGCGACGGATCGCGCGCCAGCGCCTCGTCGTACAAGGCCAGGGCCTCGGTCCAGCGCTCTTCGTTCACGAGCCGCGCAGCGCGCTGCTCGAGCTCGGCATCGTTGCGTCCGGCGCCCATGTCGCCGACCCGTTGCAGCGCCGCCGACACTTCGCCGCTGTCGGGCCGCAATGCGTGTGCCTGGTCGAGATGCGTGCGCGCCTCGGCCAGCCGCCCGGCGTTCAGCGCGGCGAGACCTGCCCCCAGCTCGGCATTGAATCGTTCCTCGGCGATGGAGCGATTGACGCGCGCCAGTCCCTCGGTGGCGATGGCGTTGCCGGGATTGCGCTGGAGCACGTCTGCGAACAGGTCGCGCGCCTTCGGCAGGTTCTTCGCGCTTTCCGCGTTCTCGGCATCCGCGAGCGTCGGCACGACACCGCTGGCCGCCGCCACTTTCGCCAGGCCGTCGGTGGCCTCGACATTGGCCGGCTCGATCTTGAGCGCCGTGTCGAAAGCCTGACGCGCGTTCTCGAACTCACCCGCCGTCAACGCGCGTTTGCCCTCGGAGATCTGCGCGGCCAGCGCCGCCGGCACGCGCGCTTCGATCTCGGTGAGTTGTTTGTCGAGGGTGCCGAGCGGGGTCGTCACTGCATCGAACTTGCGGCGCTCGAGATCGCCGCCGATCTGATCGAGCGCCTGGCGCGCGGCGGCGAAGTCTCCGCCGCCCCACTGCGCGGCGGCGCGCGAATCTAGCTCGATCACGCGCCTGGTGAGCGCGGTGTGCTGGCTCGCGAGTTCGCCGGCGCGTTTCTCGGCGGCGACGTCGGCATCGGTGGGGCCAGCGGGCACATCGAGCGCGGTGACGTCGACCTTCTGCTCGCGCGCCAGCCGGGGCAGCAGGTACGCGACGCCACCGGTGACCAGCACGAGTACGGCCGCGAGCCCTATGCCACGGCGCCGGTTGCGCGCGCGCTGCTCGCGCTGCACCTGTGCGCGCAGCTGGTCCACCTGCGGCAGCATCTGCGGATCGATTTCCTCGAGCTCGCGCACGCTGCCAGCGGTAGATGGGAGATCGGCAACGATCGCCGGAGCGACATTGTTGAAGTCCGCCCCCAATCTTTCGGCCTGATCGGCGGCTTCAGCCGCCGACGCGCCGTCGGCGGCGCTGTTCTCCAAGCCGAGCGTGTCCTGGAGCACCGCGCTCATTTCGTCGGCGACGTGGCGCATCGACGGTGGGCGCTCGCGCCCCTGCTTTGCGAGCAACCACGACACCAGCAGCTCGAGGCGCGGCGGAATCGGCTTGACGGACTTCAACCGCGGCACCGCGTCGGTGGCGATCCTGCGCGCGTCGAACGCCGGGTAAAAAGGCGGATAGCCGGACAGCAGCTCGTACGCGAGCGCGCCGAGACCGTAGATGTCGTCGGCGGGACGCGCCGGCTCTCCGGCGAGCTGCTGCGGGCTGGCGGAGAACGGCGAGCCCGGAGGGCCGCCGGTCGCGTCACCTTCGGCGGCACCCGCGCCGAAATCCGCGAGCAACGGCCGGCCCGCGCCATCGAGCAGCACGTTGGAGGGCTTGAGGTCGCGGTGCACGATGCGGCGCGAATGCGCGTGCTCGAGCGCGGCGGCAATGTCGATGAGCTTCGGCAGGATCTGCGTGTACGACGCGCCGCGCAGCACGCGCATGTCGCCGCCCGTGGCGAGCACCATCGGCAGCACCGTGGCGTCCGGGCCGCGCACCGGCTCGTGCACGCGCAGTACGCCCGGGTGATTCAGCCGCGCGGTGAGCGTGAACTCGCGCTGGAACACCTGCCATGCGGGCTCGGAATTCGCGAACTGGGAGTAGAGAATCTTGAGCGCGATCTCCGTGTCGCGCATCTCGTCACGCGCGCGCCACACCTCGCCGTACCCGCCGGCGCCCAATTTCTCGATGAGCACGAAACGACCGCACAGCTTTGTGCCAGCCTGGTTCTGGTTTGTCACGGTTGGGAACAGTATCGAATTCGGCTAGCTCGCAGGGGGCTTGACGTTGCTCGTTGCCGTGGTGGTGGCCGGAGCAGCCGGCGGCGGGGCAGCTGCCGCGGCACCCGCTTCCTCGAGATAGAGCTTCTTCAGGAGCTTGCGCCATTCGCGATACTGGTCTTCGGCCGTTCCGGTGAGGCGCAGCGTATGCCCCTCGACCTCCACCACCTGCGGCGCAACTTCGGACTGGAAGCTCTGGGTAAGCTCCTTGAGCGCGTCGGCATGCGTACGCGCGTCCCCGTATTTCTTGATGCCGGAGAGCACGGCGGCAATGCCGCCCATGGTGCCGGCGGTGCGCATCGCGTTGTTGATGCGGCAGGCATCGTACGTACTGCACGAATTGGGCGCGAAGATGCTGGCGATCAGCGCGGCCGCGCCGAGCACGGTGCGCGTGCGCGCGCTCGAACGGGCGCGCATCTCTTTCTCGAGCTCCGAGAAGCTCGTCTGGCGCCAACTGCCGTACGAGTCTTCCATGTTGTCGTGGAAGCTCGCGTAGTAGTCGTTGACCGTGTCGACCACGGCCGTATCGCGTTCACGAATGCGTTCGATCCGCCCGAGCGTCGTGTCTCCTTCGGCCGGCAGTCTAACTACCTGGGTGACGCCCTTGGCGTCGGCCGCGATCATGCCCGCCATGGCCTCGGGCGCGAGATCCGCGGCGAACTTGAGGCTGGCGACTTTGCGGATGTTCTCGCGATCGAGCGACGTGAGCTTGTCGCGCGCGGCGACCAGGTCGTTGGCGATCTCGGAATAGACGTTCTGGAACGGATCGCGCGCCTTCATCGACGCCGTGGTCTTGTACGCGCCGAGATCGACCAGGCTCTGGTAGCGCTTGTCCTTGATCCACACGCGCCCGGCGGCATCGGTGGCGGTGATGTCGATGGCGAGGAATCCGCCGTTGGAATCGACCAACTCGCCCGTGACGATGACGTCGACGAATTCCGCGTTGTTCGGGATGACGCGCACCGCGCCCCACTGCGCCGTGGCCTCGAGCGTCTCGCGCAGCAGCGTCGGGATGTAGCGCGCCTCGGCCTTGCGCAGATCGGGATAGATGCGCTTCTTCGCGAGCGCCTCTTCGTCGCCCTCGATGTTCTTCGGGATGCCCGGATCGAGCACGCGGACGCCCACGTCGAGCAACTCGGCCTCGGGGATGTGTACCGTGGCCTGCCTGGCCTCGATCTTGGTTATCGGCTTCGTTTCGGCGGTGACGCAGCCTGCAAGCGCGAGCGCCATCGCAAGCACCGTGCTTCCGGCAAGAATTTTCAGATTCATGGCATCACCTCTCACGAACTATTCACTAACTATTTCGCCGATTTCTTGTAGTCGTTGTATTCCTTCCAGAGACGCTCTTTGAGCTCCGGATCGGTTTCTTCTTCCGCGGCCTTGCGCAGGCGTCGCGCGACGATGTCGTCGTCGCTGCCGATCGTCACATTGCGATTTGCGCCGCCACCGCCGGCACCGCTGGTCTTGCTCTTGCTGTTGCCCTGGTCGCCGCCTTCAGCGGAACCGCCTTGTTGGCCCGCCGGATCCGAGCTCGCGCTGCTGCCGGAAGTGCCAGCGGTACCCGCGGATTTCAAATCACCTTCGCGACCACCGCCCGAGGCGCCACCGGCACCATCGCCCGAACTGCCGGAAGAATCCGAGCCTTCGCCTTCGGCCGTGCCGCGCGCATCGCGCTCTTTCGCGACACGCTCCTGTTCTTTCTTCAGCGTCTGATCGAAATCGCCGAGCGAATCGTCGAGCGCCTTGTCACCGGCATCGCGTCGTTCGTCGGAAGTCTGCGCGCCACCTCCCGGACCTTCGGGCGTGGAGCTGCCGGATTTGCCATCGCCGGAGGAGCCTTCCGAGCTCGAACCGCTGCCCGATTCACCGGGAAGACTGGGAGCCGAGGGAGCCGAAGCGCCCGGCTCGCCGGGAAGGCCGGCGCTGCCACCGGGAAGGCCACTGGGCATTCCTCCGCCGGGAAGCCCGCCCCCACCACTGGGCGTTCCGCCGGGAAGTCCGCCGCCACCACCAGGCATTCCGCCCGGCATGCCGCCACCACCGCCAGGCAATCCACCACCTCCACCGCCATCGCCACCGGGCATGCCGCCACTACCGCCGGGCGCCGGCATGCCGCCGCCGCTGCTCGATGCGCAACCCGCGAGGATCGCCGAGGAGAGAGCGATCAGGATGAAATATGGAGTGCGCATGCGAACCTCCTCCAGGAAGTCGTAATCAGTGGGTACCGGCGTTTTCAGTGCCGGTTCCCGAAAAGAAACTGCGCAGCTGGGAAGACATGCGATTGCATGCGGTCGCCTGCACGCGCGCGATGAACGGTATGGGGACTATTGCCCCGACGATGGCGGAAGTTCCAGTGACATTCGTCCCCACGCTACCCGCCGACTTAGCCTGTTTCAAATCCCAGATGGTGGCTTCGTAGGCAGATTCCTTCTGCCACCATCCAAAGCCCACGCAGCCCGCCCCACCGGGTGCCGCCCCGCAGGCGAGGCTGCCGCCGCCGTCGGTCTTGCGCGTGCTGCCATCGAGCCAGACTACATAACGCACGCCGCTCTCGGTGACCTTGTCCGCGACACCGGGCCGCGCGAGCAACGCGCTGAGCGCTTCCGGTTTGCCGGGCGCGGTGCTCGGCTCGAACCAGGGAAACATGTTGTCGACGAAATCGTTGTTGTCGTGAACGGCGACGCCACGACGGCCGTCATCGAGCCCGTCGCTGACACAGTCCATGAACTCGTCTTCGGCGCCCGCGCCTTCGATCTGGGGCTTCGCGAGGATGACCACGCGTTCGCCTTTGGCGAGTGGAGTAGCGAGCTCGCGCGACTCTTCGATGCGCGCTTGCATGCAACCTCCGAGCATCAGGACTCCGATGAGAGCAGATGTCATGCGGATAGTGTTCATGCTCGAGCTCCCAAGGCGAATGCTGGAAAACCGATGCGCAGGTCGAGTATGCCACGGCGCAGCATCATCACTTTGTGACCGCATGCCGATCGCCGTGGTTCCCAACTTAGCGCATCGCGGTGATGTTAAAGCGGCAGATCCAGCGACAGTTGTGGATGAGTACGTAGCGGTGGGCGGAAGAGATGCGTCGAAAGCTGCCGCTGGTAGTCGCGCTCCTGCGGAAACCCCAGCCGGCGGCACGCAAGGTCGAAACGCTGCCGAATGAGCTGCGCCATTGGACCTGTGGCGTGCATGCGGGTCCCGAACCCGGGATCGTTGTCGCGACCGCCGCGCATGCCGCCAATCACCGACATCACATGCGCGGCGCGCTCGGGGAAATGCTCGGCCAGCCACTCGCGGAACAGGTCTTTCACTTCATACGGCAGCCGAACCAGTGTGTAGCCCGCGAGCGACGCACCGGCCCCGCGCGACGCCTCGAGCACTGATTCGATTTCATGTTCGGTGAGCATCGGGATGATGGGCGCAACCAACACCCCGACCGTGACACCAGCGTCCGCCAGCACGCGCATGGCCCTCAGGCGCGCCGCGGCCGCCGCCGCGCGCGGTTCGAGGATGCGCTTCATGTCGTCGTCGAGTGTAGGAATGCTGAACATCACGCGCGCGAGACCGTCGCGCGCGAGATCCGCGAGCACGTCGACGTCGCGCGCCACGAGCGCGCCCTTGGTGGTGACAGTGACCGGGTGGCGGCAGCGCGCCAGCACTTCGAGGATGGAGCGCGTGACTTTGAGCGTGCGCTCGAGCGGCTGGTACGGGTCGGTGTTCGCGCCCAGCATGATCGTCGAACACTTGTATTTCGGCGCGGAGAGCTCGGCTTCGAGTAGGCGCGCCGCGCCGGCTTTGTAGAAGAGCTTGGTTTCGAAATCGATGCCGGCGGAGAGCCCGATGTATGCGTGGCTCGGGCGGGCGTAGCAGTTGTGGCTGACGACGCCGTTGGCGATGAAGTCTTCGGTGCCGGTGGTGATGTCGTAGAGGCGCATGACTTTGCCGAGCGGCTCGATGCTTTTGACAGCCAGGCGCGCGGCGCTCCGCACCACTTTTCCGCCGAGATCGCGCTGGTGTTCGCCCGGTCCCATCAACTTGTCGGCGAGCGCGAGTTGGTCTCGATGCGCGTGCCCGGTGCGCGCAGCGGTAACGAATTTCCAGCCGCGGTGACTCAGGAAGCGATGGTCAGCGCCGGTAGTCAGAGTGGTGCCGTTCGCAAGCGTCACGCGGTAGGCAGGCTTGACCACGCGCCAGTGCGCGAGCACTCGAGTTTTCACGTAGCGACGTCCCCATCCCACGCGTCGCGTGCCGTAGATGGCGTCGCCCGTTCGAATCTTCGCGAGCGGTTTCGTCGAGCCGTCGGCCATCAGGATCCGGGTGTCGCCAGCGGCGCAGTAAATGCATCCGTGCTCGCATCCCCGATACGGATTGATGCTCTGGCCGAAGCCGATGTCAGGGGAGTCGTTGCGACTGATGATCGAGCGGGCAGGCTCGGCATGCACGGTGGTCTCGAGCGATTCGGACGGGGGCTCTTCGTACCAGCCATCGTGCTCGAGAGTCTGTGTGAGTTTGTCGAAGCGGCCCGGCGGCTTCGAAAGAGCGCCACGACCTTTATATGAGTCCGCCATGCGCGGACTGTATTTATGTACAGGGCGCGAGTAAATCCAGCTCTTGGGGCGGTACTGGGCTGGATGGGAAGAGTGGTGCCGGGCAAGGTGCTCGTGGTTCGGCGGAGGTTCTTCCGTGCATTGCGAAGCCTCGTTGCGAACCACGAACACCTTGCCCCGGCACCACTTTCAGTGCACCGGCTCCGGAAATCGATCGAGCTTGCGCAACGCCGGAAACAGACGCATGTAGCTCGCAACGACGACGAGAGTGCCGATGCCGCCGAACACCACGGCGCGCGATGCACCGAGCCACTGCCCGGTCACACCCGACTCGAAGGCCCCGAGCTCGTTCGAAGAGCCGATGAACAGCGAGTTCACCGCGCTCACACGCCCGCGGATTGCATCCGGGGTTTCCAGCTGCACCAACAGCCCGCGCACGAACACGCTCACCATGTCGCCGGCGCCAACGATCGCGAGCATGGCGAACGACAGCCAGTAGTTAGTCGACATGCCGAACACGATGGTGCCGATACCGAACACCGCGACGCCGCCGAACATCCAGCGCCCCGCATCCCGCGCGATCGGCCGCAGCCCGAGCCACACCGCGACCACGGCCGCGCCGATGCCCGGCGCCGCGCGCAGCAGCCCGTAACCGACGCCACTCACGTGCAAGATCTGATCGGCGAAGACCGGCAGCAATGCCACGGCGCCACCGAACAACACTGCGAACAGATCGAGCGAGATGGCGCCGAACAACGGCTTCTTGCTCCAGACGAACCGCACGCCGTCGAGCACCTGGGCCCAATGCCATTGGGCCGCGCCCTCGGCACGCACCGCCCGTACGCGAACCATGAGCAACATCGACACGAAGAGCAGTCCGATGACCACCTCGTAGGCTATGCCGATGCTCAGGTACGCGAGCACGCCTCCGATCAGCGGCCCCACGATGAGACCCGCCTGGAACAACGCCGAGTTCACGGCGATGGCGCCGGGCAGCAGATTCTTCGGAACGAGGTTCGGCGTCATTGCCTGACCGGCAGGCGCCCAGAATGCGCGCCCGACGCCTAACAATGCGGCGGCGATCAGGCAAACGTAGACTTCGCGACCATCGTTGAGCGTGAATACGAGCAGGATGCCCGTGGCAACGGCTTCGAGCGCGTATGCGCAAATGATCAGCGCACGGCGATCGTACCGATCGGCGATCTGACCGCCAGGCAGCAGCAGGAGCGCGAACGGCAGGAATTGCGAGAGCCCCACGGTGCCGGTGAGCGCCTGGCTTCCAGTCATATGCCACACTTGATAGAGCAGCACGGCGTCGAGCATCTGCCAGGCAAGGGTGGCGGCAAATCGCGCGCTGGCGTAGCGCGCGAAATCGGGATGCTGAAGCGCTTGCCTCGCAAGCGAGCTGGTAGTGGTGCTCAAGGGAAATCGCGAAGTTGGGTGCGCGCACTTTAACTGGTAACTTCGCGCTCGGCTGGCCTCGCAGGCCGATATTTTGGAGCGGTGCGATGAAGGCGAAAGTCGTTGTCGGTGTCGCGGCATTGCTGCTCTGCGCCTGCGCGCCAGCGCCGCCCAAACAAGAACCACAGCCCGCACCGCCGCCGCCGCCGCCCACCGCGGACCAGCAATTCGCCGCGCTCGCACAGCGCTATCTGGACGAGTCCGCCGCGCAGTCCCCGGTCGGCGCCACCGCGCGCGGCGACCACCGCTTCGACGACGAGCTCGACGACGTGGGCGCGATCAGCTGGCAATCGCGCGTGATGTTCGACGAGCTCTATCTTTCCGCGCTCCAGGCCTTCGACCCCGCGCAGCTTTCGCGCGCCAACCAGGTCGATGCGTTGCTGCTGCAGCACCATCTCGAATACGACCGCTGGCGCATCCAGACACTCGAAGATTGGCGCCGGAACCCGCTCATCTACACGGGCATCGCCGGCAACGCGTTCTACGATCTGACCGCACGCGAGTTCGCACCCTTGCCGCAGCGTCTCAAGAGTGTCGGCGCGCGCCTCGACGAGCTGCCGCGGTTCCTGGCGCAGGTGCGCGAGGTGCTGGAGCCCGCGCGCGTGCCGAAGATACACGCCGAGACCGCGGCGAAACAAAACGCCGGCCTGGTCTCGATGCTCGAGCAGCAGATCGCCCCGGCCATCGAATCGTTGCCGGCCGAAGATCGAGAAAAGCTGCGCGCCAGCGTGGCCAAGGCGCGCAGCGCGCTCAATCAACATCAGATCTGGCTCGACAAGCGGCTCACGCCGGAGGCCAAGGGCGAGTTTCGACTCGGCGCCGAGCTCTACGATCGCAAGCTCGCGTTCGCGCTGTTCTCGCCGTTGTCACGCACCGAGATCAAGGCGCAGGCGCAGAGCGAGCTCGAAGCCACGCACGCCGCGATGTACAAGTTGGCTGCCACCCTTCTCGGTTCCAGGCGAGGTCACCCTCCCACTCCCGACAAACCCAGCGAGGATCAGCGGCTGCGCGCAATCCGCGCCGCGCTCGAGCTCGCCTATACCGAGCGTCCCGCGCGCGACCAGGTGCTGGACGCCGCGCGCGCCGCGTTGGTCGAGACGACGAATTTCGTGCGCGAGAAGAATCTCGTGACCGTACCCGACGAGCCGATCGAGATCGTCGAGATGCCCGAGTTCCGCCAGGGCGTGGCGCTGGCCTACTGCGACCCGCCCGGCCCGCTCGATGCGGGGCAGAAAACCTTTTACGCGGTGTCGCCGATCCCGGCGAAGTGGACGCACGCGCAGACGGATTCATTCCTGCGCGAATACAACTCGCGCTCCATCCACAACCTCACCGTGCACGAGGCGATGCCGGGGCACTATCTACAGCTCGCGCACGCGAACAAGTATCCGTCGCCGCTGCGCGCCGTGCTGTCATCCGGGCCGTTCGCCGAAGGCTGGGCGGTGTACACGGAGCAAGTGATGGTCGACGCCGGCTACATGAACGGCGATCCGCTCATGCGGCTGATCCAGCTCAAGTGGTATCTGCGCACCATCGTCAACGCGCTGCTCGACCAGGCCGTACACGTCGACGGCATCTCACGCGACGCCGCCATGAAGCTGATGATGACGCTGGGGTTTCAGGAGGAGCGCGAGGCCGCGGGCAAGTGGACGCGCGCGCAATTGTCGTCGGCGCAGCTGCCGGTGTACTTCGTGGGGGCGCGCGAGCACCAGGCGCTGCGCGCGGAGGTCGAGGCGCGCTTCGGCGCGGCCTTCGATCTCAAGCGGTATCACGACAGCGTGCTGTCGTACGGCACGCCACCCGTCAGGTTCGTTCGCGAGCTGTTGCTGGAGCTGCCGATCGAATAGCGGCTATTGTGACATTGCCGCGTGCTCGCGCGCGCAGTAGTTAGACTGATCCGGGCGGCGGAGGCTCGGCGCCCCGTTCGCCGTTGTTTCGATTGTTGCCGTTCCGATTTTGGAAGTTGCGCGTGACCGACTCGGCCTTGGTCTTGATCTTCCTGAGCCAGATGCGCGCCCACGCGAACTCGATGGCCAGGATGCCGAGCCCGGCGAGGATGGCCGGGATGCCCGGGCCGGGCGTCACCATCATCACGATACCCATGGCGAGCACAGAACCGCCGACGATGCCGATTGCAATGCGTTTGGCGACTTTGTAGGTGCCGAAAAGGGGGTGCTGTTCGTCGAACACCAATAGCGACCTGATTGCGACGGCGGGCGGCATTCTACACGGACCGCCATGCGCGGCCCGTGTTCCCCGACGCGAGTCGAAAATCTACTACGAACCCAGAAAAATTCGATAAACCGGATTGTTAGTCTCGTCGCTGTAGGAATAGTGCAACACATTAAGGTGATCGAGGAATTCCGCGGTGTCGGACGCGGATACGTCGATCCCCGCGAGAACGCGGCCATAGTCCGAGCCGTGGTTGCGATAGTGAAACAAAGAGATGTTCCAGCGCGTGCCGATGGCCTGCAGGAATCTCATCAGCGCGCCTTTGCGTTCCGGAAATTCGAATCGATACAGTCGCTCATTGGCGACGTTGCCATTGGCGTGACCGCCGACCATGTAGCGCACGTGCAGTTTCGCCATCTCGTTGTCGGTCATGTCGGTGACGCCGTAGCCAGCGGCCCGCAATGACGCACTGAGCTCATCGCGCTCCTCCTTTCCCCGAGCAACCGCGAGACCGACGAACAGCTGCGCACGCTCCTTCGATCCGTAGCGATAGTTGAACTCGGTCACCGCGCGCTGGCCGAGGATCTCGCAAAACTTGAGAAAGCTGCCGGGCTTCTCGGGAATCTCCACCGCGAACAGCGCCTCGCGCGCCTGGCCCACGTCCGAGCGTTCGGCGACGTAGCGCAGCACGTCGAAATTCATGTTCGCGCCGCTGTTGATGGCGACAATGCGTTTGCCCTGCCACGAATTTTGCGCGCTGTACTTCTTGATGCCCGCGACTGCGAGCGCACCCGCGCCTTCGACAATGGAGCGAGTGTCTTCGAACACGTCCTGGATCCCGGCGCAAATTTCGTCGGTGTCGACGAGCACGATGTCGTCGACGTACTCCCGGCACAGACGGAAAGTTTCCTCGCCCACCTTCTTCACGGCGACGCCGTCCGCGAAGATGCCGACGCGCTCGAGCGTCACGCGTTTCTTCGCACGCAGGGAATCGTGCATCGCGGCCGCATCGACCGGCTCGACACCGATGATCTTGAGCTTGGGGTTCAGGTACTTCGCATAGATGGCGATGCCGGCGATGAGACCGCCGCCGCCGACGGGCACGAAGATGGCGTCGATGTCGCCGCGCGATTGGCGCAGGATTTCCACTGCGATGGTGCCCTGGCCCGCGATCACGTCCGGATCGTCGAAGGGATGCACGAATGCCAGGTTGCGCTCGCGCACGATCGTCTGCGCGTGCTCGTAGGCACTGTCGTAATCGTCGCCGTGCAGCACCACCTCACCGCCGAGATCGCGCACCGCGCTCACCTTGATGTCAGGCGTGGTCTGCGGCATCACGATGACCGCCGGTATTTGCCGCCGCTTCGCGGCCAGTGCCACGCCCTGCGCGTGGTTGCCCGCGGATGCGCAGATGACGCCGCGCCTGGCGACGGACTCCGACAGGTGTGCAATCTTGTTGTATGCGCCGCGCAGCTTGAACGAGAACACCGGCTGCAAGTCCTCGCGCTTGAACCAGATGGTGTTGCCGAGGCGGCGCGACAGACGCGGCGCGGGCTCGAGTGGCGACTCCACGGCCACGTCGTAGACGCGCGCGCGGAGGATGCGTTCGATGTAGTTGTCGGACATAGGAGGCGAAGCTTAACCGGCGCAACGCCCGCGGCAAGGGTCGGCGCGCCTGCGCGCCGGAAAAACAGCCGTCTTAGTTAGTCACGGACGGTGTAGCGGAACTGCGTACGCCCCACCGTCAGGCGGTCGCCGTCCTTGAGCACCTGCCGGGTCACGCGCTTGCCGTTGACGAACACGCCGTTCGTGCTCTGCAGGTCCTCGATCGACGTGTGCACGGGGCCCGCGAGCAGCACCGCGTGGTAGCGGCTGATGTGCTTGGTATCGAGCACCAGCTCATTGTCGTCGCCGCGGCCGATGCGCGTGCGGCGGCCGAGCACGTGCACGAAATCGGTGTTGCCGTCGGTGCGGATGAGGACGCGCGCCGGGCCCTCCAGCGTCACCTCCTCGCTGGTCTGCCCCGCGCGGTCCAGGCCGGGCGCGGCGCGCTTTTCCAGGTCGGCCTGGATCGCGCGAATACGTTTGTCGCGCTCGAGGATCGATCGCTGGCTTTCGGCAATCACCGCACGCCATTCATCGACCGTCACGTTGGCTTCTTCGAGCTTGCCGGTCTTGTCGCGCAACTCGTTCTCGAGTCCGCGGATGCTTTCGTCGGCAACCTGCAGGTCGTGATTCCGGTCTTCGATGCACGCCCGCGATTCCTTGATGGCGAGCTCGAGCGTGCGGATCTGCCCGTCGCGCGCAGCGAGGTCGGCGCGCAACGCGGGCACGTTGGCGTTCACCGAGACCATCGCATCCTCGAGGCGCGCCTCGAGCGCCGCCTCGCGCTGCTGGCGCGCGGCGAGATCGGCTGCGAGCACGGCGATCTGCTGATCGCGGCGCGCCACGGACGCGCGCAAGTTCATGGTGTCGGTCTCGAGCGTTTCGACGCGGCCCAGCGCCCCGGCGAGTGCGGCCACTTTCTCGTTGAGCACCTCGTCCTGCAGCCCCAAGTCCGATTCGAGCGTCGCGATGCGGTCGGCGCGCGCGAACAACTCGTCTTCGAGCGCCGACTCCTCCGCGTGCCGTACGCCGAGCTGCGCGCGCATCGATTGCAGCACTTCGCGATGGTTCTCGAGCTGCAGGCGAAGCTGCGCGGCTTCGCCATTCGCGCGTGCCACGGCGACGGTGCGCTCGACATCCGCGATGCGCGCGCGCTCGTTCAGTTGTTCGATGCGTCGCTCCGCGCTCGCGAGCGCGTTGCGCAGCTCGCCGATGAGCGGCGGCGACGGCGGCACCACCGCGGGCGCGGGCGTGGCTGCGACCGTAGCGGCGCGCGCGGGCGACGGAGTTTCTGCCTTTGCGGGCGGAGTGACGGGCGTCGCTGCGGCGCGCGATCTGGCTTTGGCGGCGGCGTGAGTTTTCGCGGGTGCGGACCCCGGAGTCGCGCCGGCCGCGGGAGCGGGCGTGGCGGATTTGAGCGCGTTCTTGAGCTGCGGGAATGCGGGCATCTCGTGCGTGCCGCTGAAATCCGCGACGGAGATGTCGGCCGTCGATTCGAGATCCACCGCCCCGCGCAGCGTCGGGATGGATTCGCTTTCGACCTTCATGCTGGCCGGCAGCACCCACGTGTCGCTGTGGCCCGAGTCGCCGAGAGTCGATTCGTATGCGGCCACATCGAGCACCGGCAATTCGGCCGTTGCTTCATGGTCGACGTCCGTCGAGGACGCGCTGGTAATGGTGGGTGGCATCGCGGGGTATCCCCAAGGCTCGTTTTTATGCGGCGATTCTAGTCCGCCCTTCGCGCGGCATGGATGACGACTTTTCGCGGATCGCAGGAAATGCGAATGCGCTTCTCAGTTCTGTCAAATCAGGCGCAGCGGCGCGCGCGAATCGTGCGCTACAGGGCCTGTGGCGGGCGCGGCGCGCGGCTTTCAGGCGCGGATCGTAGGAAGCGGCTGACCCGGACGGGCAGCCAGTCGCGTCCGCCCAAGCGCTCTGCGTCCCGAAGCGGCAAATTGGCGCAACGCCATGGAGGAACTTCGGAGCTCGTCCATCGCCGCGCGAGCGATTGCGCCACACCGATAGATCGGCTTTGCCACGCTGGTCGTCCGCGACGCGCCGACATCTCGCGACTGACTACTTTGAGTTATCGTTGGCGCCCGATGAACACCGCAGTCCCCACTCCTCGTCTGCGTCGCGCGTACTTCGAGTGCCGCCACGGCCAGCTCCACGTGCACAACGCGATTCCCGCGGGGGGCGGATTCGACGAGCTGACGACACTGGTGTGCGTGCACGCCGCGCAGAACACCGGTCGCGTGTTCCTCGAAGTGTCGAAGGTGCTCGGGAATTCGCGCTCGGTGTACAGCCCCGACCTGCCCGGCTGCGGCGAGTCGGACGCGCCGCCCAAACAGATGTCGATCGGGGCGTATGCCGAAGCGGTCTGCGATTTCCTGGATTCGATGCGCTTCCGCCAGGTGGACTTGTTAGGCACGCAGTCCGGCGCGGCGATCGTGGCCGAGATCGCGATCGCGAAGCCGAAGATCGTGCGCAAGGTGGTTATGGTCGGCGTGCCGGCGCTCGACGAGGGCGAGCGCAAGTCGTATCGCGACCTGTCCGCGCCCGAGGGCCTGAGCCAGGGCGCGTTGTGGGCGCGCAATGCCATCGTCAACTGGAAGGCGCAGGAGCGCCTGCCGCTCGTAACGCAACCATTGCTGGTGCTTCGGCCGAAGGATTCTTTCTGGGAGGCCGGCGGCCGGGTGGCGAAGCTGGTGCCGGGCGCGAAAGTGGTGGATCTGCCGGATCAGGACAAGCGGATTCTGGAGGCCGTGCCGGAGGTCGTGGCAAAGCAGCTCCTGAGTTTCCTGGCGGGTTGATCCGAGTGTCCGCTAACTCCGCGCGTGCACCAACGGCGCGGTGAGCTCGGACAACCTCATCTTCTGATTCCCTTCCGCGTCGAAGTTCGCGGCATCCAGCCAGCGTAGATAGGCGTCCTTCAGACCCGCATTCCAGTCGCGGTCGAGGATGGCGAACCAGTTCGTATCGCGATTGCGGCCCTTGTTGACGATGGCCTGGCGGAACAGGCCCTCGTACGTGAACCCGAAACGCACCGCGGCCGCGCGCGACGGCAGGTTGCAGCTGTCGCACTTCCATTCGAAACGCCGGTAGCCGAGCTCGAACACGTTGGCCGCGAATAGATAGATCGCCTCGCTCGCCGCACGCGTGCGCGCGAGACGCGGCGAGAAGTAGATGTTCCCGATCTCGATCACTCCATGGCGCGGCTCGATGCGCATGTAGGTGGCCGAGCCCACGGCCTGGCCACTGGCGGCGTCGACGATGGCGTAGTGCTGCGGATCGCGCGAACCCCGCGCCTCCTCCATCCATTTTTCATACGCCGCCAGGTCCGCGAACGGCCCGTGAAACGAGTACGTCCAGCGTTCATGTTTGCGATCGTCCGCTTGCGCCTCGTACAGCGCGCGGGCGTGCCGCGCCACGTTCAAAGGCTCCAGGCGGCAATGGCGCCCCTGGATCGCGGCGTGCGGCGGAAACGGCGGCGGCTTCCAGTCGGGCAGTGCAAAGCCGATCGGCTGGCCGAATTCATTGTATCGATGCGAGTTGTCGGGTGTGGGTTTCATGGCACGCGCAATTCTCGCACCGTCGCTGCGGCCGAACGAAGGGTCACTTCGGCAAAACGATGCAATACGGCTTGCGAGGCGAATTCGGGGCGCGACAGAATGTCCGCCATCGGCGCGCGCCGCGCGCAACAGAACCCGGGGATTCCATGCACCGTTCCATGCTCGCCACTACGGCGATGGCGTTTGCCATCGCCGCCTCTGCCGTCGTCCATGCCCAGGGCCCCTCACAACCTGCGGCCGACCCCGTGCGCGGATTCGGCGCCGAAAAAATGTGGGCGCTGAAGCGGCTCGGCGACCCGGCGATCACGCCTGACGGCACGCAGGCGGTGGTGCCGGTGACCACGTACGACATCCAGGAGAACAAGGGCCTCACGGATTTGTGGATGGTGCCCGTCGCGGGGGGCGCGGTGCGCCAGCTCACCAGCGACAAGGCCAACGATACGCAGGCCACGGTGAGCCCGGACGGCAAGTGGATCGCGTTCGTCTCCAAGCGCGGTGACGACAAAGAAGCCCAGATCTATGTGATCGCGGTCGACGGCGGCGAGGCGCGCCGTGTGACCAATGTTCCGACGGGTGTCAGCGTGCCGAAGTGGTTTCCGGACAGCGCGCGCATCGCGTTCGTCAGCAACGTGTGGCCGGACCTGGTGCGCTGGCAAGACCAGGCGGCGCGCAAGAAGGAGCGCGAGGAATCGAAGATGACCGCGCGCGTGTGGACGCAGACTCCGATTTCCTATTTCGACCACTTCCTCGACGACACCGAGCCGCACCTCTACACGATCGGCATCGAGGGCGGCAATGGTCTCGAGCCGAAGGCGATCACGCGCATGTCGGGCTACCACCTCTCGAACACCGATGTCGACAGCTATTCCTACGACATCTCACCCGACGGTCTGGAGGTGGCGTTCAGCGCGAACGTCGACAAGAGCGGAATCGCATCGAACTACGACGTCATCCTGCTCGCGACCTGCGGGTGCAAGCCGGCGCGCGACCTCACGGCGGACAGCAAGAGCGACGACGGTACGCCGCGCTACAGCCCCGACGGCCAGCGCCTGGCGTTCACGCAGCAGCGCATCCCGCGCTTCTACGCCGATCGCGCGCGCCTCATGATGCACGACCGCGCCGCCGGCACGACGGTGGGACTCACCGAGAACTGGGACCGCTCGGTCGATGGCCTGGTCTGGGAGCGCGACTCGCGCACCTTGTTAGGTACCATCGACGACGCCGGCACGCGCCGCGTCTATCGCTTTCGGCTCGATGGCGGGGTGCCGGCACCGCTGACCAAGGCGTCGACGTTCGGCGGACTCGCGCTGTCGAACAACGGCAGGGCGCTGGTCGCCATCCGCCAGAGCTTCAGCGAGCCGCCGACCCTGGTGTCCCTCAACGCGCGCTCCGGCGCCGCGACCAAACTGACCGGCTTCAACGACGAAACGCTGGCCGGCATAGACATGGGCAAGGTCGAGAGCGTCACGTACAAGGGCGCGAAGGACGCCGACATCCAGATGTGGATCGTCTATCCACCCGGCTTCGACGCGAGCAGGAAGTATCCGCTGCTGTTCCTGCTGCACGGCGGGCCTCACAACGCGATCACCGACGCCACGCAGTGGCGCTGGAACGCGCAGGTGTTCGCGAGCTGGGGCTACGTCGTGACCTGGCACAACTTCCACGGCTCGAGCGGCTTCGGCAACGACTTCGCGGATTCCATCAATCCCGACTGGGTGACGCTGCCCTACGAGGACACGATCAAGGCCGCCGACTTCATGCTGGCGAAACCGTTCATCGACCGCGCGCGCACCGTGGCCGCGGGCGCGAGCTATGGCGGATATCTGGCTACCGTGCTGCTGGGCCGCGAGCATCCGTTCAAGGCACTGGTGGCACACGCCGCGGTCTACGACCTGTTCACGCAGCAGGGTTCGGACTACGGCGGCGAGGTCGAGCGATTCTTCAACTACTGGGACAAGCCGGAAGAGTTCGCGAAGGTTTCGCCGCACACGCTGGCGGGCAATTTCAAGACGCCGACGCTCATCGTGCACAACCAGCTCGACATGCGCGTGCCGGTCAATCACGGCTTCGAGCTGTTCAACACGCTGCAGAAGCGCGGCGTGCCCTCGAAACTGGTGTATTTCCCGGATGAGAATCACTGGGTGTTGAAGCCGCAGAACTCGCTGTTCTGGTACCGGACGGTGCGCGACTGGGTCGCGGCCTACGCGTCGCCAGGCGCGAAGTAACCAACTGCGCGTCGCCGCGCACGGAGCACTACATGAAGCGCCGCACACTGTTGTCGATGGCCGCCGCCGGGGCGCTCGCCGCGGTCACGCCAGTCTGGGGTGGGAAAAAGATAAAGAAGGCGGAGAAGCCGCTGCGGATCCTGATCCTCGGCGGCACACGCTTCATCGGGTTGCACATGACCGCGCTGGCGCTCGAGCGCGGCCACACGCTGACGTTCTTCAATCGCGGCAAGACGAATGCCGACAAGTTTCCCGAGATCGAGCGCATCAGGGGCGACCGCACCGACGACATCGAGGGCCTGAAGGGCCGCAAGTGGGACGCGGTGGTGGACAACTCGGGCTACGTGCCGCGCTTCGTGCGCAACTCCGCCGTGCTGCTCGCGCCGAACGTCAAACACTATGTGTTCGTCTCGTCGGTGTCGGTGTATCCGGATTTCAGCGTGCCGCGCGACGAGTCCTCTCCCGTGGGCAAGCTCACGGACGAGACCGTCGAGAAGGTGGACGGTGACACCTACGGACCGCTGAAGGCGCTGTGCGAGCAGGCCGTCGAGAAGGCGCTGCCTGGCCGCACGACGGTGATCCGTCCGGGCCTCATCGTCGGGCCGGACGACAACACCGACCGCTTCACGTACTGGCCGGCGCGCGCCGCGCGTGGCGGTGAGTTCATCGCGCCGGGAGCGCCCGGCGATCCGTTCCAGGTCATCGACGCGCGCGACCTCGCCGCGTTCACGCTCGGCATCATCGAGAACAACGTCACCGGCGTGTACAACGCGGTCAGCAACGTCAACGAATTCAAGTTCGGCGAGCTCACCGACGCCTGCATCGCGGCGGCGCGCAAACAGGCCAGGCCCGCCGACGCACCGCGTGTCATCTATCTACCGGGCGAGTTCCTCGAGGAGCAGAAGGTGGCGCCATGGAGCGAGATGCCCGTATGGCTGCCGGCCAAGGCAGAGGAAGCGGCGTTCGCGGCCACGAGCAACCGGGCCGCGCTGGCCATGGGCCTGCGCATCACGCCGCTGAAGAAGACCGTGGACGACACCTTGGCCTGGCATCTCACGCGGCCGGCCGCCGAGCGCGAGAAGCTCAAGGCAGGCATCGCGCCGGAAAAAGAAGCGCAGGTGCTTGCAACCTGGAAGGCCCGGAAACCGTAGTCATGGCATGACGCCGGAAGTGCTCGGAACGTGGCTGATGCGCGCGGCCGGATTTGCGGGCCTCACCTTGTTCGGCACGTTTTTCGTCATCAGTTTTTCGGTTCCGCAGTGGGTCGAGCGCATCGGCGCGAGCTTCATCGCGGGTGAAATAATCGTGGAAGTCGACGGCGCGATCGATGCGGTACGTCCACCCACCGGCGAGAGCGTGCTGGCGCGCGCCGCGGCAGATCTGTACGCGCAGAACGGGCAACAGATAGAGCAGCTCAAGGCGACGGTGAAGTTGAGGGCACGCGAGGCATTGGCGGCGGCACTCGCGCAGGTGCGCGATCCGAAATGCGAGTGCCGGCGCGCCTTGGCCCAGAAGTTCGATCTGCTCCGCATCCAGCGGCTCATCCGCGACAACGAGCGCCTGGCGGATCTGCTTCACGGAACCTATATGAAAGTGAAGACCGATCTCACGCGTGAGCTCCGCATCTTCACGGCGACGAACGCAGCGTGTTTCCTGCTGCTGCTCATCGTCTCCTACGCAAAGCCGGGCGCGGCGCGTCACCTGCTGTTCCCCGGCGTGCTGCTCGCCTGCGCGACTGTATTCTGCGCCTGGATATACGTGTTCTCGCAGAACTGGCTGCTGACCATCATCCACGGAAGCTACGTGGGAGTTGCGTACGCGGCCTATCTAGGCATCGCGTTCCTGTTCCTGTGCGACATCGCGTTGAACCGCGGTCGGGTCGCGACGCGCGTCATCAACGGCGTGTGCGGTTCCGTCGGCAGCGTGTTCGCGGTGTCGCCGTGCTGACCGGCCGTCAGAGCGGCCCGAACGCTTTCGCATCGTCGATGTCGTACACGTCGACCTGCGGGCCGCGGCGGAACATGCGCTTGCCGAGCTTCGGAAACTCGGCCACCTCGTACTCGCGGTTCTCGCCGCCGGTCAGATAGACCAGATCTTCCGGCCCTGGATTGCGCATGAGGTGCGCGACCGACGGCGCCGGGAAGCCGATGAAATCGCCGGGCGCCACTTCGTATTCCACGTCGTCAATCAGCGCGAGCGCGCGGCCCGCAAGCACGTAGAGCCACTCCTCCTCATAGTAGTGCGCGTGGTAGACGTAGGATTCCTTGCCGGCCGGCACGCGAATGAAGTTCACGCCGGTGCGCTTCAAGCCCACGCTGCGCGCGAGCTGCATGCCGTGCATCTCCGAGTTCGGATTCCAGGGATGGGAGAATTGCTGTGCGTGCGCGGCGATGTCCGCGGCGCGCACGATGTTGAGGCTGGGCTTGTCCATGCGTGCACTTTATCAGGGAAATTCCCAGTTCACGCCCAGCAGCATGTAGCGAGGAAACGTGCTGTCGAAGCCGCGCTCGAGCGTCCATGCGCCGCCCTGCATCTGCAGCTCGTAGCCCGTGCAACACGGCGCCTGGCGGTTGGTCGCGTTGCCGACGTCGGCGTAGAAATGCAGCGCGCTCGCGCGCAGCGGCAACGTCCACGTCGCGCGCAGATCGAGCGAGAACAGCGCGGGGTAGCTGAGCGAATTTCGCGGCAGCAGCGCGAGCTCACCGGTCGTGCCGTCGACGAGCGTGAGCGCGTTGCGCCGCCAGCCGCTGCGCCATTGCACGGTGCCCGACAATTGCCAGGGTCGACGCGTCCACGACAAGCCGGCATTCACGGCATTGCGCTGATCCCAGGTGCGCGCAATATTGAAGCCTGGGAATTCGTCCTGCGATTCGCCCCAGCTGTATGCGGCCCAGGCGGACCAGCGCTCGGCGGGTTGCCAGCGCAGCGTCGTCTCGACGCCATACGCGCGCGACGAACGCGGCGCGACGCGCACCCGGTCGACCTCGAGCTCGGGCAGCGGCACGAGTGCATCGAGCAGGTTCTCGTAGATGGGCACGGGATCTTCGACCAGCTTCTGAAAGGTCTCGACGCGCACGAACCAGTCGCGCGCGAAGCGCCGCTCGACGCTGAGCACGGCGTGATCGGCGCGCTGGGCGCGATGGAACACGTCCTCGCCGTCCTGGATCTGCAGCTCGTCGGGCCGCTCGGTCTGGTACATGCGCCCGAGCGCGGCGCGCAGGCGCCAGTTCTCGTCCGGCCGATATTCGAGCGCGAGGCGCGGCGCGACCTGCTCGTCGTCGAAACCGTCGAAGCGCTGCAGGTCGGCGCGCAGCCCGCCGCTCACGCTGAGCCGCGGCGTCGCCGCCCACGCGTAAAGTAGATAGGCAGCGTAGCCGTCGCCGCCCGCGTCGCGCAGGCGTGCGAACTCGATGCTGTCCGGACGGCCAAAGGCCGCGGCGAAGCGCGGCTCGAACTGCACGTCACTGCGATATTCGTACTCGGAAACGTAGTGCTGCGCCTCGATGCCGGCGATGAGCTGGGTGCGCTCGATCTGGCGCGACACCTCGATGCGCGCCGTGGTGGCGTCGTGCCGCCGCACATCGTCGACGCTGCCGAGCGCGTTGTCGCGCGCGATCGAGCCGCGGCGCGTCGTGTGACGCTCGGTGTGCGACAGCGCCGCCGCGAGTTTCCAATGGTCCGCCAGCGTGTACTCGCCGCGCAGCCAGCCCGTGGCGTCGCGATAGCTCGCGCGCGCCGTCTCGGCGCGGTCGCTGGCCTGCAAGTCGAGTGAATCGTCGAGCAGCATCCACCCGGCGACCAGCGTGGCCCGCTCGCCGACCTGCATCTCGATGCGCGCCAGGGCGTCCGTGAAATCCGGATCGCCGACGCGCTGGTCGATGTCGTCGATGACCAGACCGATGGTGCTGGTGCGCGCCGCCGCCAGCCACTCGACCGGACGTCTTTCGAAGCGGCCGCTGCTCACTGCGGACATGTACAGCGGCGAGAGCCCGAGGATCCAGGTGTCGTCGGCGCCCGCACGGCGCGGCACTATGTCGAGCACGCCCGACAGACGGTCGCCGTAGCGTGCCGGCAGCACGCCGCTGTAGAAGTCGAGGCTGCCGGTGACCGCCGGGTCGAGCACGCCTAACAATCCCTGGAAATCCTTGAAGTGGAACGGCTCGAACAGCGGAATGCCGTCGTAGTACACCGCGAGCTCGCTCTGCCGGCCGCCGCGCACGTACGGCCGCGACGAGACGCCGTTGCTGGCGGTGCCTGGCAGGTACTTCGTCACGCGCAGCGCGTCCTGATCGAGTCCGGGCAGCGCCTCGATGTCTTCACGGGTCAGTTCCGCCTGGCCCTGCGCGGACTGCGAGTCGACGCGATAGCGACTGGCGTACACCGCCACCTCTTCGAGCGGTGCATCCGCATCGTCGGCGTGCGGCTCGGGCGCGGGGGGCGCGACCAGCCCGGCAGGCGCCGCGCGCACGATCGCGAACGTCCCCGGCCGCATCGGCCGCAGCGTCAGTCCGTGCGGCGCGAGGACGCGGCGCGCGCGATCTTCCGGCGCGCCTGGGCCGGGACCGTCCATCACGCGCATCTCGGGTTTCACGAGCACCGATGAATAGACGAGCCTAAGCCCGCTGCGTTCGAGCTCGTCGAGCGCCTGCGTGAGCGGCTGGCCGGCGTCGAAGCCCCAGGCGGCGCGCGCGCACAGCACGACGCATGCGGCCGCGAGCCGCGTGCCCAGCGCTCTGTGGTAGTTAGTTGCCCGCCGCGGGTCGTTTTTCAATTATCACTTTGGCGCCCTCGCGGTGCCAGGCGAGATCCGCTGTTTCGAGCACGGTGCTCAGGGCATCGAGCGGCTCCAGATGCTCGATCGACCCCCTGAGATGCACAGAGGCCAAGTCTCCGGTGTTCAGGCCGGCGCTGTAAACCGGGGTCAGCCCGGATTCGCGCCGGAACCACTCGAGAAACTGCGGCAGCGTCGCGCCCTCGAGGCGGAATTCGCTCGGCAGACCGGCAACCCACGCGAAGCGCACATCGGAATCACCGAGCTCGCCGCTGGCCGGTGCGTTGTCGGGGCCGCGCAGGAGCCGCATCCAATGACCCGCCTCGACCACGGTCGGAACCGCGGTACCGAACTGGGCCCGACCTTCGCGCACCGCGACTTCGATGAAGCGCGGGGTAGACAGCACGAGGTATTGCGTACCGAGATGGGTCACGTCGCCGTGCGGAGTCACGATGCGCAGCGGCGCGTGCGCGCCCGGTGTCGCATCGACGAACGCCGTGCCGCCTGCGAGCTCGATCCGATCCGCGGCCGCGAAGCGCGCATGCGTGCCCGCGGCGAGACGCACAGTGAGATCTGGCGAGATGCGCAGCAATACACCGCCGTTCGCACCGACGGTGAGCGAATCGCCCGCGTGGATGTCGGCGGCGGCGGCGAGCCGCGCATCGCTGCTGAACCAGTGCGACGCACGCGCTACGGCGTCGCCATCGAGTGCCTCGACGCGCGCCAGAACGGCCGTGGGCCGCAACGCGATCAAGCTCACGCCCGCGAACGCGATGAATGCGATGCCGGCAGCCATTGCCCATCGTGTGGACCGGCGCTCGAGCCCGCGCGCGGACGGACGCGCCGCGGGCGGCTGCAACGCGGTGAAATCCCGCTGCAGCTGCGCGAAAGCGCGCTCGCGCGCCGCGGGCGCGGGTACCGCCCTGAGCTGCGCCAGCAGCGCGGCGGCTTCACGTTCTTCGTCGGAGTAATCGGGCGTTTCGGTCATGGCAGCAGATCGGCCGCGGACAGGCCGCGCGCTTGCAGCGCGGAGCGGAACGCGAGGCGTGCGCGCTGCAGTTGCGACTGCGCGGCATCGAACGACAGGCCCACGCGGTGCGCGATGCGTTCGACGTCCCACTCCTCTATGTACTTGAGTTCCAGCATCTCTCCGTACCTGCCCGGCAGCTCGTCTAGGACCTGCCGGATCAATCGCATGCGTTCGGCGCCCGCGAGCGCCTTCTCCCCCATCGCCGGCATCGCGACCGCGTGGGCCGCGTCGCGCGCGGCGCCTTCCGCGTCGAGACTGGTCGTATACGCATTGGAGCGCGCCGACTTCTCGACCAGATCCGCGATCTCGTTGCGGCAGATGCTCGCGAGCCAGGAGAACAACCCCGCCTCGCCCCGGAACTTGCCGAGACCGCGCAGCGCGCGTGACAGAGTCGCCTGCGCCGCATCCTCGGCCAGTGCCGCATCGCCACGCAAACGTGCGTACGCGAACCGATACAACCGGTCGAAATATTCATCGAAGAACTTCCGCAGCGCGGCCTGATCGCCCGCCAGCAGCCGTTCCACCAGCAGCCGATCTTCTTCCATCGGCCGTGAGGTTAGACGGCGAACGGCGACACAATCAATCGTTCCCGGCGGAATCGCCGAATCGGCAAATACTTGCGTCTCATCGGCCATTGATGGGCGATTGATCGGCGCGCGCCCCGGCGTCTTACGCGCAAGGGCCCCATCGGGCCGCCCGTTCCGAGGTTCGCTTGCGCTTCGTCACCTTGCTGGCCGCATTCTGTGTGCTCGCGTCCAGCGTGCGCGCCCAATCCGTGGAGAGTCAGTCCGTGGACGGCGAGAGCATCGGCTCCATCAGCGTCCGCGTGCGCGACATCTTCGACACGTCGAAGCCCGGCGAGAACAAGGCGGTGTACCGCCTCGCGAACCGGCTGCACGTCGACACGCGCGAGGACGCGTTGCGCGCGCAACTGCTGTTCGCCGAAGGCGATCCGTTCTCGGTACGCGTAATCGAAGAGACCGAACGCGCGCTGCGACGGCTGCGCTACGTGCGCGATCCGCGCGTGCGCGTGCGGTCGCGTCACGACGGGGTCGTCGACCTCGAAGTGTCGGCCGAGGACGTCTGGACGATGAGCCCGGGCGTGTCGTTCGGGCGCAAGGGCGGCACGAATTCCACCGGCTTTGAATTCGATGACTACAACCTGTTCGGCACGGGCAAGCGGCTGTCGCTGGGCTCGAGCTCGAGCGTCGACCGGCGGTCGAACACCTTTCTATGGAGCGATCCAAACCTGTTCGGCAGCCGCTGGACCACCACGGCCGGCTACATCGACAGCGACGACGGACAAACTACCGCGCTGGCGATCGAGCGTCCGTTCTATTCCTTCGACACACGCTGGTCCGCGGGGCTGAAGCTCGGCACCGACGATGGCATCCAGCACCGTTATGCGCTCGGCACGCGCGCCGATGCATTCCGTCGTGAGACACGCGCGGCCGATCTGTATTTCGGCACGTCGCGCGGCTGGGACGATGGCTGGGTGCGCCGCTTCACCACCGGCCTGCGCATGGAGGAGGCGCGCTTCTCGGAATCGGCCATGGATCCAATGGTGGCCCTGCTGCCGCGTGGCCGCTCCTTCACCTATCCCTACGCCAGCCTGGAGTACATCCAGGACGATTACGCGACGGACACGAACTGCGATCAGATCGAGCGCACCGAGGACTTCGAATTCGGCAAGCGCCTGTTCGTCGAGCTCGGGCTCTCGAACGCCGCGCTCAGCGGTCAGACGGCCGCGCTGCTGCGCGCGAACGCAAGCCGCGGCTGGCGACTGCATCAAGGTCATAGATTGTTCGTCGGCGCCGGGATGACCGGCCGCTTCGAAGGCGGCAACCCGCGCAATTCCCTGTATTCCGCGAGCGCGCGCTACTACTGGCGCACCAGCGACTCGTCCCTGTTCCACGTCGGACTGCAAGGCGACTTCGGCCGTGCGCTCGATCTCGACAACGAGCTCATGCTCGGTGGCGACAACGGCCTGCGCGGCTATCCACTGCGCTACCAGACCGGCTCGTCGCGCGCGCTGCTCACGCTGGAGGAGCGCTTCTACACCAACTGGTATCCGTTCCGGATGGTCCGTGTCGGCGGCGCGGTGTTTGCCGACGTCGGCCGCAGTTTCGGCCGCGGTGCACTCGACGCGCCGAACCTCGGCACGCTGCGCGACGTCGGCTTCGGCCTGCGATTTTCGAATTCGCGCTCCGCGCTCGCCAGCGTGCTGCACGTCGATATCGCATTCCCGCTCGACGGTGACCCGTCGATCGATGGCATGCAATTCCTCATCGGGACCAAGCGGAGCTTCTGATGCTGGGTATTCATGCCCGATATCGCCCGATGATGCGCATCGAGACACTGCTGTTGCTGATCGTCGCGTACATCGTCGCCACGGCCAACGGCGCGTGGTGGAGCGCGGCCACGGCCGGGCGCGACTGGTCTCAGCCCGGCAACTGGCTGTTCGTCGCCTGCGGCTTCGTGGCGCTGGTGGCGTTGCAGTTCGCAGTGCTCGCGCCGTTCGTGAGCCGCTGGACCATCCGGCCGCTGCTCACAGTCATCGTGGTCCTATCCACCGGCGCGGCGTACTACATGCGCGAGTTCGCCGTGGTGCTCGATCCCACGATGATCGACAACGTGCTGCGCACCGACACGCGCGAAGCCCGCGAGCTGCTGAGTGCCGGCATGGTGGCGTGGGTGGCGGCGTGGTCGGCGATTCCCGTCGCGTTCATCTGGCTCGTGCGTCTCGAACGCCGGCCGCCGTGGCGCGCGCTCGGGTTCCGCGCCGCGACGATCGTGGGCGCGCTGGTACTCGGCCTGCTCGTGCTGCTACCGGTGTTCCGCGATTTCTCGTCGTTCATGCGCAACGAGCGCGCCGCGCGCTACCTGGTAACGCCGGCCAACTACCTGTACGGACTGGCGGTCAACTCCGCCCACACCGCCGTCGACGTGCGCACGCCGCGACAACCCGTGGGCACGGATGCCCGCGTGCTCCACGTGGCAGCGGCCGGCCGGCTGCCGCGCGTGCTCGTGCTCGTCGTCGGAGAGACCGCGCGCGCCGAGAACTTCTCCCTGCTCGGCTATCCGCGCGACACCAATCCCGAGCTCGCGAAGCTTGGACTCGCGGTGTTCGATCACGTGAAATCCTGCGGCACGTCGACCGAGGTGTCGGTGCCGTGCATGTTCTCGCCGTACGGCCGCGAGCACTACGACGAGCGACTGATCCGCAACTCCGAGTCGCTGCTCGACGTGCTCGCGCACGCCGGCTACCACGTGAAATGGATAGACAACCAGTCGGGCTGCAAAGGCGTGTGCAGAGGTGCGGGCGTCGAATACGAGAAGCTGAGCGCGAAGACGGCGCCCGACCTGTGCCAGGGCGGCGAGTGCCACGACGAGATCCTCGCGCGGCGGCTCGCGATCGAGCTTGCCGACGTGCGCGACGACAGCGTGTTCGTGCTGCACATGATGGGCAATCACGGGCCCGCGTATTTCCGGCGCTATACGGAAGCTTTCCGGCGCTTCGTGCCCGACTGCGCGACCGCTCAGCTGCGCGACTGCACGCGCCAGCAGATCGTGAATTCCTATGACAACGCCATTCTCTACACCGACTACGTGCTCGCGCGGGTGCTCCACACGCTGGATGCGACCGGCCCGCGCATCGATGCCTCGATGATCTATGTATCGGATCACGGTGAATCGCTCGGGGAGCGCGGCATGTACCTGCACGGCCTGCCGTATGCGTTCGCCCCGGAGCAGCAGACACACGTGCCGATGCTGGTGTGGCTGTCGTCCTCGACGACGCGCAGCGGCGACGTGAACCTGCAGTGCCTGCACGGCAAGGCGGACGCACCGCTGTCGCACGACAACCTGTTCCACTCCGTGCTCGGGTTGCTGGATGTGCGCACCGCGGTGTATCGCTCCGAGCGCGACATCTTCGACGACTGTCGCGGCAAAGCCGGCCGCGCGCTCGTGCAGGCAAAAGCGCGGTAGCCGTGCTCACGCCGCAGGACTGGCGCCGCCACGTCTGGTGGCCGGGGTTGGCGTTTGCGTTCGCGCTGTCGTGCGTCACGTTCGGCGAGCTCGATATGCCGATCGCGCACGCGCTGTTCTACTCGGATGCGACCTGGCTCGGCGCGGGCGCAGGCGACTGGTGGGCGCACACGCTGCTGCATGGCGGCGGCCGCTGGTTGGTGCGCGGCGTCGCGGCAACCGCGGCCGTGTACTGGTTGCTGTCGCGTGCGTACACACCGCTCGCGGGCTGGCGCCGCGAGGCGCTGTTCGTGTTTGCCGGCATCATCGCCACGGTCGCGCTCGTCGGGACGCTCAAATCCCTGACCAATGTCGATTGCCCGTGGGATCTGGCCGGTTTCGGCGGCACGCGTCCATACGTAGCGCTGCTCGGCGACCGTCCAGACTATCTACCCAGGGCACGCTGTTTTCCGGGCGCGCACTCGTCCTCGGGGTTCGCGTTGCTCGCGCTGTACTTCGCCCTGCGCGACCGCGCGCGACCGGCGGCGCGCGTGGCGCTGGTGGCGGGGATCTCCATTGGCGCCGCCTTCGCGGTCGGCCAGGAGGCGCGCGGCGCGCACTTCCTCTCGCACGACCTCGCGAGCGCGGCCCTGGTGTGGCTCGCGCTCGTCTGGCTGTACTCGCGCATGCTGGCGCGGCGAGCGTCTACAGATAGAGGCGGGCCAGCGTGTACGCAGCCATGCCGGTGATGAGGCAACCCACGATGTGGCGCGAGAAGCACAGCCACAGCGCCGAGGCAGCCGCGCCGATGAGCCGTGGATTCCACGCCGACAGATCGAGGGTATTGCCCGGCCCATGCATCAGTACGTCCGGCACGATGATGGCGCACAGCGTGCACACCGGCGCGTAACGCAGCGCCACCTCGATGCGATGCGAGAGTTTGATGCGCGAGCCGGCGAGCAGTAAGCCCGAGCGCGTAACGAACGTGGCCAGCGCCAATCCCGCGGTGATGACGGCGAGCGCGATGCCGGACAAGGGCTCGTTCATCGCGCGGCCTCCGCGGCAATTGGGCCCCGCGGGCGCCAGACGTCGGCCAGCGTGGCTGCGGCAATGCCCGCGAGCGCTCCGCAGAACAGGCCCAGCCTGAACGGCAGGCCGTACGTCAGCAGCGCCACCGCCGCGGCGACCAGCGCCCCGACGATGGGCGGCCGGGAGACGAGCGCGGGCCCCACGAGCGCGAGCAGCGCCAGCGTGCCGGTGAACTCGAGGCCCCAGTGCGTGGGCACGAAGCTCGCGGCGACGATGCCGGTGACGGCGCAGAGCTGCCACGTGAGGTAGTTCGTCGCGCAGGCGCCGGCGAACCACGCGTCGCGATGCGCGGCGGGCAAACTACCGTCCTGCGCTGCGCGCATGAACAGCATGAAAGTGAAATCGGTCATGAAGAATCCGAGTGCCGCGCGTTTGCGCCACGGCTCGGCGAGGAAGTACGGCCGCAGAGCCGCGCTGTAGATCACGAAGCGTAGATTGGTGATGAGGCCGGTGCCGACGATCACCACCAGCGGCGCGCCGGCCATGATCAGCGGCAGCGTGGCGAGCTGCGCCGATGCGGCGTACACGACGATTGACATGACGATCGCCCAACCCACGGGCAACCCGCCCTTGACCATGGCCACGCCGCTGATGAGCGCCCACGCGGCGGTGCCGGGCAACGACTGGAGAATGGCGCGCTGTCCGGAGCGAAAGGCGGCCCGGCGTCCGGCGACGTTTGGTTCGAGGACTGGAGCGCTCACCAACTGCCGGAGTTCGCCATCGACGCCCACGGCTCGCGCGGCGGCAAAGCGCCGTCTTTCTGCAGCAGCTCGATCGAGATGTGGTCGGGTGAGCGCACGAACGCCATGCGCCCGTCGCGCGGCGGACGGTTGATGGTCACGCCGTGTTTCTGCAGACGCTCGCAGGTGGCGTAGATGTCGTCGACCGCGTAGGCCAGGTGCCCGAAATTGCGGCCACCGCCGTACTGCTCCGGCTCCCAGTTGTGCGTGAGCTCCACCTGGGCCGCGCCATCGCCGGGCGCGGCCAGGAAGATCAGGCTGAACCTGCCCTGTGGATAGTCGTTGCGTTTTATTACTTCCAGCCCGAGCGCGTCGCAGTAGAACTTCAGCGATGCATCGACGTCGGTGACGCGCACCATGGTATGCAGATACTTCATCGGCCCGACCTGACTAGTTAGAACATTTCGCTCGCGCCGGGTGGCTTGACGTCCACCTTCTTGCGCGAGGGAATCCAGTCGCCCGTGATCATGGCCTCGTAGGGCTGGCCGGGGCCGACCATCGGGTACACGCCCGCGTCCGGATCGATCATGACTTCCAGGAACGCCGCGCCCTTGAACGCGAGGAACTGCTCTATCACGGTTGGCACGTCGGCCTTCTTGTCGAGCCGCACCGCGTACTTGAAGCCGTCGGCCTGCGCGGCCTTGATGAAATCCTTGGTATGCAGCGTCTTCTCGGACGCCGACAGCCGGCCTTTGAAGAACAGCTTCTGCCACTGCTTCACCATGCCGTCGCCGTTGTTGTTGAGCACGACGACCTTGACCGGCAGGTTGTAGGTGGTCGCGGTCTCCATTTCGCCGATGTTCATGCGGATGGACGCGTCGCCGTCGATGTCGATGACCAGTTTGTCGCGCCGCGCGAACTGCGCGCCGATGGCCGCCGGCAGGCCGAAGCCCATCGTGCCCATCGAGCCCGACGTGAGCCACAGCCGCGGATCGCGGAAGTCGAAATACTGCGCGGCCCACATCTGATGCTGACCGACGCCCGTGGAGATGATGGCCTGGCCCTGCGTGACGCGGTTGATCTCTTCGATGACGTAGTACGGCTGGATCAGCGCACTCTCGCGATCGTAGTTCATGGCGTACTTCTGCTTGAAGTCCGCGAGGTAGGCCAGCCACTTCGAGCGGTCGCGCTTGAAGCCCGCGCGTTGTCCGTGGGTAGTCAGAGTGCGCAGTGCCTCGGGCAGCAGGCCGACGTGGCTCCACTGCACGCGCTTCACCTTGTTGATCTCCGCGCGGTCGATGTCGAAGTGCGCGATGTATTTCGCGCCCGGCGCAAATTTCGCGGGATTGCCCGCGACACGGTCGTCGAAGCGCGCGCCGATGGCGATGAGGAAATCGCAGTCGTCCACGGCGTAGTTGGCGAACGCCGCGCCATGCATGCCGAGCATGCGCATCGCGCGGGGATCCGTCGTGTCGATGGCGCCGATGCCCATCAAGGTGGTGACGACGGGAATGTCGAACTCCCGGGCGAACTCACGCAGCTCGTCTGCCGCGTTGCCGTTGATGACGCCGCCGCCCGCGTAGATGAGTGGTCGCTGAGATTCACCCAGCATCTCGAAGAAGTGATTGGCCTCGGTCGCGTCGATGATGTCGGTAGTGAGAGCCTCGAGCCGCTTGCGGTAGCCGGGCATCGGCAGCGTGCCGGAGCCCTGGAAGTCGCCCGACCAGTTCTGCACGTCCTTCGGGATGTCGATGACGACCGGACCCGGACGGCCGGTGCGCGCGATCTCGAACGCGGTCCGCACGGTGACTTCGAGTTTGTCAGGGTCGGTGACGAGGAAGATGTGCTTGGCGACCGAGCCCATGATGGACGGCACCGGCGCTTCCTGGAATGCATCCGTACCGATGGCGCTGGTGGGCACCTGGCCGCAGATGACGACGATGGGAATGCTGTCGGCCATCGAATCGCGGATCGGAGTCACCGTATTGGTGGCACCAGGTCCCGAGGTGACGATGGCCACGCCGACGCGGCCACTGGCGCGCGCATAACCGGCCGCCATGAAGCCCGCGCCCTGCTCGTTCGCCGGGACGATGAGCGGCATCAGCGACTCGCCCTTCGCCTTGCGCGCTTCGTTGAAGCAGAACACGGCGTCGTAGGTAGGCAGGATCGCGCCACCCGAGTAGCCGAAAATCGTGGATACGCCCTCGTCCGCCAATACCTGCACGATCATCTCGGCGCCGGTCATCTTCTGGCCGGCGAGCGGATGGCGGATGGAGGGGTTCACCGGCTTCGCCGGCGACGGCAAGTCACGGATTTTTTCTGTTTTTGGGGGGGTATTTGCCATGGCTTCAGAAGCCTAGCAGTTTGCTGCCTGTCGTTGAATGGATCGAGGGCAAACCGCTATTCTGGCCGCCATGTCCGCCCCGTCCAAAGCCCCCGGAAAGAGTGCAGAGACCATGCGTCATATCATCGCCATTCACCTGCAGAACGAGGCGGGCGCTCTGACCCGCGTCACCGGCCTGTTCTCCACCCGCGGGTACAACATCGAGTCTCTGTCCGTGGCGGCCACGGACGATCCTTTGGTATCGCGCGTCACGTTGGTTACCAAGGGAGCCGACGGAGTCATCCTGCAGATCGTGAACCAGCTGAACAAACTGATCGACGTAGTCGCGGTGGAAGACCTGACGCGCGGCGAGCACATCGAGCGCGAGCTCGTGGTGCTCAAGCTGCGCGTCGAGCCGCAACTCGTCGACTCCGTGCGCGGCTACGTGGTGCGCGCGGGCGGCCGCGTGCTCGAGCCGTCCCCCGAGGGCTTCGTGGTGGAGCTCACGGCTTCCGAGGCGGAAGTGAACCAGTTCGTCGGCGATCTGGGCGAGCGGACTGAGTTGATCGAAGTCGTACGCTCGGGCGCGCTGGCCGTCGGGCGCAACGCACGCGCGCTGCACGTAGTCAGGTAGCTCGATGCGTCGCCGGCGTCTGGTGGCGGCAGCGATCGCGCTGCTGATCATCGGAGCCGCGTGGTGGGCGTGGCGTGCGTCCACGCAGGTTGCGCCGACCTTCACCCCGGACATTGCCGCCGCGGACGCGGCGCGTGAATCGGGCACCGACCGCCAGGCCATCGGCACGCCGCATGTGCGACTCACCGCCAAACTACCCGTCGTGGAACCGTCTGGTCCGGATCTGTCGGTGTCCGTACCAGCAGCGCAACCGCCGGTCTCGAGCGACATGCGCGTGCGCACCGCCGCCGCAGCGCCGGTCGCCGGTCGCCGGTCTTGCGGCGAGCGCCAGGCCCGCGGCCGCGAAACCACCCGAAGAAGACCGCGTGCCGCTTCACTGGTCCAAGTGCTTTCAACGCGCAACATCACCGGCAGGTGACTACCGCTTCGCGAGCGACGACGCCGTGGTGTGGAGCGGCGCATTCAGTGCCTCGCTCGCCTCGGTCGTGCCGAATCCGCGTGATCGACGGTCGCCTCCCGGAATCTGCCAGACGATCTCCGCCGCGGCATTCAAAGGCAAGCGCGTGGAGTATTCGCTGCAGATGCGAACGCGCGACATCGACTCCGGCGCACACATCCTGCTGCGTGCGGAAAGCGCCAGCGGGCGCCTGGTCGCGTTCTACAACATGTACCCGCCAGTGGGCGTCGGCCCTATCACCGGCACGACGCCCTGGACGCGTCACTTGGTCGTCATAGACATTCCCGAATCCGCCAACATCATCGTGCTCGGCGTCGGCATGCAGTACACGGGCGCCGTGTGGATCGATGACGTGGAGCTCGCGATCGTCGGCAGGACGATTCCGCTCACTTCCCCGCCCTCCATTTGGCAGCATTCGAACGAACCGTCGGACGCCACCACGTTTGCGAGCGAATTGATGAACCCCGACTTCGAGGAAACCATGCCGCGTGCGCCGCGCCCCTGAGCCCCGGATATCGGGGCCGGTTCATTACTAGATATATAGTTGACAAGCCGTGGCCCGCCCGGTTTTACTACTAGATATCTAGTAGTGAGGCGTCATGAAGTCATCGTCCAACTCGGGAACCCGCACGCGGCAGCGCTGGCGCGCCGCCTGGTTCGCCTGGGCGCTGCTCGGTGCAGTCGCAGCGGAAGCGCAGACCCCCGCCGCGCCCGCGCCCGCGTCGGCCACCGAAAGCCCCGGTGTGCCGGGAAAGGGCTTCGCGGGCTACTGGTTCGGCACGCTGCAGGTCAATGTGTTCACGCTGCGCCTCGGTCTCGAGGTCACGGAAAAGGACGGCAAGTCCACGGCGATCCTCGACAGCATCGACCAGAACGCCAAGATCCCGGTGTCGTCGATCGTCGCGACGGCCGAAGGCGTGACGTTCGAGTGCGCGGCGATCGCGGGTAAGTTCGAAGGCAAATATTCCGCCGACGGCTCCGGGCTCGTCGGGACCTGGTCGCAGGGCGGTGGCACGATCCCGCTGACATTCACACGGCAGGCGAAGCCGTTCGCGCTCGATCGCCCCCAGGAGCCGAAGAAGCCGTATCCGTATCTCGCAGAGGAGGTCACGTTTCCGAGCGGCAAGGACGTGCTGCTCGCCGGCACGCTCACGCTGCCGAAAGGCAAGGGGCCGTTTCCCGCAGTGGTGCTCATGACCGGCTCGGGCCCGCAGGATCGCGACGAAGCCTTGTTAGGCCACAAGCCATTCCTCGTGCTGGCCGATCACCTGACGCGCGCGGGCATCGCGGTGTTGCGCTACGACGATCGCGGCATCGGCAAGTCCACCGGCAACTACGGCGCTGCGACCCATTTCGATTTCGCCGCGGACGGACGCGCGGCATTTCGATACCTGAAGACGCGCGCCGAGATCGACCAGAAGCACGTAGGGCTGCTCGGCCATAGCGAAGGCAGCGTATACGCGCCATACATCGCGAAAGACGAGAAGGACGTCGACTTCGTGGTGTTTCTGGCGGGTGTCGGCGTGCCGGTCAAAGACCTGCTGTTCCAGCAGTCGGTCGACATCATCGAGGCGAGTGGCATCGACTACCAGATGAGCGCCGAGGACATCGCCGACACCGAAGCCATCTTCACGCGCCTCGGTGAAAAGAAGCTCGACGCGGATACCGCGACCTTCGTACGCGCCAGGATGAATGCCAGCCTGATGCGATATCCGGACAGCCTCAAGAAGGCCATGGGGCTCGACGAACGCGGCATCGAGATGCGGGTGAGCATGCTCATGACTCCCTGGTTCGTGGAGCTGCTGGGTTACGACGCCGGCAAGGAGCTGCGCAACATCCATGTGCCGGTGCTCGCGTTGTTCGGCAGCAAGGACACGCAGGTCGCGCCCGTGCCGAACATCGCCGGCATGAAGGCTGCGTTCGACGCGGCGGGCAATCGCGACGTCACGTTCCAGACTTTCGGCGGATTGAATCACCTGTTTCAGCACGCGAAAACTGGCGCGCCTGGCGAATATGGCTCGATCACCGAAACGATGTCGCCCGAGGTCCTGGCTGCCGTCGCGAAATGGATCAGGGGGAAAACGAAATGAACGACGAGATCCATCTCACCGACCGCGAAGCCGACGTCATGCGGGTGCTGTGGGATCGCGGCCCGTCCGTGGTCACCGAAGTGAAGGACCAGCTGTCCGATGAGCTGGCCTACACCACCGTGCTCACGATCCTGCGCACGCTCGAGACCAAGGGCTACGTGAAGCACGAAGAAGAGGGCCGTGTGCACCGCTACTTCGCGGCCGTGGAGGAGGACGCCGCGCGCAAGAGCGCGTTGCAGCACCTCACGGGCAAGCTGTTCAAGGGCTCCTCGGAGCTGCTGTTCACGCACCTGGTGTCCGACCGCAAGCTCTCGTCGGGGCAGATCAAACGCATGCGCGAGTTGTTAGCCGAGAGCGCCAAGCCGTCTTCCAAGAAGGAGAAGTAGGATGCTCGCCTGGATGCTCTATGTGATCATGGTGACGCTGCTGCTGTCGCTCGGCGCGTACGTCGCGGAGCGCGCGGCCCGTCTCAAGCGCAGCGGCACACGCTGGATCTGGATCACCGCCCTGATCGCCTCGCTCGCGATCCCCACCGTCATCGCCTCGGTGTCGGTGCAGTTGCCTAATGTGTTGTCGCCGGCGGTCGCGCAGCAGGCCGTGGCGCTGCGCGATGCCACGACGCAGGTGCTGTCGCCGGTCATGTGGATCTCGGGCAGCGCGGCCGAGCCGGCCGGCTGGCGCGATTTCGACGGTCTGCTGACGCTGCTGTGGCGCGCGGCATCCGCGGCGATGCTGCTCGCGCTGGTCGCCAGCGGCGCCTATCTGCTCGCGCGCACGCGTCGCTGGCGCCGCGGTACGCTCGCCGGGCGCGACGTGTACGTCACCGAGGACATCGGCCCGGCGGTCGCCGGCCTGCTGCGTCCGCGCATCGTCGTGCCGCAGTGGGTGACGATGGCCCTGCCCTCGCACCAGTCGGCGGTCATCGCACACGAGCAGTCGCATCTCGACGCGCGCGATCCGCAGCTCTTCACGTTCGCGCTCGCGCTGCTGGTGTTCATGCCGTGGAATCTGCCGTTGTGGTGGCAGTTGCGTCGGCTGCGCTGCGCGATCGAAGTCGATTGCGACGCGCGCGTACTCAAGGGCGGCATCGACGTCGCCCATTACGGCGAGACGCTCATCAGCGTCGGCGAGCGTCAATCTGCATACATCGGCGCGGTCGCGGCGATGTCCGAATCCAAATCGTTCCTGGAAGAGAGGATCCGCATCATGATCAGCAAACCCGTCAAATGGCGTCGGCTCGGCATCGCCGGGCTCGCCGGAGCGTCCATCGCCCTCACCGCGCTCGCGGCGCAGGTGAGCCCGCCCAATGCATCTGCCGACGCAGCGCCGGCCACGGCCGAAGCGAAGAAGTCGACCGAGCGTGTCGCCATCAAACTACCCGCGGCGACGCTCGATCGGTACGTAGGGGCGTACAAGCTCACCGACAACATGTTCATCGAGGTGCGGCGCAACGGCGGCTCGCTGCTGGCGAAGCTCACGGGCCAGCCGGAGTTCGAGATCTTCCCCGAGAGCGAGGACCACTTCTTCTGGAAGGTCGTGGACGCGCAGCTCGCCTTCGCGAACGACGGCAGTGGCACCGCGACGCTGCATCAATACGGCAAGGACGTGCCGCTCGCGCGGTCGAACCCCGGCGAGGTCGCGCAGGCGCAGGCCGCGCTCGATGCGCGCATCGCCGCGCAGACTCCGCAGCCGGGCACCGCAGCCGCGTTGCGCCGCTCGATCGAAGCGACACTCGCGGGCAGGATGGACTACGAGAACATGGAGCCGATGCTCGCCGAAGTCACGCGCCAGCAGGAGACCGCGATTCTCGCGATGTCGAAGCAGTTCGGGGCCTTGAAGTCGATCACCTTCAAGGAAGTCGGCAGCCAGGGTTGGGATGGATACGACGTCCAGTTCGAGAACGCGCGGTTCATGTACCGGCTCACGCTCGCTCCGAACGGCAAGATCGCCGGGATGCTGATGATGTCCGCTCCCTGAGCCGCCCCCGGCTCGGGCCGCCGGCTTCGCGAGGAGCCGGCGGTTTTTCTTTTGGGTATCCTGCGCTTCATGCGCGTGTGGATTGTCATCGTGCTCACCCTGGTGTCAGCGCCGCTCGCATGGGCCGCGCGGCCCGCGGATGTCACCATTCCGAAGGCGAAGCTCGACGCGTACTTCGACGCGTTCGAGAAAGGCGGCCTCATGAGCGGCACCATCGCTATCTCGCAGCGGGGTGCGCCGAGCTATCAGCGCTTCCTGGGATTCGCGTCCATCGACGCCACCGGGCCATCGCCCACCGACGCGGGCACGCGCTACCGCATTGGCCCCGTGAGCAAGCTGTTCACCGCGGTGCTCACGATGCAGCTCGTCGAGCGGGCGAGCATCGGCCTCGACAGCAGGCTCGCCGAGTTCTTCCCCGAGCTGCCGAACGCGCTGGACATCACGTACCGCGACCTGCTGCAGCAACGCAGCGGACTCACTAACTACACGGATCTGCCGCAGTTCGGGCAGTGGCGGCTCCAAGCACCGCCGCGCCCGGAGCTGTTCGCCGCGCTCGGTGCACCGTCGCCGCCGCGCTCGCGCGTCGAGCGCTCGGACACCGACTATCTGCTGCTGAGCTACATCGTCGAGAAGGTGCACGAACAGCGCTACGCCGACCTCGTGCGGCGCCAGATCGCAAACCGGGTCGGCCTGATGCGCACCTACCTGCCGGATGACAGCCGGCCGTCGCCCCTCGAGAGCCGGTCTTACTACTCCACGGAGAGCGGCTGGAAGCCGGATGCGGAAGTGGATCCACGCGCGTATCTCGGCGCCGGCGGGCTGGTGTCTTCGCCCGCCGACCTCGTGCGCTTCCTCGACGCGCTGTTCGCCGGCAAGCTGCTGACCGCGCAGAGCCTCGCGACGATGCGCGGCAGCGATGGCGAGCCGGGCGCGGGGCTCGTGCCATGGACCGCCGCCGGGCGCACCGGATACGGGCAATCCGGAGCCATCGATCACCACGCGACGTGGATCTGGCACTCACCCGAGACGGGAATTTCGATCGCCGTCACGACCAATGCGTCGACGGTTCCGCTCGAGGAAATCGTCGATGAAGTACTGGCGCTGATCTTCGAGCGCGGCCACAAGCCGCGCCTGCCGCTCGCGCCGAGAAAATGACGCCCGCCTCAGGCGGGTAGTATCACGGACGCCCCCATGGTCTTGCGGCCCTCGAGGTCGCGGTGCGCCTGCGCCGCATCGGCGAGCTTGTAGCGCTGATTGATGTACACCTTCAGCCATTTATTTTTCAGCGCCGCGAATGTTTCTCTCGCCAGCGACTCCAGCTCCGCGCGGGTATCCGTGTAGTCGAACAGCGTCGGACGCGTGACGTACAGCGAGCCGCGTTTCACGAGCTCCGACAACGAGAACGGCGGCACCGGCCCGGACGCGCTGCCGTACCCGACGAGCAATCCGCGCTTGCGCAGACAATCCAGCGATTCGATGAACGTGTCCTTGCCGACGGCGTCGTAGACCACGTGGGCGCCGGCGCCCTTCGTGAGCTTCTTCACCGCGGCCACTACCTCGTCGCGACCGCGCACCAGCGCGTGGTGCGCACCGTTCTTCTTCGCGAGCGCGGCCTTCTCCGCGCTGCCCACGACGCCGACGACCGTCGCGCCGAGCTTGCGGCCCCACTGGCACAGCAACAGCCCGACACCGCCGGCCGCGGCGTGCACCACGATGACGTCGCCCTTCTTCACTCGATAGGCGTGCCGCAGTAGATAGCAGGCGGTGCCGCCCTTGAGCATGAGCACGGCGGCCTGCTCGTCGCTCACGCCCGCGGGAATCTTCACGACCCGTGCGGCCGGCACATTACGGATCTGCGCGTACGAGCCCGGCGTGTGCACATAGGCGACGCGTTGGCCCAGCCAACCGCGCACGCCCTTTCCGAGAGCAGTGACGATACCGGCGGCCTCGCGTCCGAGTCCCGCCGGCATCTCTTTCTGTGGGTACAGCCCCGAGCGATCGTAGACGTCGATGAAATTGAGGCCGATGGCGGTGTGCCGTATCTGCACCTCGCCCGCCGCCGGCGCTCCGACCTCGACGTCCTCGAGGCGCAGAACCTCCGGACCTCCCGTCTCGTGCATCCGGATGGCGCGCGGCATCGATCTCTCCTCGGGCTACAACTTCATGGAGAGTATCCGCGCTCGCCGTGCTCGGCGAGATCGAGGCCTTCGGTTTCCTTTTCTTCGGATACGCGCAGGCCGAACACCGCGTCGAGGAGCTTCAGGATCACCCAGGTGAGCAGCGCGCACCACGCCGCCGCAGCCACGACCCCGAGCGCCTGCACGCCGACCTGCGCGCCCATGGTCTTTTGCAGGGTGAAACCGCTGCCGCCCAGGCTGACGGCCGCGAACACGCCGGTCATCAAAGTGCCGATGACGCCGCCGACTCCGTGCACCGGCGACACGTCGAGCGAGTCGTCGATGTTGAGCCCGCGCTTGAGCAGCTGCGTCGCGAAGAAGCACACCGTGCCGGCGACGAGGCCGATGGCCACCGCGCCCAGTGGATCGACGTAGCCCGAGGCCGGAGTGATGGTGCCGAGTCCCGCGACCATGCCGGTGACTACACCCAGTATCGAGGGCTTACCGTACTTCTTCCATTCGATGAACATCCACGCCAGCGCGCCGGCCGAAGCACCCATGTGCGTGGTCAGCATCGCCATGCCGGCGGAGCTGTTTGCGCCCAGCGCGCTGCCCGCGTTGAAGCCGAACCAGCCGACCCACAGCATGCCCGCGCCGGCCACCGTGAGCGGCAGGCTATGCGGCGTCATGGCCGTGTGTGGGAAGCCGCGGCGCTTGCCGAGCACCAGCGCACACACCAGCGCCGAGACACCGGCGCTGACGTGCACCACGATGCCGCCCGCGAAATCCATCACGCCGAGGTCGGCGAGCCAGCCGCCGCCCCACACCCAGTGCGCCAGCGGCACGTAGACCACGAGCAGCCACAGCGTCGCGAAGCCGAGCACCGCGGAGAACCGCATGCGTTCCGCGAAGCCACCGATGACCAGCGCCGGCGTGATGACGGCGAAGGTCATCTGGAACATGAAGAACAGCGTCTCGGGGATGGTGCCCGACACTGCGTCGCGCGACACCCCCAGCAGGAAGGACTTGTCCAGGCTGCCGATGACTGCGTCCACGTTGCCGCCTGCGGTGAAGACCAGCGAGTAGCCGACCGCCAGCCACAACAACGAGACGACGCCGGTGATGGCAAAGCACTGCATGAGGATGGACAGCACGTTCTTCGTGCGCACCAGGCCGGCGTAGAACAACGCGAGTCCGGGCAGCGTCATGAACAATACGAGCGCGGTGGCGGCGATGATCCACGCCGTGTCGCCGGTATCCGCCATGACCTGGGCCGCGGGCGGCGCATCCTGCGCGCATGAAAGCAATGGGCACAGCAGCAAGCCGAGCGCCGCCGGCACCCGGTAGTTAGAAACCTTCATTTTTCGAACCCCTCTTGTCCGGGGCTTGCGCCCCACTGTCAGTCACCGGCCCGCTGCCAGAAATAGCAGGGGCACTTCTTCGTATTCAGGAACACACTGCGCTTCGACGACCTGCCACTGGAAGGGTAGCGGGCCGTCGCACATCCAACTGGATGCCTACTAACTAACGGCCTGCCGCCGGAAGAGCGGCAGGCCGTCGTACGAACTGGATAGGAGGACGGTCGAGTCGCGCCTTACAGCGCGCTGTTGTCCGTCTCGCCGGTGCGGATACGGATGACGCGTTCGATTTCGGTGATGAAGATCTTGCCGTCGCCGACCTTGCCGGTCTTGGCGGCCTTGAGGATGGCCTCGACCACTTGGTCGACGAGATCGCTGCGAACGGCCACTTCAATCTTGGTCTTGGGGACGAAGTCGACGACGTATTCGGCGCCACGATACAGCTCGGTATGACCGCGCTGGCGCCCGAAACCCTTCACCTCCGTCACCGTCATGCCGGAAACGCCTATCTCGGACAGCGCTGCGCGCACGTCGTCGAGTTTGAAAGGCTTGATGATGGCGGTGACCAATTTCATTTCTTTTCTCCCAATTCTTTTGGTGCCAAATCTTTAGATGAAGTCGGACGCCGACGCCGACGAGCCTTAATCGCAGTGCAGCTTCCGTGCCAGTATCCCGAAAGCCCACAAACGCGGCAATTTCGTATTTGGCCCGATGGGCTGCGTGTTAGCGAGCACTAATTTAGCGCGCTCGAAGTTGCTCCGCTCGACAATGGTGCGGACAACGTCGAGCGTACTCCGTACATTTATATAGGGTGCAGAAGGATGACGACCCCCGATGAATGAACGAATCGCCATCGTCGGCGCAGGACAGGCTGCCGCGCAAGCGGTCGAGACCCTGCGCAAGCGCGGCCATTCCGGGACCATCACGCTGATCGGCGACGAAGATCTGCTGCCGTACCAGCGACCGCCGTTGTCGAAGAAGTTTCTCGCCGGCTCCATGGAGCGCGACCGGCTGCTGCTGCGTCATGCCGCGCACTACCTCGAGCACGGCATCGATCTGCGGCTGGGGTTCGCGGCGGTTTCGATCGATCGCGCACGCCGCAGCGTCGCGCTCGCCGATGGCAGCGCGGTGGAATACGACCGGTTGTTGCTGGCTACCGGCACCGAGCCGCGGCGCATCGCCCTGCCCGGTGCGCAGCTCGCCGGCGTGCACTACCTGCGTCGCGTCGCGGATGTGGATCGGCTGCGCGCCGAGCTCGTCCCCGGCAAACGCGGCGTGATCATCGGCGGCGGCTACATCGGCCTGGAGGTCGCAGCCACGTGCCGCGAGCTCAAGCTCGAAGTCACCGTGCTCGAAGCGGCGGATCGCGTCATGGCGCGGGTCGCGTCGCCCGCGCTGTCGCACTTTTATGAGGCGGAACATGCGCGGCGTGGCGTGAAGATCGTGTGCGGCGCGCGGCTGCATTCGTTCGTGGCGGCCGACGCTCTCGACGGCGATGCCGCGCATCGCGCCGCGGTGGGTTCACAACGCGTGGCTGCCGTGCGCCTGTCCGACGGCAGCGACGTGCCGGCCGACTTCGTGCTGGTGGCGATCGGTGTAGTGCCCATGGACGCTCTGGCGCGCGACGCCGGGCTCGAGTGCTCCGGCGGCATCGTGGTCGATGAGTTCTGCCGCACCTCGGATCCGCACATCTGGGCGGCGGGCGATTGCACCAATCATCCGAACCGTCACTACGGCGCGCGCGTGCGGCTGGAGTCGGTGGACAACGCCTTCGAGCAGGGCACGAGCGCGGCGTTGAACATGGTGGGACAGCCGACCGCGCACGACAAGGTGCCGTGGTTCTGGTCGGACCAGTTCGATCTCAAGCTGGTGATCGTGGGTCTATCTACTGGTCACGACGACATCGTGGTGCGCGGCGATCCGGCGTCGCGCGCGTTCAGCGTCTGTTACCTGAAAGGCGGTGAGTTGATCGCGGTCGAGACCGTGAACCACACCAAGGATCAGATGGCGGCGCGCAAGATGATCCCGGCGCGCGCGCGGCCGGATCGGGCGAAGCTGAGCGATGCCGCAATCGCCCTCCGTGATCTGCATACGACGTGAGCAATTCAGATCCGGAAATTACCGGAGTTGACACAAGCAACCCGCTTTGGGCAGCGATGGTATTTCTCGCGACTCTTGCCTACCCCGAAAACTGGGACCGGCGAGACCGCGCAATGCTCGCGATGAAGGCCCTCATGTATCGCGCAGCGCAGCGCTTTGGCAAACCGATCGGCGCCGACGCAAGTGCGGTTTTCTTCAAGATGCCGGTTCAGCAGCAGAATGGGACAATCCGCCGACTATCTGAACGCTTACGCAAGCGGCAGGTGGCTGGGGAAACGCTTTCCGTTCTTCTCATGAACACTCGACGACCGGGCCGTATCGAAAGGATTTCGCCTCAAGATCAGCAAAGGACAACATTTCGGCTCGTCGCGCGCGGCATGTCGTACGAGCGTGCTCACAAATCCACAATGAGGCGGCAAATCCATCCGGGCAAGGCGTACTCATTGAACGACTACGCAAAAAGATGGCCGAGCGGAGCGGGCACCTTCAAGAGCACGGTTTGGCGACCGGAAATCGCACCGCTCACAATGGCTTTTCGCGCCACCCGCATGAACTGGAGGGATACCCACGCGTTCAACGTTCCGCGCTTGCTGGCGAATCCCGAATGGGTAATTCGGGCATTGGAGCTAGCTGAATTTTACGCGTCCGTTCTTCCGCGAACGACGAATCTCTCGGCATCTTTGGCGAGACTGCGCAAGACCAAGTTCATCCGGTTAGTTCCTTTCGAAAAGGGAACCATTGAGAAATAGAGACCAGGGGCGAACGAAATTTGGATTTGAATCCGCGCACCAACAGGAGTGCGCGAATGAAGAACCAGAGGAAGCGTCGGCGGCGGACTCGGACGCCAAGAAACTCGAAATCGATCAACGCCGTGTATGCCTGCGGAATCGCGCTCACGCTACTGCGGGAGCTGCTCGCCTGGATCCGCACCTTCTTCCACAACCTCTAACACGTCGGCGGGGGATTCCAGGCTACCTTCTCGCCTCGGGGCTCTTGGCAGCGGATAGACTGCGCGTCAACTCGGGATGCTCGAAACAACAATGCCGCTGACGCTCACCCAGCTCGAACGCCACCTCTTCAAAGCCGCCGACATCCTGCGCGGGAAGATGGACGCCTCCGAGTTCAAGGAATACATCTTCGGCATGCTGTTCCTGAAGCGCTGCTCTGACGTCTTCGAAGAACGGCGCGAAAAGATCTTCAACCAGCAACTCGCCGCGAAACAGTCGCGCACGCAGGCGCAGAAGATCGCCGATCATCAGAAATCGCACGGCGACTCATTCTTCGTA
>JAYTOI010000172.1:0-13367 GCA_043747875.1 Pseudomonadota bacterium | reverse complement strand
GTTTGACGCTGGCCGCCAGCACCGCCGGGCTGTGCATGTCCTGCTGCAGCAGGCGCACCATGTCCGGGTGCAGTCGCACCGCCAGGTCCAGCTCGATGTCGTGGCCGGGCGCGTAGGCGCCCAGCTGGATCAGGTCGCGGGCTTTGTTGTATTTGGCCAAAAGCTGCCGGAATCGACGGGCGGAATCGACATGGTTTTGCGGCGCTACATTCGTCATCACCCGGGAAATCGAACGCTCCACGTCGATGGCCGGGTAGTGGCCGGCCTCGGCCAGCTCGCGGCTCAGCACGATGTGGCCGTCCAGGATGCCGCGGGCCGCGTCGGCGATCGGATCCTGCTGGTCGTCGCCCTCGGTCAGCACCGTATAGAACGCGGTGATCGAACCCTTGCCCGTCGCGCCGTTGCCGGCCCGTTCGACCAGCGACGGCAGCCGCGCGAACACCGAAGGTGGATAGCCCTTGGTGGCGGGCGCCTCGCCGATGGCGAGTCCGATCTCGCGCTGCGCCTGGGCGAAGCGCGTCAACGAATCCATGATCAACAGCACGCTGTGTCCGCGGTCGCGGAAATACTCGGCGACCGCCGTAGCCAGCCATGCGCCATGCAAACGCAGCAGCGGCGGGTTGTCGGCGGGTGATGCCACGACGACGGCGCGTCGCCGGCCCTCGGGGCCGAGTATACGCTCGACGAATTCCTTCACTTCGCGGCCGCGCTCGCCGATGAGACCGACGACGATGATGTCGGCAGACGTGTACCGCGCCATCATGCCCAACAAGACTGATTTGCCGACGCCCGAGCCCGCGAACAGCCCGATACGCTGCCCGCGGCCCACGGTCAGCAACGCATTGATGGAGCGGACGCCGACATCGAGCGGCTGCTCGATGGGCCTGCGCGACAGCGGATTGATCGACTGGCCGAGCAGACGCACGCTGTCGTCGCCGACCAGCGGACCGAGTCCGTCGAGTGGCGCGCCCGTGCCGTCGACGATGCGGCCCAGCATGCCGGGACCTACTTTCACGCTGCCGGCACGTTGACGCGGAATCACGCGTGCGCTCGGCGCGAGGCCTTGCACGTCGCTGGTGGGCATCAGAAGCAGGCGCTCGCCGGCGAAGCCGACCACCTCGGCCTCGACCCGCGAGCCGTCGGCCGCGAGCAGATCGCAGATGTCTCCCACCGCGGCCTGACAACCGGTCGCCTCCAATGCGAGACCGACCATGCGGGTCAACGTGCCCTCGACCGCCGGCGGCGGCAGCGTCGCGGCGCGGGTCACCTGCCGCGCGAGCCGCTCGCGCCAGATGCCGGCACGTTGCGCGCTCATCGGGCCGGCGGGAATCACGCACCGTCTCCTGTGTCGACGGCACCTTCGGCATCGCCGGCGTCTTCTTCCTTCGCATCGCGCTGGCGCGGGCCACCATCGCCGAGCAGGCTGTTGACGGCCTCCGCGACGCGCGACTCGAGGCGCGCATCGATGCTGGACGTGGCCGTGGTGATGCGGCAGCCGCCGCGCGCCAGCAGCGGATCCTCCATGAGGATCCACTCGCGCTCGCCCGCGGGTGTCGCCAGCTTCTCGCGCACGATCGCGGCGTCGTCGGGATGCAGATGGACTTTGATGTCGCGCGTGGCGATCGGCAGCAGGCCGACGGTGTGGCGGATGATGCCGATGACCTGCGCCGGGTCGATGCGCAGCTCGCGTCGCACGAGATGTTTGGCGATGACGAATGTGAGCCGCGTGAGCTCGTTCTCGACCGCCGCGTCGAGCTGGTCGAGCGGCTTCGCCAGCGTGTTGAGTATGGCTTCGAGGGCCGCATACTGGGTGTTCGACTGGTTGATACGCTTGGCGAGCTCCGCTTCGCCGCGCTTCACGCCCTCGGCGTGTCCACTGGCGAGGCCCTGCTCCCAGGCGTCGCGCTCGACGGCCTCGAGGTGCATGACGTTGACGCCGGGGCCGCGTCGCTGCACGAGCGGCCCTTCGACCGCCGGCAAGTCCCAGCGCGCGGCCGCGGCGGCTTCTGCGGGCGGTTTGCTAGACATACTGGTCGCCGCCGCCCGAACCCAATGCGATGGTGCCGGCTTCCGCCAGCTTGCGCGCGGCCACGAGGATTTCCTTCTGCGCCGATTCGACCTCGGACAACTTCACCGGGCCCTTGGCCTCCAGATCGTCCTTCATCATCTCGGCCGCGCGCTGCGACATGTTCTTGAAGATCTTCGCCTTGAGGGCCTCGTCGGCGCCCTTCAACGCGAGCATCAGTTTGTCCGCCGGCACCTGGCGCAGCAGTTCCTGCATGCCGCGGTCGTCGAGCTTCTGCAGATCGTCGAAGATGAACATCAGGTCCTGGATCTTCTGCGACAACTGCTCGTCGACCTTCGTGAGGTCGGCCATGATGGCGCCGCTGGAATCGCCCTTCACGAGGTTCATGATGGCCGCGGCCACCTTGGGCCCGCCCATCGTCGAAGTCTTGCTGGAGCTCGCGCCCGCGAAGCTCTTCTCGATCATCTCGTCGAGCTCGGAGAGCGCCTGAGGCCGCACGCCGTCCATGGTCGCGATGCGAATCACCAGATCCGAACGCACCGCCTCGGGCATGAACGACAGCACCTCGGCAGCCTGATCGGCTTCGAGATACGACAACACGATCGACACGATCTGCGGATGCTCGTTGCGCATGATCTCGGCGACGGACTTCGGGTCCATCCATTTCAATGCTTCGAGCCCCTTGCGACGGCTCGTGATCGGGATGCGGTCCATCAGCGTCGCGGCCTTGTCTTCGCCAAGCGCATTTACCAGCACCTTGCGCACGAAGTCCTCGCCGCCCACTCCGACGCTGGTCTGCCTCTCGACGCTCGCGGAAAAATCACCCAGGACGCTGCTGACTTCCTCGCGCGACACGTTTGCAAGATCGGTCATCGCCTTGCCGAGGCGCTGGACTTCCTTCGCGCTCATGTGGCGCAGGATCTCCGCGGCTTCGGTCTCTCCGAGCGTCAACAGCAATATGGCCGCGCGCTCGACGCCCGAACGCGAGGGCGTCGGCGGTGCCGCCGGCTTCGCAGACTTGCCGCCCGCGCCTTTCGCGCCCGACTTGGCGCCGGCCTTCGCGGCGCCTTTCTTGGCGGCTTCAGCCATCGTTCGACACCCAGGTCTTCACGACCTGCGCGACGCGTTTGGGATCCTGTGAAACCAGGCCGCGCGCCTGCGCGACCTGTTGCTCGTAGGCGAGGCCCGGCGCTTCGCCCGGCGCGACGATGGTGCCCGACGGGCCGCCACCACCGCCCGCCAGCAGCACGGGCTGCTGGCGGGCCTGCGTGAGCAAACCCTTGGTCAGCGGCTTGAGCACGCTGAAGATGATGACGAACAGCACCACGACGCCGCCTAACAACTTGGCGAGGTCCTGCGCCCAGGCCTTCTCCCACAATGGCACCGACTCGAGCTCGCCTTCGGGCACCGCGACGTCGCCGAGGAACGAGGAGTTCACGAGGTTCACGGTGTCGCCGCGCGTCGCGTCGAAGCCGACCGCATCCTTGACCAGCGCGGTGAGGCGCTCGACCTGGTCGGCCGGCAGCGGAGTCTCGGTCACCTTGCCGTCGGCCGAGGTCGTGCGCAGGTTGTCGATGAGCACCGCCACCGACAATCGCGTGACGCGGCCCGCCGGCGTGCGGGTGTACGCCATGGTGCGGTCGATCTCATAGTTGCGGGTGGACTGGCGCGACTTGGAATCCGGTCCAACTACTTCCGTGCCCGCGGCATTGGGCGCGCCGGCTGCGCCCGCGGCACCGGACGGCGCGGTGGCGTCCGACTGGGCGGTCGACGGTCGCGCGCCCGGCGGCAGCGCCACTCCGGGTTGCGGCGGCTGATTGGTGAGCGCGCCGGGCACCCCGCCCGCGTTGCCGCCACCGTTCTTGGCCGCTTCCTCGGACGTGGACTCGCTGCGCACCACCTGGCTCTGCGGATTGAACTGCTCGCGCGTGGACTCCGTCGTCGCCATGTCGACCTGCGCGACGACCTGCGCACGCACACGACCAGGACCCACGAGCGGCGTGAGCATCTCCTGGATGCGGTTCGCGTAGGATTCTTCGAGGCGATGCGCGAATTCGAACATCTTGTCGCGCGACGCATGATCGCTCTCGGTGTTGGGCGCGGACAGCAACCGGCCCGCCTGGTCCACGACCGTGACCTGCGCTGCGTTCATCTCCGGAATGCTCGAGGCGACCAGATTCGCGATGGCCTGCACCTGCTCGTCATCGAGTCGGCGGCCGGCCTTGAGTTGCAGGAATACCGACGCCGAGCCCGGCCGGCTGTCGCTCACGAAGGCGGACTGCCGCGCCATCGCCAGGTGCACGCGCGCGCCCTGCACGTTCTGCACCGAGGCGATGGTGCGCGCCAGCTCGGTCTCGAGCGCGTGCTGATAGCGCGCATTCTCCATGAATTGACTGACCCCGAATCCCGGATCCTTGGTCATGGCGTTGACGCCGCCACCGCCCTCGGGAAGACCCTGCGCCGCGAGCTTCAGACGCGCCGAGGCGAGCTGCTCGGCCGGGACGCTGATGGCATTGCCACCGTCGCCGAGCTTGTACGGTATGCGCGCCGAATCGAGCGACTGCGCGATCTGCGCGGTCTCCTCGGGGGCCAGGTTCGAATACAGCAGGCTGTAGGTGGGTCCGATGGCCCACAGCATCACGCCCACGCCGGCCGCGATGGCGGCGGCGACGCCCACCAGCAGCAACAGCGGCTTCAAGCCACTGGCGATGCGCGGCGCGCCCGGATTCACTAGTTCGGCCATCTAACTAACCCTCGGCCATCTCTTACAGAGGCATGTTCATGATTTCGCGGTACGCATCCACGAACTTGTTGCGCACTTCCGTCAGCGCACGGAACGAGATGTTCGCCTTCTGCATTTCGAGCATCACCTGCGGCAGCTCGACACCCGGCACACCGCGCTCGAACTTCGATGCGAGATCGCCGGCCTTTGCCTGGGTGGCATTGACCTTCTCGAGTCCCTGCTTGAGCAGGTTGGCGAAGCCGTTGTCGATGCCATTGGGCGCGGTGGGCGCGGCGCCCCCCAGAACTGCAGAGGGGCCACCGATGCTGCCGCCCCTGGCGGCGCCCGCGATGTTGCGGATCTGTGCGAGTACCCGATCGATTTCCATCTGGCTCATGTGTCAGCCCTCCGTGGAGGTGGCGGTCACTTCAAGCGGCGGGAACGTCGATGCCGGAGCTGCGGATGCGTGCCAGCTTGTACCGCAAGGTGCGCGGACTGATGCCTAGCTTCTCGGCCACTTCGCGGCGGCTGCCGTGTGCGGCACGCAGCGCCTCGAGGATCAGGTCGCGCTCGGCGCGCTCGCGCGTCTGCTGCAGCATCGGCGACTCGCTCTTCGAGCCCAGCTCCGTCTGCGACGGCTGTCTCTCGAACAGGATGTGCTCGGCCTCGATGACGGAACCGTCGTTCAACACCAGCGCACGTTGCAACAGGTTGTCGAGCTCGCGCACGTTGCCGGGCCACGGGTACGTGAGCAGCAGGTGCGCGACGTCGGCGGACAGTGCCGGAATACGTGAGCCGGGACGCGCGCGCTGCTGCAGCAGGTGCGTCGCGAGCGGCAGGATGTCGTCGCGGCGGTCGCGCAGTGGCGCGAGCGCCAGGGGGAAAACGTTGAGGCGGTAGTAGAGGTCTTCGCGGAAGCGGCCCGCGGCCACTTCGGCCCGCAGGTTGCGGTTGGTGGTGGCCAGCACGCGCACGTCGAGGATCAGCGCCTCGGTGCCGCCGATGCGCTCGACCTCCTTCTCCTGCAGCACGCGCAGTAGTTTGGCCTGCAGCGCGATCGGCATCTCGGTGATCTCGTCGAGCAGCAGCGTGCCGCCCTGTGCCTGCTCGAACTTGCCGGCATGCGCGGCATGCGCTCCGGTGAAAGAGCCCCTCTCGTAGCCAAACAACATGGCCTCGAGCATGTTCTCGGGTATCGCGGCGCAGTTGACCGCGACGAAACTCCTGGCGGCACGCGGACTGGCGCGGTGGATCAATCGCGCCAGCACTTCCTTGCCGGTGCCGGATTCGCCGACGATGAGTACCGTGCAATCGGTGACGGCCACGCGGCGCGCGAGCTCCAGGATCAACTGCGACGACGTATCGACCGCCACGGGCTCCATGGAATAGCTGATGGATGTTTCGCTGCTCATCTGAAACCTCAACGCATTCGGCCGAAGGCGGCCAACGATTGCAGTTGCAAGAGCTGTGCCCGGCCCCCGGCGTGATCGACGTCACACGAGGCGTCGGAAAACCGTCATGGTTCCGGGTGAGGACAGTGGCGAGAAGTGCGGGAAGCTGCAGTGGTTAGGGGAAACACGGAGGAAAGGCGACTGCGCCTCTGCCCACTTTCCTCATCCGGCAACGAGATACCGCGCCGCTCAGGCGCCGGCCATCCCGAGCTTGCGTAATTTCTCGACGAGGGTCGTGCGACGCAGGGACAGCAGTCGCGCGGCATGCGCGACCGTGCCGCCGGAGCGCTGCAACGCCTGGCTGATCAGCGAACGCTCGATCACCATGAGGTGCGCGCGCAGATCCACGCCCTGCTCCGGCAGCCGCGTAATCGCATCCTGCTCGCCATTCCATACGGAGGGCGGCAGCACGGCTTCATCCTCGGCCTCCTCGCTGCCGGCCATCGACGCGATCAACTGCGGAATCTCCGCCGTCATTGCCGGTGACAGGTTCGGCGCGGTCCAGTCGGCGGGACGGTAGCGCGGCGGCAGATCGCCGATGCCCACGGCACGGTCCGGGCACAGGATCGCCAGCCGCTCGATGAGATTCGACAGCTCGCGGATGTTGCCGGGCCACGAGTAGTTTGCCAGCGCCTCCAGCGTCTCCTCGAGCAGCCCCAGGCGCGGACGGCCGCGGGCCGCGGAAGCGGCGATGAAATCTTCGATGAGCTCGCGCAGGTCGCCGATGCGCGTCGCGAGCATCGGCATCTCGATGGGGAATACGTTGAGGCGGTAGAACAGATCGCCGCGGAAGGAGCCGCGCACGATCGACTCCTCGAGGTTGCGATGCGTGGCTGCGATGATGCGCACGTCGCACTCGGCGGAGACGTTGCTGCCGACACGCTCGTAGATGCGCTCCTGCAAAACGCGCAGCAGCTTCACCTGCATCGGCAGGCTCATGTCGCCGATCTCGTCGAGGAACAGCGTGCCGCCCTCGGCAATCTCGAAGCGGCCCTTGCGGGTGGTGATGGCGCCGGTGAACGAGCCCTTCTCGTGCCCGAACAGCTCTGACTCGAGCAGCTCGGCAGGGATGGCGCCGCAGTTGACGGCGACGAACGGACGCTGGCGGCGCGGCGACAGCGCGTGGATCGCGCGCGCGGCGATCTCTTTTCCAGTACCGGATTCCCCTAGGATGAGGACAGTTGAATCGTACGGAGCCACCTGCTGAATGAGCCGGTTCACGGCTGCAATCGCGGGGGATCCTCCCGTCGGCATCTGCACTCCGTCCTTAAGAGTTGCACCGACATCTGCGTTTCGCGCGGTTCCTTCGCTCATCGCAACGATGTATTCGACTGAAGGCACTTCCTCTCCTCTCCTCTCTGGGCGCGAATATTCGCGCGAGTGCGCGAATGAAAAGCGTGATGCGTCGTGCATCTTCGCAGCCTCGAGAAGAATGTGCCCTAACAACTTTCCGCAACGCATGCGCGTCAGGGGGATTCCCTTAGAGATAATTACGTATGATTTTTTTATGTCCGACGCGGTTGCCGCGAGCCGGCAATTTTTCGCCGATGGCGGCGAAACACCAGCTTCTCCATGTGATCCGCGACCACCTCGCCTAGCACCGTGAAGCGTACGCGGGCCTCTCCGGGTTTCTCCGAGGGGACGACTTCCGCCGGTAAATTCAGCGGCTGCACGACGCTGTCGCGGATGACGACTTCGAGGATGCCGTGTTGCCCCGCCGGCGGCGCAGCTTCGACGCCGCGCCAGCTCGCGCCCAGCGAATTGAGGCGGATCGGCACCGGCTGCAGGCGCGTCTGACTTTGCGCAAGAAGTTGGGCCGCGAGATCGAGCAGCAGATTGAGTTTGAAATCGAGCCGCATGAGATCGGCGGAGTGCGGCGATTCGTCGTCGGCCTTTTCCGTCTGCCCGTATTCCTCGAGCGCATCGCAGGCTTGCAGCACGCGCAGGTTGCGCTCTGCAAGATGCTGCGCGGTGACGTCGTCGACCATCTTCGGATGCGGCACCCACCGCACCGGCAGCAGGTCCTCGTACGCGAGCTTGTCGAACATCACGATTGTGTCGTTGCCGTCGAACATGGCTGCACGTCGCTATGGATCTTTGGTCAGTGGCTCGAGCTTTTTGTCATCGACCAGCTTGCCGAAATCCGCGAGGCCCGCGGCGACCTTCGGATTCGCAAACAACTCCTGGGCCGCGACCTGGCCCAGTAGACTGAAGGTCGTCTCGATGACGCCCATCCCCTCGTTCTTGATCGCCAGCCTGCTCTCCTCGAGACAACGCTTGGTGAGCAGGTCGACGGCCAGATCGCCGAAGCGCCGGTTGGCGGCAGCGCGCTCTTCGGCGGAGACCGACGCGAACTGCGCGACGTCCGGATGCAGCGCCATCGTGGTGAACATCCATTGCACGAGCGCGGATTTGTCCGCACTGGTGGTGGAGTTCACGAGACACTTGCCCATGTCGTCGGCAGATGGACCGGCGAGCGCCGGTGCGGACGCACACAGAATGGCGGCAGCGGCAAAGAGGCAGCGGAGATGCTTCACGGAATATTTCTCGAGGCAGCGGAAGGTAGACGAAGAATGGCTGACCTCCCTCGCCCGCGCAATGCTCGTCAGCAGTTGCGGCCGTTCATCGACTGGATCGCACGCTCCGACTCGGCGGTGGCCTGCTCCAGCGCCAGCAGGCAGCGACGGCCGTCGACGTCGAGGTGCATGCGCCTCAGCAGCGACAGCAGCTCGCGGCGCTCACCGAGCGCTTCCTCGACGCGGCCCCAACGCTGCTGCATGAGATGCCGGCCGAGCTCGCGCGTGCACGCCAGCACCGCCGCGGCGACGCGGCGCCATTCGGGCGCGCCCTCGGTGAAACCCAGGGGCCGCAGACTCGAGGCCACCAGCCTCAGGGCCGGACGACGCGCGCTGCTGGACAGATCCAGATTGCTCACGGGGGACCCGGCCGGCTCGACGCGGGCATCGCGAGCCACGCGGCGCGCACTTCGCCCATGAGACGGCTGACTTCATCCAACCACTCCGGCTTGTTCGCGGCATTCGCCTGCATGAGGCGCACGCACATGTAGTCGTAGAGCGCGTCGAGATTGCGCGATATGTCGCCGCCCGCCTTGAAGTTGAGGCTGTTGCGCAGCTCGTCGATGATCGCGACGGCGCGATGCAGGAGCTGCGCCTTTTCCGCGCCGCCCGTGGAATTCGTCATGAGACCGCGCGCGGTCGCGACGCGCTCGAGCGCGCCGTCCATGAGCATGACGACCAGGCGATGCGGATCCGATGCCGCGACGCCCGAGTGCACGGACGTGCTTCGATAAGCGGCGAGTTTTGCGGCGTTGGGCGGAAAGGCCATTGACAATGCTCCAGTCTTCTTGTGGAGCTTATCGGCCCGCCCTCGTCAGTCTTGAATGGCTGGTCTCGAATGAGCGGCCCTGAGACCCGCGTCACTCGTTGTTACCGATCTTCGCGATGCTCGAAAGCTGCTGAGTCAGGAACGTCGAGGTGTTCGTGAGTCTCGACAACAGACTGTCGAGCGCATTGAACTGCGCACGGTAACGCGACTCGATTTTCGCCATTCGCGCATCGAGCGCGCTCAGGTCCGTCCGCAGCGCGACGCTCTTTTCACCGAGACGTTTCGATCGGACGTCGAGCTCGGCGCCGCTCGCGAGTCGCGGCCCGATGACGGCCGCGAGACGTACCGCGACGCCATCGGTGGACCCGAAAATCGCTGCGACACCGTCGTAGTCCGCGCCCAGTGCGGCGGTGAGCTTCGCGTTGTCGAGCGTCAGCGTGCCGTCCTTCGCTGTCGTGATGCCGATGCTGGCGAGCGATTGATAGCTGCCCGTGAGGCCGCCCACCCGATCGGTCAGCTTGCCACGCACATCGCCCTCGATGCTGCGCAGAAGCGCGTCGCCGAGCAGCGGGCCGGCCCGCTTGGTCGCCGGATCGTAGCCCCGCAGGCTCGTGAATTGCCTGCCGAGGGAATTGAATTCCTCGACGAATTTCGCGATCCGGCCGCTCACGGCGGTGGTGTCGTTGGATATCGTGAGCTGGTGAGTCTCGCCGACGTCGGCGTCGAGCAGCGCGAGGGTCACGCCATCGATCGCCGTCGTTATCGTGCGGCTGGTGCTGTCGATCACGTTGCCGGCGATGCGCACCGAGGAATTCGCGGCGGCACGCAATTGCGTGTAGTTGGTCGTCAGTGCGGGATTGTAAGCGAGCGCGGCCAGGCCGCCGTCGCCACCGCTCGCGGCCACGACGATCGCGTTGGCGGCGCCGCTGACCTGGCCGGTCAGCACCAGATGCGCGCCGTCATTGCCATTCACGATGGTCGCGCGCACCAGATTGTCGTTGCCGGTCGCAGTGTTGATCGCATCGCGGATTTTCGCGAGGGTGTTCGCCGTGTCCGGAATCGCAATCTGAAAATTCGCGGTGCCGAGGGCAATGGACAGGGTACCGGTGCCCACCACGTGCGCGGCGCCGTTGAGGAATCCGTCCGAGGAGATCTGATGGGCGTCCGCAACGCTCAACACTTCGACGTCGTAGCTGCCCGGCGCCGCGTTCGAGGACGCGGTTGCCGTGAAGACATCCGGATCGGAGGAAATCGCCGAACGGGATGTGAATGAGCTCAGCGCGCTCAGCGGGGTCAATGCGGTCTGGAATGATCCGAGCGCGCCCTTGAGCGTGCCGAGCGCCGAAATCGTCGTGACGGTACCGGTCTGCGCGCGCGTTATCTGCGCCTGTAGTGGCGCGCGCTCCGCGGCCACGAGCTTCTCGACCAGACCATTGATGTCCAGCCCCGAACCGACTCCCGGAGAACTCAATCCTGCCATTTGGATCTCATGCGATTTCGTCGACCAAGGCGCTCAGCGTCTGTTCGATGCTCTGCGCCAGTTTCAATGCATCCTCGCCCGGGACCTGGCGAATCACTTCGCCCGTGGTCGCGTCGATGACGCTCACGATCATCTGGCCACTGCCCGGATCGACGCGGAAGTTGATGCTCCGCCCGATGCTGCGCAGGAACGAGTCGATCTGCTTGGTCACCGACTCGATTTTAGGAACCTCGATGGGCGTGGCCTGCTTTGCCGGTGCTTTCGGCAGCTCGACCTCCACCTTCGCGGGCAGTGCCGCCGCCACGGGCCGCTCTTCGACCACCCTCGGTAATCGCACTCCCTTGTCTGCTGTTACGTCTTCGATTCTCATGTCCGCACCTCTGTGCAGCATCCGGTTCGTGCCCTGCGGAGTCGGGCGGGCGGGCGGGTCTATCTACCCGTCTCCGCCCACCCGCACATTCAAGGCTTTCCGAATGTCGACCCGGGTGTCACCTCACTACTTAACGCAGCAGCGAGAGGACGTTCTGCGGAATCGCATTCGCCTGGGCGAGAATCGCGGTGCCGGCCTGCTGCAGGATCTGCGCGCGGGTCAGCGAAGCGGTTTCCGCCGCGAAATCCGCATCGAGGATGCGGCTGCGCGCAGCGCTCAGGTTCTCCACGGTGGTCGTCAGGTTCGCGACCGTCGAAGAGAAGCGGTTCTGCACGGCGCCCAGGTCGGCGCGGATGCTGGTGACCTGCGACAGCGCGCCGTCGAGCACGGCGATCGCCGTGTTCGCGCCGGCCACCGTCGAGATGTTCACCGTGTCGAGACGCGTCAGAGCCGGGGCCGCCGACGCGAGGCCACCGAAGGCCAGGTCCGCTCCGCCCAGAGTGAAGTTGCCAGCCGAGCTCAGCGTCAATGTGCCGCGGGTCGTGATGCCCGTGCCGTCAGCGGCATTCGTGCCCGCCGTTTCAGCACCCTGCACGATCGCGCCCGCACCGCCACCGCCGACGACACCCGCTTCGCTGTAGCCAGCGAGCGTGCCGTTGGCACCGAGCTTGTTGTTGGTCACGGTCACGACGGCGGCTGCCGACGCGGCGGAAACCGACGTATTGCCGAGCGTGAACTGCGCCTGGATCGCCGTGGTCAACGCGGTCGCCACCTGGGTGGCGGTGTTGCCGTCGGCTACCGTTACGGCAATGTTTCCGCCGGTGATCGTCGCATCCGTCGTGAACTCGTAGGTCACGCCGTCGAGCACGAACGAATCGCCTTCGGTCAGCGAGCCGGCGGCCGGGGCCGACAGGTCGAAGGCGCCACCGATGGTCAGCGTAAAGGTGTCGTTGCCGGTCGGGTTGGCACCCACCGACACATCGAGACCCGTGGCGTTGAAGATCGCGGTCGCCCCGGCGGCCGTACCGGCCGTGCTGGTCAACGCGATGTTGCGACCATCCGAGGTCGTGAGAGACAGGGCACCCGTGGAGGCATCTGCCACCGCGGTGACGCCCGTCTGGTTCGTGACCGCATTGATGGCGGTCGCGGCGCTGCGACCCTGGGTCACGGCATTGGCATCGCGCGAAATCGCGCCGATGGACACGCCGTTGATCTGCAGAGCGCCGTTGGCCAGGCTCGAACGCGCGATCGGAGCAGAACCCTGCACCGAGCTCGCAGCGGTCGCGCTGACGCCGGTGAGATTGCTCTTCGAATTGATGGCCGTGGCTTTCGCCGTGGCGCTGTCGGCAGTGACGCCGGCGGCGCTGGTGGCAGCCGAGACACCCACTTCCACACCGTTGATCGTGAAGCCGGCGCCGTCGAAGGCACTGGAAGTCACGACGGCGCTGGTCGCCTGGTAGGCGCCTAGCAGGTTGGTGGTGGCACCGGTGATACCAAACGAGATCGTCTGGTTCGCGTTGGCACCGACCTGGAACTGCGCCGACGAGAACGTGCCGTCGAGAATGTTCTGGCCGTTGAACTGCGTGGTCAGGCCGTTACGCTGAATTTCCTGCAGCAGCTGAGCGGATTCGGCATTGAGCGCCGCGCGGTCAGAGGCCGAGTTCGTGCTGTTGGCGGACTGAATCGCCAGCTCGCGGATACGCTGCAGCGCGTTGCCGGTTTCACCGAGCGCGCCTTCTGCGGTCTGGGCGAGAGAGATGCCGTCGTTGGCGTTGCGGACCGCCTGGTTCAGACCACGAATCTGCGTGGTGAACCGCTCGGAAATCGCGAGACCCGCGGCGTCGTCCCTGGCGCTGTTGATGCGCAGGCCCGAAGAGAGACGCTGCAAGGCCGTCGCCAACTGGCCCTGTGATGTCGTGAGGTTGCGCTGAGCGGTCAGCGACGACACGTTGGTATTGATGACTTGAGGCATT
>JAYTOI010000171.1:0-48344 GCA_043747875.1 Pseudomonadota bacterium | reverse complement strand
CATCGCGACGATCCACGCGGCGCTCGACCTCGGCATCACGCTGCTCGACACGGGCGACTTCTACGGCCAGGGCCACAACGAGATGCTCATCGGTCGCGCGCTGAAGGGCCGCCGTGACGGCGCGCTGTTGTCGGTGAAGTTCGGCGCGCTGCGCACGCCGGACGGGGGCTGGGGCGGCTACGACGCGCGGCCTGCTGCGGTGAAGAACTTCCTCGCCTACAGTCTCACGCGTCTCGGCGTCGACTACATCGACATCTATCGTCCGGCACGTCTGGATCCGGCGGTGCCCATCGAGGAGACGATCGGTGCCATCGCGGACCTCAAGCACGCGGGCTACGTGCGCCACATCGGTCTGTCGGAAGTCGGGCCGGAGACGATCCGGCGCGCGCACGCGGTCCATCCGATCTGCGACGTGCAGTTGGAATACTCGCTGGTCACGCGCAAGCCGGAGGAGAAAATCCTGCCTGTGCTGCGCGATCTCGGCATCGGCATGACGGCGTACGGTGTGTTGTCGCGCGGCTTGTTAGCCGGCTCGCATCCGGCGGCGTGCGGGGACTTCCGGGCGCTTCTGCCGCGCTTCACGGGCGACAACGGTGTGCGCAACCAGCGTCTGGTGCAGCGTCTGGCGGAGATGGCGAGCGAGCGCGGTGTCTCGTCGGCGGCGTTGGCGCTGGCGTGGGTGCTGGCACGCGGCGAGGGCATCACCCCGATCATGGGGGCGCGCACGCGCGAGCAACTGGCGGAGATTCCGGCGGCGTTGGGGCTCGAACTGTCGCCCGAGGATCTCGAGGGCATCGAAACGGAGATACCGCCGGCGGCCATCGTCGGCGCGCGTTATCGTCTATGTAGTTAGAAGGTCACTCCACGAGCAGCGCCGCGGCGACGCTCACCACGGCCAGGAAATTGAGCACGGCGGATACGGCGTGGGAAATTTCCCACCGGTCGCGCAGGCGGCGCCAATTCTCGGGGGCCAAGGTCCAGTTCTGCGTGATCCGATTCACCGGAAACGTGTACTGCCAGAAGACTATCTGTGTGCCGAGGATCGCGCAGAAGGCGAGGAGTGCCGGGCCGCGTCCGCGGTCGTCCGCGAAGAGGGCGAGCAGCAGGGTCGTGACGAGCGCGGCGATGACGATGTAGCCGGCCCGGTTCCAGCCGCGATACAGCCGCTGTACGGTCAGGTATTCCTCGCGGGACATGGGCAGCTTGTTCGGCAGTTCGAGTACGTGCGCCATGGCGGGAACGAGCGCGAGCGTGGTGAAAACGAGCGCGAGGAGCTGTACGACGGCCATCAGGGCAGGGTGCGCGCGTGGCGGGCGAAACGGTGTCGTCGAAGCTCCGATCCCTGAGTCAGCGAAGCGGAGGGAGGGAGTTCGCTGAGGGTCAAGAGTCCGGCAGCGGCCTCCACCCAGCCTGTTCGGGTGTGAGCTCGCCGCGATCGATCGCTGCGGCAATGCGCGACTGAATCTCGTAACGGCGGTCGTCCTGGCCGGACGCGCGCAGCAGCGCATGCGCCTGCTCGAGACCTCTGCGGGTGATTTGGCGATTGGCGATCATCAGATCGACTATCTGCGTGGCACGCGTGAAGACGGTTGCTCGCTCGAGCGCGTTGGCGGCCGGTGCAGGTGCCGCCGCCGCGTTCGGGGCCAATCGATCCAACTGCGAATCGCTGAGCTCGAAGTTCGGCGGCCCGGCAGCGACGAGTGCATGCTCCGGCGGCGCGTTGCCGAACTGAGCGCTGCTGTATCCAGCCACGGCGCCGACGATGATGCACGCCAGCGCGATGCCGATCGCCTTCATCACGGCGGGCCGACTTCTGTTCTCATTCCAAACTCCCTTCGTTGTGGCAGAGGGATAAATGCGCGCGCGTTCGCGAGCGTTCCGCCGCGCGCGGCGGTGCGACTGAATGCGGCAAACTACTGGCCCATGGCCAGCAGCTTCGCGGACTTCTCCACACCCGCGAGCACGCGCTCGAGCAACGGGCCGTCCGAATGGGACGCCCAAGGCGAAACGGTTTGAAAGCGATTCTGTATGCGGCGCCGGATCGGATCGCTATCAGGCAGTAGATTGTCGAAGTAGCGTCGACCACATATCGGCTATACCGATATTTGCAATTTATCGGCTTTGCCGATACCCCGGCGCCCGGGGCGCGGCCGAAGCGGCATTGCCGCTCCGGCCGGCTCCCGGCCCGACTGATGACTAACGCGGATCGACCATCACGTCCCGCGCGCCATGCGGGTCGTCTGGCTGCGATCACGGCCACGCTTCGGCGGCGGCATGTCATCTTCGTCGTCTTCACCGCCCTCGAGCTCGGCCTTGCGCGTCGCCAGCTGCTCGCCGAGCGCCTGCAGGTCCATCTCCGAGTCGCGTGCTTCGGCGAACATGCCGCCGGACTGCTCTTCTTCCTTCACGTGATGCTTGATCATCTCGGACAGCACTTTGACCTTCGAATCGTAGTACTCGTCGTCCGGGCCGGAGGCTTCGATCTCCGCGATCAGCTTCTTGGCGCTGTCGTGTTCGATCTCCGCTTCGTGGTGCATGTCCTTGTCTTCGGTCGCCTCGAGGAACGCAGGATAGAAAATCTCTTCTTCGATCGTGGTGTGAACCTTGAGCGCCTTGCAGATCTTGGTGGCCAGATCCTGCTTGCGGTCGTCGGTGCGCGCCTTCTCGAATTGTTCGAACCAGTCTTCGACCTGACGATGGTCTGCCTTCAGTAACGCGATGGCATCGTTGCCGCGGCCGCCGCGCTGTGTCTGTTTCGCCTTCGCTTTCGCTCGTGCCATGTGAGGACTCCTGTGTGGGCCTGCATGTTCGGCGAGGGCTCCGGGTACTGGGTAGTAACGATGCGGGTGGATTTGCGTAAGGGTGTGCTCACAGCCGATGCGAACGTTTCTCAACGGCGCGCAGGTCGAAGTCCTCGCGGGTCAGCGCGCCGTACAGCAGGCGCTCTGGCCTGCGCCACCAGCCTTCGCCCGCTGCGAGGTGCGCAGCGGCGAAGCCGCGTCGATCCGCCACGAGCATGGCTAGATAGTCGGCCACCGAGGAAGTGCGGGGCGTGCCCTGCCGCAGGCAAAATGCGCCCGATTCGTAACTGCCGCGATCGACAGTCAGCAGGCGATCCCAATCGTAGCTGCCGAGCAATGCCCAGGCCGTCACCGCGCGGATGTCGACGCCGCTCGCGGCCAGCTGTTCGCACGTCACCCAGGCTTCGTGCAACCAGCGTATCTGTTCGTCCTCCGTGCAGCCCATGTGCACCTCGGTCAGGACTATGGGGGTTCGATATCTACGACCGCATAGCGCTCGCGGGCGTTGCCGCCCCAGTAGTGGGGCGGGTAGCGCTCCAGATCCTCGTCCAGGAAGCGATCGCTGGTGACGTAGTGATCGATGCCAATGATCTGCGGCGGACAGGGATTGTCACGGAACCACGCGAGCTCGCCTGCATCGATGCCCCAGGAGAGCAGGTGCCGGTGCATGCGATGCGCCACGGTGACGGTTCCGCACAACAGATCCCACGCGAGCCAGCGGCGTGAGTTCTCGAACCCGGCCTGGTGCGCCAGATGCGGTGAGCTGTAGATAGTGCCCAGGTCGTCGGTTTGAACCAGCTTCGCGGCCGGATTGACCTCGCGCACGGTACGCATCGCGAGCACGGTGGCGCGGCATTGATTGACCAGCAGCCGGGCGAATACCCGACCGCTGCGCCCGTGCGGAAACCAATGTCCGTACAAGCCGCTGAAGCGTGCGGTGGTCAGGGGCTCATTGAGCGGCGTGTACCACTCGAGCCACGGAAACCGTTGCGCCAGTGCGCCGGCGTAGTGGGCGAGACCGGGCGCGAAGCGCTCGGACGTGATGTCCGCCTCATCGGGGCCCGCGCCGTGATGGTCCAGTCCCGCGATGGGCGTGATGCCGAGCGCCCGCATCTGCGCGAGGCGCTGGTCCGCGAACGACCACTCGTACTCAGTGGGGTTGCCGGTGGCGGCCCGCTCCCAGAGCAGCGGATATCTGAGCGTTCTGATGCCCAGCGCCCGGATCATTTCCAGATCGCCGCCACGCGCGTAGTGCCCGCAACGCGCAAGCTGATCGAAACGTCTGCCACCCACGCGGTTCAGCGTGCATTCGATACCACCCCAGAGTTCCACGCGTCAGCCGCGTGTTCACGACACGGCCGGGGCACGGGACTTCTCGAGCGCCAGTAGCGAGGGCGGGGCGCCCCACCTGGGCGCGGTTTTGGTGTGCTGCCCCAGTGCCGCTTCGACATGCTCCGCGGCCTTTTTTCCGGCGAGGAAGGCGTGATCGGAGTTGTAGTACTCCCACTCGGCGTAGCGGCCGGCGAGCTCGATATCGTGTGCGATGAGCCACTCGCGGATCGTGGCCACACTCTCCGCACGCGCATGGTCGTAGACGACATAGGCATACGGCATGTCGACCTGGTTGCTCGCCAGGACAGGATCGGCCGCGTCGATGATGCCTACAGAGATACAGTCCGCGATGCAGCGCGCGATGAGGTCATCGCCGTCGCAGGGCAGGGGCTTGTGCGGCGAGTACGAGATTTCGCAGTCAGTGCGAAGCCGCCGGGTGCGTTGTTGTGCGGGCTCGCATTGCCTTGCACGAAGATGCGATGAAACAGGCTGTCTTCGGGGTAGTAGATCCAGTGTTTGTCGGTGAGATTGGCGCGGCCGATGCCGCTCGAAGCGCCGGTAATGAGAGCAAGAGGGCGTTGCATAGAGAGCTCCAGTGTTCGGGAAGGCGGCGGCGACAGTGCGCCCTCGGCCTCGCCGGCGCAGTGAGGGTGCACGTCCAAGGCACGTGAGACGCGCCTCACCGCGGGCGGGACTTCATGAGGCGATGCAACTGCGCGCGCAGCGCATAGGCCGCCTCCGACAGGTTGGGACGAGTCTCCATCGGGACGAACGCGGAGCCGTTTGGCGGAGGCGTCTTACATCGGCACCTTGGGTTCGAGCGCCTACTGCGCTCCTCCTCACGCACCTCCAGGACTCGTCGCCCATGAATCCGACTCAAGTGCACGAACTACTGCTGCAATCGCTCGAACACGAGCGTGGCGGCATCAAGATCTACCAGACCGCCATCGCCAGCGCGCAACGCGAAGACCTGGCGGCGGAATGGACTAACTATCTACGCCAGACCGAGGACTGGGAGCTCCTCGGCGAAGTCGCGAAGGGGCTCACGGGCAGGCAGCAGGAAGTACTGCAGTCCGCGTATGACCGCATCGAAGACGAGGAAGACGAACATCTCTATCACAACGTGACATCCGCCGTAGAGGCGCAACACGCCAAAGAAACCCGTCAGCCGAGGCATTGAACGACATGGCGTCAAAGAAATCTTCGCGCAAGGTTGTGCGTACGATCATCCAGAAGGCTTCGAAAATCCGCAAAGCGCAGAGCGCGGAGTCGATCAAGACTTCGTCCCGCTCGACCACCAGCGGACCGTCCACGAAAATTCCGCGCGTCGACTCGCAGGACGTGGCGGTGCGCAAGATGGCGGCGACGGGCGAGCTCGCGGCTGCCATGCCGGAGAATCCGACCAAGGCCGCCGAGTACGGCGAAGCGGCGCGCGATCCTCAGGAAGGCGCCCACACCGAACCGCGCGATCCTGCTGCGACCGGCAGCACGCTGACCGAGGTCAATCCTTCCGCGAAAGTGGGCGCGGGCGCGCCGCCCGTGGGGTTCAATGCGACCAACGGTCCGCTGGATCGAGTGCGCGCCGACTCGGGCAACCGCACCCTCACCACCAACCAGGGCGTGCCGGTCGCGGACAATCAAAACTCGCTCAAGGCGGGCCTGCGCGGCCCCGCCTTGTTAGAAGACTTCATTCTTCGCGAGAAGATCACGCACTTCGATCATGAGCGCATCCCCGAGCGCATCGTCCATGCGCGCGGTTCGGGCGCGCACGGCTATTTCGAATGCTACGAGCCGCTGACGAAGATCACGCGGGCAGCGGTATTTGCCGAGGCCGGCAAGCGCACGCCGGTGTTCGTGCGCTTCTCGACCGTGGCCGGTGAGCGCGGCTCCACCGATACCGCGCGCGACGTGCGCGGCTTCGCGGTGAAGTTCTACACCGACGAGGGCAACTGGGATCTGGTCGGCAACAACATCCCCGTGTTCTTCATCCAGGACGCGATGAAGTTTCCGGATCTGGTCCATGCGGTGAAGCCCGAGCCCCATCACGCCATGCCCCAGGCGGCGAGCGCGCACGACACCTTCTGGGATTTCATCTCGCTGATGCCCGAGTCCGCGCACATGATCCAGTGGGTGATGTCGGACCGGGCGATCCCGCGCAGCTACCGCATGATGCAGGGCTTCGGCGTGCACACCTTCCGCATGGTCAACGTCAGCGGCAAGAGCGTATTCGTGAAGTTTCATTGGAATCCGGTCGCCGGCACTCATTCGCTCGACTGGGACGAGGCCGTGAAGATATCCGGGGCGGATCCCGACTTCCATCGGCGCGACCTGTGGGAGGCCATCGAGGCCGGCGCGTTTCCGGAGTGGGAGCTCGGGCTGCAGATCTTCACGGAGGAGCAGGCCGAGAAGTTCAGCTTCGACGTGCTCGACGCCACCAAGATCGTGCCCGAGGAACTGGTGCCCGTGAAACCCGTGGGCCGCATGGTGCTCAACCGCAATCCGGACAATTTCTTCGCGGAGACGGAGCAGGTGGCGTTCTGCACCGCGCACATCGTCCCCGGGCTCGATTTCAGCAACGATCCGCTGCTGGCGGGCCGCATTCATTCCTACGTCGACACGCAGATCACGCGTCTCGGCGGACCTAACTTCCACGAGATTCCCGTCAACGCCTCGCTGGCGCAGGTGCACAACAACCAGCGCGATGGACTCCATCGCCAGACCATCAACCGCGGTCGCGTGGCGTACGAGCCCAACTCGCTCGGCGGCGGCTGTCCGTTCCAGGCCGGTGCAAAAGGATTCACCTCGTTTCCACAGCCCATCGAAGCCGACAAGGTGCGCGGCAAGCCCGAGAAGTTCGCCGACCACTACACCCAGGCCGCGCTGTTCTACGACAGCCAGACGCCCATCGAGCAGGCGCACATCGCGCGCGCACTGCGCTTCGAATTGACCAAGGTTCAGGTGCCGGCAATTCGCGAACGCGTGGTCTCGCAACTCGTCAACGTGAACGAGCAGTTGGCGCGTACGGTCGCCGACGGGCTCGGCATCGAACTACCCGATGCGCAGCCGCCCGTGGTCCCGCGCAACAACCGGCCGGAGGTCAAGAAGTCTCCGCCGTTGTCGCTGCTGGCGCGGCCCGGAGACGGCAGCATCCGCACGCGGCGCATCGCGCTGCTGGTGGCGAATGGAGTGAACGGCGAGTCGCTGCGTCAATTGCACCAGGCCTTGAGCGCGCACGGCGCGGTGCCGCGCTACGTGGGCGCGAAGCTCGGAACGGTCCAGTCGGTCGATGGTGAGGGCATCGACGTCGAAGTGACTCTCGAAACGGCACCCTCGGTGACGTTCGACGCCATGGTGCTGCCGGATGGAGAAGCGGCGGCAGCGGCGCTGGCCGCAGTGGGGCAGGCGCTCGAGTTCATCAAGGATCAGTACCGGCATTGCAAACCCATCCTGGCACTCGGGTCGGGAGAACGATTGCTGGAAGCAGCCACGATTCCGAAACAGTTGGCCGATGGCGGCGCCGATCCGGGAATACTGTTGTCAGGGGGCGCGCGCGATGCGGCGCCGGCATTCGTCGCGGCAATCGCCAGGCATCGCCATTTCGAGCGGTACTCGGACCCGCCGCGCGTCTAGGCGCCGCGGAACGCACATGGACGGAAGGAGTGCCTGCGGCACCGGAATCGAAGGGCTGGATATCATCCTCAACGGCGGATTGATCCCGTCGCGTATCTATCTGGTCGAGGGAACATCGGGCGCGGGCAAGAGCACGCTGGCGATGCAATTTCTGCTCGAGGGAGCGCGACCGCGAGTACGTCGTGAACGACGCCAGCGTCGAGCGCGACAAAGAGCTCACGATGTTCCATGCCTCGGAGATCGAACTCGGCGACATCCTGCAGCGCATGCTCCACGACATCGAGCAGTACGCGCCGCAACGCATCGTGCTCGACGCGCTGTCCGAGCTGCGGCTGCTGTCCCAGTCGGCGCTGCGCTACCGCCGGCAGCTCCTGGCGCTCAAGAAGTTCTTTGCCGCGCGCGAATGCACGGCGCTGATGCTCGAGGACCTGGGCATGTCGGATCGCGACACGCACGTGGAGAGCGTGGTCCACGGCATCATCTCGCTGGATCATGGACTCACGGAATACGGCGCCGATCGGCGGCGGTTGCGGGTACGCAAAATGCGCGGCCGGCGAATCCACACCGGCCTGCACGACTACGCCATTCGCACCGGGGGGCTGGAGATCTTTCCACGGCTGACGGCGTCGGAACACGCGGTGGAGTTCGAGCGGCGTTCCATTGCGAGCGGCGTCGCCTCGCTCGATCAGTTGTTAGGTGGAGGTCCGCAGCTCGGCACCAGCACTTTGCTGATCGGGCCCGCCGGATGCGGCAAGACTTCGGTTGCCATGCAATATGCCGCCGCGGGCGCGCGCCGGGGCGACCGTGTCGCCGTCTACATGTTCGACGAGCTGCGCAACCTCCTGGTGGACCGGCTGCGTGACGTGGGCATCGAACTCGAGGACCTGGTGCGCTCGGGAGCCGTGACTTTGCGCCAGGTCGATCCCACGGAGATGTCGCCCGGCGAATTCGCCGCCATCGTGCGGCGCGACGTCGAGCTGCACGGCGTGAAAATCGTCGTGCTCGACAGCCTCAACGGCTATCTCAATGCCATGCCGCACGAGCAGTTCCTGTCGGCGCAACTGCACGAGCTGCAGTCCTACCTCGGTCAGCGTGGCGTCGCGACCATGCTCGTGGTGGGGCAGCAGGGCATCGTCGGCGCGCCCATGACGAGTCCCGTGGATGCCAGCTATCTGGCGGACACGATCGTGCTGTTCCGTTTCTTCGAGAGCGCGGGGCAGGTGCGCAAGGCGGTCTCGGTCACCAAGAAGCGCGGCGGCCGGCACGAAAACACCATTCGCGAGTTGACCGTCGACGCTGGTGGCGTACATGTCGGTGAGCCCCTGTCTAATTTCCGCGGCGTCCTGACCGGCGCGGCTCAGTGTGGGGTCAGTATCTGAGTGTCAGTCGATCTGGAAACACGGGTTATTGTTCTGGCGCCGACGCTGGTCGATGCACAGGTCACGGTGCGCGTGCTCGGGGAGGCTGGGTTCGGGTGTCTGGTGTGCGAATCGCCCGACCAGCTCGTGCGCGAGGTGCGTCGCGGGGCCGGCGCGGTATTGCTGACCGACGAGCCGTCGCAGCGCGAGCCGCTGCGCGAGCTGCGTTTCCTGCTGGATATCCAGCCCGCGTGGTCCGAGCTGCCCATCGTGCTGCTCGCGCGGCCGGACGCGCGGCGCCACGAGATCTTCCTGCGCATGGTGGGTGTGGTGTTGCTCGAGCGGCCGCTGCACACGCGCATCCTCGTCAGTGCCTTGCAAGCCGCGCTGCGCGCACGACTGCGGCAGTACGAGCTGCGCAACCAGCTCGAGCAGACGCGCGCCATGAACCGCGAGCTCGAGCGTTCCGCGCGCGCCAAAGACGACTTCCTCGCGACGCTGTCGCACGAGTTGCGCAATCCGCTCAGCGCCCTGGCGATCGCCACCAATCTACTCGACCGCGACGATCTCGGTCCGGACGACGCCCACAGGGCGCGCCAGGTGGTCAAACGGCAGGCGACCCAGATGTCACGGTTGCTCGACGACCTGCCCGATGTCGCGCGCATCACACGTGGACGGCTGGAGATCCGCAAGGTGCGGGCGGGGCTGCTGCAGATCGTGCGCGCGGCGGTGGAGATGGTGCAGCCGGTGTTGTCGCGCAAGCACCATGCGTTCGAGCTCCAAGTACCGGAACAGGAGTGCATGATCGAGGCGGACCCGGTGCGCCTCACGCAGGTGATCGCCAATCTGCTCATGAACGCCGCGAAATACACCGACGAAGGTGGGCGCATCGCGCTGCAGGTGGAGCGTGGCGCGGACGCGGTGCTCATTCGCGTGCGCGACAATGGCATCGGCATCGCAGCCGACGCGTTCGCCGACATCTTCAGCATGTTTTCGCAGCTTCGGCCCGCCATCGAGCGTTCCGAGGGTGGTCTGGGCATCGGTCTCGCGCTCACGAAGGGCCTGGTCGAGCTGCACGGGGGCACCATCTCCGTATGCAGCGACGGCGCGGGCCGAGGCAGCGAATTCACGGTGCGTGTGCCGGTGCTGCCGCTGGCCGGGATGGACGAAACGCCCGCTGCGACCGAAAGGGACCGTATTGGAGCCGCCTGCGAGCTCATCCTGGCGGATGACAATGCCGATGCGTTGGATTCACTGGCGACCGTGCTCGAGCTCGAGGGCTTCGTGGTGCGTACCGCCTGCGATGGCGAGGTGGCGCTGTCGATGTTCGATCAACGCGCGCCCGCGGTGATGTTGCTCGACATCGGGATGCCTGCCATGAATGGCTATGAAGTGGCGCGGCGCGTACGCCAGCGACCAGCAGGCGCAGCGGTGAAGTTGATAGCCCTGACTGGCTGGGGCCAACCCAGCGACCGTCGTCTCGCCAACGAGGCGGGATTCGACTTCCACTTCACGAAGCCCGTGGACATTGCGGCGCTGCTTCCGATGCTCGGGTCCATCGCGCGCGGAAAACTCTCGACGCGTTAGGTGTTTGTGAGGCCGATTTGGGCGGTTCGAGCGTGTAGGACGGACTCGACACCGTATTTTGCGTGCCAACCCAATCCAATGCAGGGACTGTCGCCAGAAAGACTACAATGCGCCACGAAGGGGGACCGTCGTTAGCCGCCGCACGTTCTGCTTAGTAAAGGACGAATCTTGGACGACGAGCGAAACCTGCGGCACGCCGCAAGTGAAGTGGTGCGCGCGGGAGTGCGCTCTCTCGCAACGCAGATTCCGACGCGGCGTCCGCGGCGTCCGATGCGTCCGGCACCGCACACACCACGGCCACACCGGAGCCAACGCATTCTGTCGCAGTCACCCGCCTGTAGTTCGGGAACGCGGACGTCACGATCGAAAACCATGAGCGCGAAACGACCCACGACGAGACACAGTCGAAGACGCGCTGCGCGCGCGTACGAGCGCAGCGCATGAAGGCGCCGATCGTCGGCATTGGCGCGTCCGCCGGAGGCCTCGAGGCCATCAGCGAACTGCTGGCAGGTTTTTCGGCGCGACCCGGCGCCGCCATCATCATTGTCCAGCACCTCGACCGATCGCACGACAGCCTGTTGCCGGAAATCCTGCGACGCCGGACCTCGATGCCAGTGGTCGCGGCTGCGCACGGCGAGGCGGTGCTCACCGATCACGTATACGTGATCCCGCCGAATGTCACGCTGACGGTGGCGGGCGGACTCATGCAGCTCTCGCCGCGCGCCAGCGGCCGCGAGATCCACAAGCCGGTCGACGCACTGTTTCGTTCGCTCGCCGATGACTGCGGCGACTCGGCCATCGGGGTCGTGTTGTCGGGAGCGGACTCGGACGGCGCGCTCGGCATCGAGGACATCAAGCGGGCCGGCGGCATCACCTTCGCCCAGTCCCCCGACACCGCGCGCGTGCCGAGCATGCCGCAGGCTGCCATGAACACGGGTTACGTCGATTCCGTGCTGCCGCCGCCCGCCATCGCCGCGGAAATCCAGCGGCTCATCGCGCACCCATACCTGCACCGCGTGCGCACCACCGCGCCGCCGCCGGAGAGCCCGGACGTCGATGAGAGCATCGCGCCGGATGAAGGCGAGATGCTGCGTCGTGTGTTTCGCAAATTGCGCGCCGTGCATGGCGTCGACTTCGCGCGCTACAAGTCGAGCACGCTGCGCCGCCGTCTGGCGCGACGCATGGCATTGCAGCGTATAGACAGCCTGGCCGAATACACCGAATTGCTCGAGACCGACACCGCCGAGGCGGCGGCGCTGTATCAGGACTTCCTGATCCGCGTGACGTCCTTTTTCCGCGACCCGGACTCTTACCGTGTGCTCTCCGAGCAGGTCTTCCCGAGTCTGATCGCGGGACGCCCGGCCAAGGAGCCGATTCGCGTCTGGGTGCCCGGATGCGCGACGGGGGAAGAGGTGTATTCCATCGCCATCTCTCTGCTCGAGGCGACGCGTGAGACGGCGCCGGCCCTCGCAATCCAGATCTTCGGCACCGACGTGAGCGAGACGGCGATCGAGAAGTCCCGCGCCGGCACCTACCTGGAAGCCATCGTGCAGGACGTGCCGCCGGATCTGCTGCGGCGCTATTTCGTGAAGCAGGACTCGCACTACGTCATCGCGCGCGCCGTGCGCGACCTGTGCGTGTTCGCGCGGCATGACATCACGCGCGACCCGCCGTACTCGCGCCTCGATCTGGTGAGCTGCCGCAACCTGCTCGTCTACCTGGGCGCAGTCGCGCAGACGCGCGTCATGCAGATGTTCCGATACGCGCTGCGTCCGCAGGGCTATCTACAGCTCGGCCCTTCGGAGGGCGTGGGACACGGCGAGGAGCTCTTCGAGCCGGTCGACAAGCAACATCGGGTGTATCGCCCCAGGCCCGCGTCCAAGGCAGCGGCGCCGCCCTTCGCGATGAACCGCGAAGGGGTGGTGCCCGCGATCGGCACGCTGCCGTCCGGCGATCGCGGTGCGCGGGATTTCGTGGAGGACGATGCCGTGCAACGCCGGGCGGACCGCCTGCTGCTGGCGCGCTACTCGCCCGCGAGCATGCTGGTCGACGACGCGCTCAACATCCTGCAGTTTCGCGGACACACGGCACCCTATCTGGCGCCCGCGCATGGGACGCCGAGTCTCAATCTGACGCGCATCGCGCGGCCGGAATTGCTGGTCGTCGTCCCGCCGCTGTTGCAGGAGTCGCGCGAGAGCGGGCGCGCGGCGCGCCGTACCGGCGTGGTCATGGAAGAGCTCGGCGAGATCGATGTCGAAGTGATCCCGATCAACCAATTGGGCGGCGCCAATTGTTTCCTCATCCTGCTCGAGGATGATCCGAAGCGCGCCTCGAGACGCGACCGGCGCGGGCCCGCCGAGGCGCTGCCGGAGTCAGAGAAGGACCAGCGCATCGCGCAGGTCGAGCGCGAGAATCAGGACCTGCGCGAATTCCTGCAGGCAACGATGGAGCAGCACGAGGCGGCCAAAGAAGAGCTGAAATCCGCGCACGAAGAAGTGCTGTCGGCAAACGAGGAATTCCAGAGCACCAACGAAGAGCTCGAGACGTCGAAGGAAGAGCTGCAGTCGGCCAACGAGGAGCTCACCACCACGAACGAGGAGCTGCGCGAGCGCAATCGGCTGCTGGGCGTGTTGAACAAGGATCTCGACAAAGCCCGCGTCGGCGCGGAGCGCGCGCGGGCGTATGCCGACGTCATCGTGGAGACGGTACGCGAGCCGCTCGTGGTGCTCGATGGTGGCCTCAAGGTGCTGCGCGTCAACAAGGCCTACTGCACGGAATTCGAGACCCGGCGTGAGCAGGTGGAGGGGCGGTCGCTGGAGGTCGTGAGCGGCGGGCTGTGGGGTTCACCGCTTCGGGAAAAGCTCTCCGAGATACTGGCGCAGGGCGTGGCGGTGACGGACTTCGAGATGCCATTCACGCATCCGCTCAACGGCAAGCGGCTGCTGAGCCTCAATGCACGCCGGATCGTGGGGGATGCCGAACGCGGCGAGCTCATCCTGCTCGCCATCGACGACGTCACCGAGTCGCGCAACCGCTCCGACGCGCTAAGCGAGGGCAACCGCCGCAAGGACGAGTTCCTCGCGATGCTCGCGCACGAGCTGCGAAATCCCCTGGGCGCCATCTCGCACGCCATTCATGTCTTGAAAATCGGCGCGTTGGAAAACGCGCCCAGGATGCACGAGATGATCGAGCGCCAGACGGCGCACCTCGTCCGGCTCGTCAACGATCTGCTGGACGTCGCACGCATCAGCCGTGGCCTCATCGAATTGCAACGCCAGCCCGTGGACCTGGCGCGCATCGTGCGTCAGAGCGTGGAAGCGGCGCGCGGCAAGCTCGAGCTGCACGGGCACGTACTGTCGATCTCCGTGCCGGATTTCCCCGTGTGCGTGGAGGGCGATCCCGTGCGGCTGGAGCAGGTGATCTCGAACCTGCTCGAGAATTCCATCAAGTACACCGAACCGGGTGGGCAGCTCAACATCTCGCTCATGGAGCAAGGTGGCGAGGGCGTGCTGCAGATGTCCGACAACGGCATCGGGATTGCGGCGGACAGCATCGGCCGGGTTTTCGATCTGTTCACGCAGGTGGGGCCCCCGTCGCACTCGGGCGGCGGTCTCGGCCTGGGACTCACCGTCGTGCGCCGCGTGCTCGAATTGCACGGTGGCCGCATCGAGGCACAGAGCGCCGGGCTCGGCCGCGGCAGTGAGTTCATCGTGCGGCTGCCGCTCATTCCCGCCTCGTCGCTGCGGCGGCAGGCCGAAGCCAGCGGCAGCGCCAGTGTCGCAGCGCCGGCGTCCGCGGTAGAGGCGCGGCGAGTGCTCATCGTGGACGACAATGTGGATTCCGGCGAGACCCTGGCCATGGTGCTCGCGCATTGGGGCCACGAAGTTCACATCGCGGATTCGGGTGAGGCCGCGCTGCGTGCGCTCGACGCGTTCGCGGCCGAAGTCGCGTTCATCGACATCGGACTTCCAGACATCAGCGGCTACGAGCTCGCGGCGCGTGTGCGCCAGAAGACCACGCCCCGGCAGATACGACTCGTCGCGCTCACGGGATACGGGACCGCGGCCGATCGCAAGCGCGCGAAGGATGCCGGTTTCGACGAGCACGTCGTCAAGCCCGCAGACCCCGATCGGCTGGCGCAACTGCTGAGCGGCCCGGTCAGTTGACCCTGGGCTCCGCGCGCCGCGGCGCGGAGCTAGCTACGCATTCGGCGCTGTGCGTGCAACGTCGCGCACGCATAGCCAACCAGGTTGACGGCGACCAGCACGCCCAGCAGCACGAGCTGCGTGCTGCGCGTGAGGCCGGATGGATAGAGGATGGGCACTAGATAGTGCGTGATGAATCCCTCGCCATACGTGCTCTCGCCGGCGAGCGTGCGGAAGTGATTCTCGAGCGGCGTCAGCGGGCAGATGTCCCCGGACGCCTCGATCCACGCGCCCCAGGCGAGGGCGGGCAGGTGCAGCCAGGCGATCCACCGCCGCCACAGCACCAGAAACGAGCCGAGCAGCGCGAATGCGACGAAGCAGAAATGCACCAGCATGACGGCATCGGCGGCGAGGGCATTCCACATATCCGCTGTTGTTCCTAGGTCGCAGGAGTATTCCCGCCACCCTTATAGCCGGGCGGCTTGCCGCCCGTAAGGAATGCGCTGACACTCCGCGCTCATGAGAGAGACATCCCAACGCTGGGCCTTTGGTGCTCTCGCCTTCGCGTACGCGGCGGTGGTGCTGTCCCTCATCTCGTTCGCATCCACGCCGGTGGCGCTGCCGCCGTTTGCCATCGGCATCTACGGGGTTGCGATCTGCCTGGCCGACTTCTGCACGGCGCTGTTCCTCATCCGCCAATACCGGCACGAGGGCCAGCCCTATCTTCTCGCGCTGACCAGCGCCTACTGGTTAGGCGCCTGCCTCGTGGTGCCGATGGCGCTGAGTTTCCCGGACGCGTTCGGTCGCGGGCAGATCAACGGGCACGGCACCACGTCGGCCATCCTGTTCCTCGCGTGGCGCATCGGGGCCACCGGAATGCTGCTGGCGGGCGTCGTGCTCGGGCTGCGCGCCGTGCCGCCGGCCTCCATGAGCACGCGCGCGCCGAACATGATCGCGACGGTGCTCGGCACCACGATGGTCGCGGGCGTCATCTTGTTTTCCGCGCATCACTGGCAGATCGCGCCGCTGGCGCAGGGCCGGTTCAACTCCTCCTCGTTCGCCGGCGGCTGGCTGGTCATCGCGATGAGCCTGGCCGGCGTCATCATCATCTTCACGACCCGCTCGCAGTCGCGCCCGATGTTCGGCTGGCTGGCGCTGATGCTCACGGCGACGATGGCAGACATGACGCTGAGCACGCTGGCCGGTGCACGCTATACGCTGGGATGGTACGCGGCGCGCTGCAGCATGGTGGTGTCGTCCTATCTACTGCTGGCATACCTCGCGGCCGAGTTCGCGCGCGGCCTGCGCGCGCGGCCGGACGCGGCGCGCGTGTACTCCTACATCGGCGCGGTGGCACTCGCGGTGTCGGCCGTGCTGCTGCGCTACTTCCTCACGCCCTGGCTCGGCACGGGGCTCACGTACACCACGCTGTACGGCGCGGTCGCCATGGCGGTGTGGATGGGCGGCTGGGGGCCGGGCGCGGTGGCCGCGACGCTGGGCTATCTGCTGGCACACCTGTTCGTCGCGACGCCCATGGGGACATTCCACTTCGAAGGCATCCGCGATCTGCTCGCGCTGCTGATGTATGCGTTGTCGTGCGTGCTGATCATCGCGCTCGGCCACAATATGCGCGCCGCACGCGGGCGCTACCGCAGCGCGGAGGAGCGCTTCCGCAAGTCGCAGGAGGCGGCCATCCAGGGCTTCGCGATTCTGCGTGCGGTGCGCGACGCTTCCGGCGCCATCGTCGATTTCACCGTGGAGTACGTCAACCCCATCGGCGCCGCGCTGGCGCGGCATTCGCCCGAGGCGGTGGTGAGGCGGCGACTGACGGAAGTACTGCCCGGCATCGTGAAGGCGGGCGTCTTCGACAGCCTCTGCAAGGTGGCCGAGAGCGGCGCGCCGCGTGAAGAAGAGGTCTTGTACGAAGAGGACGGCATCCGCGGCTGGTTCCGCAACATGATCGTGAAGGTCGAAGACGGCGTGGCGATTTCGTACTTCGACATCACGCGCGGCAAGCTCATGGAGCGCGAGCTCGCGCAGCGCGCCCATCAACTCGAGCGCGCGGATTCGAACAAGAGCCGCTTCCTGGCGACGCTGTCGCACGAGCTGCGCAATCCGCTGGCGCCGTTGCGCAACGGCCTGGCCATTCTCAAGCGACGCCTGGGCGGCGAATCGGCCGAGATGCTCGCGATGATGGACCGGCAGCTGCATCAGATGGTGCGCCTGGTGGACGACCTGCTCGACGTGAGCCGCATCGACCGCGGCAAGATCGATCTCAGGCGCGAGCGCGTGGCCGTCGATGCGGTCATCGGCGCGGCCATCGAAACCGCGCGGCCGAATATCGACGCCAGGTCGCACGAACTCGTCGTGCGCTTTGCGCAGAAAGCGCTGCACGTCGAGGGGGATTCCGTGCGCCTGGCGCAGATCGTCTCGAACCTGCTCATCAACGCCGCGAAGTTCACGCCCGCGAAGGGGCGCATCGAGCTCGGCATGCGCGCCGTCGACGCGCACGTGGAAATCTCGGTGCGCGACAACGGCGTCGGCATCGAGCCCGATCACCTGCCGCGGGTGTTCGAGATGTTCGTGCAGCTCGACCGCGAGCGCGGCAGCGCCGGCGGTCTCGGCCTCGGTCTCGCGCTGGTGAAATCGCTGGTGGACCTGCATGACGGCCGCGTCGAGGCGCGCAGCGACGGGGCGGGCAAGGGCACGGAGTTCGTCGTGCTGCTGCCGCTGGCCGAGCAGGCCGCGGACCTGCCGGCGCCGCGCACGCCGGTCGGTATCGTGCAGAAGGCACTGCGCGTGCTGGTCGTCGACGACAACGAAGATGCGGCCCGGACGCTCGGCGAGTTGCTAGCCGCGCAGGGACACGAGGTGACGGTGCATCTCAACGGTGTCGACGGGTTTGCCGCCGCCGAGGCCAATCCGCCGGACGTGGCATTTCTCGACCTCAACATGCCTGGCCTCGACGGCTTCGAGCTCGCGAAGCGCCTGCGCGCGACTGCGTGGGGCGCCTCGATGCGCATCATCGCGGTGACCGGCATGGGTCGCGCGTCGGACCTCGAACGCACGCGCGAGGTCGGCTTCGATGCGCACCTGACGAAGCCGGCCGACCCGGAGCGCATTCTCGAACTCGCGGTCGCCGTGCGCGAGGAGAGCAACACGGTCGTGCCGTTCACGCGCACGCGGCCGGGTGGTTAGCACTGACAACTGACGCCCGCCGACCGACATCTTAGAGATGTAAACGTTGTGTTTTGAAGGTGAACGATATGACAAAGCGTTTGCTGAAAGTTCGCCTTGGCGAGCGAAGGAAGGTATCCGTGGCGCATGACTTTGGAAATGAGACGTACTTTGAAGCACGCGCTTTCCTCGCCGAGCAATGTTTCGCCGATAGTGTTGGAATGCCTCAGCCAGGGACCGCACAACAATTCTGCAGAAGCGAAAGTGATGTCTGAGCTCAGAGGTTATTTCGACTTGTTGCACTTTACGGAGTCCGTGCTCGGAACACCGCACGTCGAAGGTGGGTCTTTAATTGTTCCGGTCTCGGGAATTTATCTGATTCAGGGCCATCCGCTCCAAGACCGCGGCTTTGGTCCATTCTCCGGTGAATTGGTATTTCCCGGTGCTGTGAGTTCCCAACGAAACGTGCTCGAGTACATCGGGGACTCTAGAAATCCACAAGGGTTCAAGCGCCCTTACGTCGCGCGAGATGACTTGCTCAAGCAATCGGATTCGACTATGGCAAGGCAAGAGTTCGGCTTTGAGGGATATCAACGTGAACCGAGTGCCTGGATCGATGACTGGGTGGTGAAATCGAATTCCTTTGAATTTCGAGTGTCGGATATCCGGGATCTCCAAGGCTTACTGAGACCTGACTAGAGCACATCAACCGACGTACGGACCTCGGGTCTCACCCCAACCCCACGAGGGCATGGGGGCTTCTTGCACCGCGTCCGCGCCCGGCTGCGAGTTCAGCACGGCCAATCTCGTGCCCCATTCGATATACGCGACGAAGGCCGAGCGAAATTCCGGATCGGTGGGCACACCCACTTCATCGGCACATCGCAGCAGCAGGTCCATCCACCGCCGGCGCTGTTCTTCGGTGAGCGCCCGGCCCAGGTGTTTGCGGATCATGGCGGGATGGCCGCCATGCTGTTGGCTGTACGTCTTCGCCCCGCCGAACACCTCGGCAATGAAGGTTGAGACATGCCTGGCATGCTCGGGCGACATGCCCGCAAATACCGGCGCGAGCAGCGCGTCTTCCGGCACGCGCTGGTAGAAGAGCGTGATCAGTTGCTGCAGTCTGGGAGGGCCGCCCATCCACTCGAGCAGCGTCGGAGTGGGAGTCACGGTGGCGCCTCCGACGCGCCCTGCGCCTGTATGCGGTAGTGCTTCATCTCGCGAAGGTCGGCGGATGTGGCCTCATAGGCCTCGAGGAATGGCGCGTGCTGTGCGCCAGGAACCACGTAACGGATGTATTCGACGATCATTTTGGTAGTGTGCACTGCCTGCGCGAATCGAACAACGAACCAGATGGTGAGGGTGTCGCGAGATGAACCCGAAACTGCGGCGCAAGTTTTCCTGCGGGGTGGAGCTGACGCTCGCGATGATCGGCGGCAAGTGGAAACCGGTCGTGCTCGCGCACCTGAAAGAGGGCGCGCTGCGCTACAGCGAGCTGCGCGCACGCATTCCCCGCATGAGCGGGGTGTCAGCGCCGGATCGAGACGCAGCTCGGGCGTGTTCGGCAGGAACGCGAGGGCGGTGCCGCCGAGCGCGATGAGGGATGGATAGGGGAGCTTGAGATAGCGGGCGATGGCGGTGAGGGCGACCGCGCCCACGAGCAGGACGAGCAACCATTCGAACACGTGCATGCGTCGATCTTACCGCGCGTTTCGCGCCAGGGGCCGCGGTTGTGCCGACGCCGGCAGGGGAAAGGCTCCTACTTCGAGTCAGAACAGCGAGCTGCACAATGACTCTGTTAGGCTCGGCAAACAAACACATCGCCCAGGGAGCGAACACAATGGACATGGCGCGGCGGCTTTCGGCGGAATTCATCGGCACGGCCTGGCTGGTGCTGGGCGGTTGCGGCAGCGCGGTGCTGGCGGCGGCATTCCCGGAGGTGGGCATCGGCCTGGTCGGTGTCTCACTGGCCTTCGGCCTCACGGTGCTGACCATGGCGTACGCCATCGGTCACGTCTCGGGCTGTCATCTGAACCCCGCGGTGTCGGTGGGCCTGTGCGTCGGCGGAAGATTCCCGGCCGGCGAGGTCCTGCCGTATATCGTCGCGCAGTTGTTAGGAGGTGCGGCCGGGGCAGGCATTCTCTTCGTCATCGCCAGCGGCCAGGCGGGTTTCGACGTCGCTGGCGGGTTCGCGTCCAACGGCTACGCGGAACATTCGCCGGGCGGGTACACCCTGGTCGCCTGCCTCACGGCCGAAGTGGTGATGACCTTCGGTTTCCTGTTCGTCATCCTGGGCAGCACGCACGGCAACGCGCCCAAGGGTTTCGCGCCCATCGCGATCGGACTCGCGCTCACGCTGATCCATCTGGTCAGCATCCCAGTGACCAACACGTCGGTGAATCCGGCGCGCAGCACCGGTCCGGCGCTTTTCGTGGGAGGCTGGGCGCTGTCACAGCTGTGGCTGTTCTGGGTGGCGCCGCTGGTGGGTGCCGCGTTGGCGGGCGTGGTGTACAAGTTCGTCGGCGGCGGCGAGCCGAAGCGTGTGCCGGTGACGGGCGATTAGCTGCGTCGGCGCCATTGCGGAATTCGATACAATCCGAACGTGATCGGCGAGTTGGATGTGCTCAAGATCGTCAGCGAGCGTCTCGTGGCCTCGCGGTTCCCCTTCATGCTGACGGGATCATTTGCATTGGCGTACTACGCGACGCCTCGAATGACGCGCGACATCGATATCGTGGTCGCACTCGAAGGCCGTGACGTGGGAGCGGTGGTTACAGCGTTCTCGCCCGACTTTTACATCGACGCCGACGACGTCCGATCGGCCGTGTCGTCGCAGCGGCTATTCAATCTCATGCATCTCGCCAGTGGAATAAAGGTCGATCTGATCGTGCGCAAGGATTCGGAATACAGGAGAGGCGAGTTCCAGCGGCGCCGCGAGGTTGCGATCTCGGGGGTCGAGACCTGGATCGTCAGCCGCGAAGATCTGATCCTCTCGAAGCTCGTCTGGGCAACCGAGTCGGACTCGGAATTGCAGCGCCGGGATGTTCGTTCGCTGCTCGGCGAAAGTGTCGATGACGCCTATCTTCAGCGATGGGCCGGTCCGCTCGGCGTCGCGGAATTGCTGGCACGCCTGCGCGCATGAGCGACACGTCCGCGAAAGTCGCTGCGATCGTGGCGGAGCGTCACCGCCGGATGACGCCCGGTGAGCGCGTGGAGATCGCGGCGCGGATGTTCGATGATGCGCGTGCGATCGTCGAGTCCTCACTGCCGGCCAGTTGCACGGGTCGCGAACGCCGGTTGGCGCTCGCGCGGCGCCTGTATGGCACGGAGCTGCCACACGCCGCACTGATCGCTTTCGCGGACTGGCCGGCCGCCAGCCGCTGATCGCGCATGCGGCTAAACCAGCCCCTTCCCGCGCAGCTCTTCTTTGAAATATGCGTAGAAGATCGGTGCGGCGATGAGCCCGGTGATGCCGAACGCCGCCTCCATCACGAGCATCACGATGAGCAGCTCCCACGCGCGCGCGTTCACGTGCGAGCCGATGATCCGCGCATTGAGGAAATACTCGAGCTTGTGGATGACCACGAGATAGGTGAGCGAGGCCGCGGCCAGCGGCACGCCCTGGCTGAGGCTCACGATGACGACGGCGGTATTCGAGATCAGATTGCCGATGATCGGGATGAGGCCGACGACGAAGGTGAGCGCAACCAGAGACTTCACGAGCGGCAGGTCGACGCCGAACATGCGCAGCGCGACGTCGAGATACAGCCACGTAAACAATGTGTTGATCAGCGAAATCCACACCTGCGCGAACACCACGCGCTGAAATGCCGTCGCGAGGCGTGCCGCCTGGCCCGCGATCCGTTCTGTCAGCGGGCGATGCTGTGGATGTGGGGAAGCCTTCTGCATCGAGAGCAGCGCGCCGATGATCATGCCCAACAGGATGTGCGCCAGCGAGCGCCCGATGCCTTTACCAGCCAGTTGCAGCGCCCCCGCGTTCGTGCGCAGCCACTCGGCCACAGTGCTTTGCAGCTCCTGGGCGTTCTCCGGCACATACACCTGGAGGCTTGCGGGCAGGCTGGCGCGCGCGTCTTCGATGATCTGCGCCATCTTTTGCATGAGCTCGGGGAAGCTCTCGCCGCTGTTGCGCAGCAGCGTCATCACGCCGATGCAGATCGCGACGAGCGCGCCGATGACGGCCGCGGCGATCAGCGTGACGGCGAGCACCCGCGCCCCATCGCGGCTCAGCGCGCGCAGGCGCAGCCACGGCGTCAGCACGTCGACCAGCTTGAAGACCAGCATCCCGGCGAGCAGCGCCGACAGCAGGTGCAGCTCGATGATGAGGCCGAGCGCGACGGCCGCGACGATCCACGTCGCCACGTCCGTCCGGGTTACGGAAATGGGGACATCCCTCATTTACTTGTAACAATCCACCATGAGCCGTCTGTTCCTATGTGTCCACGCAGATTGTTACAAGTAAATGAGGGATGTCCCCATTTCGGATGTCCCCATTTCCATTCCATCACGCGGTCTTGGCGACCGGGCCACGACTGAGAACCTTCTTCATGCGCTCGATGCTCTTTTCGAGCACGGCCATGCTGGTCGCGAACGACGCGCGGAAGTGGTTAGGCGCGCCGAAGCCCGAGCCCGGCACCACCGCGACGCCCGCGTCGTTGATGAGCATCTCGGCGAACGCGTTGTCGTCCTTGATGCCGAACGCCATCATTGCAGCCGAGCAATCCGCCCATGCGTAAAAGGCGCCGGCGGCGGGCAGCGCCACGATGCCCGGCAGGCGGTTCAACGCGTTGATGAAGTAGTCGTGGCGCTTCTTGAACTCTTTGTTCATGTCCGCGACGCAGGTCTGGTCGCCGGTGAGCGCGGCCACTGCGGCCTTCTGCGTGATGGAGCAGGCGTTGCTGGTGCTCTGGCCCTGCAAGGTCGACATGGCGTTCACGATTTCCTTCGGGCCGCCGCAATAGCCCAGCCGCCAACCGGTCATCGCGTACGACTTCGACACGCCGTTGATGGTGACCGTGCGGTCGTAGAGCTCCGGCGCCACGGTGAGCAGACTGTTGAACGGTTCGCTGCCCCACCAGATCTTCTCGTACATGTCGTCGGTGCCGACGATGACGCGTGGGTGCTGCACGAGCACGTCCGCGAGCGCGCGCCACTCCGCCTTCGTGTAGGCGGCGCCGGTCGGATTGCAGGGGGAATTGATGAGCAGCAGGCGCGTCTTCGGCGTGATCGCGGCCTCGAGCTGGCGCGGAGTCAGCTTGTAACCCTGCGCCGCAGGGCAAATCGGCGTGACGGGCAGGCCGTCGGCGAGCAGCACCATGTCGGGGTAGCTCACCCAGTACGGCGCGGGAATGATGGCCTCGTCACCCGGATCGAGCACGGCCATGCAAAGGTTGTAGATAGTCTGCTTGGCGCCCGAGCTGACGAGAATCTGGTTGCGCTCGTAGCTGATCGAGTTGTCCCGCTTGAACTTCTCGATGATCGCGTCCTTGAGCTCGACGATGCCGTCGACGTTCGTGTACCGCGTGAAGCCCTTCTGGATCGCCTCGATGCCCGCGTCGGCGATGTGCTTGGGTGTGTCGAAGTCCGGCTCGCCGGCACCGAGGCCGATGATGTCCTTGCCCTCGGCCTTCAGTTTCGCGGCGCGCGCGGTGACGGCGAGAGTGGGCGAGGGCTTGACGCGCTGAACGCGTCGACTGAGCAGATTGGGCACGGCGAAACCTTTGTGACTTTGCTGAAAGAAGTGGGGTTGGGAAACTCGAAGCGGCGCGTATATTACGCGATCCCCTCCCGTGAGCCACAGGCCGGTGAGTACGTAAATCCATGGAAACTAAGCCGTTTGGCCCGCCGATTGATGATTGCAGCGGGCTTGCGGCCTGAGTGGGCCCGGCGAGAGTCGGGGGCAGCGCTTTCATACAGCTCCGCGGATGCCTGCGCGCTGGATGGAAACGAACTGGTAATGGATGATTTCATCGGCAAGCGGCTGCGTCCAACGCATCGAGGTTGATTGAGTGGAACACAAACCGTTCGTGTTGAAAGCCGACTACCAGCCCGCTGGCGATCAGCCGCAGGCGATCGAAAAGCTCGTCGAGGGCATCCAGGACGGGTTTCGAAGCCAGACGTTGCTGGGAGTCACCGGAAGTGGGAAAACTTTCTCAGCCTCCAAAGTGATCGAAGCCGTCCAGCGCCCCGCATTGGTCATGGCGCACAACAAGACGCTGGCCGCGCAGCTTTACGGCGAATTCAAGCAGTTCTTCCCGGAGAATTCGGTCGAGTACTTTGTTTCGTACTACGACTATTACCAGCCCGAGGCCTACGTTCCCTCGAGCGACACCTATATAGAGAAGGACGCTTCGATCAACGAGCACATCGAGCAGATGCGCCTGTCGGCCACCAAGGCGTTGCTCGAGCGCAGCGATGCCATCATCGTTGCGACGGTGTCGGCTATCTACGGTCTCGGCGACCCCGAGTCTTATCACGAGATGATCCTGCATCTGAACCGCGGCGAGCGCATGGATCAGCGCCGTCTGCTGCGCCGGCTGGCCGACATGCAGTACACGCGCAACGAGCTCGACCTGCAGGCCGGCACGTATCGGGTGCGCGGCGACGTCATCGACATCTTCCCTGCGGAGTCCGCGCGCGAAGCCGTGCGCGTGGAGTTGTTCGACGAGACCATCGAGAGCATCGCCACCTTCGATCCGCTGACCGGCGAAATCCAGCGCAAGACGCCGCGCTATACGGTGTACCCGGGCTCGCACTACGTGACGCCGAGGGAGCGCATCATCGGCGCCATCGACCATATTCGTGAAGAGCTGAGAACCCGCCTCAAGGTGCTGCGCGAGCAGAACAAGCTGGTGGAGGCGCAGCGCCTCGAGCAGCGCACCATGTTCGACATGGAGATGATGAAGGAGGTCGGCTACTGCTCCGGCATCGAGAACTACTCTCGCTATCTATCCGGTCGCCAGGCGGGCGAGCCGCCACCGTGCCTGTTCGACTATCTACCCGGAAATGCGCTGCTGATCATCGACGAGTCGCACCAGACCATTCCGCAGTTGGGCGCCATGTACAAGGGCGACCGCTCGCGCAAGGAGACGCTGGTCGAGTACGGCTTTCGGTTGCCGTCCGCGCTCGACAACCGGCCGTTGAAGTTCGAGGAGTGGGAGAAGCTCGCGCCGCAGATGATCTTCGTCAGTGCGACGCCTGGACAATACGAAGGGCGGCACGCGGCGCAGACCGTGGAGCAGTTGGTGCGCCCGACCGGCCTGGTGGACCCGGTGGTGGAAGTGCGCCCGGTGGCGACGCAGGTCGACGACGTGATGTCGGAGATCAAGCTGCGCACGGCGCAGAACGAGCGCGTGCTGGTCACCACACTGACCAAGCGCATGTCTGAGGACCTGACCGAGTACCTGCACGAGCACGGTATCAAGGTGCGCTACCTGCATTCGGACGTGGAGACCGTGGAGCGCGTCGAGATCATCCGCGACCTGCGCCTCGGCAAGTTCGACGTGCTGGTGGGCATCAATCTACTGCGGGAAGGCCTGGACATGCCCGAGGTGTCGCTGGTGGCGATTCTCGATGCGGACAAGGAAGGGTTCCTGCGCAGCGACAACTCGCTGATCCAGACGATGGGTCGCGCGGCGCGGCACCTGAATGGCAAAGCGATCCTGTATGCCGATCGGGTGACCGGGTCGATGCAGCGCGCGATGGACGAGACCGATCGCCGCCGCAACGTTCAGATCGAATACAACCTCAAGCACAACGTGACGCCGACCAGCATCAGGAAGAGCGTGCAGGACGTCATGGAAGGCGCGCGCGCGGATTCGACCGACTTCGGCTACAAGCCCGGCAAGAAGAAGCGCGGGGCGGAAGAGGCGGCGCCCAACCTGCGCATGCTGTCGCCCGAACAGATCGTGCGCGAGATCAAGCGGCTCGAGGCGCAGATGTACAAGCATGCGCGGAACCTCGAGTTCGAAGAGGCTGCGAAGATCCGCGACACCATCGAGAAGATGAAGCAGCAGGAACTCGGGCTCGTGGGCGGCAGCGCGGCCTAGCACTGCCCTGATTTGCCACAATTGCCGCGCGCTACGGCCGATCCGCAGCATGCGGTGAATGCTGCGCGTCAACGGCCATCAAACTACTTGCAACTGCGCGTCTGCTCAGGGAGATTCCCGTGTCGAGCAGGAGGTGCGCGGATGGGTCGATTACTCGCGGTTTTGTCAGGGGCGGTGATGGGCTGCGTCGCTGCGGCCTCGTCCGTGCCGCACGACGGGCTGGCGCAGGCGGAGCTCGAGAGCTATCTGCGCACGACGAACTCCGCACTCATCCGGCAGCTCATCACGCGCGCGCAGCGCGGGCTCGAGGCGGATGCCGGTCGCGCGCCGCAGGACGAGCAAGTCGCGAACGTGGTGCTCGAGCGCGGGCTCGACGGCGCCGGTGTCGCCACATTGCTCGATCCGCGCAGCATCGCCCTCGTCGGCCTCGCAGCGCGTTGTCCCACGAAGTCGGGAAGGATGCCGACGGAGTTCGAGATCGCGCAGCCGGCGCTCGGAGCGCTCACCGACGGCATTGCCGCGCGCGTGAACGGCGCGCTCGAGCGCGAGCGCAGGAGGTTCGCGCAGCTCGCCGGGCGCATGTCCGAGGGTGCGGGCGGAAGCTCGCCGGGCAGCGTCGAAGCGCGTGAGCTCGCGGCGCAGTACCGCGAGGTGGCCGGCAGCAGTGCGCTCTCGATCTATCGACTGCGAGTCCTGGGTACCCGCGCGGCCTTGCTCGATTTGTCGCGCGCGCCGAATGTGCGCGCGGTCTTCGTCGAGGAGAATTCGCAGATCGTGTCCGACGTGCGCGGTATCGAGCGCGAATCGCAGGCGTGGCGCAACCCGCCGTCGACTACGGCCATTCAGGATGTGCCGTATCCGCAGTCGCCGCCGCCTGCCGGGGCATCGCGCCCGCCGGCCTCGCAGTGGAAGCGGTTGCCGATCCCACAGGACACTTCGGGCGCTGCGGATCATCGCGCGTTGCTCTTCATGCTGAATGGGTACGCCGAGCCCGACGACATCGAACGGCACTTCGGAAAATCTCACGAACAGCTGCGTACGGATGCGAAAGCAATCCCGCACGAGCGCCGGTCGGCCATCCTGCTGCTGCGGCAGACAATCGATCCGGACCAGGCGCGGCAATTCCTGGAGCACAATCACTTCGACCTGCACGGTTGCATGATGCGGGTACCGGGCGCGGGCACGCCGCTGGTGATGGATCTGAATCAGCGCGCTCTGGCGCGCTGGCCGGGCGGCATCGTGCATCGGATCGAACGCGCGACGTCCGACGAGCGCATGCGGTACGCGCGGCGCGCGGCCGCGACCGCAAATCCCGCGGCCCGCGAGATATACGAGCGGGCCGCCGGGAGCGCCGACTACCAGCTGTTCCGGCTCGATGTAATCGGGCGCGTACTCGACATCGCGCGCCAGCTCGAGGGTCGAGCGGTACTGGCTATCTTCTATGGGCCCAACGCCGGAAGCGCCGACGATCATGAGGTGCGGAAGCGTCACTACGAGCGTGTGGGCGTCGCGGACGAAGCCGATCCGTTCGATTGACTCGCGGGCAGCCCCCGAGAACGCGGAGTGGCGAAGTCATACCAGTCGACCGCCCATGTAGGCGTTTCCCGACACGTATATCTGCACAAAAACGGGAATTTCTCTCAGTGTCATCAAATGCAAAGTCGTGTCAGATATTGCCACCGGCAGGCACGATCGACACTGCCGGGGGTCCTGGGGCATCGATGTCGCCAAATGCGGACAGGACCTAGCTTCTCGCCGTCGAACCCGACTCGCGCGAGTGGTTAGAATGCTCTCGCCGAATCTCAAGGAAAACGATAAAAATGTATCTCGACCCCGGTTCGACCAGCCTCCTCGTGCAAGCCCTCTTCGCCGCGCTCGCCACTTTCTTCACGATGTTCGGTCGCTCTCGCGCCTGGCTCGCGGGCATGTGGGCGCGAGCGACACGCGCCATGTTCAGGAGCCGCAGCCGTCGAGACGCGTGAGCGCACTGCCGTCGATTGACGGCGCGCGCGCAGCTGCCGGATCGTTCCGAGATCCGCAGGGCCAGGTCATCGAGTTCGGCGAGCGCGTCTTTCGCGCGCTCCTCGCGCCCGCGGCGCCGTTTCCCGCAACGTGGTCCCAGCCCGGACCGCTTTCCGATCTCGTGGCTACGGGAAAGCTGTGGCCCGCACTTCCGCTGACGCCCGATGCGGTGCCGCGCGAGGTGCTGTCGCGCGCCCCATCGGCAACGGGATTCCTCGAGCATCCGCGGCTCGCGCCCATCTCCTATCCGTTCGAGTGGCCTTTCGAGCTGTTGAAGCGCGCGGCGCTGCTGCACCTCGAGCTGCATCGCGAGCTGCTGCGGCGTGGTTTCACGCTGTCGGATGGCTTCGCCTACAACGTCCAATTTGTCGGGACGCGCCCGACGTTCATCGACGCGCTCGCGATCGTGCCGTACGTCGAAGGGCAGCCCTGGGCCGGTCATGGGCAGTTCTGCGAGTCGTTCCTGAATCCACTGCTACTGGCCGCGCGCGGCAACGACTCCTGGCAGGCGACGTATCGGGGCCGATTGCGCGGCATCGCAACGCGCGAGACCGCGCGCGAGTTGGGATGGTTCGGCGCGTTGCGCGCCGGCGTATTCATGCACGTCATCCTCGACTCGCAGCAAGGTGCGCGCACGCGCGTGGATACGGCGGCGCACCGCCCGAAGTTCTCGAAGGCCGGCCTCGATCTGTTGCTCGGCAGCCTGACGCGTGCCATTCGGCGTCTCGAACTGCCAGAGACTCGCGCGCCGAACTGGGGCGCTTATGAAACGGGCAATAGCTACTCCGCGGCACAGCGGGCCGAAAAGCTCGCGGTGGTGAAGGCATTCGTGGAGCGCACGCGACCGAAGTTGCTCGTCGACGTGGGCTGCAATGCGGGTGAGTACTCGGCCGTCGCGCTCGAGTCCGGCGCGAAATCCGTCGTGGGTCTCGAGCGTGACACGGCTGCGGTGCATGGCGCCGTCAATCGCGGGGACCGCTTCGCCGGACGCTTCCTGCCGCTGCAGATCGACATACAGAACATGAGTCCCGCGCAGGGTTGGAATCTCGCGGAGCGCACCGCGCTCGCGCGTCGCATCGAGCCCGATGCGCTGCTGTGTCTCGCGCTGCTGCACCATCTGGTGCTGGGCGAGTGTGTGCCGCTGACGCTGGCGGTGCCCTGCATCGTGTCGCTCGCGCCGCAAGGCATCGTCGAGTTCGTGCCACCGAACGACCCGATGGCGCGGCGTATCGCCGGACCACCGGAGCGGCTGACCCATCGCTACGACCTCGAGACTTTTCTCGCGGTGCTGTCGCAAAGTGCGCGGATCTCGAGCCAGAAGCCTTTGGGCGAGCATGGGCGCGTGCTCGTCGAATACCAGCGCTGAACTCCGATGAGCATGGCGCGCACGCGTGTGGCGGCGATCTGGACCATCTCGGCGTGGCCCGCGCTCAACTTCGTGATGCTGAATCTCGAGGTGATCTCGGCGCAGGGCGTGCGCTCGTGCCTTGGGGTCGTCGTGCTCACGCTGGCATTCGGCGCGGTGGGACAGGCGCTGCACTGGTTCGCGAGCCGTCGTTCGCGCGGAGACGCGCGCGCTGGTGAGAAGTCGGGCGGCGTGGTCGTGGTGGCATGGCTGGCGCTCGTCGTGCTGCTGTTCGGATACTCATTGCTGGGCGACGGATTGGCGGCCCTCCGCGCTCACCTCGGCTGGCGGCTGCCGCAGATGGCCGTGTGGCTGGTGCTCGCCGCGGTGACGGCGGCTCTCGTCTACGTCTCGCGTGGGAAGGAAAAACTGCATGTCGCGGCCATCACGTTCTGCCTGGTGGCGGGCGCCGCCACGACATTCATGTGCGTCCAGCGGCTGCTGTCGTTCGAAGGGCTGGATTACGATGCCGGCACGGATCTGGCGGTCGTGGCCGACAAGCCGGCGCGGCTTCCGGGGCTCAATGTCTACTACGTAATCCTCGATTCGTACGCGGGGCGCAGCACCCTTGCGAAAGAGACCGGGTTCGACAATGGTGAGTTCATGGCGCGCATGGCGCAGCGCGGTTTCGTGTCCGCGTCCACCGATCGGTCAAACTACCTCCAGACCGCGCTGACGCTGGGCGGCATCTTCGCGCTCAACTATCCGTTCACCGACGACCCGCGCAGCCGGTCCAACGAGGGCGCGGGCTATCCGGACGTCTTCGCGCGCACCACGCCTCCTGCGCTCATCCGTCGCATCAGCGCGGCCGGCTACGTCGGGTGGTACTCACCGTCGTTCTGGACTGGCTGTGTTCAGCGTCATCTGAAGTGCATCGTGCAGCCTGGGGTATTCGAGCCTGACAACCTGACGCGGTCATTTCTCGAGCCGACGCCATTCGGGCGGCCGCTGATCCAGATTGCTGCGCACTACTACGACGGGCTTGGCACGCTCAGGTCGCGTCTGCCGTTGGTGCTTGCCACGGAAAAACCGGCGTTTGTCTTCGTGCACAACATGGCGCCGCACCCGCCGTTTCTGCTGGACTCGAAGTGCCGCCCGCGGACGGGCTCGTTCGAAACCCGCTCGGCCTGGAAGGACGCCGAGCGCGGCTACTATGCCGATGCGGTGAAGTGCGTGAACCTGGACGTGGAGCGATTGCTCGACGTGATCCTGCGACTGAATCCCGAGGCGCTCATCGTGTTGCAGGGCGACCATGGCTCGGCGTTCAACACCAGGTGGGACGCGCCGATGGCAAGCTGGTCTTCGGACGAAATCGCCGAGCGCAGCTCTTATCTCAACCTGATCCGCGCGCCGGCTGACTGCAGGCGTTGGCTGGATCGGCCGCTCGGCCAGATCAACACCGCGCGCTTCGTGCTCGGCTGCCTCGAAGGCAAGGCACCGGTGTATGTTTCCGAGCGTACCTATCTCTCGACGTATTCCATGCGGGAGGAACGGGGTGTGTTGCGTCTTGCGCCGAATTAGCGGGGCAGCCCCCCGCGCCGGCCCGTTTTGTCCTAAAACCGGCTGGCAACGGGACTTCTTGCCGCTAAAAACCGCGTCCTGTATCGTTCGCGGCCTCAAATTCGACCCTTTAGGCAGTCGCGTAGCTCAGTGGTAGAGCACCTCCTTGACATGGAGGTGGTCGGTGGTTCGATCCCACTCGCGACTACCAATTCACCGACCCACCGTGCAGGACTCTTCCTGCGGCCGGGTCCTCCAGAAAGCCGCACTCTTGGAGGCAGCAAATTCCTCGGAGAGTCGCATGCTCAAATTTCTCGGCAGCACGGTCGGCATCATTTTCCTGATCGGCCTGATCGTCACGATCGTCCTGCTCAAAGCTATTTTCTGAAGTCGGCGGGTGTGGTTGGCCGGGCCCTGACATTCCTCATCTTGCTGCCGCTTGCGGCCGTCACGCGTGCGGCCGGCGTGAACGTCGAAGTCGACGGGCTCGACGAAGAAATGCGCGATGCGGTGCGTGCCACGCTGGAGCTCAATCAATACGAGAAGCGGGACATCACCGGCGCCCAATTGCGCGCCGCGTATGCCGAGGCCGACGAACAGATCCGCATGGCGCTGGAGGCCTTCGGCTACTACGACACCGAAGTGAAGAAAGAGCTGACCGGCGACGCCGCGAGCGGCTGGAAGGCGAAATTCACCGTCACGCCCGGCAAGCCGGCCATCGTGCGTCAGTCGCACGTCGAAGTGCGCGGCGCGGGCAAGGAGCAGCGCCGCGTCGCCGAGTCCCTGGCCACATTCGAGCCCAAGGTGGGCGGACGATTCGATCACGCGACGTATGAGGCGAGCAAGGCGGTCATCGACACTTCGCTGCGCGGCTCGGGCTATCTGGATGCGAAGACCACGCACCGTCGCGTGGTCGTTCGACCCGAAGAAGAAGCCGCGGACATCGACCTGCAATGGGAGAGCGGCGAGCGTTACAAGTTCGGGCCGGTGCGTTTCACGGGCGACGCGCCGTTCAGCGAGAACTTCCTGCGCAAGTTCGTACCCTGGCGCGAGGATGCCTATTTCAATTCCGAGCAGGTTCTGAACCTGCAGCAGCGTCTGGTCGACGCGGACTACTTCGAGCTCGTCTCGGTGGCGCCCGCGCTCGACGAGAAGAAGGACGGCGTCGTGCCGGTGGATGTGCTGCTGAATCGAGACGAGCGCACCGTGTATTCGGGCGAGGTGTTCTACAGCACGGATTTCGGCGGCGGTGTGCGGGTCGGCGCACAGCGGCGCTGGCTCAATGAGAAAGGACACAAGGCCGATGCGCAGCTGGAATATTCGCAGCGGCTGCAGGAAGCGGCGGTGCACTATCAGATCCCGCGGCCGAGCCGCGAAGATCGATCGTACGATTTCGGCATCGCGTATCGCGACGAGACCACCGAAGTCAGCCGCTCGCGCAATTTCCAGTTGGCGGCGACGCGATCCGAGAAACGCTGGCATGGCTTTACGCGCACGCTCGGATTCAAGTATCTCGTCGGAGATTTCCAGATCGGGAGGGAAAACCAGGAGCTGGAGTTCAACAGCTCCAGGCTGCTGTTCGCGGAGGGCACGCTCTCGCGCCGGCGCGTCAACGATCGGCTGATGCCGCGCAAGGGCTATGTGCTCGACTTCGGCCTGCGCCTCGCCTCCGAGGCGCTGGTGTCGGACACCGACATCGCGCAGAGCTGGGGCCGCATCACCTGGCTCATCCCGCAGGGCGACACCGCGCGTTTGAAGGTGCGCGGCGAAGTGGGCGCGATGAGCGTCGGCGATTTCAATGCGCTACCGCCCGACCTGCGATTCTTCGCCGGCGGCGACCGGTCGGTGCGCGGCTTCGACTACCACGAGATCGGCGAGACGAATGCCGCCGGCACCATCATCATCGGGGGCCAATACCTCGCGGTTGCGAGCGCGGAGTACGAGTACTACTTCACCGAGGACTGGGGCGCGGCACTGTTCGTCGATGCCGGCGACGCGTTCACGAACGAGTTCAGCCTGAACGTGGGCGCGGGCGTGGGCCTGCGCTGGAAATCGCCGCTTGGGCCGATCCGCGTCGACGTGGGTTTTCCGGTGCAGACCGAGCTGCCGCTCGAGAACGGCTGGCGCCTGCACGTGCAACTGGGGCCTGACATATGAGGCTCAGACGCATCGCATGGTGGGGCGGTGGCGTGCTCGGCGCACTGCTGTTGTTGGTGGTCGCGTTCGCGTCGTGGCTGCTGTTCACCACGTCGGGCGCGCGCTGGGTCGCGGCGCTCGTCACGTCGCGCTTCGCGCCGCAGGTGCAGTACGGTTCCATCGACGGCACGATTGCCGGAGCGCTGACCATTCACGACTTTCGCTTCGAGGGCCCGCCGGACGCGGCCCGCATCCGCATGAGTCGCGTAGCAGTGCGGCCCACGTTGCGGATGCTGTTCTCGCGCAAGCTTCGCATCGAGAACGCGCGCGTCGAGGGGCTCGTGTTGATTTTGCCCGAGCAGCCGAAGCCCGAAGAAGACGGGCCGCTGTGGGTCGAGCCGCCGCTCGACGTGATCGTCGACGATTTCACGCTCGTGGACGGCCGTATCGTGAAGGGCACGGAGCAGTTGTTCGCCGTGAAGCAGCTCGCGGTCGCAGCTCGATGGACTCGCGAGGAGCTCGTGATCGAGCGCCTGTCGCTGCTGCCGGGCGACATCGCAGGTAGTTTGGATGTCAAGGGTCGCGTGACGCCGGCCGGCGATCTGGTGCGCAGCGAGATCGACGCGCGCTGGTCGGGTGTGGTCATTCCCGCAACACTGGCCGGCCGCCAGATTGCGACGCAGGGCGCGGTGAAGTTCGACGGTACGCCGGTGAAATTCATCGTGAAGGGCGCGCTCGACGCCGGTCCGCAAGGAGGGGCGTTGACGCACGTCGTGCTCGACGTCGATGGAACGAACCAGGCGGTCACGCTCAACCGCGTCGACCTGACCCAGCGCGCCGGCTCGCTGCTGCTGCGCGGTTCGGTCGCATTCCTGCCCAGCGTCGGGTGGGATCTCAACGCAAAGGCCAGGGACTTCAATCCGGGCGAACTGCTGGCCGATTGGCCCGGCCGCGTCAATCTCGACCTGGCAACTACCGGTCAGATGAGTGATGCCGGCCCGAGCGGCAATCTGCGCATCGCCGCGCTGTCGGGTGAGCTGCGCGGCCGGCCGATTGCGGGCCGCGGCTTTCTCGAGCTGACCGCGCCGTCGGCTGTGACGGGCGATCTGGAGCTGCGCTCGGGACGCAGCCGCGTGGCGGTGAAGGGTGGCGCGTCGGGCGGGCAACGCATCGATGCCAGCGTGGACCTGGCCGTGGCGTCGTTGAACGACTGGGTGCCCGATACGCAGGGTAGTTTGACGGGACGATTCCGCGTGCGCGGCGTCTGGCCGAAGCTCACCGTTGCCGGCGCGGCCGACGGCAAGTCGCTCGGCTTCGCGGAAAATCGCGTCGCGCGACTGCACGTCGAGGCGACGGTGGACACGCCCCTGGATCCGACGGGCAAGGTGCGCCTCACCGCCACCGACGTGAACGCCGCGGGCTTCGCGCTGACGCGAGTGACGGTGGACGCGTCGGGAAATCAGGCCAAGCATCGCGTGGCGCTGGATGCAGACAGCGACAAGCTCGGCGCCGCAGTGACCGTGTCGGGCGGCCTGGCGAACGGAGTCTGGCGGGGCGAGTTGTCGCGCCTGAATCTGGACGCGCGTGACATCGCGAAGCTCGCGCTGCGTGCGCCGGCGCGCGTATCGTTCGGCGGCGGCGTGTTCGAGATCGCGCGGACCTGTCTGGCCGATGCCAGCAGCGCGCTGTGCGCCGCGGCGCGCGTCGAGCAGGACGGCGCACTGGAGGCCAGCTACTCGTTCGAGAGCGTGCCGCTGGCGCTGGCAAACTCCCTGGCGCCGGACGCGCTGCCGGGACAATTGCGCGGCGAGCTGGCCGGCGAGGGCGATCTGCGGCGCAGCGCGGATGGACAGTGGTTCGGCGCGGCGCGCGTGCGTTCGCCATCGGCCAGCATCGTCTTGCTGGAGCAGGGCGACGCCGCTCTCGGACAGCGCACGCTGCTCATCTACGAGAACCTGGATCTGAACGCGACGCTCGAGGGCACGAAGGCCAGTACGACGTTCACGGCTGGATTGCAAAACGGCGGCAGTGTGCGTGCAAAACTCGGCATGACCAATCTCACGTCGGCGGCGGCCGCGTTGAACGGCACCGTGAATGCCTCGATACCGACGCTGGCGCCGTTCGGCGCATTCGTGCCGACCGTGGCGAACCTGGATGGCGCGGTGGATGCGCAGGTGAGCATCGGCGGCACTGTGGCGGCGCCGGAAATCACGGGACATGTGGATGCGACGAAGCTGCAGGCGGATCTCGGCGACCTCGGCATCGAGCTGCGCGATGGGCGGCTGCTCGGTGAGGCTCTTCCAAAAAACGGATCGGGCGGCGGCGGCTTCCGGCTCGCGGGCAGCGTGGCGTCGGGCAAGGGGCACATCGAGATGGAGGGCACCATGAGCGCACGCGGCGTGGTCGAGGCGCGCGTGCGCGGGGCCAACTTCCTCGCGGCGAACATCCCGGCCGCAAACGTCATCGTCACTCCGGACCTGAAGCTGACCGGCGATCCGAAGGGCTATCTACTCAGCGGAGAGCTGGCGATCCCGCGCGCCGACATCAATCTGCAAAAGCTGCCGCAGGACGAGCCGCCGGGCGTGTCGCCCGATGTCGTGGTGGTGCGCAATGGGAAAGAGGAGACGCGCGCGCAGGGGGCGTCCGCGTTGCCGCTGAGCGCGAACGTGATGGTGGTGCTGGGCGAACAGATCAAGATCACCGGTTATGGGCTGGATTCGACGGTCACGGGGCGCCTCGGAGTGCGCGAAGCGCCGGGAGTGCCGACGACCGGCTCGGGCACTCTCGAGGTGGCGGGGCGATACAAGGCGTACGGTCAGAACCTGGCCATCAAGGATGGCAAGCTGCTGTTCGCCGGCACGCCGCTGGACAACCCGAGGCTGGCGATCGTCGCGATGCGCGACATCAGCGGCGATCTATCCACCGGGTTGCGCATTGCGGGTTCGGCGCAGCGGCCGATCATCACCGTGGTCTCCGATCCGAACGTCGGCGAGGCGGACGCGCTGTCCTATCTGGTGACCGGCCGCTCGCTGAACGAAGTCGGCAGCGCCAGCGGCAGCTCCCAGGACGCGCTGGCGTCGGCGACGCGCTCGCTCGAGGGGGCGGGCGCGGGACTGGTGGCGAAGCGCATCGGCGCGAGATTGGGGCTGGACGAAGCCACCGTCGAGGAGAACGACATGATCGGCGGGTCGGCGCTCACCATCGGCGAGTATCTATCGCCGCGGCTGTATCTGAGCTATGGCGTCGGCTTGTTCGAGCCGGGCGAGGTGATCGCGCTGCGGTACAAATTGTCCGAGGACGTGGGCGTCAAGGTGCAGCGCGGATCCGAGGAGACCCGCGCGGGCGTGGAATACCGCATCGAAAAATAGAGGGGGACGCTTCCCTTTTCGATGAAGGCACACGGTGGGCGAACCACGCAGTTCGTCTGTGCGTTGCAGCGTAGGACGGGCTGCGCGGCCCCGGCCGCCCACCGTGTGCCAATCGACTCGTTCGTGACTGACTAGGGTTCGTCCAGGAAGGCCAGCAATGGCTTCGCCGTCTCCTCAGGTGCCTCGAGCCACGGCATGTGCCACGCATCCTCGACGACGGCGAGGCGGGCGTTCGGCATCTCGCGCGCCAGCCGCTCGCCGGTGGAGAGCGGCAGCAATTGGTCGAGCGCGCCCCACAGCACCAGCGTCCTGGAGTCGATGCGCCCGAGCTGCGCCTCGATGGCGGCCATGCCGTCGGTCGCGCGCGATGTCTGCATCATCGCCTGCAGGGTGGGGGTGCTGTCGCGGATGAACGCGGTCGGCGCGGCAGCCGGGCAATTGCGCAGACTACGGCAGATGCGATTGACGTAGCTGGCCGGCCCTCCGGCCAGCGTGTGCCAGACCACCGAGCGCCCGATTCCCAGTGGTAGATAGGTGATCCGCTCGAGGGGCGAGGACTTCGGATAAAAGAAGCCGCCGTCGATGATCACGAGGCGGCGCACACGCTGGGGGAAGTCGTGCGCAAACTGCGCGGCGATCACGCCGCCCCAGGAGTGTCCGGCAATGTCCACCTGCTGGAGGCCCAGCTGGTCCAACAGCCCCGCGAGATCGCGTGCATGGCTCTCGAGAGAGTAGTGGTCGCCAGATCGAGGAATGCGTTCGGAGAAGCCGTAGCCCAGGTTGTCAGGAAGGAGGAGTGCCCGGCTGGGCGCGAGCATCCGGCGCGCCCACGGCTCGATCGTCGCCTGGCCGGACAGGACGAAGCCGTGCACCAGCATCAACGGCGGGTTCGCGCCGCGCGCGCCCACGTCGCCAATGGTCTGAACGTGCAGGCGGTGTCCCTGGACGGTGAAGTATTTGCCCGGCGCATGGGCGTCGTACGCTGCGACTTCGTCTTTCGCGATGCGGTAGTTGGCGTGCGCGACGCAGCCCGCGACCGAAACGAAGATCACCGCGAAGAGGATGCCGAACGTCCAACCGATGATCCGCAGCGCGCGACGCATGACGATCCCCAAAACTACAAGTGTGGAGCAAGATATTACACATGTAGTAGTAACGCAAGAGGTCAGTCCGGCGGCAGCGTCGAAGCCGCATCGACCAACGGCGCGGCGCGCTTTGCCAGGGATGTCACGAATCGGGGGAACGCGGCAGTAGTTGGGGCGTGCCGTGAACGGTGGCAACGTCCTGCCCGGCCAGGCGGGCCGGTCACAGTTTCGCGAGACGACCGATTGCGTCCTTGGTCAGGGCCTGCCGGTGCTTCCAGCAGGCCTGCCAGGGGTCTTTACGCTGGCCCGCGACGCGCGTCGGGACGTTGTGGATGTTGAAGTGCGTGCCGCGGATGTCGTCGTCGATCTCGTCCCATGCCACGGGCGTGGAGACGCCGACGCCGGGCCGCCAGCGCGGCGAGAACGCCGCGACCGCGGTGGCGCCGAATCCGTTGCGTAGATAGTCGACGAATATCTTGTTCTTGCGATTGCGCTCGCCGGTCTTCGACGTGAACATGGTGGGCGCCAGGCGTTCCATGTACAGCGTGATCCCGTGCGCGAATTCCTTCGCCGTGCCCCAGTCGGGCAGCGGCCGGGTCAGTGGGGCGACGACGTGCAAGCCCTTGCCCCCGGTCGTCTTGACCCAGGATTCGAGCCCGAGGCTCTGCAGTAGTTTGCGCACCGCATGCGCGGCGTCGCGCACCGGTGCATAGGAGAGCTCGGCGCCGGGGTCGAGATCGAACGTGAGGCGGTCGGCATGAGTGGGGCGCGGCATGTGCGCGCCCCAGCTATGCAGCTCCACCGCGCCGACCTGCGCGAGGTGCAGCAGCCCCTCGGGCGAGTCGCAGACCACGAAGTCGGGGTCCTTGTCGGCGTTCGGAATCTGCACGATGCGCAGTCCGGCGCCGGCCTGCTCCAGGAAATGTTTCTGGAAGAACGGCTGCGAGCCGTGGGTGTTGCGCAGGATCGAGAGCGGCCGATCCTGGTAGTGAGGCATCGCCTGCTCGCCGACGGCGGCGAAATACTCCGCGAGCTGTAGTTTGGTGATGCCGTCCTGCGGAAACAGGACGCGATCGGGATGCGTGAGGCGCTGCTTGCCGACCTGCGCCTCGCCCTGCACGGCCGGGGACTTGCGCTGCGCTGCGCGGCGCGGCGCGCCGGCCCGCGCAATCGTTTTGCGCGCGACTCCCAGACCCTTCCCGACCCCGCCTTTCCTGACCACGTTTGCTGTATGCATCGGCTCCTCCTGCACGACGGTCTGCGGATCGCGATCGGGACGGATGCCGAGATACCGCGGCTGGCGCAACACTCCGCTGTGGGTCCAGTCCGCAAATGCCACCTGGATCACGACGTGCGGTTTCATCCATTTCCAGACCTCCCCGCCGCGCCGCTCGGGAAGGTTGTCGAAGGGGTTGTCCTGCTGGGCCAGCTGCGCGGCGCGATCGTGCCATGCGCGCCGTTCCTGCGCGTTGAAGCCGCCGCCGACGCGGCCGACGTAGCGCAAACCGGTCGCGGACTTCACTCCGACCAGTAGTGAGGAGAAGGTCCCGGTGCCGCGCCCCGGCACGAACGCCGCGCCCCCGACCACGAACTCCTGCTCGCGGTGACACTTCACCTTGAGCCAGTTCTCGGAGCGCGCACCCACGTACGGGGCATCGACGCGCTTTGCGACCAGCCCTTCGAGGTGCTGATTGCAGACGCGCGCCAGCAGCTCTCCGCTCTCGCTGCGGATCTGATCCGCGAGCCGCAATATGCCTTTGGCCGGTAGTTTGGCGAACGCCGCGTCCAGCCGCGCCTTGCGCTGCGACAAGGGCAGGCTGCGCAAATCCTCACCGTTGAAATACAGCAGGTCGAAGGCGCAGTACTGCAGCTCTTCGAGCCGACCCTGTTCGAGGATGTGCTGGAGCAGTGAAAAATCCGAACGGCCGTTCGGATCGATGACGATGAGCTCGCCGTCGACCCACGCGCCCGGCAGCGCGAGCGCCGACAGTGCATCAACGATCGGTCCCACCTTGTGCGTCCAGTCGAGACCATTGCGGGAGATGCAGACCACATCATCTCCGTCGCAGCGGCACAGCAGCCGCACGCCGTCGTACTTGAGCTCGTACACCCAGTCATCGCCGCCCGGCACCGCGTCGACCAGGGTCGCAAGCATGGGTTTGATCGTCGGCGGCAGGGCTTTACCGCGCCTGCCACCCGATTTGCGACCACGCGGCTGCGATGCCCGCAATTTGACGCCCGGCGCGCGCAGGGAAGTCGAGCGTCGGCTGACTTCGACGGGTGCCGCCTTCGGGGACTGTTGGCCGGCATCGATCGCATCGGCATTCGCACCAGGCCGCGCGGCCGCATCGTGGCTCTTCATGAGCAGCCACTGGGTTTGTTTGCCCTGCATGCGCGTGCGCACCAGATGCCAGCGGCCGGCTAACTTCTGGCCGAACAGCTCGAACGACAGGTGTCCTTTGGCGAGGCCTTTGTCGAAATCCTCGACCGGCGCCCACGTGCCGTGGTCCCAGATGTCGACGTGCCCACCGCCGTACTGTCCCTTCGGGATGTCGCCTTCGAACTTTGCGTACTCGATCGGATGATCTTCGACTTCGACGGCCAGGCGCTTGTCGTCGGGATCGAGCGATGGACCCTTCGGCACGGCCCAGCTACGCAACGTGCCCTGCCATTCGAGCCGAAAATCCCAATGCAGCCGGCGCGCGGCGTGCTTCTGGATGACGAAGATGAGCTTCTGGACGTTCGCCGTGCCGGCGCGTTTTTCACGCGCTGCGCGGGCGCGGTCGGACGGCTCGGCGGTCTTGCCGAAGTCGCGTTTGGCGCGGTAGTGCGCCAGCCGGCGCTTACCGCTGCCGCGATTCCCCGCGTCCGCCGCCATGCGTCAGGCGCGACGCGCCGCCGCGCGGGAGGTCGTCGAGCGCCGGCGCGCAGCGCTGTGTTTGCGCTTGGTGGCGCGCGCGGCGGTGTCGTCGCCGGCTGTGCCGCGGCCCTTCTGATCGAGGCTGCGCTGCAGGAGCGACATGAGATCGACCACTTTTCCGTCGCCGGCCGTACGCGGCTCGGTCACATCCGCTTCCGGCTCGGTCAACGAATGGGTCTGGCCCGCCTTCACCTTCTGCTCGATACGCTTCATGAGATCGTCGTGATACGTATTGCTGAACGCCTCGGGCTTCCACTGCTCCGTCATCTCGTCGACCAGCTTCAGAGCCATGTCGAGCTCTCGGCCGCCCGCGCCGCTCGCCTTTTTGGCCGCTTCCACGACCTCTGGCTGCGGCTGGATCTCCTGGTGATATCGCAGCGTGTTCAACACGATGGCCTTGTCTACGGGCATGAGCGCCGCGACGTATTGCCGGCTGCGCAGGACGAACGTTGCCACCGCGAGCCGTTGCGATTGCTCCAGCGCCTGGCGCAGCAGCGCGTAGACGCGCTCGCCGTTCTTGTCAGGCACCAGGTAGTAGGGCGTGTCGAAGTAGTAAGGCGCAATCGCGTCGCGATCGACAAAGGTCTGGATGTCGATCGTTCGCGAGGCTTCCACGTTCGCGCGACGGAAGTCCTCGTCCGTGAGCACCACGTATTCACCCTTCTCATATTCGTAGCCTTTGACGACGTCATTCCAGTCGACGACCTTGCCGGTGGATTTGTTGTAACGCTGGTAGCCGACGGGCGCGAAGTCGCGCTTGTCGAGCAGATCCAGGTCGACCGTGCTCGAGCGCGCCGCGCTGTGCAGACTGACGGGGATGTGAATGAGGCTGAAGCTGATCGCGCCGTTCCACAGGCCGCGCGAGCCGCGCCCGCGCTTGGCTTCCGTACCATTGCCATTCGATCCAGTCGATTTGCGTTTGGACTTAGCCAAGACCGCGCTCCACGTGCCGCGCCGGGGTTGTTTTGCGGCCTGATCTGAAAGGGCTTTTCACGTTCCGAGTAGAAACTCCGCGCTGGGCGCTCGATATCAGCGAAGTGCCCACGCGCTTGTCGGAATTGATTCTGCGCAGGCAGTCGGGCAGGATGCTCGGCCCTCAACTGCTTGATCCTGTTTAGATTCCGCCTCGGGACGAGGCGGGCCTAGCGAAGAAGCCATGCCAGTCATCACGCTGCCGGACGGCAGCCAGAAAAAATTCGATACCCCGGTCAGCGTTGCGGACGTTGCGACCAGCATCGGCGCCGGTCTCGCCAAGGCCGCCCTGGCCGGGCGCGTCAACGGCAAACTGGTCGATACCTCGTTCGTCATCGATGCGGACGCGCCGCTGCAGATCGTCACCGAGAAGGATCCGGCAGCGCTCGAGGTCATTCGCCATTCGACCGCGCATCTGCTCGCGATGGCGGTGCAGGCTATCTACCCGAAAGCGCAGGTCACCATCGGCCCCGTCATCGAGGACGGCTTCTACTACGACTTCGCGTTCGAGCGGCCGTTCACGCCGGAAGACCTCGAGAAGTTCGAAGCGAAAATGAAGGAGATCGTCGCGCAGGATCTCAAGGTCACGCGCCGCGTCTTGGAACGCGACGCCGCGGTGGCGCTGTTCCAGGGCATGGGCGAGAAGTACAAGGCCGAGATCATCGCCAGCATTCCTTCGGACGACCCCATTGGCCTGTACGGGCAGGGCGAGTGGTTCGATCTGTGCCGCGGCCCGCACGTTCCCTCGACGGGGAAGCTCAAGGCATTCAAATTGATGAAGGTGGCCGGAGCTTATTGGCGCGGTGACTCGCGCAACGAGATGCTCCAGCGCATCTACGGCACTGCGTGGCTCAACGACAAGGACCTCGCGGCGTACCTGCACCGGCTGGAGGAAGCCGAAAAACGCGACCATCGCCGCATCGGCAAGGACCAGGATCTCTTTCACTTCCAGGAAGAGGCGCCGGGCGCGGTGTTCTGGCATCCGAAAGGGTGGCGCATTTTCCAGCAGCTCATCGGATACATGCGCAAGCGCCAGGACGCCGCCGGTTACGGCGAGGTGAACGCGCCGGAAATCATGGAATCCTCCCTGTGGCAGAAGTCCGGCCATCTCGAGAAGTTCGGCGAGAACATGTTCCTGACGAAGACGCCCGACGAGCGCGTGTTCGCCATCAAGCCCATGAACTGCCCGGGCCACATACAGATCTTCAACCAGGGCATCAGGTCTTATAAGGAGCTGCCGATCCGCTTCGCCGAGTTCGGCAAGGTGCATCGCTACGAGCCTTCCGGCGCGCTGCACGGCCTGATGCGCGTGCGCGCGTTCAATCAGGACGATGCGCACATCTTCATCACCGAGGACCAGATCACCGGGGAGTCGGTGCTGATCATCAAACTACTGCTGTCGATCTACAAGGACTTCGGCTTCGATGACGTCGCCGTGAAGTTCGCCGACCGGCCGCCGAAACGGGTGGGGTCGGACGAAATCTGGGATCGGTCGGAAAAGGCCCTCAAGGCCGCCGCCGCCGCCGCCGGCATCGAATGTGACTACAACCCCGGCGAGGGCGCCTTCTACGGCCCGAAGCTCGAATTCCACCTCAAGGACGCCATCGGCCGGACCTGGCAATGCGGCACCCTGCAGGTGGACCTGAACCTGCCGGGTCGCCTGGGCGCCACTTATATAGATGAGCACAGCCAGCGACAGACGCCCGTGATGCTCCACCGGGCCATTTTTGGCTCCCTGGAGCGTTTCTTCGGCATTCTTTTGGAACATCACGCCGGGAAACTGCCCGCCTGGCTGGCTCCGACCCAGGCCGTTGTGATGACCATCACCGACCGCCAGGACGCGTATGTTCAACGAGTTGCGGAAACTCTTAGAAATCAAGGGATTCGCACCGAGATTGACTTGCGGAACGAAAAAGTGGGCTTTAAGATTCGCGCCCACACGCTGCAGCGCGTGCCATACCTATTAGTGGCGGGCGACAAGGAAGTTGCGGCGAACCAGATTTCTGTGCGGACCTTGAGTGGCAAGGATCTCGGCACGATGTCCCCGGACGACTTTGTTAGTCGGCTCCGTGTGGAAGTCGAGAGCCACGGTCGCACGTTGTTAGAGGGTTGATTTATAGCTATTGCAAGCAAGCGCGTACGGCGCAACGAAGAGATCACTTCACCCAAGGTGAGAGTCATCGGTGCCGATGGCGGCCAGGTGGGAGTGCTGACGCGATTCGAGGCTCTCGACCTCGCGCGCTCCTCCGAGCTCGATCTCGTCGAAGTGTCGCCGCAGGCAGATCCGCCGGTGGTCCGTGTCATGGACTTCGGCAAATTCCTGTTCGAACAGAACAAGAAGTCGCATGCCGCGAAGCGCAAGCAAAAGAATATTCAGATCAAAGAGATCAAATTTCGTCCCGGTACGGATGAGAACGATTACCAGATCAAACTGCGTAACATCATTCGCTTCCTGACCGAGGGTGATAAGGCCAAGGTAACTCTACGTTTCCGCGGCCGTGAGATGGCGCATACGGAAATTGGCCGCAAGCTGCTGGACAGGCTGGTGAACGATCTACGCGAGCACGCGGCGATCGAGCAGAACCCGCTCATGGAAGGCCGGCAGATGGTCATGATGTTTGCGCAAAAAAAGAAGTAACCCGTAAACAATAGTTTGCGGATTCGCCCCTAGCGGGTTGAGCGGCGCAAGCCGCGCAGCCTTGCGACAGGTAGCTATACAAAGGACCCATGAGGTCCAGGAGTTGATATGCCCAAGTTAAAAACTAACCGGGCAGCGGCCAAGCGTTTTCGCAAGACAGCCAAGGGCTGGAAAGCCTATTCGGCCGGCCGCCGCCACAATCTCGGTGACAAGCCTCGCAAGCAGAAGCGCCAGCTTCGCTCCGGTGGTTCGTCGCTCGTGCACAAGAGCGATACCGGGCGCATCGATCAACTGATGCCCAACCACAGATAGAGCGAGGAGTAATCAATGGCACGAGTCAAACGCGGCGTCACTGCAAGTGCTCGCCACAAGAAAATTCTGGGCAAGGCGAAGGGCTACTACAACGCCCGCCGCAAAGTCTTCCGCGCCGCGAAGCAGGCCGTCATCAAGGCGGGCCAGTACGCGTACCGGGGCCGCAAGCTCAAGAAGCGCGATTTCCGCGCGCTCTGGATCCAGCGCATCAACGCCGCCGCGCGTGAGTGCGAGCTGAGCTACAGCCGGTTGATGGACGGTCTCAAGAAGGCCGGCATCGAAATCGATCGCAAGATGCTCGCCGATCTCGCCATGAACCAGCCTGAAGGCTTTGCGACGATCGCAAAACAGGCCAAGGCCGCCCTCGACAAAGCTGCGTAAGGCAGCACCGTCGAAATGAGCGGCGCGGCTCCCGAAGATCTCGATGCGCGCCGGGCGGAAACGCTCGGCGCCATCGATTCGAGCGCGGACATCGCCGCCCTCGAAGAGGCGCGCGTGGGCACGCTCGGCAAGAGCGGCTGGCTCACGGAGAAGCTCAAGAGTCTCGGCAAGCTGGCGGAGGCCGAGCGCAAGAAAGCCGGCGCGGCGCTGAACCGCATCCGCGAAGAGTTTCAGCTCAAATATGAAGAGAAGCGCCGCGAGCTCGAGCAGGCGGCGGTGGCGTCCAAGCTCGCCAAGGAGCGCATCGACGTCACCCTGCCGGGTCGCGGCGAGGCGCGCGGCGGGTTGCACCCGGTAACCAAGGTGCGGCTGAGGATCGAGCAGCTCTTCCGCCACGCCGGCTTCAGCATCGAAACCGGCCCTGAGATCGAAGACGACTTCCACAACTTCGAGGCGCTCAACATCCCCGCCGATCATCCGGCGCGCGCGATGCACGACACGTTCTATTTCCCCGACGGCAGGTTGCTGCGCACGCATACCTCGCCGGTGCAGATCCGCGCGATGCTCGCGGGCAAGCCGCCGTTCGCCGTCATTGCGCCGGGCCGCGTGTATCGCAACGATCACGACGTCACGCACTCGCCGATGTTCCACCAGGTCGAAGGCCTGGTGGTGGGCGAGGGCGTCACGTTCGCCAACATGAAGGCGATGCTGCATGGCTTCCTCGAAGCGTTCTTCGAGCGCGATCTGAAGATGCGGCTGCGTCCGTCGTACTTTCCGTTCACGGAGCCCTCGGCCGAGGTCGACATGAGCTGCGTGCTGTGCGCGGGCGCGGGCTGCCGCGTCTGCAAGAACACCGGATGGCTCGAGATTTCCGGCTGCGGCATGATGCATCCGAAGGTGCTCGAGGCCGGCGGAGTCGACCCCGAGAAATACACCGGCTATGCATTCGGCATGGGCATCGATCGCCTCGCGATGCTGCGCTATGGCGTGAACGACCTGCGTCTGTTCTTCGAGAACGATCTGCGCTTCCTGGCGCAGTTCAGGGCCGGCTGATGCGCGTCCCATTGTCATGGCTGCGTGATTTCGTGGATTTATCCCAATCCGGAAAGGAAATGTCCGGGCGGGAACTCGGCGCGCGCCTCACCATGTCCGGCTTCGAGCTCGAGGCCATCGAGCCGGCCGCGCCCGATTTCTCGGGCGTCGTCGTTGCGGAGATCGTCGAAGCCGCGCGCCACCCGCAAGCCGAGAAGCTGCAAGTGTGCAAGGTGCGCGGAACCGGCGGCGAGCTGCTGCAGATCGTCTGTGGCGCGTCCAACGCGCGGGTCGGCCTCAAGACCGCATTGGCCACGGTCGGCGCCAAACTACCCGGCGACAAAGATATCCTCGCGGCCAAGCTGCGCGGCGTGGAATCGTACGGCATGTTGTGCAGCGCCAAGGAGCTCGGGCTCGCCGACAGTTCAGAGGGCATCGTCGAGTTTCCCGCGAATGCGCCGGTCGGCCTCGACCTGCGCGCCTTCCTGCAGCTCGAAGACGAAGTGCTCGAGCTCAACGTGACGCCGAATCGCGGCGATGCGATGTCGATGCTCGGCATCGCGCGCGAGTGTGCGGCCCTCACACGCAAACCGCTGCGCGCCGACGCGGTCGCGCTCGGCATGAAGGTCGCGCCCACGATCAAGGACATTTTCCCTACCAAGCTCACGGCGGCCGCGGGCTGCCCGAAGTTCGTGAGCCGCGTCGTGCGCGGCATCGACAACAAGGGGAGCTCGCCCACCTGGCTGCGCGAGCGCCTGCGCCGCGCCGGCCTGCGCGCCATCAGCCCCGTCGTCGACGTGACCAACTACGTGCTGTGGGAACTGGGTCAACCCATGCACGCCTACGACCTCGGCAAGCTGCAAGGCGGGCTCGATGCCCGCCTCGCGACGAATGGCGAGAAGATCACGTTGCTGGATGGAAAAGAGATCGAGCTGGCCGACGACGTGCTCGTCATTGCCGACCAGGCCGGCGCCGTCGGTTTCGGGGGTGTCATGGGCGGCGAGCGCACCGCCTGCAGTGCCGACACGGTCGACGTGCTGTTCGAGGCTGCGTTCTTCACGCCAGCGGCCATTGCCGGTCGTGGACGGCGCTACGGTCTCGTCACGGACGCCGGCCAGCGCTTCGAACGCGGTGTCGATCCTTTCAATCAGGAGCGTGCGGTCGAGCGCGCCACCCAACTGCTGTTGCAGATTGCCCGGGGACCGGTCGCGGGCGGTAACGCCGGCCCGGTGCACGTGGTGCAGGATTCCGCAATGCTGCCGCGACGGCTCGAAGTGGTACTGCGACGCGAGCGCATCGCGCGGCTGCTGGGTACCACCATCGCCGACCAGGACGTGAAGGCCACGCTCGAAGGGCTGGGCATGCGCGTGCTCGCGGACAACAACGGCTGGCTGGTAACTCCGCCCCCGCATCGCTTCGACATCAGCATCGAGCCAGACCTCATCGAAGAACTGGCGCGCATCATCGGCTTCGAGGCCATCAACGAGGCCGACGTCATCGCACCTCAGCGCGTGCGGACGCAGGCCGAACAGGCGCCGGTGGAGACGCAGGCGCTCGAAATCCTGGCGACTCGCGGCTACCAGGAAGCCATCACCTACGCGTTCGTCGATCCGGCACTGCAGGAGAAGCTGTTTCCGGGCGTCGAGACGCCGAAGCTGGCCAATGCCATTTCGAGCGAGATGTCCGTGATGCGCGCGTCACTATGGCCCGGGCTCATCAAAGCCGCGCTCGAGAACATGCGCCGCCAGCAGGACCGCATCCGGCTATTCGAGCACGGCGCGCGTTTCAACGGTTTGTCTTCCGGGGGCGGCGAGACGGATCTGCTAGCCGGCATCGCGCTCGGCAGCCGCCGCCCGGAGCAGTGGGGTTCCAAGGCCACGCCGGTCGACTTCTACGATGTGAAGGCGGATCTCGAAGCGCTGTTGGCGCGCAGCGGCGCGCCCGAGGAGTTCGGTTTCGTCGCCGACGCGCTGCCATGCCTGCATCCCGGTCGCAGCGCACGCGTCACGCGCGACGCGCAGACCATCGGATGGATCGGCGAATTGCATCCCCGATTGGTGCAAGAGTTCGATTTCACATATGCGCCGATTCTGTTCGAGGTCCAGTTCGGACCCGCACTCTCGGCCAAAATGCCGCGTTTTGAAGAGATCTCCCGCTTCCCACGGGTACGCCGCGATCTCGCCGTGGTGGTCGACGAGAAAGTGTCTTTGCGACAACTACATGAACGTGTAACCTTCGCTGCGTCGAGCCTACTTCGTGACATCCGGGTGTTCGACGTGTTTCGGGGGCCCGGCATAGAAAATGGAAGAAAAAGCGTCGCTTTAGGCTTGATATTTCAGGACAATTCTCGCACCCTCGCGGACGAGGACGCGGACCGCTTGTTAGCCGCGATTCGTGCCGATCTGAGTGCAACGTTGGGCGCAGGATTTCGAGAATAAAAGCATGGCTCTGACGAAAGCGGAGATGGCTGAGGCGCT
>JAYTOI010000170.1:0-55742 GCA_043747875.1 Pseudomonadota bacterium | reverse complement strand
CATAGCGCCTGTCTTTAGTTGGCCGTCCATATCGGGAGCAGTCATGAGAATCGTCGTCGTCACAGTCTTCGCCTGCATTGTCTTGGTCGCCTGGTCGGGCAAATCGGTTTTCGCCTCCGGCGGCGCTCGCGATCTCACTGCCGTGAATGGCTCGGTAACGGCCGAGCCCGGTCAGACGTACGACACGGTACGCACGGTGAACGGCGCGGTGCGCGTCAGCCGCGGTGCGAGCGCCGCGGAGGCCAAGACCGTCAACGGCTCGCTGGTGCTCGAAGAAGACACGAAAGTCGGCACCGCGAGCACTGTGAACGGCTCACTGCGCATCGGCGCAGGCGCCGCAGTGGCCGAGGAGGCCTCGACCGTCAACGGCAGTATCGCGCTCGCGAAACGCGCGCGCGTCGGCGGCGATGTATCCACGGTGTCCGGCCGCATCCGGCTCGACGGCGCCGAGGTCACGGGCAAGGTCATCACGCGCGACGGCGACATCGAACTGAATGACGGCGCGCGCGTTCATGGCGGCATCCATGTACGCGAGAAGGGCAACAACTGGAGCTGGAACGGCAGCAAACTGGTGGTGCAGGTGGAGATCTGCAGTACCTGCGTCGTCGACGGCGAGCTGCGTTTCGATCGAGCCGTGGAGCTGCATGTCGAGAGCGGCGGCAGGATCGGCCGCGTGATCGGCGACGAAGTGACCCGCCGCTAGGCCGGTCGCCCGGGCGCCCTCGCCTCGAGGCCGCGCCCGTCGGGCATGAGCCCGCGTGAATACAGCCGCACGTCGGGCTCGCCGGCGTGCATGGAGACCATCCGCTCGAACCGCATGCCTAACTTCTCGAGCACGCGGATCGATGCGGCATTTCCCTCGGATACGACGCCGATGACGCGTTTCAGGCCGAATTTCCGCAACGCGTGGCCCAGGACGGCATCCGCCGCCTCGAACGCGTACCCCTGGCCCCAGAACGCCGGTAGATAGGCATAGCCGATGTCGACGTCGGGCAGGATGTCGCGCTTGAGCAGGCCGCACATGCCCACCGCCGCGCCATCCGAGCGGCGCGCCGCGTGCCACAGCCCGAAGCCGTAGCGCTCGTACATGGCGAACGGTCCGTTGCGCAGGTAGCGGGCGGCATCTTCGACGTTGCGCACGCCGCGGTCGCCGATGTTCTGGAGGAACGACGGTTCGTTGAGCAGCGTTACGAGGAACGGCGCATCCGCCAGCTCCAGGCGCCGCAGCGTCAGCCGCCCGGTAGCGAGCTCAGGAAGGGTCGCCAAAGCGCGATCGCTGGAATGAGGGCAATCCGTCGCCGAACTTCACCCAGCCGATGTCGTCACTGAGCCAGGAATGATGGGTGGGCGGGAACGCCCATGGTGCGTCGAGACTGCAGGTCGTGACATCGACGAACTCGGCGGTGTCGAGATGTTCGTACGTGAGCGGGGAGCCGCATCCCCCACAGAATTTTCGCAGCACCTTGGCCGACGACTCGTACTGCAACGGCGTTCCGCGCGTGAAGCGGAATTCCGCCTTCGCGAAAGTGACCCATGCCACCACCGGCGATGCCGCCACGCGGCGGCACGATTGACAGTGGCACACCATGCTGTTTGCGGGCTTGGTCGTGGCGGAAAAGCGCACCGCACCGCACATGCAGCCACCCTCTATGTCTCGATCCAGCGAGTCATCCTGTTCCAAAGTCTTCTCCCTGCGTCCGCGACGCAGCTTACCGCGAGATGACGCGCACAAAAAAAGAGCCCCGCCGTAAGCGGGGCTCTAGTCGCGCGGAAACGGGGGTCTTGTTCCGCCGCTCTGGTCTGTGGGACCCGGTAGGGTTCCAGGTACCACGTCTAGTCTGTGTCGCGAGTGGCCAGTTTCTCTCACCCCTAAGACCACTTATTGATGTGGTTTGAGGTGCGCGGCGCTGAATCTTTCCCAAAGGCGCTCGATCCGCGACTGCCGATCGTCTCCGGCGACGATCACGGCGCGCGCTTCGGCTTCGGTCATGCGGTTCACGCGACACAAAACGATCAGCGATGCGGCGACGCGCCCGAACCGCAGCGAACGGCCGAGCGCGTTCTCTATCTTCAGCTCCGCGGCGAGCGACTGACTCTCGAGCGCGTACTGAAGACGCTCGGGCAAATCCCAACTTGCAGCAATGCGCGCAGCAGTCGGCGCGACCCATGTCTCGAGCAAACGCGCGATGCTGCCAGGCTGGGCGATGAGCCCGGGCTGCGCGGCGTACTGGTCGCGCACGATGCGGAATACGACGATCGCCGACAAGCCGTAGAGCAGCGCAATGAGCTGCGAAACAAAGGGCTCCGCGCTCTCTATCTGCGTCGCATGAGCTTCGGACGTGAGGCCTGAATACAGGGTGTGTTCCCAGACGAGCTCGGGAAATTTGCTGAACGCGCCGGAACCCGTCGCCATCAGCGGCTGCAGCAATGCCGTGGCAATTATCGAGCGGATTCCCTGCACTCCGACCTGCAAGGTCGCGCGCTCGATGGACTCGATGGGCGCCTTGCTCACGCGATACAACGGACTGTTCGCGATACGCAACAGGTTCGCGGTGAGTGCCGGATCCTGCGCGATGATTTTGGACATTTCGGCCATCGAGGCCTCGGCATCGTTGATGGTCGACATGAGCTTCGGCAGCAGCGAGGGCCGGCGCGGGAAATATTCCGGCCGCGCCTCGATGCGCTCGAGGATTTGCTGCACGGCCTGGAATACCGGCGCGTGCTCGGGGGGTGGCGGGCAGCTCAGTGCTTCGCGCGGCGCGTCGTCCAGCGCATAGGCGACGAACCGACGCACCACCTCGTCCCAATGTATCGATACGCCGGCCGCGGGCCGCGTACCAGTCAGCGTGCGGTTCGAGCCCGTCGTGGTCGCGATGGGATCGGCCGGTGTCGGCTTGCGCCTCGTGGCCTTGATCCCGATGACGATCGCAACGAGGGCGACCACGGCTCCACCGATCAGGATGGCAAGCGATCCGTTCATGGTGCGCGAGGCTAACCGTTCGCGGGGTCAAGCCGCCAGACGCGGGTCACAGCATGGGCTGTGTCTGGCCGTCGCAGGGGCTTCCATATGCGGCGATCGGGGCGTCCGCCGCCGGTACGAGCGCATGGCGTAGGTGACGCCCGCACCCTGTGCATCCGCAGCCCTGGATGCGGATGCCAGGTACGACGGTGGCGGGGCGTTCGTCGGCCTCCCATGGCACCAGACCAAAGAGCGGAGAGCTAACTACCGCGGCCACGATCACATTCGAGCGCTTCGCGATGGCGGACAGCCGGCTCGATGGTTTGTGCGCGGCATGGAACGGAAAAGGCCCCGGCGGTTTCCCGCCAGGGCCTCTGCTCGTCCAAGAACCGCCTGCACGCGGCGGACGTCGGCCTACCTGCGGTAGCCGTTGAGCGGCACCCCCGCCTCGCCAACTCCGTCCGCGACGAAACGCGCCAGGATACGCGCGCCATTTTCCTGGAAGTGAGTGCCATCCACCGTGCCGTCGGCGCGCCTGAAGAAGAAGTTCTCGGGATTCGGCGCAGGGCAGATCGCCCGCAGGTGATTCACCGTCTTCAGGTTCAGATCGACCAGCGGGATACCTTGGGCTGCGGCCAGTTCGCGCATCGCCTGCGCCCAGGCACCGGTACCGTTGCCCCCGGTGCAATAGGCCGAGTTTCGCGGGGTCGGCGTGACGAACACCAGCCTGATGTTGCGGGTGCGGGCCCCGTTTACGTACTGCATCAGCCAGGTTTTGAAATCGGTGGCCGGCGCCAGGAAATACGGAATGGTCTGGCCGTTGATGGTGTAGGTCGCGGTCGGGTGGCCGTCGTTGGTGCCGAATTGCACCAATAGATAGTCGCCGGCCTTGGCCACGGCCCAGATGGCGTTCAGACGCCCTTCATCGATGAAGCGGCGCGCGGTACGGCCTCCGATGGCGTGATTGAACACCGTGACCTGCGAATTGTAGAGGGCGGGCAACATCTGCCCCCAGCCGGCCTGGTCAGTGGTGCTGGCGGTGTTGGCGTAGGTCTGTACGATGGAATCACCGGCTAGATAGACACTGACCGGCGCCGAAGGCCCGGTGCTCACCGGAACGAAGGACCATTTCTGGTTGGCCGTACCCACGTAGGTGCTGAGGCGCAGAGCGGCACCCGCCGCCGTGCTGTTCTGCCAGACCTCGACGGCCCGGCCGCTGAAAACCGACGTGATCGAATTCAAACCGCTACCGACCGAATCGATGCGCCAGCGTTGATTGGTGCCGCCCGAATACGCCCACTGTCGCAGCTCGGCCCCGTTGTTGGGATTGCGGTTGAAGACATCCAATGACTTCCCGCTGTGCGCCGGTCGAACCGAGTACGAGCCATCGCCGAGCGCGACGACATCGAACTGCTGGTTCAACCCGGTCCGCGCGGAGTACTGCACGATCACCGCGCCGTCGGCGGTGCTCGATCCGGAAACGTCCATGTTGAGCCCGCTCGACGACGCGACGATCTTGTAACGGCCGTTGTCGATGGACCAGGAAAGAGCAGGCGCGAGTGACAGCGCGAGAACGACTATGAGCTTAAGCATGTTGGCGCTCCGTTTATTTCAGGTATTGCGCGAGAGGGATGTTCTGGTCGCGCAGGGCCTGGGCGACCAGACCGCCGATGGATTGCGCACCACCTGAGTCGAAATGCGTGTGGTCGGCACAGAAGAAGATGCCTACCGCACCACCCGTGGTGGCCGACACATCGGCGCCACCCGGGATGGGACAGAACCTGCGGCTGTTGTACAGCGCAATGCTCCGCGCGTGCAGATCGATCACCGGCACGCCATTGGCCGTGCCGACCGCGTTGGTTTCAGTCAGGAATCCACGGCTCGCCACGGCCGTGTTGCCCGAGCAGCGAATGGCGCTCACGGGCGTGATGAAGATGGGGTTCGCGCCGCGCGCGCGCGCCGCCTGCGCCATCATCTGATAAGCCGCCTTGAAGGCGTTGCTGCCCACGTGACGCGGGCAGGCCGAGTCGCCATCGTTGATGCCGAACTGGATGAGTAGATAGTCACCCTGCTTCATGCCCGCGAGCATGGTTTGCCAACGCGCCTGCAAGATGGGCGCGCCGCTGGAATTGGTGTTCAGCCGGCACTCGCCATCGGTGCCCGCGGTCGACTGCACGTCGTACAGCCAGGTGCGCACGCTGCGTCCCCCGACCGCCAGATTCTGAACGGTGACGCGGGTGTCGAAGTAGTTGGAGAAATCGCGTCCCCAGCCGATCGGACACGCCGCACCGCCGGTGGCCACCGTGGAATCTCCGGCCAACCACACCGTGATGTTTGCCAGCGGCGGAGTGCCTCCCACCAGGCGAAACGACCATTTTTGCGATGCGCCGCCCGAGTAGGCGTTCAGCCGAAGCTCGGCGCCGGGGGCCGTGCTTGCCTGCCAGACTTCGACCACCTTGCTGCTGAACACCGAAGTGATCACGGACAGGCCGCCGCCCACCTCGTCGATGCGCCAACGCTGATTGGTACCGCCGGAGTACGTCCACTGACGCAGCTCGGCACCGTCGTTCGGATTCCTCTGGTACACGTCCAGCGATTTGCCGCTGTGGACCGGGCGGATGGAATACGAACCGTCGTCGAGATTGACGACGTCGAATTGCTGGTTGGTGGCGCCCGTCGCCGTGAACTGCGTGATCTTGGCGCCGTCCGCGGTGCTGCGCCCGGTAACGTCCATGTTCAAGCCGCTGGACGAGGCGACGAGGGTATAGCGGCCGTTGTTGATCGCGAAAGCCGCGTTACTGAAAGCAACGAGGCCAAGACCAACGAGAATCAAAGAGATGAATCGATTCATACAGCCTTCCTTAGCCGGTAGTTGCTCGTGCACAGTTTGTGGGCGAGGTATTTAATTCCTCGAAGTTCGGCGGCGCAAGTGCGCTGCGCGTTCCGGCCCCGGAACGCTGTTTCCGCGTGCGGAGTGCACAGTTGTGTTAGCGCCAGCGTCTTCTATTCATCGGCCGAAGTGGACCTGGCGCGGCAAGACGAGCTCGACGATCCATCCCCGCGCCACCCAGCGCTGAATGAGCTGCACCGCCCAGGCGGCCTGTTCCTCTGGCGGGAGTTCAGCCGGCGCGCAGCCGCAGGTCTCTGCGAAAGTCCGCGCACGCCGCGCCAGCCGCAGCGCGCTGCGTTCGGCATCGCCGATCTGTTCGAACAACACGTCCAGGCCGCGACGCCAAACTATCCAGGTGATGGCGCGCGCGTTTGGAGTCTGCGTGGGCAGCGTCTCGGCGCGACTGGCGGCCTGCCACAACGCCACAGAGTTCCAGCGCGCCGCGATGGTCTTCACGGACGGATGGAACCGAAAGCTCACGCCCGACCACAGGTGCGGGGGAACCGTGGCGAGCGACGCGACATGGACCGGCACCGCGTCCGCGGCATCGAACGCATATGCCATCGCCCATTCCCACGCCGCGATTTCCGCCAGTGCAGGCTCGGGCGCGAAGCGCGCATCAGCCCTCAGGAATTTTGCCAGCCCGTCGCCGTAGTGGCGGATGGAATAGTGATGCGAGCGATGTGTCGCGGTGTATGCCGCCGCCAGCGCATCGAAGCGTGCATCGCCGAGCACCACCTTCAACGCCGCGAAGGTCGAAGACAGCAGCTCGTGCAGGCGCAGGAAGTAGCCGTCGCGATAGATACCGAGGCGCCGGCTGCGCGACAGCAGGCGCGATCCGGCAACGCCGGCAACCGCAGCCGACGTTTCGCGCAGCACGTACTGTTGTACCGCGGCAAGTTGTGCGGCGAGTTTTTTCATGCGGCCTTGGCCATCGCGCCGTTTGCCGCGATCTCTCTGGCGTGCTCGAGCTCCGCAATGAGCTCTTCGTACGCGGGGATGTTCGCATCGCGCTCGATCATCGCTGGCACGGCGCCAAAACGTTGCACCGCCTCGGCGTACAGTTCCCACACCGGCCGCGGCACGGGCGCGTCGTGCGTATCGATCAGATGAGTACCGCAGTCCAGGTGTCCGGCGAGATGGATTTGCGCGACCCGCGAAGGCTCTATGCCATTCAGGTAGTCAGACGCGCAGAAGCCGTGATTCCGGGCACTCACATAGATGTTGTTCACGTCCAGCAGGATCAGGCAGTCGGCCCGCTCGGCCAGGGCCGCGAGGAACTCCCATTCGCTCATGTCGCTGTCGCTGAACTTGAGATAGCTGGAGACATTTTCGAGCAGGATTTGCCGGCCCAGGATCTCTTGCGCCTGCCGCACCCGCGCGCTCACGTGCACGAGCGCCTCTTCGGTGTAAGGCAGCGGCATCAAGTCGTGCAGATTGATGCCGTTCACGCCGGTCCAGCACAGGTGATCCGACACCCAACTGGCTTCGATGCGGTTGGCGAGCGCGCGAACCTCGCGCAGGTAGCGCTTGTCGAGCGGCGTGGTGCCGCCGATGGAGAGCGAAACGCCGTGCATCACCAGTGGATAGTCCGCACGGACGCGTTCCAGGTTGTGCAACGGGCGGCCACCCGGCACCAAAAAATTCTCGGTCAGGATTTCGAACCAATCGACGCGCCGACGCCCGCTGAACACCGCTTCGTAGTGCTCAGTGCGCAGCCCCAGCCCAAACCCCTGGATCTTCGACATGATTCTCGTGCCTTCGAACCCGCCGGCGTCGAACCGGCGGGCCCGAGGCAAATGAGTGCTCGTTACTTCTTGTCTTTTTCCATAGCGGCCTTGGCGGCCTTGCATTCTTTCGCCGTCAGCTCGAGAAATCCCTGGCCCTTGCAGGAATTCATTCCCTTGCACTCGTGGCCCGCGGACTTGCACGCCGACGTGCCCTTGCACGAATTCACGCCGTCGCAATGCGCCTTCGCATCATCGGCCGCGAACGACGGGGCCACGAACGCAGTGCTGAACAGCATGGCGGCGGCGGCGGCGATGGTCGCGCCGGTCAGTTTCTTTGTTTGCATTGATCAGATCCTTCACAGTTTTTTCGGATTCGTTCCAAGCTGGGAGACCGGGGCGCGATGGAAGTTATTTCAAACCCGAGATGACGCAAGGGCACTGTCGCTACCGCGACACCAGCTCCACGCGCCGGTTCTTCGCGCGCCCGGACTCGGCCGAATTGCTCGCCACCGGCGAGTAATTCGCCACACCCGCCGCCGCCAGCCGCCGAGCGTCGACCTTGTAATTCCTGACGAGCGCATCGATCACCGACTGCGCGCGCGCTCGGGACAACGCCAGGTTGGACTCGACCGCGCCCTGGTTGTCGGTGTGCCCGACGATGTACACCTCGAGACGCGGATCGCTTTGCAGCAGCTTGGCCATCTGGTCGAGTTGCGGCTTGGACTCGGACTTGATGTCGCTCTGGCCGGAATCGAAGTACAGACCGTACAGTGCGATCCTGCCCTCAGCCTGCAGTCCCGCAGCCATCGCCTTCGCGTCCACCTGGACCTTGCCCGTTTCCAGTGGCTTTTCCTGCACCACCAGCACCACGGTCGCTACGTATTTTTTCCGCTGCGCAATGACGCCCGGACGTCCGGTGCAGACCACGATGTGGAGCAAACCACTCGCCGACTTCAGCGTGCCGTACCAATAGCGCGCGCCATCAACGTCGATTCCGTACTGAAGCATCGTCTCCACGCCATAGCCCTCGAGCTGCTGCCTCGATTGCTTGCGATTCGAATTCTCGTCGCCCGCCAGGGCCTTGAGACTGCGCGCCCGGCAGTTCTCGGCGCAGGAATCGATGCGCGTGGCGCCTGCGCTTTCCAGCGCCGCCTGGTAATTGCGCTGCACATCGGCGGCGGTCTTGTCGGGCGGAGACAGGTACAACAGGCGCGTCAGTCGGCCTTCGATGCGCGCGGTTTTTCCTTCGCCCGAAGGCACGGCCACTTCGTCGAAGTCCCGTTCCTCGCCCGCGTACAACCAGGAACCCGAATAGCGGCTGAGGGTGGGATGGTCCTTGGCGCCCACGGCGTCCGCGGGCATGCCCTGGGCAAACACCATGCAGGCACTCATCGCTAACGACGATCCGGCGAACAGCTTCCATCGACGCATGACAATGTTTCCCTGAGGGTCTGCCCGTAACGGGTGGCGGCAATTTACTAGAGTTTCGGCCGTCGCGTGACAGGCATGTGCATCGGCCCGCGCCCGCATGCACGTTCTATCTACTTGACGCCGAACCCCCGGCGACGGCCGGCGCGTGGCGCACCGCGACGGGTATCCTGACGAGCGGTAAGGCATTGCAGCGCGCCATGAGTTGCTGCGCGTTCACCCGATTGCGACCGGCCACTGCGCGGCGTATACGAAATCAAACTACATCGGGGGTCATCATCAGTCTGCTGAAGTCAGAGGAAGACACACATGAAAAACCAGCTCAACCGACGAAGCATCTTGAAGACCGGCACCGCCGCTTTGATTGGAGCGGCGGCGCAGCCTTTCATAGGCATCCCCGCGCTCGCGGCCTACGCGGTGGGCCCCACCGTGCGGCGCAACGCGTTCACGATGGCGACCGGCGATCCGATCTTCGTCGGCTATCGCAAGGCGATCACCGCGATGCGGGCGCTGCCGACCAACGACCCATGTAGTTGGACCTATCAGGCGGCCATTCATGGCACCACGCTGTTGCCGGTTCAAACCGCCTGGAACACCTGCCACACCAACGCAAACTTCTTCTGGTCCTGGCACCGGATGTATCTGTACTGGTTCGAACGAATCGTCCGGAAACACTCGGGGATGTACGACTGGGCGCTGCCCTACTGGGACTGGGCAAACCCGGCGCAGCGACAATTGCCGCCGGCGTTTCGCGTCGTCGGCAGCGCTCTCTATGACGCGAGCCGCATCGCCGCCATGAACAGCGGCGCGGGCATGGTTTCGCTGGCTCTCGGGACGGCCGTGACGACCGCCTATACGAACCTCAACTTCTTCCTGGCGCAGTCCGCCATCAACGGTCCGCATGGCAGCATCCACGGCGCGGTCAACGGAAACATGTGCTGCGTGCAATCGGCGGCGCAGGATCCGATTTTCTGGGCGCACCACTCCAATGTCGACCGGCAGTGGAATCTGTGGCTTGCGCAAGGTGGAGGCAGAACCAACCCACTCAGCGACGCGGCCTGGAAGAACACGGTGTTCACCTTCTTCGACGAGTGCTGCCGGGAGGTGAGGATGACGGCGTGCGAGATCCTGCGCGCGGCCAAGCAGCTCAGCTACAAATATGAGGAGGAGCCGCCGCAGGTCGAACAGTTCTGTCCGATCATCTGGAACCCGGGTCCGATCCTGATCGCGGAGGTGGCCCGATTCCCGAGGCCTTTCTGGCTGACGAAGCAGCCGGTGGCTTTCTCGATCGCCGAGGATTCCGACAACAAGGGACTCGGTGCGCGCCTCGCAGAACTTGCGCGCACTCCCGGACAAACCGCCGTCCTGCAATTGAAAGGAGTCGAGGCCAAGATGCACCCCGGCGCTTCGTGGGAGGTATACGTGGGGCCGGCCGGCCTTCAGCCGAATCCTCAAAGCCCTCATTTCGTCGGCGTACTCGGAATGTTTGCCGGCGGCCTGCCGAAGGCCGATCACTATCACACCGGCGAGTTCGTCTACCCGATCGACCGGGCGGTCAGCGCGTCCAGCGATCCGTCGAAATTGCAGGTGCTGTTCGTCCCGGTGTCGGGCATCGAAGTGGACGGACGTGCGGTACCGCCGGACGTGCGCGCGGACGTGCTGGTGCCGCAGATCAGCATCGTGGTCGACGCAGCCATGCCACAGCCGCCGCCGGAGGAGCAGGAACAGCTGAGGCGCGCGGAGGAGATGAAGTGATTGCCGCTTTCGGGCGCCCACTGTCGCTTCGGTGACAGCGCCGCGCGGGGAAACAGGCCCCGGTGGTTTCACCACCGGGGCCTCATAACTCGCATCGCACCAGCTCACGATGTACGGTGGGCACAGCCACCCCTGGTATTCTCCGGCAATACGAACCGGATCGGCATTGCAAGCCGTGGCGCACTAACTAAGCTCGGACTCACATGACAACCCTGATGTCCGCAAGAGCGGAGGACGCCGTGGAACGCCTCACTTTCAGGCTGGCGGGCCGATCGGATTCCGACGCGATCCATCGACTCAACTACGAAACCTTCGCCGAAGAGATTCCGCAACACGCGCCGAATCCACAACGACGGCTGGTGGATCGCTTCCACGGCGAGAACACCTACATTGTCTGCTTCGCAGACGAGCGCCTCATCGGCATGGTCTGCGGGCGTTGCGAACGCCCGTTCTCCCTCGACCTGAAACTGGCAAGTCTCGATCACTGGCTGCCGACCCATCGCAAGGCAGTGGAGGTGCGCCTGCTCTCTGTCGCGCGCGCCTATCGCAAATTTTCGGGCAAGAACTCGGTGTTCCTCGGGCTCATGACATGTCTTTCGGATCACTTCATCGCGCTGGGATGCGACCTCGCCGTCATCTCGGGAACCGTGCGCGAGCTGCGGCTGTATCAGCACCTCGGGTTCGAGCCCTTCGGCGAGCGCGTGGGCACCGCCGAGGCTTCGTATCAACCGATGTATCTGACACTCGATGCCTTCGCCCGGCATGACGCCTTCGGCCGAAGTGCACGAGCGTCTACATGAACGCCAGCTTTCTCACCGGCCCGGTGGCGTTGAAGCCGGAAGTTCGCGCGGCTTTCCTCGCGCCGCCCGTCCCCCATCGCGGGTCGGCTTTTCTCGAGACGATGCGCCTGACTAGAGAATCGCTGGTGTCACTGGTGAATGCGTCGCACGTGGCCCTGATGGTCGGCAGCGGCACACTGGCCAACGATGCGGTGGCCGCACAGCTGAAGAACATCGAAGGGTCGGGACTCATACTCTCGAATGGCGAATTCGGCGCGCGGCTGATCGACCACGCCTGGCGTTGGGGCCTGAGGTTTGTCGGTGAACAGCAGGCTTGGGGCCAGGCATTCGACTGGAGCCACGTTCGGAAGATGGCGCAGCGGTGCCAGCCCACGTGGATCTGGGCCGTGCTGACGGAGACCTCCACGGGCGTGGCCAACCCGCTACCCGAGTTGTCCAGACTCAGCGAACACGTGGGCGCGCATTTGTGTCTCGATGCAGTCAGCGCGATCGGCACGATGCCGGTGGACTTGAAGGGCGTGCGGTTCGCGACCGCGGTCAGCGGCAAGGGCCTGGCCGCATTTCCCGGCCTCGCCGCGGTGTTTCACGACGGTCATCTCGCGGACTCGCGGCGCATACCACGATATCTGGACCTGGCTGCTTATGAAGCCGCGGATGGCGTGCCATTCACACACTCCTCCAACCTGCTGGCCGCGCTGGAGCGTTCGCTGACATTGACTCGCTGGCCGCAGAAGTTCGCATGCGTGCAAGAGAAGTCGCAAACGCTGCGCGCCGCGCTGCGACGCCACTCGCTGCCGCCGCTGGCACGGGATGAGGACTCGGCGCCCGGCGTCGTCACGCTGGCGGTTCCCGATGAGGTCTGCGCCGCAGACGTGGCGCGCGCACTCGCGGAACAGGGCATCGAGATTGCCTGGCAGAGCCAGTATCTGCGCGAGCGGAACTGGCTGCAGATCGCACTGATGGGTGAGCTCGACGAAGCTGCCTTGCAAATTTTGCCCGCCGCGCTCGCTGGCCATGTCGGACGTCTCGCCTCTCGCGCGCCGGAATCCGCCCGCGCGATCGCGATCCCGATGGCAATGCGTTAGCCGTTTTGCGGGCAAGCCCAGAGCGACACCGCGTTGGCAAGGTCGAAATCGCTATCTACAACGCTGCAGTCGACCCGCTTTGCCCGCGGGCGTGAATATTAAGGTGTCAATCTGACGCGCCAGCACGCAGACTCGTGCACCGTGCCTTTGGATCCCTGAATTGAAAAACTTACTGCCGATGATTCCCGGTGAATTGATCCCGGACTACCGCGTTCGCCTGGCTGTCGAGCAAGCGCACACGGACGAACTCCGTCGAACGGAGCTGTCCGAGCTTTCGGCGACCACGAATCCACCGGAGGCGAGGATTCGCGCCTGGGAGCGAACTCATGGCCTCACCTTGCCGCTGGCTGCGACACATCCCGTGTTGCGTTCGGTGGCAGCCGCAACGCGCCTGACTCTCGAGCAGGTGCGCGACGAGCAGCGTCGCCGGCTGTTGCCGCCGCGATCCGCATCGACAGCGGTCTGACGTCGAGCGGACCCGCGCCCGCACGAGGGACGAGCACTATCTACCCGTGATCGCCGCCGTGTTCGGCACTCTGAATTGACTCGCCCGGCAATTGCCGACATTCTGCTGCTCATCGACAACGCCTGGCAGCAGAATTGGGAGCGAATCATGCGTAACGCGAAACCGTTGCAGAAGCTGCTGTTCATTGGCGCGGTCGCTCGCGCAGCCGACATTCGACTTCTATCTATTCATGACTCCCGACAACCCGTTCATGCCGCAGTCCATCCGCGACGCGATCGTGCCGGGAGCCGCGGCGGACTACTTCTTCGACCCGGAGAATCCGGGCGCTCCCGCCGCTCCCGACGGAGTACTCCTGACGCGCGACAACTACGACCTGGGTATCAACGCGGTTTCCCGTCCGCGGGCCCCCGATGAACGAGCGCCGTCGAATGGAGCTGCCTGGGAAATTTGCCGCGCGGATCACAGCTTGCCGGCGGCGGCCATCTCCATGTAGCGCACCTCGAACCGCATCTTGATGTTGGCCTTGTTGCCGAGCGTGACCCCGCCCGGAAATTCGATGCCGACCGCATCGGCCGTCTTCGCGCCCGCACCTAACAACCCATGCTCGAAGGAGAACGTGCGCACCAAATCCATCTTCTTGATCAGATAGGGCGCATTGGTCACTGTCAGGGCGCTGGCAGGTGTCGCAAACAGGTAGGTGGTGGCGAGCTGCGCTTTGAATCCCGCCAGGTCGGTGCCGGATGCCTCGGCCATGAGTTCGAGTGCGGCGGTGGCCTTGGCGTTCTGTGCATGCATGAGCGCAAGAGTCTCGTACCAGGCGCCGACCAGCGCCTGACCGAGCTTGGGGTTGTCCTTGAGCACCCGGGTGTTGACCACCATGAGGTCGAGAATCTCGCCGGGGATCTTGCTCGAGCTGAACACCAGCGTGGTGTTGGGCATCGCGAGCAGCTCGGACAACTGGGGCTTCCAGGTCACCGCTGCGGTGACGCCGGGAGCCGCGAACGCGCTCACCATGTCCGCGTCCGACGTTTTCACGATCTTGACGTCACGCTCTGACAGTCCGACCGACGCCAAACCCCGCGCCAGTAGATAGTGCGAAACCGAGTGCTCCACGAGGTTGACCGACTGGCCCTTGATGTCGGCGAGCTTCTTGCCCACGCCCTTCAGCACCACCGCGTCATTGCCGCTCGAGTAGTCGCCGACGATCAAAGCCGTCGAATCCACGCCGCTCACGGACGGGATCGTCAGCATGTCCATGTTGGTCATCACGCAGCCGTCGAACGAACCGGCGGTGTACTGGTTGATGGACTCGACGTAGTCGTTGACCCGGGTGAGCTGGATCTTGATGCCGTACTTGTCGGCCCACTTCTTGAGGATGCCGCTCTTGTTGGCGTAGTCCCAGGGCATCCACCCGACGTAGGTGCTCCAGGCGACCTTGAAACTGGTTTTTTCCGCGGCGTAGACGGACGGCTCGAACAGCGCGACCGCGACCAGGGCGATGAGCACTGTCCGCGACAGGTGCCGGACCGAGACCGTCGGCGAAACGAACAGGCGCATGCAAAGTCTCCATGTTGTTACTTCAGCGGGAATTCTCCCGCGCCAGCGGACAGCATGCCCATACGTATTAGACCCAACGTGGGTGAGGCGCGAGCTCTCGCTGCCGCGCAACGTCGCGGCTGCGTCGGCACCCAGGCATTGGATCGACTATTTTCTCGCAGCCGCAACGAAGCGGGCATCCCAGCGGACCATCGTACGTGCGGCCAGAATGATGGCGTCACCCAGGAGCGACACTAGCCCGAGCGCAGGCTTGCATTCACAGTGCATTCAGCCCGGCTGCTGAAAACTGCCTGCCATGCCCAGCGTCACCCCTCGCCCGTTGAGGCAACACCAGCTGAATTGCATAGCGGCCCTGATTGCGGTTGCGCTCACCTCGGGCGCAATTGCCGGCGACGCCGTGGTCGGACGGGAGTCCAGCTCCACGATCCGCGCACGCGTGGTCGAGCTCGTCAACGCCGCGAGACGCAGCAGCAGAAAATGCGGCTCCGAACGGTTCGCTGCCGCGGCGCCGCTGAACGCTTCGCGGCAGCTGAACGATGCGGCCGCCGGTCACGCGCGCGACATGGCGCGAAAAAACTTTTTCGATCATCGCGGCGCTGACGGCAGCCAGCCGAAGGACCGCGTGCTTCGCGCCGGTTATCAGCCGCGCCTCACGGGCGAGAACATCGCCCTGGGTCCCGAATCGGCGCAGGAAGTCGTTGCCGGTTGGCTCGCGAGCCCGGGACATTGCGAGAACATCATGGACGCGCGCTTCGAGCACATCGGCGTGGGGCTGGCTTCGGGCCGTGGGCGCGGAAAAATCTACTGGGTGCAGACGTTCGGCGCGCCACGAGTCCCGCGGCGATAGTCAACCCACATGCCGCTCTATCCCACACTCATCGAGGGGTCGCTCCTATGAGTGCGCGCCCCGTCCGCCAGTATTTTTCTTCCACATGGCCCACCGTTCAACCTCTGGCGTTTCCGAACACGTGGAGATTTTGTACCGCGACGGAATCACAGCGCTCAAGGGTGCGTTCTCTCCGGAGTGGGTCGAACAGTGCCGTGAGGACATGATGACGGCATTCTGGGACGCAATTCAGCGCCCCGGCGGCGCTGTGGGCCGCGGTCCGCGACGTTGGTATGTGGAAGCGCATCCACAGGCGTTCCGGGGATTCATCGAGCTCGCGACCCATCCCTGGGTGGTCGGCATGTGCGAAGGCGTACTCGGATCGAAGTACGAAATCGTCGAGATCGGTTTCGACGTTCCATTTCAAGGTGCCAGGTATCAGCCCTGGCATCGCGACTTTCCCTCGCCGCCCGAGAGTTATCGCGATCGGAACATCACGTCACTCGCGTTCAACCTGACCGGTGTCGACGTCACGGCCGACATGGGGCCGCTGGAAATAGCGATCGGCACGCAGTGGGAAGAAGGGAACGACTGGAAGCACAAAATGTTTCCGCCCGAAAATCTCTGGCCGCGATATGCAAGCGCGGGTGTGCGCAAGTATCCGCAAGCCGGTGACATCAGTTGCCGCTCGGCGCTCACGATTCATCGTGGCACGGAACATCCGTCGCCCATTGCGCGTCCCGTGCTCGTGCTGGGCGTCGACGCGCCGGGCGCGGGTCACGCCGCTCTGCACGATGTCATGGTGACGCGTGAGTACTGCGAAACGATGCCGCCGACTTTGCGCGAGCATCTGGTGTGCCGCGTGGTCGAAAACCTGAAACCCATCGTGCAAAAGCACGATATCGAAGGATTGGTTCTCGAGGGACGACCTTACTAGCGCATCACTGCTCCGGCGGACCCGTGCGATCCGCTCTTGGAATTTTCAGAGGACGACCTGTGCGTGAGCCGCAGCGCCAGCAGCAGCAGCAGCAACGACAGCTCGATGCCGAGCGCGCCACCGCCCCTGCCACCGCTCGAGGGTGTCGGGGTGGGGGTCGGGGTCGGTGTTGGCGTGGGCGTAGGGGCGGGAGCAGTTCCAGGGCTGATGCCGCTGGATCCGTCCACGACGATGTATAGATAGGCGATGTTCGACCGGTTGCCGTTGTCGTCCGCGATGCGGTAGGTGAGCTGGTCGGCGCCGCTGAAGCCGGCATTCGGCGTGTAGGTGATGGCCCCGGTACCGCTGTCGATGGTCGTCGTACCGGAAGCAGGCGCATCCACGATCTCAACCGTGCCCGGATTCAAACTGCCGTCGAAATCAGCATCGTTGGCGAGCACGTTGGCCACGATCGGCGTACCGAAAGCGCCGCTGCGCGCATCATCCGACGCGTTCGGATGGTTCGACGACAACGTCCACAACTCGTGGCCGATGCCGAGCCGCGATGCCGAGAAAAAAAGTTTCCCGGCATGCGCGGTGAATCCGGTGGGAGCAGCACTGCCATCGGTCCCAGGATCGACGTCCGCGAGGTAACGCGTGCCGCTGGTCGTGCCATCGGAGCGCCACAGCACCGGTCCGGCCGTTGGGTCCTGCACGACGAAGATCACCGCGCCACCGAACAGTGCTGGAGAACTCTGCACGCTGCCTGGCAGACTCTGCACGCCCGGGATGAAAGGCCGGGTACCCGCCGCGGTGCCGTCTGTGAACATCAGAGATGCCGAGCCGCCATCGTAGGTTAGGTAGATCAGGCCACCGCCGAACGGGAGGCCAGGGATGTTTGCCATCGTGAAATCCGAGATCACGCGAGTGCTGGCGATCGCGCCGTCGGTAGCCGCGAGCACCGGCGGCTGACCGGCACCCTGCACGACGACCAAGAGCGTGTTGTTCACCACCTGCGGCACACCGATGACCGACAGGCCCTGGCTCGCAAAGTCGGTGATGCTCACCAGGTCGCCGGGCGCGCCGTTCGAGCACCAGATCTCGGCGTCGCCGGTCTGGCGCGCGAGGAAACACAGCCGCCCATTGAACGGTACGCTCCAGGTGTTGTCGACGAACACATCGCTGGCGAGCTGAACGGCGCTCGCAGGATTGCCGTCGGTTGACCACACGGTCCCCGGATCCTGGCCAGACTGCCGGCGCACGAGAACACGTGTGCCCGTGGCGCCCATGATCTCGACGTTGTCGAACGGCAGGATCGGAGGGATATCGGCGGCAGGCATCGTGCCCGCAACGCTGCCGTCGGTGCGCCACAAGGCGCGATAGTGCATCGGATCCTGGGCGATGAAGTACAGATTGCCGTTCATGACGGCCGTGGGTAGATAGTCGTAGGCGGGCACGCCACCGGTTGGACCGGCCCAGGTATCCGACACGCGAAACGTTCCGGCAGTCGTGCCGTCGGTGCGCCAGAGCTCGTGGCCGGCTACGGGATCCTCGGCGGCGAACAGCAGCAAACTACCCAGACGAGCGGCATTGGACAGGCGCGATTCGGACTGGCCGGGATAGATGTCCTTCAGCAAACGCGTGCCGTTCGTCGTGCCGTCGCTCACCCACAGTTCGTAGCCGTGCTCCCCGTCATCGGCCTTCAACAGAACCCCGGCGGCCGTATCGCCCAACAGCACCGGATGGGAACCGCGGGTTTCCGTTTCCGGTGAGAAATTCCCGAGGCGCAGCGTGCCCGCAGTCGTGCCATCGGTGACCCACGGCTCGAAGCCGGCCACCAGATCCCTCACGAAGAACAGCAGCTTCCCGCCCGCGGTGCCGAAGAAAAATGGATTGGACCCGTCGATGCCGGGAAGGAGATCGGCGAACAGTCGCGTGCCCGCGGGTGTGCCATCGGAGGTCCACAGCTCGCGGCCGGTGGTCCCGGGCGTACCTTCGTTGACGAAGTAGACGCGGCCGCCGAAGTGTTGAATGTCGGAGTTGTATCGTTGACCGAGAATGTCTGCGTACTTGGACGTTCCCGCCAGCGTGCCATCGGTGCGCCAGATCTCCGACGAGAAGAAATCATCTGACCATACGGTGAAGAAGGCGGCCCCTGCACCAAGACTCACGTCGGTTTCGCCGGCCGGTGGCCGGTCGAGCGCGGGGATGCGAGTCGTGCCGGCCGGAGTTGCGTCAGTCACCCACCACGGGTGATTCAAAGTCTGCGCGTCGACGCGAAACGTCGCGCGTGCGCCCACGTTGATGAACGTCTGGATCTCCGCATCCGCAGGCAATGCGGTCAGCAGCGTCGCGCCGCCAGTCGCACCGGCGGCGTAGAGGTTGCGGGTCTCGCTGAATTGCGGGCCGCTATGCGCGATGAATACCACGGAGTTGCCGACGGCAAACACCTCGGGCTGCGAACCCAGCGTATTCGAACCGGTGCCGCTCGATGTGGTGTTGAGGTCGGCGACCATGCTGGCGCTGCTGTTGTTAGCGCCCACGCGCCACAACTCGTTGCCGTGCACGCCGTCATCGGCGTGGAAAAACACGTTTCCGCCTGCGGCGGCAACGAACCAGGCACCCGAGCCTGCAACGCCGGCGTGGACGTCTGCGATGCGCACAGTGCCTGCCGCTGTGCCGTCCGAAGTCCAGGGCTCGAAGCCCGACCCATCGCTGGCGCCGAAGTAAATACGCGTACCGCTGACGACGATCTGTTGGATGTCGGAGCCGGCGCTTCCGGGATTGATGTCCTTCAGTCGATACGTGCCGGCGGCCGTACCATCCGTGCGCCACAGCTCGAGGCCCTGGTCGTCTGCGCCCGCGAAATACAGCGTGCTACCGGCCGCGGTGAGTGCGCCGGGCGGGCGGTATGCCTCACCTGCGCCCAGGGCTCCCGACCCGATGTTCGCGACGATGCGGGTGCCGGCGGCGGTGCCGTCCGAGCGCCACAGCTCGTTGCCGTTCACGCCATCGTCGGCTGAAAAATACGCGACGCCACCCATCAGGGAAAATCGTTCGATGCCCGACGACGCCGCGCCCGCCCGGATGTCCCGCACCAGGTGCGTGCCCGCGGGCGTGCCGTCGCTGATCCACAACTCGTCGCCGTGCCGACCGTCGTTCATGACCAGCAGCGATCCGCCGGCCACCGCCACCGGCTCAGGCACGATGCCGCCGCCCTGCGGGTAGCTAGTCTGCGGCTGCGCGGTGGCATTGATGTCCTTGACGAGATCGGCCGCGCCGGACACCGAACAGAGGAGCGCGCAAACCAGCGCCAGCCGTGACTTTCGAGCCATATCTTCATTCCCCTGTCGATCGCGGCGGTCTGTGCCGGATGCGTCTTTCGAGTCGATGCTTTTTCGCGCCGCGCGATCATGTCATGACCACCCGACGCTGCGGACCCCGCGCGGAATTCACGCAGACCCGGACGCGGCCACGGGCGCATTTATCCGCGGGAGAGCCTGCAATTATGTCAGCGGCGCGACTTGCAATCTCGAGGCTGCGATCACCGCCCGTCCGGCGGTCCAATACAATGCCCGCATGGACATTTCAGATGACGACCTGCGTGCGTGCGTACGAGTACTGCGAGCGATCGAAGCGGATCGCTCGCACCTCACGCGCCTCACGCAGGATCAGCGCCGCGAGCTGCTCACCCTCGCCGGACTCGTCGCGAAGCCCGAGCGCCAGGATCTCGTCAGGATGGCGAAGGCCTTTCGACGCGCCGAACGCGAGGCCGCGAAGGAGCATGATCGCAAGGCCATCGAGCAGGCCGGGCTGCGCGTTCAGCGCCGTAAAGAAGTGTTTACGCCGCTGTGGCTGGAACCGCCGAAGCCGGAAGACCTCGACGACCGGCCCCGCCTCCACAAGGAACGCGATTGCTACGTCTGCAAGCAGCCCTTTGCGAAGGTGCATCGTTACTACGATGCGATGTGTCAACCCTGCGGCGACTTCAACTACGCCAAGCGCGAGCAGACTGTCGACCTGAGCGGCCAGTACGCACTCGTCACCGGCGCGCGCGTGAAGATCGGATATCAAGCATCTCTCAAACTACTGCGCGCCGGTGCTCATGTCATCGTCACGACGCGCTTCCCGGTCGATGCCGCCGCGCGCTACTCGGGAGAACCGGATTTCTCCTCGTACCGCGACCGGCTGCAGATCCACGGGCTGGACCTGCGCCACACCCCGAGCGTGGAACTGTTCACTGGATATCTTGCCGAACGGCTGCCGCGCCTCGACTACATACTCAACAACGCCTGCCAGACGGTGCGTCGGCCGGCGGGATTCTTCCAGCACCTGCTGGCGCGGGAAGCGGAGTCGATCGCCGCGCTGCCGACTGCGATGCAGGGTGTGCTCGGCGGTCATGACGAATTGCGCCGGATGCTCGCCGGAGCGCGTGCTCAAACTACCGGCGCGCTCATGTCGGCGACCCAGAGCACTCACGGCGAGGGTCTCGTACACAGCGCAGCGCTCTCGCAGCGCCGCTTTCTGGACGACGATTACCGCGGTGGCGAGGTGTTTCCCAACAATCGCTTCGACGAGGACCGGCAGCAGGTCGATCTGCGGGAAAAGAACAGCTGGCGTCTGCGCATGCACGAAGTCGAAACCCCCGAATTGCTCGAAGTCCAATTGGTGAACGCCATTGCGCCGTACATCCTCAACGCCCGCCTGAAGCCACTCTTGGTGCGTACGCAAGGCGCTCATAAGCACATCGTCAACGTCAGCGCGATCGAGGGACAGTTCTATCGCGCCACGAAGACCGACAAGCACGCGCACACCAACATGGCGAAAGCGGCGCTCAACATGATGACGCGGACGAGCGCGCCCGACTTCGTGAAGGACGGCATCCACATGAACGCGGTGGACACCGGATGGATCACCGACGAAGACCCCGCGGTGCACGCGGCGCGCAAGGCCGAAGCCGGGTTCTCACCACCGCTGGACATCATCGACGGCGCCGCGCGGATCGTGGACCCGATCTTCGTTGGCCAAATCACGGGCGAGAATGTTTGGGGGCAGTTTCTGAAGGACTACAAGCCGGCGCCGTGGTAGCTCCTTGTTTGAGAGTCGTTGCATTTTGCGGGCGCGACGTATAACTAGCATCCCTGGCTGTACTCATTGCCTGGCAATCCCGAGGTCCTTCCATGAAATCGATTGCGCTTTCGACGTTCGCTCTCTCCTTCGTTTTGCTCGCTGCCAGCGGCGTCGCCGCGGCGGCCGATGACAAGAAATCGGCCAAGCCAGCGACGAGTGCGGCAGCCGCGCCCGTGCTGGGAGGTCCGATAAAGCTGACCCGGAGCGTCATGACGAAAGCGCCGGCCGTGCCGTCGACTGTGTCCCGCACGACGGATACTGCGTCTTACGACCCGGCCACGGCGGCACTCGAAAAATGGAAGCGCGCGGGTGCGGCGTACGGCGCGGCGGGCATCGCTTACCGGAGCAAGCGGGATACGGAATGCATGGGCAAGGAGTACACGAGTTCGGACCAGTCCGCCGCCGGCTGCGTGGCTAGCGACACACTCGCTGCCTGCAGCGCGAAGTTGTACGAACGTTGCTGGGCCCCGGCTTACAAGGAGTGGGGCGACACTCAGCGTGCGTTCTTCGACGCCAAAATCGGCCTCGACACCGCGCTCCACAACTACATGATGCAAGTCGGGGTGCGCAGCGCTACCCGATAGCTGCGCCGGCTAGCGCCGTCCCGTCGGCGGGATGCTGTCGAACGCAAGGCCGCTGTGGCCTTCGCCGCGGCCGGTCTGCTTGCGTACGCCTAACCAGGTGAACACGGCGCCGTCCTTCCAGCGCGTGCGCTGGAAGGACTGCATCACGTGTGTGCCGGCGCGCGGCACCTCTTCCTCGTGGAGACGATACGGCTGCCCGGCGTCGAGACCTTCACGCAGCAACGTAGTACGCGGCCGCACGCGTTCGAACGCGGGCGCAGGATCGTTCGCCAGGAAGCGCGGCATGGCCGCACGCCGCAACTGGATCTGCCGGTTGTCGTTCTCGACGTGTTCGGGTACGAACGGGATCCAGTGCTCGGGGACGGTGGTCATGATGTCGTAGCGCACGTCGGCCTGAAATTCGATCGGTGCCGCCGGCGGCGCCGTCGCATCGAGCTGGGCCTGCAAGTGATCGTGCAGCTCGCCGGCGGCGACGTTGCCGGCGCGCGTGCCGCCGCTCGGCAGCGGGATCTTCGTCTCGATGCCCCACACCATGTTCGCCATCTCGTCACGTGTCAGCGCGAATTCTTCCTGCGGCATGCCGTCCTGGATTTTCGGAACGGTGGGCAGCACGAGCAGCGTGAGATCGGCGGGCTCGTCGACCTGCCCCTTGATGCTGAGGCTGAAGAGATTCCAACGCTGCCAGGCCTCGTCGCTGCCGCGACCCGCGGCCTCGATCCAGAAGCGCTCGCCGAAGTTGTTGGTGACGGTGAGCCCCCTGATGTTGAGCGCCGTACCCGCCTTGACTGTGTGCGGCAGCAGGAACCAGTCGTTGGCGTAGACGAGCCCGAACTCGATCAGAAGTAGTTTGGCGAGGTCGGTGGTGCCGGGTCGCACGTCGCCGAAGTTCGTCTTGCCGTCCTCGAACGCCCACCAGCGCGTGTCGGGCATGCCGTTGAAGCGCACGGGCGCGGGGATGAACGTGCGCGTGGAGAACTGCGCGTCCATCGGCAGACCTTCGATGGGCACCGGCGTGTCGCCGAGCTGTTCCCGGCTCTTGTCCCAATCGAAGTTGTACCAGTCGAGCCGGCCGTGGAAGTATTCGTCGGCCGTCAGCACTTTCTCCTTGCCGGCGCCGTCCGCCGTGGAGCATGCGAACGAATACTCGAGGCGCGAAGGCTGCCAGGCATCACCCTCCTCCGCGGTCGTCTGCGAATACAGTTTGTCGAACCAGATGACGAAGGCGGGCCCGGCCGCGTCGGCGGCCGCCGCGTCGCCGGCCGAGAGTCCCGCGACGCCGTCGGACGCGAGGTTCGCGGGCAGATCCTTCAAGTGTAGATAGAGGGCGCCGCCGTCCATCGCGCGGCCGGCGACAGCCCGGAACTGCTGCAGCGCCTGCGGATGCGCGCAGATCGCGGCGTCCTCCCGGGACGCGGGATCCGGAGGGTCGATCTTGTAGTGCTGGCGAAACGCGTCGCGCGCGGTGGCCGGGAGCATCTGCAGCCAGCGCCGGCCCATCTGCAGGCGCAGGTCGAGCGCCAGCGGAATATTGCCGGCCGCGAAGGAGATTCTGCGGCGCTCGACCGTCGTTTCGAGCGGCGTCGCCAGGTCGAAATCCTGCGTGGGTTTGTCCAACGGCTCGTACTTCGCGATCTGCTGCCCCGTGACGTGGATTTTCGCGCTCACGGGCGAGCCCGCATCGTCGCCGGCGAACTCGCCGAGCTGCCATTGCTTGCAGAGCATCCACAACGCATCGCGCACCTCGGCGCGCAGCGCGCGCACGAAGTTGTCGGTGCGCGGGCGGCTCTCGAGCCGGTTGTAGCGCGTGATCGTCGGGACCAGCGTCCTGGCCGCGAGCACCGGCGTGAGGTTTCGGATGGTGAGCGCTTCGTTCATTTGATCTGGCTCGCGAGTTTGTTGACCATCGAAAGATCCGCGGAGATCGTGATCGGCCGCCACGTGGTCGCGAGGATGGTGGCCGGCAGGAACACGGAGATTGCCTCGCGGTCGAGCTGCTGCGGCTCGACCGCGCGCAGGCGCGCCATGTCGAGCGTTTCATGCAGCGTGGCCACGAGATCGCTCCAGTTCCACGCGCCGGTGAACTGCGGCGGCGTGGCCAGCAGGATGGACTGCGGCGGCTCCGCGTTGGGCTTGTCGAACTGAAACGTGATGCCCGTCGTCTCGGTGTCGCTCGGGACGACCTCGGTCCACTCCTCGAGCAGCAGGCCGCACTGCGCCTGCGCGCTGCTGAAAGGCTTCGAGTAGTGAGCCGTGTACAGCAGCAGCTCGTTCTCGAGCAGGGTCTTTGCCTCCGGCGGAAATTCCAGCGCCATCCACGGCGAGTCGGCCTCGTACGGGAATTGCACGGGCTCGAGCAAGGGCGGCACGGTGCCCAGCGCTTCGGCGAGGAAGGTCAGATTCTCGATGGCGTGCATCTTCTGACTCACGCGTGCGGTGGTGTACAGCCAGTCATCCACGGCGAACGGGTTGTCGCGCTCGTCGCGCTGGAAGTCGAGCAGCGTCGCGCGGGATTGATAGGCATTCGTCCACTCCGTGCCCTGCAGCGTGCCCGCACGGAAGGTCGGCACGAGCACGAAATTGTCGCCGAGCACGAAGTGCGCGGCCTCGGTCAGTAGTTGGATCTTCTTCTCGGGTGCCGCCTCGGCGTCGTGCGCGGTGAGCTTCTCTCCGACCGCGGTGATGCGCGCCTCGATTCCCGTGATGAGCTGCGTGACGCGCGCACGCAGGTCAGCGCCGGCTACGACGATCTGGTTCTCCTCTTCCGCGGCGGTCGTCTCCACGATCTCGAAGGCCGTGAGGGGCAGCAGGTCCGTGAGCTCGGTCAGCACACCCGTCACCGTGGTCGAGGGTGTTTGGCCGACGGCCAGCAGCGAATCGTGTCGTGCCTTGAACGCTGTCTCCTTCGCCTGCACGGCCGTGGTCACCTGGGCGACGCTCAGCCCCGCGGGGTCGGTCGCGGTGGTGGAGATGAGGCGCTCCACCTCGAGCAGCCGCGCGATCTTCGCCGCGTCGTCGAGCAGCGTCGGTATCGTGGGCATCAACAAGTCGAACTGATCGCGCAGCCGCTGCCAGCGCTGCGCGACGGCACTCGTCTTGGCAAGAATGCGGCGGATGAGGGCCGCGCGGGATTCCAGCAGCGAACCGAGCCCGGTCTGGGGCAGGCCGTATCCCGCGAGCACGCGGCAGGCGTCGATCATGCGGTCGAACCAGTCGTCGATGTCCGCGACGACGGTGGCGACGACGGCGCCGGTGTCGGGGAAAGCCGCGTCGAGATCGGACTTCAGCGGCACCAGACGGCTGTCGCGCTCGTCCGCGAGGTCGTCGGGCAGGAAGTCGACTCGCGCGCGCGCGATCGCGGCGGCGGATTCGGTCGTCACCTTCGCCTCCGTCGGCAGCGCGATGTCCGTGGCGCGCAGCGGCCGCGAGTGCAGCAGCAGCGCGCGCAGGCTGCGCACCATCGATGCGACGTCGACGAACGAAAAGTCGCCGGCATCGCCCTCGAAGTACGCGATCTCGCGCAGCAGGTCGGGCCGTATCGCGAGCGCCGGCTGGCGCAGCACGAATTCGCGGATGCGGTCGTCGAGCTCGGAGCGCGAGCCCAGATCGGCGTCCGAACCCGAGCTCACCAGCTTCGCGGCGGATTGCAGGTTGTCGGGATCCAGCACGTACACGAGGTCGAGCGGCTGCAGCCCGAGCTGCGCCTGGGTCACGAACGTGAACTGCTCGGCGCCCGCCGGATCCAGGTAGCGCACCTTGCAGCCGACGCGCGCCGGTGGCGGTAGCATCGTGCTCACCCACAGATTCATCGCGGGCTCGGCCTTCGCGCGCGGATTGTCGGTCGCGGCGCTGGTGGCGCCGGCGTCGAACTGCAGGCCGACGCGATGTGTCAGGACGATGCCGCTGCGCGGCGTCTGAACGACATCCGGTATGGGCGGGAAGGTCGCCTGGCCGTAGGCATCGAGCGTCGCCGCGGCACGATCGTAGTTGCCCATGACAACCTGGTGCACGCCCTCGGCGACCGCGAGATCCGCGACCGCGTCGTACAGGTCGAGCAGCCGGTCGACTTCGTCATCGATGGCGTCGCTCTCGGGGCCCGCGGCGTTGGGTAGTTTGGTGACCGGAAAGCCGAACGGGTAGGTGCGATTCGCCGCGGCCGCGCGCACGTGGCGCAGCAGCTTGAGCCCGTTGACGACGTTGCGCGCCTCGACCGCCGCGATCGACGTGCCCTCGGGCAGGTCCTCTGGCGCGGTGACCAGCGGGAACACCAGGCGCAGTGGATAGATGAAGCGGTCGCATTCCGCCATCTGGTAACGATCGTGCAGACCGCGCTCGAATTCGTAGCCCAGCAGCGCGGCGAGGCTCTGGCCACCGCGGATGCCTTCAATTATTCGCATCGCACGGCGCACGCGTTCGGAGGAGAGATTCACCTTGAGCAGGTCGGGCTGCGCGGGCGTCGCGTTCGCGACGTAGCCGTTGCGCAGCACCGCCGCGGTGACTGCGTGGTTCACGGACGGCGCGTGGATGTATCCCTGGTTCGCATCGTCGCGCACGATCGGCGGCAGCGGCACGCCGCCCGGGGTCTTCTGGTTGAAGATGTCGTCGAGCTCGCCCGCGAGCTTCACGGGCGTGAGCGTCTTGTTCGCGGGACGCACGTTCTCGAGCCAGCCGTACGCGCCCACGTAGATGCCTTTGCGATGCGGTGTGCCCTCCTCCACTCCTTCGCCGTCGCCGCGCCGCGCGTAGCGCATCGAGGCGAGCTGGAAGTTGACGAGGCCCGTCATCCACGCGTCGAGGCGGTAGGTGCAGCAGTCGAGGTGCTCGGCCGTGAGGCGCTCGAGCCGCGCCGTCGGCGTCAGCGTCAGCTTGTCGAGCGCGCGCAGTTGTTCGTTCAAATACCGCGTGCCGAACAGGTCGCCGATGCGTGACGGCAGGAATTCGGCGAGCGACAGGCGCGCGTCGCCCGTGACCGAGGGATACGCGGAATACAACAGCTCGTAGCGGCTGGCGTTGGCCGCCGGTCCGGCGGCAACGGCGGCAGCGGGCGCGGCGGCCGCCGCCTGCTGGACGTGGAAGAAGTGCGGCTCGGTGCGCAGCCTGGCTTTCTGCTCGTCGCCTAACAACTGTGCATCGTCGAGCACGCGGATGCCGGCATCGTAGTAGCCGAGCTCGAGCGCATGCCGCAGCAGTATGTAGAGCAGCGCATTCGGCCACTGTCCGGCCTGGAAGCCGTCCTGCACGCGAACGGTGTCGAAGTTGAGGCGCGCCCACTCGTGCAGCCACTGGATGTAGTTGCGGTTGTCGGTCGTCACGACGCGCAGCGGATCGGCCTCCGAGAGCGGGCCCGCCTGGACCGACGGTCCGGTGAGTGGATTGGCCGTGACCTTCCAGAACAGGTCGAACAACTGTGGCGTGACCTCGCCGTCGTAGCCGAGCTTCGCCAACAACTGGAACGCCTCGTTGTGCAGCTCGTTCGCCGGCAGCGTCGGCCACGCGATGAAGAACTGCCACAGCACGGCGAGGTTGTGTTCCTGGTCGCGCGTGTTCGCGTAACGCTGGTGGAACTCGACTGACGCCGGATGCAGGCCGACGATGTCGAGCAGCGTCTGGTGCGGATCGCCAGCCGCCGAATCGACGTGCGCGACACCCTGCGCGTGCTGCGCCCAGCGCAGGCGCAGCGCGTCGAGGATTGACTTGTACTGTCGCAGCCAGTTCTGGAACGGCCCGGGACGCTGCTCTAACCACTTCGATGCGAAAGCGAACTGGTGCGGCGCTTTCGAATCGCCATCGGTCCAGCGGATGCGGCTGAAGGCCGTCGTTGGCAGGATGCCGTATGGCTGCCGCCCGATGCGCAATGCCGGCACCGGCCCGCGGCCGCTGACGAAGCGATTGAAGAACCAGCGCGTGTAGTACTGCGCGTCGTCGTCGAACACGGGCTTGAGCATCGTGTCCAGAAAATAGCCCAGCGTCGCCGGCCACAGCGCCGTGTTCATCGCGCGCGCTTCGGATTGATCGACCGCACCGGCGTTCGGAATCTGCTTCAGCCACTCGGTGTCCAGGCCCAACGCCTCGGCCAGCCATTGCCCATCGCGCTTGTCGAGCCAGTCGTCGGTTTCCGCGAAGCGTGCCTTGTCCTTGAACACGAAATCGAAGCTCGTGTCGGGATCGTCCGTGCGCGAGTACGCCGAGCTGCTCTCTTCGGTGTTGTTGGTCGGCGAGCCCTGCGGCAGCAGCGTCAATCCAGATTTGCCGAAGTGATGATTGAGGAACAGTTCCTGCACATCGGATGCGCCACGCGCGGCGTCGGCGCTCAGGCGCACACCGAGCACGAACAGCCGGTCGAAGCCACGGGCCTGCTGCGGCGTCAACGTCACGCGAAAACCCATGCCCCGCTTCACGGCCTCGTCGAAGTCCACCATCCAGCGCAGCTCCTCGCCAAGCGTCAGGTTGCCGTCGGCGTCGAACTGAAACTGTGATTCCGCGTCCGTGCGCGGATCGGCGCTGACGTGCAGCGGTGTCTGCACGGGTTGACCCAACTCGTTGAGCACTTCCGTCTGGCCCTGGTAGCCGAGCAGCACGAATCGCTCCGGCAGTAGTGAGGCCGAGGCCGCCTTGCTCCAGGAGTGTGACTTCGTTTCGGTGTCGTCGGCAGCGGGCAGGAACACGAACACCACGCGCGGCGTCGCGGTCGCGCGCGTGAATCCGGTGGGCGGCGCCTCCTTGAGATTGTAGGGACGCAACGTCTCGCGCAGCTCGTCGGCGCGCGCCGCGCCGACGGCGGCCGACACCGCGTCGAACGCATCCGCTTCCGCACTCGCGTCGCCATCGGCTGCCCAGGTCGCTGTCCAGAAGTCCGCGAGCGCGGCGCGTTCGGCGTCGGGGAGCAATGCACGCGCGGCGACGATCAACAGCACCTCGCCGGCGGCGATGGACTGCGGCTTTGTCTCGAGCGTCGCGTCGCCCTCCGCATCTTCGGCGCTCAACGGATTCAACGGGCGGAACTGCCGGATGATCCAAGTCGCACGGCCCGAGCCGTGACTGCCCACGAGCACGCTCCACGCGGCGCGCTCGGCACTCTCGACTCCCGCGGCGAGGAAATGCTCGCTCCAGAAGATAGTTGCGTTCTTGACCTCGGACTCGCTCAGCGTGGCGTCGAAGGTGTCGACCAGGCATTCGTCCGGGAAGACGCGCACCCACAACTGCGTCTGCGGCGGCGCGCCCGGCACGCTCACGGTCTTGAAGCGTGTTTCCAGGCGCAGCGGAAACAACATCACCGGAATGTCGTCGTTGAACACGGACAGGTGCCGGCGCGGATCGGTCCACTCGTCGAACTTGCCACGCGCGCCCACGAGATCTTCCCGGGAGCGTCCGAGCTTCGTGCGCGCCTGCTCCAGCAGCGCGGTCAGTCGGCGCTTCTCCTCCGCGAGCTTGCGGCCGGCCGCACCGCCTTCGGGATTGTTTGGATTCGCGACGCGCTGCAGTTCGCGCAGTCGTTTTTCCACGCGCGCGAGGCGTTGGCGCGTGCGGAACAGCTCGTCCTGCACGCCGGCATGCGCGGCACGGGCCGTGGTGAGTTTTTGTTGAGCGTCCTCGAACTGCGGCATGGGTGCGTCTACTTCTTGATCGTCAGCATTTCGTTGGCGTGCACGGCGACCATGACCGGCACCTGATAGAGCACGTAGGCGAGGTCGGCCGCGTCGGCCGCACTACTCCAGGAAACTTGTTTGTCCTCCCCGTGCTGCTCCAGCTCCTCGTCGAACTCGGCCTGCGTCGTGTCGGTGGGCGGCGTGAGGTTGATGGTCTGCGTAGCGTTGGTGATCTGCAGGAAGCCGCCCTCGGGCAGGCCGGGCGCGACGTCTTCCCAGGCGACGTCGCTCCAGGTGTTCTTCGCGGCGTTGGGGCCGCCGAGATCGAGGCCGAAGCGCGGCTCGCCGGGCCGCTCCTTGATGACGAAGAACCAGCCGGGCTTGTTCTCGTCGCCGGGATGCGAGCCGTCGCTACCCTTTGCCTCTTCGGCCGTCAGATCGAAGCCGAAGAAGTAGATATCGGGCTCGATCTTGGCGCTGTACAGCGGCGTCTTCACGATGTCGCGCGGCGGGTTGTCCTCGAGGCCGGGAGGAATCACTTCGAGATCGCGCTCGACGGTGTTGTCGATCTCGCCGGTCGGGGTGCCGTCCGGATTCTTCTTCATCTGCCAGCGGGCCTTGTGGGCGTAGACGACGGCGGTCGGATAGCGTTTGAGCAGCTCGCCGCGGATGACGAGCACCACTTCCGCTTCCTTCTCGCCATTGAGTTCGCGGTTGTCGTGGTCGCCGAGCTCGGATTGCGGAGTCCAGGTGTGAATCTCCGGAATGTCCTTGAGGCGCTCGGACAGCGTCGCGAGATCCTCGCCGGCCTCGGGTAGATAGCCGCTGACATCCCAGAACTGACGGAAGTAGCTGCCGCGCTGGTCGGTCGGGTATTCGCGCCACAGCAGCTCGCGTGACATCTCGTGGTTGAGGCCGACCATGTAGGCCTCGATGAATTTCTGATTGGTCTCGAGCAGCGTGATGCTGTCCGGCTCGATGAGGTTCAGGTTCGGCAGGAACCATTCGGACTTGAGATCGACCAGCGGCTTGTACATCGGCAGGTCGAAGCGCGGGTAGTTCATGATCTCGTCCACACCCGCGAACGTCGGGCGGAAGCGGCCGGGCAGCACGATGCGGTCGAGCACGAGCCGCGGCAGGCTGACGGCGGGATTCAGCGTCTGGACGATGCCGGTGCCGACGCGCGCGAGATCCAGCGACTGCTTCGGTGGCACGTACGCCGCCGCGCGCGCGGCCACGTCCACGGCGTACATCTCGGTCACCGCCGCCTTGAACCGCAAACCCTCGGCGCTATCGGTTTCGCCGGTGCCCGGGCGGAACGTCTCCGTCGCGGTAGTAAGGCGGAAGTCGGGGCTCTTCGGCGCCTCCGCCACCATCTCGGGTGTTTGCGCGCCGTCCTTGAATATCTGCGGCGCGGCGAGCTCGCGCTCGATGCGGCGCATCTCCCGGTAAACGTAGAAGAGACCGGCCGCGACGATGGCCACCACGATCGCCAACAACGCCGGCGCCGCCAGCACGAACAGCAGCAGCGCCAGCAGCAAGGCAACGAATGCGAGGATCAACGTTGCGCGCGGCAACCACGGAAATTTCCCGAGCAGCCAGACCAGCCAGCGCGGCTGCGGCGCCGGCTGAACGACGTCGGCGAGCACCGCTTCGGACAGCGGGCCGGCGGGGATGGGTTTCACGGGCGCGGGCAACACCTCGCGCGCATTGAGCCGCCGCACGAGCGTGTGCGGCTCGAGCCCGCGCGCGGTGAATGGCAGTCGCTTGACGACGCGGCCGCGCGGCCGAAGGATGCGCCGCATCTGCGCGGACACCGCGACGGGCGGCACGAAGCTGGACTTGAGCTGATGCGCGATCGTCGTGCGGGCCACCGGAGCTGATGCAGCGGCGCCGGGCAACGGGATCAGCGTGCTCTCGATGAGGATGCGTTTCTGCAGCGGCGCGGTCAGCCACATGAGCTTGTCGGGTTGCGCGGCCAACAATGGCTGCAGCTGCCGCGTATGCCACTGCACCAGCGCTTCGTGCGTGAGCTGCGCGAAGCGGACGAGGCGATTCACCGCGAGGACGTCGCCGACCTGCTGCCAGGCGACGTTCATGTATTCCTCCTGGTGCTTCTGGATCACGCGCGTGCCGAAACCGGCGGGCACGCGAAAGCGCGGATCGAGATTGAGCTCGTGAATCCAGTTCCGGTTGTTAGTCACGGGATCGCCATTCGTGGCGGTGAGCAGCCGGTCGACGGCGGCATGCCAGCGGCCATACAGCGGCGGCGTGATCAGCGGATCCGGATCCGGGGGACCGTCCGGATCGGGAATCGGCTGCGGATTGGCGCCGGGCTTCTGGTAGTCATCCGCCAGATTCAGGAAATTCGCGATGCCGGTTTGAATCGGTTGCGGATAGCCGTTGACCGCCCAGTTCTCGTACTTGAGATAGTCCTCCATGTCCTCGATGACGATCTCCGGCACGCGCAACGCGCCACCGAGACGCAGAATACCGCCGAGGTCGCCATCGGGATCGAGGCCCGGCAGATTCCAGCCAGGCTGCTGGACGTCCATGTCACGGCGGCCGACGCGCTGGTCCGCGGCCTTCGCCTTGAGCAGGCGCACGAGAAATTCGAAGTCACCCTGGATTCCCGTGCGGAAGAACCAGCGGTGGTAGTACGGAAATTCGATCTGGCCCGCGCCCCACGCGGACTGCGTCGCGAAATCGGATTCGACCGCGAGGCCGAGCCCGGCGCAGCGCCCGGTCTCGAACGTCGGGATGATGAAGGCGTGATAGGCCGTGTTCGGCTTGAGCTTGCGCGGACACAGCAGCCGCGAATACGCGACGTCCGCGTCTCCCTTGAGCGCGGCATCGAGCTTCGGCAGCACGCTGCCCATGTTGGTCGAGGAGATCTGCCCGTCGCTCGCCGCCATGTCCGCGTTGACGTGCACATGCGCCCAGGCCCAGAGCTGGTCGGGCGGCGGAAACTTGTTCGGGGCATCGTCGACCTGGATGAACGGCAGTAGTTTGTCCTGCAGGTTCTGCCCGTCCTCGAACTCGCCCTCCTCGAGCACGACCAGCGCGATCCATGGACGCAGGCGGTGCGCTGTCTCGTCGGCGCGCGCCGGCGTGTAGCGCCAGGGAAAATCCTCTTCGTAGAAGTCGACGTACGGCAGGTAGTTGGATTCGAAATTCGTGATCCAGTTGAGCGGCTCGGTCTTGAAGATGGCGCGCGGCTCGATGCCGACGATGTCGCCGGGTCCGTAGAGCTCCACCGGCTTCGTCACCGCCTGCGTGAGCACGGTGCTGCCGGAAACCGGCTGGCCCTCGAGGCTCAGGTTGACGTCGAAGGTTGCGCGCAGGTCGATCGGATCCTGGTCCGGCTGCGTGATCTTGTTCGCGAGACCGATGCGCAGGTAGGAGAGGAACGAATACGTGCCGAGGGGGTTGGCCATGCGCGCTCTCTCAGGCCGCCGCTTCGTACTGCGGCACGACGTGCAGCGTGTCGTGCAGCTCGGGGTTCTGCGCAGTCTGCGCGGCGATGTACTGGCTGGCCTGCGTTTCGCTCGCGAAGAACGACTGCGCGCCGAAGGGCTGGTTGTTCTCCGTGTGGACCACCGCGAATGCCGAGTCCGCAACCTTCGCTTTCTCCTCGCCGATGAACGGATCGAGCTGCGCCTGATAGTGCTTCGAGAGCTTCGACGTCGTGACCGCCGCGCCCTTGAGGAAGTGGTCGAAGAACCCGCGCGTGAAGATCTTGTAGCGGCGGCGGAAACGCAGGTAATTGCTGTCGATGATGATCTGCTCGTAGCGCACGCGGCGCTTGGCGAGCCGCGTCGCGCCGAGCTGCTGCGAGCCCGCGGACAGCACGAGCCCCGCCTTCAGCGGATCGAAGGCGCGCAGCGAAAGCTTGTCCGAGTCGCTCATGTCGAGGAACTGCGCCTTCGCGAACAATTCCTGTACGTCGCCGCTGCGCACCAGGCCGCCGCTGGGCTCGAGCGCGAAGTCGTTCGCGTCGGAGGGCTTCTGGTTGCCGACCTTGTCGATCTCGAGGTCGAGCGGCACCGCGCGCTGGCTCACGCGCAGCGAGCCGAGCGGATGCAGCACCTGCGCGCTCTCGGACTCCGGTAGTTTGCGCAGGGAGACGAGCAGGTTGTTCTGCGGCGGCAGCTCCGCGCGCCAGTTCTCCGCCTTGGCGAGCTCGTTGGACAGCAGCGGCATCACCTCGATCGCCGGCAGTATCGTGTCCTCGGATTCGCCCCAGGTGATGTCGAAGTCCGCCGAGACGTCGAAGAAGAAGAAACTGATCGAGCCGGAGCCGTGCGCGCGGTACGGCGAGGGTCCCGAGAGCTCGAACTCCAGGTGGATGCTGAACAGCCCCATCCCGAAGACCTTGAGCGACACGCCGGCCGAGACACTGACCACGAAGCGGAATGGCGAGAACTGGAACAGCGCGTCGAACGCCATGTGCCCGTCGATCTGGGCAACGTCGACGTCGATCATGAGCTCGAACTTGCAACCGAACTGCACGCTGTTCGAGGTCACCGCGAAGTAGGTTTCGGTGCGGATGCGCGCGATGTCGGTGTTCAGCAGGCTGATCGCGATCCGCTTCGGAGACGGGAACGGCAGCGGCGGCGGACTGAAGCGCGGATGGAAGCCTCCCGCGGACAGAACGAAGTTCGCGTCGTCGCCCCAGGCGATCAGCAGGCCGAGCTCGCCTTCGAGCGTCAGGAAGACGATGCGCGATTCGAACAATCCCGCGAAGAAATACAGGCGTGACTTGTCGAACTCGATCGCGCCGACGAAGTTCACCTGGATGACGATCAGTGCCGCTTCGTCGGTCGGCAGCGCCACCTTGAGCACGCCGACGATGGCGATGTTGCCCGGGATCTCGATGATGATGCCGATCGAAACGGTGATCAGCGGCGGCGTCCCCCAGCCGAGCTTCGCCATCGGGCCGATGAGGAACTTGCCCTCGTACGGCGGGAAGATGGTCCGCAGGTCGGCGATGATGCGCGGCGCGTTCTCGACCGGGTTCTCCGGAAACATGATGCTGTTCACGGCGCCGGTGCGCACGCCCTCGACCAGCGGCGGCAGGTTCATCGTGCGGTTGAGACCTAACAACCCGCCGAGGCCCACTAGCGTGAAACCGAAGCCGAGCTGGATGCCGGTGCCGAACTCCGCCGTGATGATGATCAGCATCGAGAAGCCCTTCGAACCGTCGGGCATCTTCGTCGTGATCAATCCAATCGCCTTGACGGTGATGATCTCGAGGATGGCGAGCTCGAGCACGCCCGCGTATTCCTCCTTGTCGAAATCGAAGAACAGATAGCCGCCGCCCTTGACGACACCGACGTCGAGCGACAGGCCGACGCCGTTCGGCGGCTTGAAGCCGAGCGCGAAGTCGAGCGGCCCCAAGTTGCCCTGGTTCTGATCGGGGAACGAGAACGTGGCGGTGACGCCGATGTTCTCGACCACCGCGACCAGCGGGCCCAGGTTCGCGCGCAGGTTGACGCCGATGCTCGTGGGGATGCTGCCGCCGTCGAGCTTGGCGGCGAGCGTGAGCCGCTCGAGCGCGATCGGGCCGAGTTCGATGTGCACCGGCAACTGCACTTCGAGCGCGCCGCTGCCGCTGAAGTAGAAGCCGTGCTCGCTCGAGACGCCCATCTTCATGGTGACGCCGGCTTCGATGCGCGTGCCGGGCATGATCTTGGCGAGGAAGCCGTCGCCGCTGGTCGTGTCGATGATGACCTTGAGATCGCGCAGCTCGCCTTCGAGCAGAAAGGTGCCGTTCGCGCGCGTGCCATCCCAGCCGAAGCCCGCGCCGACCGTAAACGTGAAGCTCTTGAGCTCGAGGCGGCTCGCGCCGGCCTCGCCGAACAGGATGAACGGATCCGGCGGGTCGGTGGCCTCGGCGATGAGGCGCGCGATGATGTCGCCCTTGAGCGCGGCGCCGGGCGCGGGCGGGATTACTGTCACCGCGCCGCTCGTATCGAACGCGATGCCGACGTTGGGTGGGAACTCGAACGCGACCTGGACTTCGAGGCGCGCGTCGGAGCTGAGCGGAATTTCGATCGGCGCGCTGGCAACCCGGTTCTTGACCGACAGCAGCAGGCCCGGCGGCGAGACGTCGGTCTTGGCGGTCGCTACGACGAAGACGAGATCGAGGCGCGGCGGCGTCGCCGTGTCGTCGAACAGCACCGGCAGTGCGTACCGCGACAGAATGCGTTCGATGAGCGCGAAGATCTTCTTGCCGTCGAAGTTGTTCTCGCCCCAGCCGTACAACGTGCGAATTTTCGCGCCGCCATCGCTGAACCACGGACCGATCTGGTCGAAGCGGTAGTTGATGATCGAGAACGGCGGGTCGTCGGGATCGACGGAATCCTGGTTTTGCTCCTCGCGCTCGAGCAGGCCTAACAACTCGAGCACGTCGTTGGCCTGCGGCGCACCGTTGACGTACTGGAAGAGCAGGTAGTCGAAGATGCGCTTCGCGACCTGGTCGGCCGGCAGACCGACGAGCCCGCCCATCGAGCCGCTCAACGTCGAGATGGCGTCGACCACCTGCACGATTCGCTGGATGGCCTCGATGCCTTTCGCCGTCAGCGTGCCGTAGTCCTCGGCTTCGGCCGCGGCAATGATCGCGCCCGTGATCTTGACGAGGTCGGTGGTATTCCCCGCCAACGTGGCGAAGGGCCCCGCGATGGTCTGCACCTGCGGCTCGGTCAGCGAGAAGCCCATCTGCGCGAAGAACGCACGCGCGCCGGCGGTCGTGGAGAGCTGCGTCTCTAGCGGCCGCAGCAGCTTCGAGATCTCGACCGCGACGGATTCGATGGTGCCGCCGTTGCTCACGAGATTTCCTCGGCGGCGGGCGATTCAGTACGCGCGCGATCTTCGACGCTCTCACGCTCGCGAATCCACGCGACGATGTCCGCGAGCCCGCCGCTGCCGTCGAACGTCAGCATCTCGAGCACTGCATCGCCGTGCTCGTCGAGCGCATGCTTCAGCCGATTACTGCCGTAAATGCCGAGCACCGCGCGCATCTGCGTCAGCAGCGCGCGGCGCGTGATGCCTTTGATCTCCCGCGGGATCGCCGGCGAGTGGCCGGCGATGTGGTTGAGGAAATGCGTGAGCCACGCGGGACCCTGGTGGCGGCCCCACACGACTTTCACGGGCCGCACGTTGCGTACCAGATAGCCGAGCTCGCGGCGCACGTCGTCGATGACGACGCCCAACGGCCGGCCGAGCCGCGTGCCGCGAAACTCCTCGAGCAGCGAGTGCATGCGCTGGCCCTGCGCTTCGTCCATCGGCGCCGGAGCCATCGCAGTCGGCTGTGCTCGCGCGCCGCCATCGGCGGTGAAGACGATCTGGCCCGCCTGCAGCGTGCTCTGCGCCGGCGGCAACGGAATCGGCGCGAGTCCGGAGCCGTCGGTAGCGAGAGAGCTGCCGTGACCCGTCGCACCGGCGGCGCAGGGAATGCAGATGCCGAGGTGGTCGAGCACGGGCACGATGTGACAGGCGAAGGTCGACATCTGGTTGGGCAGAGCGCCTGGCGGCGGCCCGCTCGTGACGATTCCGACCGCCCGATCATTCGCGTCGAGGACCAGTGAACCTGAATCTCCCGGCTCTGCAAAACTGAGCCGGCCCTTGCAATTGGTGGGTTGCGTCGGCGTTGGCGTGTAGGCGATCTCGATGCAGTTGTAGACGTGGATTTGGGGATTGCCCGTGGTGAACGGGTCGGCGATGAAGAACCCGCGGGCAATCCCGACGCAGATTCCGTTCGTCCGGCCCGTCGTGCGACCCACCTTCTTGACCGGCGTGTTGGCCTGGAACGCGATGACACCGAATACATCGCGGACATCCTTGATGCGATTCGCGTTGTGAACAGGATCGTTCCGCCCCGCACCGGGCGGAGTCACGCTGTTGATGTCGATGATCGCCTCGGTGAAGTCGGTGCTGTCTTTCGTACAGCCGCAGCAGCTGTCGAGGTGAAGGCTCGCAATGGCGCAATCGATGAATGTCTCGTGCGAGTGATTCGCGGGATGTCCGGGATCGGCCGGCACTGGCAGCGGATTCGGAGCAGCAGTCCCCGGCGGCCAGACGACGTTGCGAAATGAGCCGCCGTCCTGGATTTCCCCGAGACCGACATCAGTCGGTCCGGGGTGACGAAGCGTGTCTCCGCGTCCTCGATTCATCGCGTACATCACATGCGCACAGCTGAGCATGTAGACGTTCTCGCGCCCGGCATCGTTTCGCCGGCGCACGATGGCGCCGAGCGTGCCCTCCGCGAACGTAATGGTCGTCGAAGTAGTCGCCCCGTCCACGATGATCTGGATGCCGCCCTGGATGGTGCCGTACCTCGTGCTGTTGTCGCAGGCTAACAACGTCGCGATGGGCATCACCCGCACGTCGGTGGAATATCCCTCGAACACCGGCGGGATACGCTCCGCTGCCGAGAGCGACGCGACGGGCTTCTTCTCCTTCACGAACACGATGATCGCCATCCCGTTTCCGAAATTGGCGTCGATCTGTTTTACCCCGTGACCCACGGTCACGACGCCGTCGATGTGTTGAAACGCCACGCGCGCGCGTTCGACCGCCGCCTTGAACGCCTCGGGGTCGGCAAGAATTTCCTCAGTCGTCTTGACGTGTTCAGCCATCAGCGGACTCCGACCGGCTCGGACTCGCGCGCGGCCGCGAGGCGCTCGACGATCTCGTTGAGATCGCAGCGGTCGCGCGTCGCCTCGATGAGCGAGTCGCCCTCGCGTCGTTGCAAGGTCGCCCGCAGCGCCGGGCTGCCGTGCTTGCTCAGCACTTCGCGCAATCGTTCAAGGGCTTCGTGTAGCGCGACGCCCTTCACCCTTGCGGAAATTTTGTAGTGGCCGTCGCGCACGGCGCCCATGAGCGTGGCGAGCCACGCGGGACCCTGCACGCGATGCCAGGCCACCGTGACGGGCCGGCAATGATTGATGAGCTGCATGATCTCGTCGGCGTGTCCTCGCCCGAGGTCGAACACCAACGCGGTGCGCGCGTGATGCTGGAGGCGTTCGCGAAAGAGCCGATAGGGTTCGGGGATCTTCGCTTCCGCAATTCGCGGCACATCCAGCAGCGCTTCGGCCGCTGTGACCTTGACCGCCGATGCGTACGGAATGCGGATGTTGAGCTCCGACAGCACATGGGCGATGTGATTCGCGAACGTGATGAAGCCCGCCGGCGCGCCGGGAGCATTCTTGCCGGCAGCGAAGACCATGCCAACCACCTTGCTGGCGGCGTTGATCACCACGGCGCCGGAATCGCCCACGTCGCTGAACTGCACGGCGGTATTCGTTTGCTGAATGGCGATCTGGCCGGTGAAGGTTCGCGGAGTGCTGCCCGGGATGGTGAAGCTCGGGAAGTTCACGTCGACGACTCGGCCCTCGGTGCGCAACGTGCCCGCGCCCACCTTGAACACCGTCATGCCAGCCGTGGCCGCCTCGTCGCCGACGATCGTGCTGCTCGTCGGTGTCGTGCCGACCTTGAGTCGGTTGATCTCGTTCGAGAAGTGGATGCCGCAGCAGTGACAGCACGAGGACACGTCGATCCTCGCGATGCCGGCGTCGACCTTGGCGCTGATCACGGCGCGGCGAACGAATCCGATCTTGTCCCCGTCGCCGGAGACGTGATGTGGCGTCGGGACCTGGGCCCGCCGGTTCGGATACCAGATCGGCGCGGGCTGGTAGATAGCGTCACCGTCACCGACAGTATTGCCGCGCAGCACGTGCCGGGCACTGAGAAACATTTCGCCTTGATCGGTGTTGTCGATCGCGAGACAGCCCAGCGTCCCGGCGATGATACGCGGCAAACTACCGGGCGGATCGACATCGACCCAGCCGTTGGAAATCTGGATACCGCCCTTTATTGGACGATAGCGGCCGTTGTCGGCCTGGAACTCAACCGATGGCACGACGTTGACGTCCGTGAGCACGCCGCCGAACTCCGCCGGAATGCGATGCTCGGGCGCGAGCTCGTCGAGCGATTTCTTTTCGTGTACGTAGACGCGGATGCAGAGCCGGTCAGTGACGAGGCGCTGCGATGCTTCCTTGAGTCCGACGCTGACGTGGACCACGCCGGGCAGCGCGCGCAGCTTCTGCTCGACTCCGGACGTGAGCAGCTCGCGCAGCGCACGATCTTCCGCCTTGAACTGCGCGTCGGTGGTCATGCAGCCGCCTCGCAGAGCCGGATGTTGAGCGCGTGCAGCACCGGGCCAATGGGACACGCGACGCTTTCCGCCGTAGTGGTCGTGCCCCAGATGAGGCCGATCGGCGAGTGACTCTCGCCGAAGACCAGCGCGCCGGAATCGCCGTCGTCGGCGAATCGTCGCTGCGGATCGGCGGAGCGGATGAGGAGCTGCCGCGGTGCCGGATGACGAACGTGGCTGTCGACGTCGTTGTCCCCATCCGTCGAGCCCATATAAGAAGTGTCGACGATGATGCCGGTGGTCGTGCCGGTGGCGGCGCCGGTCTTCGTCACGCGGTCGCCGCGCTTCGGCGCGGCAGGTGCGCTCGCCGCGAGCGCGGCGGCATCGAGCGGCGCATCGAGTGCACCGATGGCGCAGTCGACGAAGTAGTCGGCACCGCGGAAGCGCACGATGCCGCGCTTCCCCCGCAAGGCGCTGCCGATCCTCTGGTAGTTCCGGCTGCCGGCGGATTCGTGCACGCGCCAGACCGGATCGTTTCGCGCCGCACCAGCTGCGAACAACACATGGCAGCTCGTGAGAAAGACGGGACGGTGTTGGTGCACGGTGCGCGCGAAGCAGCCGAGCGTGCCGGGTACTCCTCGCGAGTTGGCGATCCTTACAGACATTTCCCGAATCCTTCTGGCGTCTCGCCGGGCGAAACGCGACGTTTTTTCCGTGACGCGTCTTCTTACGGTGGCGAATCCATCGGCCAATTCAGTCGCGGTGCTTTTTCCCGCGCCGGGAGCGGGTGCAGCGGCGCGGCTTCGAGAACGCTGTCCTCATTCACGGCGCCACGCGCCCTGTATCGCAACCACCAACGCCGGATCCCGAACGCAAGGGCCAGTAGTACGAGCGCGCCGAGGAGGACCGCGATCGAGAAGATTCCGAAGATGACCGCGGCGATGGCGATTGGAATTGCGGCGAGGCGGAAAATCCAGCTCGCACGCGGACCGATGACGAAATGGAATCCGCGCGTGGCGCGGTTGCGGTTGGTCGTGAAGCTGATTTTGCCCGTCCCTGTGGCCATCGTGCTCTACCCGGGTCCTCGTCGCTGGTTAGAAGTACTAGGCTCTCTGCGCGGGCAGTTTGTCAAACCGAAATCCCGCTTGCACCTGGGGCGTTTGCGCACCAGTGCTTCGTGCCGCAGTGCACACGTGTGCACCGCATTGGGGCCGACGCCCTCATCACAGGCGCTGCGCGCGAGGCTCTCGCGGTGCGGGTTCATCGTCGAACACGGTAGTTAGATTGACGGCGTGACCGTCGGCTGCGAGTTGCTTGTCGCGCCTGTCGGGAATGGCCGGCCCGCGGACGATCGCCCGCCGCGGGTTTACTCGACGCCGCCGCCGCCCTCGTCCATGATCGGCGCATGCCTACCAAAAACGCACGTGCCCGCTGGGCGCGACTCTTCATGGTCATTGCCCTGTCTGTGTCCGCGACCCAGACATTCGGGCAGAGCCGTGACTCCTCTTATGAAGCGTTGACCACGCTCTTCAAGGAATGGCGTGCGTTCGAGACGCCGCCGCCGCGCGACGGCGTGCCGGACTACACCGCGGCAACCTTCGAGCGCCGTCACGCCGAGCTTCCGAAGTGGAAGGCTCGGCTCGCCGCGATCGCGCCGGATGCGTGGCCGATCGCACAACAGGTCGATCACCAGATCTTGCGCGCCGAAATGAACGGCTTCGATTTTTATGTACGCGTGTTGCAGCCGTGGGTGCGAGATCCGGCCTACTACGTCTCGATCTGGACGGCGCAAAGCGACACACCCGCGCATGAAGGGCCGACGAATCACGCCGCCATCGAGCTGTGGCAGTACGCCTTTCCGCTGAGTGCCAAAAGTGAACGCGCATTGACGGCGGAACTGCGCACCATCGCGCCGCTGCTCGCGCAGGCGCGCGGCAATCTCACGGGCAATGCGCGCGACCTGTGGATAGGCGGAATCAAGCCCGTGAAGCAGCAGATCGCCGATCTCGACGAGCTCGAGAAGCGCGTACCGAAGGCCGGCGCCGCCTTCAGGCGCGCGCTCGATGCAGGCCGCACCGCCACCCGCGATTTCGTCGCGTGGCTCGAAGCGGAAGCGAAGAACAAGAACGCTCCGTCCGGAATCGGCAAGGAGAACTACACGTGGCTATTGCAGAACGTGTACCTCGTGCCGATGACATGGGACGACGAGGTGATGCTCCTGAAGCGCGAGCTCGCGCGCGCGCACACCTCGCTCAAACTCGAAGAGCTGCGCAACGAGGGTCTGCCGCCGTTGCAGGCCGCATCGACGCCGCAGGAATATCTGAAGCGCGGCAACGACGCGGTCACGAAACTGATGCTCTTCGTCGATGAGAAGAAGATGCTGCCCGTGAAGCCGAACATGGACCCGGCGCTGCGCGCGCAGATCGGCGAATTCGTGCCGGAGCCCACGCGCAACTTCTTCTACATCGCGTCGCACCTCGAACCGATGGCCCTCTACACGCACTTCTATCACTGGTGGGATCTCGCGCAGATGCGCGACGAGCCGCACGCCAGCGCGATCCGCCGCGGTCCGCTGCTCTACAACATCTGGATGAGCCGCGCCGAAGGCATGGCGACGGGCTTCGAAGAGATGACGATGCATGCGGGTCTCTACGACGACAACCCGCGTTCGCGGGAAGTGCAGTGGATCATGCTTGCGCAACGCGCGGCACGCGGCCTGGGTTCGCTGTACGCGCAGGCGAACGAGTTCACGATGAAGGAGGCCCAGGACTTCCACGTCGCGTGGACGCCGCGCGGCTGGATGAGCCCGACGCTCGACCTGCTCGGATTCGAGCAACACATGTACATGCGCCAACCGGGTTACGGCACCAGCTATGTGACCGGCAAGTACCTCATCGAGCAATTGTGGATGGAGCGCTCGAAGCAGCTCGGCAGTGATTTCAGCTCAATGCGGTTCTTCACGGAGTTCAACGAGGCCGGCATGATTCCGGTCTCGCTGATCCGGTGGCAGCTCACGAAGGCGGATCAGTCGAGGTCGAAAGCGCGTTCGTAACGCTGTTTGAGCGCGGGATCCTGGGCGGACTTCTCGAGGTAGCAGTTCTCGACCGCGAGCACCTCGATCTCGGTGCCCATGAAGCAGCGGAAGCTGTCCTCCGGGATACACACGATGGGTTCGCCGCGCACGTTGAAGCTCGTGTTCACCACCACCGGGCAGCCGGTCAGCGCGTGGAAGCGCGAGATCAGCGCGTGATAGCGCGGATTGGTGTCGGCGTGCACGGTCTGCACGCGCGCGGAGTAGTCGACGTGCGTAACCGCCGGGATCGCCGAGCGCGGCACGTTGAGCTTTTCGATACCAAACAACTTTTGTTCGGCCTCGGTCATCGCGATGCGATGGCGCTTCTGCACATCGGCCACCAGCAGCATGTACGGGCTGTCCTCGTCGATCTCGAACCAGTCGGCCACGTGTTCGCGCAGCACCGACGGCGCGAATGGCCGGAAGGATTCGCGATACTTGACCTTGAGATTGAGCAGCTTCTGCATGCTGGGCGAACGCGCGTCACCGATGATGGAGCGTCCACCCAGCGCGCGGGGTCCGAATTCCATGCGTCCCTGGTGCCAACCGATCGCCTTTCCATCGGCGAGCGCCTGCGCGCAACGCTCGATGAGCGCGGCATCGTCGAGAACTTCGAAGGTGGCGCCCATGGACTTGAGCCTGCGCTCTACGTCCGGCTGCTTGTACTGCGGACCTAGATAGCTGCCGCGCATGGCGTCACGGCTGCCGTTCAGCTTGCGGGGCTGTTCCTTGTACATGTGATTGGCCACCAGCGCGGCGCCGAGCGCGCCGCCGGCGTCACCCGCCGCCGGTTGCAACCAGATCTTGTCGAAAACCTTCTCTCGCAGCAGCTTGCCGTTCGCCACGCAATTGAGCGCGACGCCGCCCGCGAGGCACAGATTGCGTTCGCCGGTCTCGCGCGCCACGCCGCGCGCGAGTTTGATGACCACGTCTTCGGTAATGACCTGCACGCTGGCCGCCAGGTCCATCTCGCGCTGCGAGAGCTGCGCTTCGGATTCACGCGGCGGGCCTCCGAACAACTCGTCGAACTTCGCATTGGTCATGCGCAGCCCGGTGCAGAAGTCGAAGTAGTCCATGTTGAGACGGAAGGAACCGTCTTCCTTGACGTCGATCAGGTGGTCGCGAATCTGCTTCACGAAGCGCGGCTCGCCATAGGGCGCGAGTCCCATCACCTTGTATTCGCCGGAATTGACCTTGAAGCCGGTGTAGTAAGTGAACGCGGAGTACAGCAGGCCGAGCGAGTGCGGGAAGTGAATCTCGCGAATGACCTGGAGCTTTGCGCCATCGCCGATCGCCAGAGATGTCGTGGTCCATTCACCGACGCCATCCATGGTGAGCACGGCAGCCCGTTCGAATGGCGAGGGATAGAACGCGCTCGCCGCGTGACTCAGGTGGTGCTCGGAGAACAGCAGGCGTGAGTTCCAGTCGATGCCATCACCGAGCGTCGCCTTCAATGCCTTGGCGAGGTTGTCCTTCTGGAACAGCTTGTCCTTGACCCACACAGGAAGGGCTTGGCGAAACGATGAGAATCCGCGCGGCGCGAATGCAAGATACGTTTCCAGCAGGCGCTCGAACTTCAGGAACGGCTTGTCGTAGAAGGCGACGTTGTCGAGATCGCCGGCCGAAAGGCCGGCTTCCTCGAGGCAGTAACGCACGGCGTTTTCGGGAAAGCGATCGTCGTGCTTCTTGCGCGTGAAGCGCTCTTCCTGCGCAGCCGCGACGATTTTACCGTCCACCACGAGGGCGGCGGCCGCGTCGTGGTAGTACGCGGAGATGCCTAGAACCTTCAAGGTGACCTCAGAACAAGGTGTAGATGAATGGGGCGACGGCGGAGCCCTGCGCGAAGATCAGCAACCCGCCGATCAGTACGGTCACGAAGATGATGGGCAACAGCCAGAATTTCTTGCGAACTCGCATGAACTGCCACAGCTCGGCGATCAGGCTCGTCATTTTCTTTTTCTCCTAGAACTGTCGCGGCAGCGTTGCGCCGTCGGGGCCTGGCGGCTTGCGCTCCAGCCAGTAGCTCGGCAGAGCGCCGTCGAATTTGCGATTCAGTGCGTCGCGCTTCGTGATCCTGAAGAACAGGGCGACGGGCGTGAACACGACGAAGTAGATGACCCCCATGATGATCGGGCTCACGATCATGTTGAGCAGCGCGCCGAAGTACATCCACACGACGTTCAGCGGATGAAGCACGCGCGGCAGGAGCGCCGCTAACAATGCGAATCCGGCCGAGGCGCCGAGAAATGGAATACCCCAGCGGCTCTTCTTCCACCACAGCCAGCCGCCCAACAAGGCGAAGACGACGGTGAAGGTGAATCCGAAGGATCTGTCGCTGGGAAGTTTGACGGGTGTTTTCATTGACCCCGCTTGCCTTGTAGGAGATGCCTGACCAAAATCATACGCCTTGCCGCCGCGAGCGATCAGGGCTCCGCCCTCCCTAGCAGGGGCAAATGTGTGAACTGCGTTCGAAATGGCCTGGATATGTCTCGGCGCCCATTCGAACCAGAACCGGGGGAGTCATGAAGAAACTGCTGCTGGTCCTGGCCCTGCTGTGCGCCGCCGCAATGGCTTTCCTCGGCTACGAGCAATTGTCCGCGAAGAGCTCGTTTGGCCCCGCGGCCGTGATCGGCTTCGTGGTTCTGGGCGCCTTCCTCGCGTTTACCGTGGTTTCCTGGCTTTTGCATGACACACCACATCGGCGAACCGTGGGCGGAATCTGGATCGCGGGCGTCACGACCGTGGTGTTCTTCCTGATCGCCGATGCGCTTGTCGGGTACATCCTGATCAAGCCACTGTCGCCCGCATTGGTGCCGGATGAATTCCGGCATCACAAGCTGCTCGCGGATTCGTACTCGACGATTCAGCAGAAGGACTTTTCGTACACGCAGCGGGTCAACAAGCTCGGGCTGCGCGGGGCCGAAACCTCCGTGAAAAAACCCGCAGGAGTGTTTCGGATCCTCACCCTGGGGGACTCGTTCACCATGGGAAAAGGCGTGCCGGACGGTGAGACCTATTCGGTATTCCTCGAGGCCTTGCTCAATCAGACGCCCGGCGGTACGTGCAAGTGGCCGACGTTCGAAGTGTTGAACGGCGGAGTCGACAGTTACGCCCCGGTCCTTTCCAACATCGAGCTGCAGCGTGATCTCGCATCGCTCGAGCCGGACCTCATCATCCACAGTCTCGACATCGGTGACCTCGTGCAGGAAGCCGCCTATCGAAGCGAGGCCGTGTACACGTCGGATGGAGCGGTTCTCAAGGTGCCGAGCATTGGGCGCGCGGTGTCCGCGACCGACCGCGTGCGAAACTGGATCGACCAGCACCTGTTTTTCACGCGTGCGTTGCTCTACTACGCCAGCAAATACCTTGGCGGCGACGAGGTCACGATTCGAACCGTCGCGACCCAGGCGAACCGGGAGCTGGTCGCACACACCCTGGCCGGTGATCCCCAGCCACGCGACGCTCAATGGCGTGATGTTTTCGCGAGCATCGATTCGATCCGGGCTTTCGCCGCCACCCACGACGGCGGATATGTGCTCGGCATCTATCCGTGGGGGCACCAGGTAAGTCCCAGGGAGTGGGTGCCGGGCCGTTATGCCTATCTATCGAAAGACGATACGGTCTCCGATCAGAGCCTGGTCACCATCCGGGAGATGTCGGCCGAACGCGGCATCGACCTGGCGGATATGTACCCCAGGTTTCGCGCCTATGCCGGCACGGAAAAGTTGTACTTCGAATACGACAATCATTGGACCCGAGCCGGTCACCGGCTCATGGCCGAAGGACTCGCAGACCATCTGCGCCAGCGCTATGGCGCGGCCTGGTGCGACTGAGGTGAATGCATTCCTCAACTCGGACGCTTTCTCCCCAAGGCTCGTTGACCCCCGTGACAGGGGCCCCGTACAGTCGGGCCCGCGGGCAACAACCACAACTATCTAGCCTGCTAGCCGGAGGAAACCCCTTGAGTCATCAGCACCTGCCGATGAAGCTCGCGCTGGAAGACGGTACGGAACTGATCGGCGAGGGTTTTGGCGCCCACAGCGCGGTCGCCGGTGAAGTCGTTTTCAACACCGGCATGATGGGCTATCCCGAAGCGCTCACCGACCCTTCCTACGCCGGGCAGATCCTGGTCACTACCTATCCGCTGGTGGGCAACTACGGCGTGCCCGCCACCGAACCGCACGGCGCCTCGCGACTGCAATCGGCGCGCGTACAGGTGCAGGCGCTGGTGGTTCAACAACTCTCGCGCCATCACAGTCACCACTTGGCGCGCCAGTCGCTCTCCGAGTGGCTGGAGCACGAAGGTGTGCCCATCGTGAGCGGCGTCGACACGCGCGCGATCACTCAACGCCTGCGCGAGAGCGGCACGATGCGCGGCTGGGTGTTCCCCGCCGACATGACACTCGCCGATGCGCAATCCCAGGCGCAAACCATCGATATGCGTACCGAGGTGTTCACGCGCGTGAGTCCCGCCGAGGCTTCGTTTCACGGCGCGGGCGAGCTCAACATCGTGCTGGTCGACGTGGGCGCGAAGGACGGCATCCTCGATTGCCTGGTGGAGCGCGGCACCCGCGTGCACCGCGTGCCCTGGCACGGGGACATCGAAGCCGCCGCGCATGCGGCCGATGGTGTGCTCATCGGCAACGGCCCGGGCGATCCGCAGGATCTCGAAGCGCTCGCGGCGCGCCTGCGCAACCTCATCGGCGGCTATTCCGGCCCGATTTTTGGCGTGTGCCTGGGACACCAGTTACTGGCGCGCGCCGCGGGATTCGACACCTACAAGCTGCGCTACGGTCATCGCGGCTGCAATCAACCGGTACAGGACATCAGCAGCGGCCGTTGCTACGTGACCAGCCAGAACCATGGGTATGCCGTGGACCATTCGCGGCCGCCGCGTGACTGGGAACCGTGGTTCGTGAACCTCAACGACGGCACGAATGAAGGCATCCGTCTGCGCAATCGCCCCGTGTTCTCGGTGCAGTTCCATCCCGAGGCGCGGCCCGGTCCGCAGGACACCGAATTCCTGTTCGACGATTTCCTGCGGCTGGCGGGCAGCCTGCGCCGGGTGGGCCGCTCATGAGCCGGTACACGAAGGTCTTGTTGTTAGGCTCCGGCCCGTTGCAGATCGGCCAGGCGGGCGAGTTCGATTACTCGGGCTCGCAAGCGCTGAAGGCGTTGCGCGAGGAAGGCATCCGCACGGTGCTGGTCAACCCGAACATCGCCACGGTGCAGACGAGCAACGATCTGGCAGATAGCGTCTACCTGACGCCGGTCACGCCCGACGTGGTCGAGCAGATCGCGATGCGCGAAAAAGTCGACGGCATCATGTTGTCGTTCGGTGGACAGACGGCGCTCAACTGCGGCCTGGCGCTCGAGGCCTCGGGCGTCCTGAAGCGCCTCGGTATCCGCGTGCTGGGAACGCCGGTGGCCACTATCCGCGATACCGAAGACCGCAAGCTGTTCATCAAACGCCTCGAGGAAATCGGCGTGATCAGTGCGCGCTCCATTGCCTGTGCCACACCCGCGGAAGCACGCGACGCCGTGCGTCAGTTAGGCCTGCCGGTGATGTTGCGCGGTGGATTCTCGCTGGGCGGCAAGGGCTCCGGCATCGTCGACGCCGAGGCCGATCTCGAGACCGCGCTGCGCCGGGCATTCGCCGGCGGCGCGCCGCAGGTGCTGGTCGAGGAATCTCTGCGCGGCTGGAAAGAAATCGAATATGAAATCGTCCGCGACTCAGGTGACAACTGCATCACCGTCTGCAACATGGAGAACTTCGACCCGATGGGAATCCATACGGGTGAGTCCATCGTCGTGGCACCGTCGCAAACGCTGGACGATGCCGAGCACCAGATGCTGCGCACGATCGCCATCAGGACCGCGCGCCACCTGGGGATCGTCGGCGAATGCAATATCCAGTTCGCTCTCGATCCGCATTCGCGCGCGTATCGCGTCATCGAGGTGAATGCGCGTCTGTCGCGCTCGTCGGCGCTGGCCAGCAAGGCCACGGGATATCCGCTCGCCTACGTGGCCGCGAAGATCGGCCTCGGCCAGTTGCTGCCGCAGATTCCGAATGGCGTGACGCGCAAGACCACGGCGTTCTTCGAACCCGCGCTCGACTACATCGTCTGCAAGATACCGCGCTGGGATCTCACCAAGTTCTCGGGCTCGGTGAAACAGCTCGGCAGCGAGATGAAAAGCGTCGGCGAGGTCATGGGCATCGGCCGGACCTTTCCCGAAGCGCTGCAGAAGGCCGCGCGCATGCTCGACATCGGCGTGAACGGCGTCGATCCCGACGCGTTCGCCTTCGACGATCTCGAACGCGAACTGCGTTACGCCACGCCGCGGCGTCTGTTCGCCGTGGCGCGCGCCTTGCGCGACGGCATGAGCGTCGATCGCGTGCACGAGCTCACGCGCGTCGACCGCTGGTTCCTGCACGGCGTGGCTGATATTGCCGATATGCACACCAAGCTGGGCGAATCCGCGGGCATTCCGGACGCAGCGACGCTACGCGACGCCAAGCGCCTGGGGTTCTCCGACCTCATGATCGAGCTGCGCAGCGGCGCCGCGCGTGGCGCGGCGCGCGCGGCGCGGACCCGGCACGGCATCCGCCCTGGCGTGGCCCAGATCGACACCACGGCCGCGGAGTTTCCAGCGGTCACTAACTACCTGTACAGCACCTACCACGCCAGCCAGTCCGAGTGGCCAGAGTCGGCGGCGCCGAAGGTGGTGATCCTGGGTTCGGGCAGTTATCGGATCGGCTCGAGCGTGGAATTCGACTGGTCGTGCGTGAACGCGGCACGCGCCGTGCAGGCCGCCGGGTACGAGACCATCATGGTCAACTACAACCCCGAGACCGTGAGTACGGACTACGACACCTGCACCGCGTTGCTGTTCGACGAGATCAGCCTGGAATCCGTGCTCGACTTGTGCGAGCGCGTGAAGCCGGTGGGTGTGCTGGTCAGCATGGGCGGCCAGCTACCTAACAATCTCGCGCAGCGTCTGGCGCTGTTGGGCGTGCCCATACTCGGCACCAGCGCCGCCAATATCGATCGGGCGGAGGACCGCTCCAAGTTCAGCGCGTTGCTCGATGCGCTGGGCATCGACCAGCCCAACTGGCAGGCGCTCACCGAGCTCACCGAGGCGGAAACGCTGGTTCGGCAACTCGGCGGCTTCCCCGTGCTGGTTCGCCCGAGCTATGTGCTGTCGGGTGCCGCGATGAGCGTGGCGCACGAGGTGCACGAGCTCAAGAACATCCTGGCGCGCGCCAAACGCGTCTCTCCCGAGCACCCCGTCGTCATCAGCAAGTTCGAGACCCACGCGCGCGAGATCGAGATCGACGCGGTAGCCGACAACGGCAACATCGTGCTGTGGGCGATCAGCGAGCACATCGAGAATGCAGGCGTGCATTCTGGCGATGCGACGCTGGTTCTGCCACCGCAGACGCTGTATCTCACGACCATCCGCCGCACGCGCGAGATCGCGCAGGCGCTGGCGCGCGAGCTGGCCATCACGGGCCCGTTCAACGTGCAGTTCATCGCCAAGAACAATCGCGTCAAGGTGATCGAGTGCAATCTGCGCGCCTCGCGCAGCCTGCCGTTCGTCTCCAAGGTGCTCGGCGTGAACTTCGCGGCCGAAGCCGCGCGACGCATGGTGGGGATCCGCAACGAGGTGCGCGCCAACCCGCTCGAGCTCGACTACGTCGGCGTCAAGGCGCCGATGTTTTCCTATTCACGACTGCTTGGCGCCGATCCGCTGCCGGGCGTGGAGATGGCCAGCACGGGCGAAGTGGGTTGCATCGCCGGCAGCGTGCACGAGGCGCTGCTGCTGAGCCTGCTGTCCACGGGCTTCCGCGTTCCCACGCGCGGAGTGCTGCTGTCGTTGGGACCGGCGGCCGACAAGTTTGCGTTCTCCGACGAAGCGGTGGCGATTCGCGACGATCTCAAACTACCCATATTCGCCACTCCCGGTACAGCCGGCGCACTGCGCGAGTTGGGCGTCGAGTCGACCGCCGTGGGCAAATCCGCCGAACAGAGCGCGGTGGAGATCATCGAGAAAGGCGCGGTGGACCTGGTCATCAACATCCCGCTGCACTATGACCCGGAGGGCCGCCCCGACGGCTACTGGATTCGCAGAGCCGCCATCGACCATGGCATTCCACTGATCACCGATCTGCAACTGGCCAAGGCCGTCGTGGAGATGCTGCGCCGCACGCGCGGCCAGCCGATCGCACCCAGGGCCATGCATGAATATGTTAGTTGGTGATCCCGATCGTACTTCCGATGCCTCGCGTCGGATGCTCCTGACAAACCGCGACCGCGGTCTGTTAGGCTGCCGCCGCGCGCAGAACAACAACAGCCTATCCAGACGTGCATGACGAGCCCCGAACCAAAGATCAGCAAAGGTCGCGAGTGGCGCAATCGCCTCATCCTGACTTCATTTTCATTGCTGTTCGCCCTGCTGCTGGGCGAGGTATTGACCCGCTTGTTGTTCCCGATCTCCGACCGTCGCGACAACATCACGCCCGACGGCAAGACCATCACCAGCTTCGTCGCACCGGGCACGGTCTACCGCCAGGTCTCGAACGAGTACGACGCGGTGACGACGATCACGGACCAGGGCTACCGCGCACCGGCGGTCGACGGGAGTCCCGAACTCGTGTTCCTCGGCGATTCGTTCACGTTCGGATACGGGCTGAACGATGCAGAAACTTTTCCCAGCCTGTACTGCACGGAAGCCGCGCGTTCATGCGCCAACCTCGGGCTGCCCGGCAGCGGCACTCTCAAGCAGGTGGAGCGGCTCGAGCAGTTCATCGACGAATCGCAGTGGCGCCCCAAGGAAGTCCGGCTTTTCTTTTTCGGCATGAGCACCAGCTTCTCGGCCGGGAACGACTTCGTGGACAACTACAACCGGGAGATCACCCGTGAGGCTCGGCTGCGGGGTGTGCCTGCCAAAGCCGATCCGTCCCGCGGGCTCACGGAGCGTGTCATCGGCCTGCAAGGAACGATCCTCAGGTATTCGAATCTGGCGAGGATGCTCAAGTTCTATGCCGGCCCGCGACTGAAGGCGACTTTCGTCGCGGAACCGGGCCCGCAGCGAATGAACAAGGCGCTGGAGTCGACCCGGGCGAGCCTGCAGCGACTCGACGAACTCAGTCGGCGCGCGGGCTTCGAATACGACATCTATCTACTGGTGCCGGCGCACGACATCCTCCGCGACACCTACAAGGACACGCTCGCGACTTTGCAGGGCGTGTCGCCGAAGCAGGTCATCCCGACGGCGGAGCTGTTCCTCGATTCGCCGGCGCAGTACTACTACGCCTTCGACGGACACCTGAACCCGAAAGGCAGCAAACGCATCGCCGACTTCCTGATTTCACGCGACAAGAACAAGACTAACTAATTAGCGGCGGCTTCGGCCGCGCGACGGACTGGTGCTTCCATGCGCAAGACTCTCGTCGGACTCCTGTGCATTGCCGTGGCTTTCGCGGGCACGCTTGCCTACGTGCTGCATGCACCGCCTTCCAGGGCGATCACGTTCCCGGACGGCAAGCGCTTTGCGTTTTCCATCGTCGACGATACCGACATGGCGACCGTCGATCGCAGCAAGCCGCTGTACGACGTGCTTCACCAGAACGGATTGCGCACCACCAAGACGATCTGGGTGCTGCCGGCGCTGAGCGATGCTCACTCGCCGGATCGCGGCGATACGCTGAGCGATCCGGCGTATCGCGAGTTCATCGCCGATCTTCGCCAAAAAGGATTCGAGATCGCGCTGCACGGAGTTCGCGGCGGCAGCAGCGTGCGGCAGGACATCATCGCCGGACTGGACAAATTCCGGGACGAGCTCGGCCAGTACCCGACGATGCACGTGAATCACTCGCTCAACGCCGACAACATTTACTGGGGGAAAAACCGCTGGTCGTTCGGACCCTTTCGCTGGGCCTATGGGCTGGGCAGCGACGTCAAATTCTCGGGAGACGATCCGCAGTCCATCTACTTCTGGGGCGACCTCGTTCAGCAGCGTGTGCGATACGTAAACCAGTTCACGTTCCGGGATATCAACCTGCTGAATATCACTCCGTCGATGCCCTATCACCTGTCCGACAAGCCCTATGTGAACCTTTGGTTCCTGACCGCCGATGGCGACAAGATCGATCGCTTCGAGGAACTGCTGAGCCCGGAGAACCTCGACCGGCTCGAGCGTGAAGGCGGCGTGTGCCTGGTGTACACCCATCTCGGCGCCGGCAGTTTCAACCAGAACGGCAAGGCGCATCCGAGATTCGAAGCCCGCATCAAGGACGTGGCCGCGCGCAACGGCTGGTTCGCGCCGGCCTCGGAGATCCTCGATCACCTGTCGAAGCAGCCCGGCTGGACGCCCGAACCGAGCCTGCGGGAGAAGGTCCGCCTGGAAATCCTTTTCTTGTGGACGGTCCTCACACGCTAGAACGTGACCTAGCAACCCGGCAGGCCGTTGACCCACTGTGTCAGCAACGTCACCCCGGCCGTATCGATCTGGTTCGAACCGAGCGTCGGCATTCCAAACGCATCGCGGCGGTTCACGCGATTGATGAGGATCGAGTTCGCGGAGCTGCCGGGCGCGATCAGCCGCGCGTTGGCACCGACACCCAGATCGCCCGCCTGCGGCGACACGTTGCAGGTGTTCGTCGACGCGAACGGCGTCGTGTATCGCAGATCCAGGCTGACCGGCGTCGGTCCTCCGGGGCGATGACACTGCGCGCAGTTGGTGTGTAGATAGGCACGCGCGCGATTGGCGAGTGGCACACTCGTGTCCGCGGGGTCTGGCATGGTCGGCTGCACGGCTGGATCGGGAATGGCTTGGGTGAACATGCCGATCGAGTTCAGCGTGAGCAACTGGTTGGCGGTGCGGCCGGTCTGCGGATAGGTGTGGTTGCGATTGAGCTGCGCGGTCTCCAAGGATAGTGAGCGGCCCGCGGCAACGGTGTGACACTGCATGCACTGCGCTTCGTTCGGGAATATCCACTGCTGGCCGCCGCCGATGTCGCGCACCGCCCCGCCCTGCACCAGGTTGGCGTCGGTCTGCTGCGTATTCCACTCATAAGTGAAGCCGCCCCAGTTCCCGTCGGGGTGACGCATCAACAGGCGCGTTTCGACGAGGCGCGTGCCGACGCGGAAGCTTTTCATCAGCACGGTGCTGTTCGGAAAGTCCCAGTCGTTGTTGGAGCCGACGGAGATGGTGGTGTTGTTAGGCAGCGCCATCCATCGATCCTTGACCGCGCCGTCGGACCAGAAGGGCGCGCTGACTGAGAAAGGTATCAACCCCGATGCGGGTTGCGTCGCATTCGCCGGATTCACGCAGCCCGTTGCGCTCAAGGTTGCGGGAACCGTGCCGCCACCGCCGCCGCCCTGAAAATTGATCCGATGCAGCGTGCCGCCGGTGTAGTGCGTGACGTACAACTCGCCGTCGTTGCCCTGGCCGAAAGAGGAAATGTTGAGACTCGACTGCATCAACTGCGTCGGAGCGCGTGAAGAGGGATCCGCCGCGTTCGGGATCCAGGCCCAGATGCGTCCGGAGCTGAAATCAGCGAAGAGATATCGTCCGACCAGGGTCGACGCCTGCGAACCGCGATAGACGTAACCGCCGGTGATGGATTCGCCGAGCGAGCGACCGTATTCGGCGACGGGATCGATCAGGCCAGTCGCCGGACAACCGGCCGTCTCGAAGTTGTGCGCACCTTCGCGGCAATCCCAACCGTAGTTTCCGCCACGCTGAATGGTGTTCACCTCTTCGAAGGTGCCCTGCCCCACGTCGGCGAGCCACAACGCTCCGCTGCCGCGATCGAAGCTCCAGCGCCAGGGATTGCGCAGACCCCAGGCGTAGATCTCCGGACAATTGCCGCTCGCCCGTGCGATCGCGGGACAGATCGCGTTGCCGGCGAAGGGATTGTCCGCCGGAATGCTGTATGCGGCGCCGGGTCCGTTGACCCTGATGCGCAGCATCTTGCCTAACAACGTCGTCAACCGCTGCGCGCTCTCCTGCGGATCGCCGCCACCGCCGCCGTCACCCGTGGCGAGATACAGATTGCCATCGGGACCGAAGGCGATGTCGCCGCCGTTGTGGTTGTCTTGCGCACCCGGGCCGCTGTTGGGGTCCAGATCCTTGTTGATCGACAACAACCGGTGTTCGGAAGCGGCATTGAACGTGGCGGCTCCGCTCGCATCGACCGTTGCGGTGAACGCCGAGAGGTGACCGACCACGCTTCTGTCGATGTAGTAGACGAATACGCGAGGATCGGCGGGAAAGTTGGGATGGAACGCCATGCCGAGCAGACCGGCTTCACTCTGTGAGACGTTGTGCGTGCGAGCAGTGATGTCGAGCACGGTGATCGCGCTGGCCGGATTCGTTCCCGTGAATCTGCGAACGATGCCGCCCTGCTGCACGACGTACCAATGCTGATTGCTGTTGGGTGCCTGCAGCAGCTTCACCGGCGCGGTGAACGTAAGGTTCGTGAACTGCGAGAGCGAAATGGTGTTGCCCGCGGTCGGCCGGTCCCACGCGAAGCACGAATTGTTCGAGGGCCGGCCATCGAGACCGCCCTGACCCGACGCCGCCGGTGTGGTGGCGCTGCCCGCACCCGAAGCGTTCGACACGTTTCCCGCCGCATCGAATGCGCGCACCGTGTACGCGTAGGTAGTCGATGGCGTCAGGCCGGTGTTGGAGTAGTTGGCCACGGTGACCGTCGCGAGCGGCGTGGTCGAAGCATTGCGATAGATTCGATAACCGCTGACGCCCACGGCGTCCGTCGAGACAGCCCAGCTCAGGTCG
>JAYTOI010000169.1:0-13399 GCA_043747875.1 Pseudomonadota bacterium | reverse complement strand
AAACATCCTACCAATCCCGACCAGCCTTCCTTACCTCACACAATCAACGCCTTCGCCCCCCGCGCGCGTGCAGCGTTCAGGCTTAAGTAAGTGCCATTCGGCTATAGACGACTTCCTTGACATTTCCGGGCTTGTTGCTCAGGGGGCGACAGTGGCTTCTCCCACCAGGATAGGAGCGGCTCTTGGAGCTAGAAGCGTAGGCGCCGTAAGTTGGGTTCTTGCTGGGTACGGCTATTGGAGCGGCAAGGTTGCGGAACGCGAGCGAATCGCAATTAGGTCCATCGAGGCAAGAATTGCGCACCTGAGCGCAATCCAGGATGGCGTCTGCAAAGGATTTTGGTGACATGTCCCGAAATAGTGTGCTGAGCGTTCTTGCGTGGCTGTCGTTTGCCGCGTATCTGGTTTTGTTCGCCACTGAAAAGCTCGCACACCGCGAGGTTCCATTCGGTGATGAGTGGAAACTGGCGTTGGTCACAATCAGCGTGCTGTGCATGCTTGGCAGGTCGAAGAATCCCGACTGACATCCTCGCGCGATGCGGGTCGATTGGCGACAAGAGGCGATGTGGAACCGCTCTCGGCCGATCTCAGTGTTGCGGTGCACGCGATGGGCGAAGCGCTCGCGGCGCGCTGGGATCGCGGCCTGCGCCGCTTGGTGCTGAGGCTGTCGGCGCTGATGGCGGGAGGCGCGGCGGCGGTGGTGTTCGTGGCCTGATCGGCGTCGCGAATCTGATAGCAAATCTGATGGCGCCGGCGAGGTGCGGCGCCTTCAAAACTGCTAGAGAAAAAAATCCCAGGCTGCTAGCGGATTGCCCTCGCGCTGCCAACAAGAATAATTTCGAAACGAATGCAAAGTTGATGGCGCGGTGCCTTTGATCCGCCTTCAAAACTGATGGCGACGTGCCTTCAAAGTCGTGTGCAAGACCGTGCCCGAAAAAGCTGCCCGACAAGGAACTCCGCCGATTTAGTCGCTGGGTGGAGTCCGTACACACCTGATGCAGTGCCTGCTGTCGGACACTTTTGACGAATCACCTGTCCAATCAGAGCATTAGGTGGCAGCCAACGAGGGTTTTGGTGGCAGCCAATTGGCTGCCAATTGATCTAACTATCCGTTGCTGTTGAGAAAACTGCGTCGGACACGTGTTAACACGAAAATCGCCTCGTGGGTGGCCCGGGCCAACCGGCCTTCGGAGCGTTCGCAGCGTGGCTTTAAGCGTCAGCTGAGTGGCGGCGTGCGTGTTAAGGCGCGCGTCGTGTCGATGGTGCGGCGATCGATCGGCGAGAATGGGTAGTTAGCGGAGAGAAGTCGAGCGCGGTGCGGTGAGAGGGCCGTTCGTCAAAAGAGCTGGCCTTGCTCGCCGAACTCTGCCGGATCGAGACCGGAACGCAGCAATCCGATGACGATGAAGGTGCGCGGATGGGCGGCCATGGTGCCCATGATGAAGTGCAGGTTGCCGGCTGGAATGGTCTCGCCATACATGCGCGTGAGGTGATCCCTCGCGTCGGCTTTGTACCGGCGCTTGTGCTGCCATCGAGCCGCGGCTAAGTGAAGAAGCCGTCGGGAAAAAAATCGCTCTCGCCTACGAACTTGCGTCCGATGATGCTGTTGCCGCAAGGGGAGGAGGCAACTGATCTTCAGGAGCGCAACAATCGATTCAATGCATGTGTTCAAAGAAAGTTCAGAGAGTTCGGTTGGGCGCTCCACGTTCACTTCCAGCGCCATCAGCCGCGCGACTCGATCGAGTGAAAGAAAAGGGCGCATCGATCGATGCGCCCTTGGAAGTCGAGGTCTGTCCCCATTTGCTAGCAAATGGGGAGTGGCCCCATTAGTTGCAGGTAATCGTCTTGTCCGCGACGGTCCCGAGCTTCACCTGTGAGATCGACAGATCGAGTTTGCCGGAGGTCTGGATGACCAGCGGCCGGTCGATCTTGCTCACATCCGCACCCAGCTTCTGCACGCACTTCAACGGCACGCCGACGGTCTGGAACTTGCCGGCGGGCAAACTACCGAGCGTCGCGGCGAACGGCAGGTGACCGCCGCAGCCCGCTCCGCAGCCCACGCCCAGAGTCAGGTCGCTCGGCGCATCGGCATCGCGGCGCAGGCGCACTAACAACATCACGTCGCCATTGGTCTCGCGCGACACATCGGTGGCGCTCTCACCGGAAATCTCGACGGTCGCCGGGCCGTCGCCCTTGAACACGAAGCGGCGCGCGTCTTCCTGCACGGCATCGTCCACCGCGGACACCTTGACCCGTCCGCCGATGGCCTCCACGGGTACCGTCGTGATGCGGGTGATGTCCGCGCCGTTCGCCACGCGCAGCGACCACGGCGCCACGGACACGCCCTTGTCGAAGTACGAGCCGGTCGACATGAGCTCCGCGGGGATGCCCGGATCTTCCGACAGCGCGGCCAGCGCTTCGCCCTGCGCCGCATACGTCAGGCCGAAGCCGAACGCGAACAGCGGGTCGTAGCCGGCCTGGCCATTGTTGAGCGGCTTCGCCGCCGCATCGCGCGGCCACGAGTAGGACAGCTTGCCGGAGAAATCATGGTTCACCGAACCGTCCTTCTTGCGGAACAAGACATCGGCGACGCCGCCGCCTTCGGTGCCCGGCAGCCAGGCCGCGACGTACGCGTCGGACGCATTCAGCTCGCGGTTCTGCCACAGCGGGCGACCCGACAGCAGGATGGCCACCACCGGAATCTTCTCCGCCTGCAGCTTTTTCATGAGGTCGAGGTGCTCGGTCATCGAGCCGGGCAGCGTCAGCACTTTCAGATCGCCCTGGAACTCGGCGTACGGGTTCTCACCGAACACGACGATGGCGACGTCGGGCTTCTTCTTGTACCTGCCATCGGTCGACAGCTCCGCGCTGCCGCCACCGGCCTTCACCGCGGCGTTGATGCCGCCCCAGATGGACGTGGCGCCCGGGAAGTCCTTGTTGCCGACGCCCGTGCCCTGCCACGTGATGGTCCAGCCGCCGGACTGCTTGCTGACGCTGTCGGCGCCGTCACCGGCTACCAGCACATGTTTGTTAGACGCGAACGGCAGCAGGCCGCCGTTGTTCTTGAGCAGCACCAGCGACTGGCGCACCGCGTCGCGTGCCGTGGCGCGCTGCTCGGGCGAGGAGAGGCGCTTGAACTCGCCCGCGAACATGCGCTTCGACGGCGGACCTGCGTCGAACACGTCGGCGCGAAACTTCACGCGCAGGATGCGCGTCACCGCGTCGTCGAGCCGCGCGGCCGGCACGGTGCCGTCCTTGGCCTGCTTCACGAGGTTCTCGTACAGGCCCTTCCAGCTGTCCGGCGCCATGTACATGTCGAGGCCGGCGTTGATGGCCTGCGGACAGTTGATGTTGGTGCAGTCCTTGACCTGGCCATGGCCGTTCCAATCGCCGACCGTGAAGCCGTCGAAGTTCATGCGCTTCTTGAGCACCTCGGTCATCAGGTCCTGGTTGCCGGTGTGTTTGATGCCGTGCCAGCTCGAGAAGGAGATCATGATGGTCTGCACGCCGGCCTCGACGGCCGGCACGTAGCCCGCATTGTGGATGTCGATGAGCTCCTTCTCGGTGGCCTTCGAGTCGCCCTGGTCGCGTCCCTCTTCTGTGCCACCGTCGGCGAGGAAATGTTTGGTGGACGAGATGACGAATTGCGGGCCGAGGAAGTCCTTCGCGGCCGGCTCGCCTTGCAGGCCTTTCACGAAGCTGCCCGCATACGAAGCGACCAGCGCCGGATCTTCCGAATAGCCCTCGTACGTGCGGCCCCAGCGATCGTCCTGCGGCACGGTGACCGTGGGCGAGAAGGTCCAGTCGATGCCGGTGGTACGCACCTGCTCGGAGGTCAGCCGCGCGATTTTGGCGATCAGCTCGGGATTGCGCATCGCGCCGAGGCCGACGTTGTGCGGATAGAGCACCGCGCCGACGATATTGCTGTGGCCATGCATCGCGTCCGTGCCCCAGATCATCGGGATGCCGACGCCCCCATCGCTGGTGTCGACCGACGCGGCGTAGAACTCATCGGCGAGCGCCAGCCACTCCGGCGCCGGCGCGAGCTCGTTATTGCCCGGCGCCGAGCCGCCGCCGTTCAGGATCGAGCCGAGGTGGTACTTCTTCATGTCGGCGGGATTGATGCAGCAGATGTCACCCTGCACGACCTGACCGACCTTCTCTTCGACCGTCATCTTCGCGAGCAGCGCGGCGATCTTGGCTTCGATCGCCGGGTCGCGCGCCAGCGGCCACTGGGGCGCGGGCCACAGATCCGGATGCACGGCGGCGGGGTTCTCCGTCACGGGCGGCGTCGGGGACCCCTCTTTCTTGCTGCCGCACGCACCGAGTAGCGCTACCAACGGCAACACGGCGAGCATGCGTCGCTTAATCTGTCTCGAATCAGACAGCGGAAGAGCTTCGGACATTCCAGATGAGGCAAGAGACAGGAAGGGAGACATGAATCTTTTCTCCAGGTTTCAGGTAGGTACCGGCGTTGTGCGCGGCACAAGCGTGGCAGCGACTCGTTGACACGCCGCGAGTCACTAGCTAGCCTGCGCACCATAATTAGGGAAAGTTGGAAAAGAAATGGCGCTCATCGTGCGCCAAAACAGAAATTCGCCGCACTCGTTGCGGTAGTTAGATAACTCGGCGTTTCCAGTCACGGAGCAAGACTCCTGCGGCTCGCATTCACTAACAGGAAGTATTCATGTCGCATCGTAAAGTAAAGCGCACTCGTTGCGCAGCCCGAACCGCGCTACTCTCCGCGGTCTCCCCGGCCTTCCTCGTCATAGCGCTGCCCGCTGGCGCTCAGGACACGCCGGCCGACACCACGCAGGGCGAGAATCTCGACGAAGTCGTGGTTACCGGGTTTCGCGCCGCGCTCGAATCGGCGTTGAACCGCAAGCGCTCCTCGACCCAGGTCATCGAGTCGATCACCCCTGAAGATCTCGGCAAGTTCCCCGACCAGAACATCGCCGAATCGCTGCAGCGCCTGTCCGGCGTGCAGATCGATCGCGTCGCCGGCCAGGGCACCAACGTCCGCATTCGCGGCTTGAGCCAGAACGTGCTTCTGCTCGATGGCGACTTGTTCCAGACCGGCCTCGAGCTGTTCAAGCTCGGAGAGGGCAATGGTCGGTTCAACGACTCGCTGGAATCCGTGCCTTCCGAACTGATCTCCGGAGTGGACGTCTACAAGTCCTCGTCCGCCGACCTCGTCGAAGGCGCGCTCGGTGGCACCATCAACTTCCGCACCCGTCGAGCCATCGACGGCGAGAACGGCTGGACCGTCGCCGGCAACCTGAACTTCAACCAGGGCGATTTCCTGGACGATATCGAGCCAGGCGGCACGGCGATCGTCGCGTACAACAAGGACGACCGCTTCGGTGTCACCGCGACGGTGACGTACAGCAAGCAGAACTATCACGAAGACGAAATTGCCGGTAACAACCGTGGCAATTGGCGCTGGGTCAACTCGGTTGCCGGACGCGCCGGCCCGGTGCCCGGCAGCATCGACGCGGGCAATCCGGGGGAGGCCATCTTCGACAGCAACGGCGCGGTCGCGCCGCACATCGAGCCCGAGCTCATGTACACCAATCACCGCGACCAGTATCGCGAGCGCATCGGTGCATCCGTGGGCATCGACTGGAAGCCCACCGACTCACTGACGTTCGGGCTGGACTGGTTCCACTCCGACCTCGATTTCTCCACCGAGGAAGTCGGCAACAAGGTGTGGTTCACCTCTAACAACCTGGGCCTGGGGCCGAATGCCGCCCAGCCGCTCGACATCGACGAAAACGGCGTGGTGCGCTCGGGCACCTTCCGCGCTCTGGGCGCGGAGGTGATCTCCTTCGTGCAGGCCGCCAACGCGAAAGCCGACAACTACCAGATCAGCCTCGAATTCGACAACGAGGGCCCGGTCACGGGCGACTTCAAGTTCTCGCATTCGAAGTCGACGATGATCAGCAACTCTGGCAACAGCGACGTGCAGCACGCGCCCTATAGCGTGCCGACCGCGAACCCGATGAGTGGGACCGGGTTCAGCCACCAGCCTTCGTTCAATCCGACGGCGCCGGGCGGCTCCAACGGCGCGTACTCGTTCGCCTATGACAACGGCGGCGGAACGTTGCCGGAAGTTTCCTATCTCGGCAGCGCCGCGGACATCCTGACCAATCCGGCCTACGCGTACTTCAAGTCGCATTGGGCGTTCGGCGACCGCTCGGAAATCGAAGCGAATTCGGCGCGTGCCGACATCCAGTTCGATCCGTCCGATTCGGGTGACAAGAAAGTCTTGCTGAGCGCTGGCTTCCGCTTTTCCAAGCGCGACGTCGATTTCGTGTCCGGCCGCTATCTGATCGACTGGTCGAGCAGTGGAGAATACGATGGCTCGGCCGATGCGGTCGCGGATGGCGGAGGCTTCGGTCCGTGGTTCTACTTCCAGGATGGAGCGATCGGCAACAAGGGCTGCGACGTGCCGGCACTCAGCGGTCTCACCTGCCAACGCTTTGCCGATTCTCCGCCGATCGTGACCCCGTTCCAGAGTGCGGTCACGAATCCGGAACGGCTCGAAGTCATCAACAACTTCTTTCCGAGCGGCAACGTCGGCGGCGCGGTCATCGCGCAGTCGCGCGCGCAGATGCGCAATCCCGTCGCGTGGCTGCAATCGCTGTATCCATCGCAGCCGATGCAGTTCTTCCGCGACGAGCCGGAATCATTCCTGGTGTCGCAGCAGACCACGTCTTTCTACCTGATGGCCGATGTCGGCAACGCCGAAGACAGCTATCACATCAACGTCGGTGCACGATTCGTCGACACTGGCCAGGACGTGGAACAGCACGGCCCGGCGCCGGGCGGACGCATCTGGGGTTCGGACTCATGGAACGGCGTGGTGCAGGACTTCACGACCACGGTCGCGAACAAGCAGTACAACGACGTGCTGCCGAGCTTGAACCTGACCTTCGACCTCAACGATGCGCAGAAGCTGCGATTCTCGGCGGCGCGCATCATGTCGCGTCCGGATTTGTACACGATCGGTCGCGGCTTCCAGACGTTCTTCACGCGCGAGTCGAACGACCTCAACAACGACGGCGATACGGATGACGCGGGCGAGAACGGCTTCCGTTTCACCGGCGGCAGCGCCGGCAATCCGGATCTCGATCCGTTCCGTGCGACCTCGATGGACCTGAGCTACGAGTGGTACTTCGGCCAGCAGAACGCGTTGATCGCGACCTTGTTCCGCAAGGAAGTCGACTCGTTCATCGGCACGCGCACCGCTCCCGAAGTGGTACTGGACGACTTCGGCGGCACGGCGGGTGCGGTCACGCGGCCGTTCAATGCGCAGGGCGGCAGCATCTTCGGATTCGAGGTGGGCGCTCAGTATCTGTTCGACTTCGGTCTGGGCTTCGTGGCGAATTACACGCGCTCCAATTCTTCGTCGCCGGTGTCGTCGAGCTTCGATACGAATCTGCCGGTGTTCGGCGTCTCGAAAGATGCCTACAACACGCAGGTGTACTTCGATAAGGCGGGCTTCTCGACGCGCTTGTCATACGCGTGGCGTTCGGGTGTGGTCACCGGCTTGTTCGGCTTCGACGGCGCGACATATGGCGTCTTCAGTCGTGACTATGGCCAACTCGACGGCTCGATCAGCTATCAGATCAACGAGCGGATAGGCGTGGCGCTGGAAGGATTGAACCTGACGGAGGAAGAGCGCAGCCAATACCTGCAATTCCCCGCGCAGCCGTTTACTTACCAGTCCGGCGAACGTCGTCTCGTGTTTACGATACGCGCCAGCCTCTAAGACGGCTGAGTCAGATATAGGGGTGGTTCGCCTGCAAGGCGGGCCACCCCTTTTTTTCGACAGCCTGCTTTGATCAGGGTTAGGCTACGAACCCTTCTTCACAGCGGCCGTTAAAGAATCATGTCGGGAATTCTGTGAGCGCAGATCGCCGAATAAGGCGCATCGCCATCGTTGGTGGCGGCACCGCGGGGTGGATCGCGGCGGTGACCCTGGCCCGAAAACTGGCCGGGCAGTGCTCCATTCACGTCATCGAATCGCCGCAAATCGGCACCGTGGGCGTGGGCGAGGCGACGATTCCGCCCATCCTCGATTTCCTGCGCTTCGTGGGCATCGACCAAAACGATTTCGTCGACAAGACCAACGCCACGTACAAACTCGGCATCCTGTTCAAGGACTGGCTGAAGCCCGGGCACAGCTACATTCATCCGTTCGGCGGCTTCGGCGCGCCCATCGAACGTCGGCCGTTCTATCACTACTGGCACAAGGCCGTGGCGCAGGGGTTGGGCCCCAAGGCCTCGTTCTTCAGCCACGAAATCGCGCTGGCCGAGGCCGGCCGGTTCATCTTCCCGACCAATGCCATGGGCGTCGCGCAGAACGTGCGCTACGCGCTGCATTTCGACGCGGTGCTGGTCGCGCGCTACCTGCGCATGGTTGCCGAGCGTGCGGGCGTCATCCGTCTCGAGCGCAAGATCGTCAACGCGTCGCGCCGCGAAGACGGCATGGTGGACGAGCTCACGTTCGAGGATGGCGGAAAGCTGCGCGCGGATCTCTACATCGACTGCAGCGGGTTCGGCGGCGTGCTCATCGAAGGCGCGCTGCAGACCGGCTACGAGGACTGGACGCACTATCTTCCCTGCGATCGCGCCGTGGCCATGCCCACGCCCATCGAAGGGCCGCGTCCGCCCTACACGCGCGCGATGGCGCGCGGCGCGGGCTGGCAATGGCGCATCCCGCTTCAGGAGCGCGTCGGCAATGGCTACGTCTACTCCAGCGCCCACACCACGGACGAACAGGCGCTCGCCGACCTGCTCGAGGTGACTGGCCAGCAGCCACTCGCCGAGCCGCGCGTGCTGCGGTTCACCACCGGCCGGCGCAAGAAGTTCTGGAACCACAACGTGGTCGCGCTCGGGCTCTCGTCGGGCTTTCTCGAGCCGCTCGAGTCGACCAGCATCCATATGGTGTGCAGCGGCATCTACAACCTGCTGGAACATTTCCCTGACCAGTCGTTCGATCCGGCGACCATCGCGAGCTACAACACGCTGCTCAGTGACGAGGCCGAGCGCGTGCGCGATTTCATCGTGCTGCACTACTGCCTCACGCAGCGCGACGACACGTCGTTCTGGAACTACTGCCGCACCATGCCGATCCCCGATTCCCTGGCCGAGCGCATCGAGCTGTATCGCGGCACGGGCCGCGTTTTCCAGCGGCGCTACGAATTGTTCGTGGACCTGAGCTGGTTCTGGATCCTCGAAGGCATGGGCGTGGTGCCACGAGGCTACGATCCACTCGTCGACTCGGTGGACTTCGAGCAGGTGAAGCGCATGATGGTCGCGACCCACCAGAAGGTCGTCACAGACGTCAATGCCGCGCCGAGCCACGACAGCTTCTTCGTGGCTGCGAATGCACGGGTCGCCTCGGCCACGGCGGCGCGCAAGGCCGCGGTGCAGGGCGCGATGCCGGCGGTCACCCAGGCCGCGACCTGACCCATGACCCCCGCATCCAAACTACTCGCCGGCATCGAATTGGGCGGCACCAAGTGCGTGTGCATCCTGGGCACGGGTCCCGACGACGTGCGCGCGCTCGAACGCCTGCCTACCGGAGAGCGCGAGGAAACGCTGCGCCAGATCGAGGCCGTGCTCGAGCGCTGGCGTTCGCAATACGGCGCGCCGCGCGCGCTCGGCATCGCCTCGTTCGGCCCCATCGATCTGCGGACGGACTCGCCCGCGTACGGCTCCATCACCTCGACCACCAAACACGGCTGGCGCGACACCGACGTCGCGCGCCGCCTGGCGCGACGCGTCGCGGTGCCGATTGGTTTCGACACCGACGTCAACGGCGCGGCACTGGCCGAAGGGCGCTGGGGCGCGGCGCGCAATCTGCATGACTTCGCATACATCACGGTCGGCACCGGCATCGGCGTGGGTTCCATCGTGCGCGGCCGCTCGATCTTCGGCATGAGCCACACCGAGCTCGGCCACATCCGCGTCGTGCGCAAGAGCGGCGACAAGTTCGCGGGCGTGTGTCCGTTCCACGGCGACTGCATCGAAGGTCTCGCCTCGGGTCCGGCCATCGAGGCGCGCGCCGGCATGCCGGCATCGAAATTGCCGCCTGATCATCCCGCGTGGGAGTTCGTGGCCCACGGCCTCGCGCAGCTGTTGCACACCATGGTGTTGACCACCGCGCCTGCGCGCATCTTCCTCGGCGGCGGCGTCATGAGCGCGCAGTCGCATCTGTTCGAGCGCATACAGCACGAGCTCAGGCGCAGCCTCAACCGCTACGTCCAGGCGCCGGAGCTCGAGCAGGAGATCGAACAGTTCATCGTGCCGCCCGGACTCGGCACCATGGCCGGTCCGCTCGGCGCGCTGGCGCTCGCGGCCGATGCCGAAGCCGATGCCGAGGTCAGGGCCGCCGGGCCGAAAACCGCGGTCGCCGCCGTATTGCGATGAACGAACGCGGCGGCACCCGGTCCGACGGCCGGGGCATGCAGCTCTCCGGCACCAATCTCGAGCGCGCCGGAGATCACAATCAACGCGTGACGCTGCATGCGATCCGTGTGAGCGGGCCGATCACGCGCACCGAGCTCGCGCAGATCACGGGCCTCACGGCGCCGGCAATCGCCAACATCACCAAGCGTTTGTTGGGCGAGAATCTCATCCAGGAAGCCGGTCGCCGGCGCGGCGGGCGCGGCCAGCCTGCAACCAAGCTCATCATCAATCCCGATAGCTGGTTCTCGCTCGGCCTCAACGTCGATCGCGACCACATCACGATGGTGGTGCTCGATTTCGAAGGCCGGGTGCGGGCGCGCGCCTCCACCGAGGTCAATTTCGCGCTGCCCAAGGACGTGGAGCAGTTCTTCAAGAAGGGCGCGGGCAAACTACTCGCGAAGGTCGGCATCGGGCGCGAGCGTCTTGCGGGCGTCGGCGTCGCGCTGCCCGACGACATGCCGCGCGCCGCCACATTGCCGCAGCAGCCGGCCAACTACGGTGTGTGGGCGTCGACCGACGTCGCGTCGCTGGTCACGGGAACGCTGCACGTACCGGTGTTCGTCGAGAACGACGCGGCCGCCGCGACCATGGGCGAGATGCAGTTCGGCCTCGGCAAGAAGCACCAGACTTTCTTTTACATCCTGATCACCGCGGCGCTCGGCGGCAGTCTGGTCATCGACGGCAATCACTACCGCGGCGCCACCGGACGCAGCGGCGAGCTCGGCATGCTGCGCGGCCGCGACGACACCGGCCACGAGCGGCAGATCCAGAACATCGTCTCGCTGTCGGCGCTGTACAGCCGGCTCGCGGCGCAGGGCATCCGCGTGTCGGCGCCGCACGAGCTCAGCGAGCTCGACCAGAAGGGCCAGGCCATCATCGCCGCATGGGTGGAGGCGGCGGTCGACGCGCTGATCGACCCCGTGCTCAGCATCAACTGCCTGGTGAATCCCGCGGCCGTGCTGATCGGCGGGCGGCTGCCCGCGGACATCGTCGACCGGCTCGCGACCAGTCTCAATCAACGGCTCGAGTCGTACGCCGGCACCGTGCCGGCCATCGCGCCGGTGTCGCGCGCCGCGCTGTCGGACGACGCGCCGGCCGTCGGCGCCGCCATCCTGCCGTTCAGTCACCGGCTGCTGCCGACGCGCACCGCGCTCATGAAGGTCGCGGCGCTCTAGTTCACGAACCGAAACTTCCGCGAGGGGATACGATGGAATCTAACTACAAGGGAATGCGCTCGGGCTTCGCCACGGTCACCACACTGTTTTTCATGTGGGGCTTCATCACGGTGTCGATCGACCCGTTGATCGCGGCGCTCAAGGCCATCTTCAAGCTCAATTATGCGCAGGCCATGCTCACGCAGTTCGCCTTCTTCATGGCGTACTTCGTCGTGTCGCTGCCGGCTGCGGCGCTGATCGCACGGCTCGGCAACAGCAAGTCGATCATCTTTGCGCTCGGCGTGATGGTCGCGGGCTGCCTCATCATTCCCGCAGCCACGCACTTCGACACGTATTCGCTGGTGCTGGTCGCGCTGTTCGTCATCGCGAGCGGCATCACCATCCTGCAGGTGGTCGCGAATCCGCTGGCCGCCGCGCTCGGCCGACCGGATCGTTCGCACTTTCGCCTGACGTTCTCGCAGGCGTTCAATTCGCTGGGCACCTGGCTGGCCCCGCAGCTCGTCTCGAGCATCATCCTCGCGGGCGGCATCTTCGCCGTCACGCACGGTGCCGCGGTCACCTCCGAGCTGCGCGCGGAGTCCTTCCGCAAGATCGACTCCGTGTTCTTCGCCATCGCGGGCGCGCTCGTGTTGCTGGCGGTGTTCATTTTCGTGTTCCGCCGGCTGCTCGACGTGGCGAAGCCGGTCGACGCGGGCCAGCGGCCGTCCGTGACCACGGCATTGAAATCGCCCTGGGCGCTGTTCGGCGCGGCCGCGATCTTCCTGTACGTCGGAGCGGAGGTCGCCATCGGCAGTGCGATGACCAACTTCCTGCACGAGCCGGACATGCTGAACATTCCGCTCGAGGAAGCCGGCAAGATGGTGAGCTATTACTGGGGAGGCGCGATGGTCGGCCGCCTCATCGGCAGCCTGTTGCTGTTCCTCGTGAAAGAGCGCGCGCCGTGGCTGCTCGCGGGGTTCGCCCTGGGCGCGGCGGTGTTGTGCCTGGCGGTGACTCAGATGCATGGCGCGACGGCAGCCTATCTCGCCCTGTCGATCGGCCTGTTCAACTCGATCATGTTCCCGGTCATCTTCACGTCGACTCTGGAGCGATCGAGCGCGTCTCCGGCGGCGACGTCGGGACTGCTGTGTCTCGCCATCGTCGGCGGTGCGGTGTTGCCGTACGCGTACGGCATGATCGCGGACCAGGCCGGGCTGCATGCCGCGTACTTCCTGCCGGCGGCTGCCTATCTACTGATTGTGGTGTTCGCGGTGTGCGCGACGCGCGCCAGGCTCTACCAGCACGGTGACGCGGCGGCGGCGGCGGGCGGGCACTGAGCCAGGAGGCTGGTTAGATGGCTTCGGTCTCGAAGGAAGACACTGATCGCATCCACGCGTTGCATGGCCGGCTGTCGGGCTGGCTGTGCGACGCCGCCTATCCACTGTGGTCGACGCGCGGCGCCGACCCGGCGGGTGGCTTTCACGAGCGGCTCACGCAGGCGGGCGAGCCGCTGGTGGAGCCGCGCCGCGCGCGCGTGAACCCGCGGCAGGCCTACTGCTTCGCGGTGGCGCCGGCGCTCGGCTGGCGCGGGGACGTGGCGCCACTGGTCAAGCACGGGCTCGACTATTTCGTCGCGAAGTACCAGCGGCCCGACGGGCTGTTCCGTACGCTCGTGAACGCCGACGGCAGCCCGCGCGAGGAGCGCGCTCTGCTCTACGACCAGGCGTTCGCGCTGCTGGCGTTCAACGTGGGCGCGAGCGTCGGCGCGG
>JAYTOI010000168.1:0-57046 GCA_043747875.1 Pseudomonadota bacterium | reverse complement strand
GTGTTGAATGAAGTTCGAAGGGCGGGCGCGGCTTGGCAGCCTCACACCCGCCCGGGTCGGGTTTAGGCGTGGGCCGGCTGGCGCGTGTTGCGGGACTTGCGGGGGGTGGCGGCCGGTGCGGGCTGCTCGCCGCTGCCAGTGCGGACGCTCGGTGCGCTTTCGTTGTCATCACCTCGTACGCGGCGGGCATCGCTCTCGGCGCGGCTGTCGAGGTAGTCGATCTCCTCGGCGGTGAACGCCATGCCGTAGACGGTCTCGCCGTCTTTCTCATAGTTGTTGTTGCGCAGGCGGCCGACGATGTTCACGTGGCTGCCCTTGCCCAGGTACAGGTCAGCGTTCTCGGCCTGCTTGGCCCACAGCGTCCAGAGGATCGCGGTGACCTCCTCCTCGCGCTCCTCCCCGCTGCCGCGGCGCGCGTTGCTGATCGCGGTGACGGTGGCCTTGGCGACCTTGCCGTCGCGCCCGTTGACGTACTCCAGCCGCACCGGCCCCGCCAGGTGCGCATTGCGTTGTTCGACTCGTACGAAAGCCATGATGAACTCCTCATCGGAAGGACTCGCCGCATCCCGCCTCGGGTTGCTGAAAACTGATCCTTCTGTTTGGCTCTCCTCGCTCCCGCCCGGGAGGGCGGGCGGGGGGTGGGCGTTTCGGTGTTCACCCCTTCCCGGGAAGGGGCCTGGGGGATGGGTGGGCTTTGTGCAGCCGAAGCGATGAGCCGGTCACCCGGCCCACCGCTTGAAGATCCCCCCACCAGTCCCCCTCACAAAGGGACGGGGGCTGGTGGGGGGAGCGCGGTGGGTCCCACCGGCGATGAGGACTGCCCCGGGTTGAAGAAAGGCCCGAAGCCACGGCAGACGGCGTGACAGGTCCCCTGGCACACCGGCTGCGCGCAGGCGCCCGCCCCACCTTGAGGTCCGGCGTCACTGCGGCCGACGTGCCACCAAGTGAACCGAAGGTGAGCGACTGGCGCGGCGGTCGAGCCGGACCGATCAGGTCAAGGCATTCAGCGGCCCGGCATCGGGCGTGGCGGGTGACCGGGGTGACGATCTGGCCGGTGCGCAGCAAACGAAGCGCAGCGGCGTGCGCGCAGCACCGGTCAGTTCGTCAAGCGGGCTCGTTCACGCGCAGCGTGAAGGAACAAAGCCCGCGGTCCCCGGGCACGGGAACGGGCCGCTGTCGTGTCCTCGCCGGCAGTGCCGGCCTGCCCGTGTTGCGTCAGGGATGGCAGCCCCGGCAGGGGGGCGAGACGCCTTGCGGCTCGACGCGCAGCGCCACAGCCCGGGCCCCGCGCAGCGGGGAGACGCCTAGGCGGTCGAGATCGGCCCAGAGCCTCGAGGCCTCTCCTCGCTGACCGACTTCTGCACACTTACGTCGTGCTCGATGTTGACCGCATTGCGGCACACCTACCCATAGGACGCGCGCAGCCACCCGACGAGACCACGCCGCAAGTACGAGGTGTCGAGCTACAGCTGCTCTGGATGACGATGGGGCTTCAGCGACCCATGGGGTTGGATTTGACCCGCCATCTGATCGCAGGCTCACGACCACCGTGACAAGCGCTGCCAGTAGTGCCGAGCCAGATTCTTCGCGCCGACTTCCTTTCCCAGGGGATGGGTCACGCGCAACGCAACCGCAACCGACTTTATGGGAGCCATCGATTTGGCATCGTTCTTGCGAAACCTCGCCTAGCAAAGTGCGAAGGAGAGCGGTGCCATGGTTCAATTGAGCTATCCAGGTGTCTACATCGTCGAGAAGGCTAGCGGCGTGCGAACCATCACCGGTGTCGCGACCTCGATCGCCGCCTTCGTTGGCTTCACGCGCAAGGGGATCCCCGACAAGGCCATCGCAATCACGAGCTTCGCCGACTTCGAGCGCGGCTACGGCGGGCTGGACCGGGACAGCCCGGTGTCGTATGCGGTGCGCCAGTTCTTTTCCAACGGCGGCACCCAGGGGGTGATCGTGCGGGTGGCTGTCGGTTACGCGACCGCGGCCTGGACCCTGCAGGACGCGGCACCAGTCGACGTGCTCGAGGTCGAAGCGGCCAGCCCCGGAACCTGGGGCAACGACCTGCGCCTAACCGTGCAGACCACCGGTGTGCGCAACCCCGATGCCGACTTCAACCTCGTCGTCTCGCAGCTCCAGCCCGACGGCAGCACGCTGGTGTTGATCGAGACCCACCGCAACCTGAGCCTCGATTCGAACTCGGCCCAGTACGTCGAGTCGGTGGTCAACAACAACTCGGCCGCAGTGCGGGTCACGCGCAGTGCAGGCCTGGCGTTCGCCCAACCGGGGTTCGCCGTCAGCACGGCGTTCGCATTCCCGCTCAACCCGACCAACTCGACCCTCGGCGGCACCGTCGACGGCACCGCGCCGTTCCTGCTGACACTGGCCGGCGCGCCGTGGGCCAACATGGCCGCACTGGTCGCCTCGGCCAACGCCGCGATCACGACGGCCGGTCTGGTCGCGCGCCTGGCGGCGTCCGAGACTGGCGCCGACGGGACCGCCGGTGGCGGCCACCTGACCCTCGCGTCGCTGACGCCTGGCGAGTCATCAAGCGTGGTCATCGCAGGCGGCTCGTTCGGCGGCCTCGCCGCCACCATCCACATGGGCCTGGGCAACGGCGGGCGCGAATTCACCGGCGCGGCCGAGCACCGGCCGGCGGTCGCCACCAACCTCGTGCCGCCAACCTCCGGCGCAGACGGCAACCGCGGCGGCGCGGTCGACCTGGTCGGCAACGAACTGGCCAAGACCGGCATATACGCGCTGCTCGACGTCGACCTGTTCAACCTGCTGCTGATCCCGGAGACCTTTGACATGACTGCCGGCCAGGAAGCGGGGGTCATCCCGGCGGCCACCGCGCTGTGCGAGTTGCGACGCGCGTTCTACATCGTCGACGCGCCGTCCAACCGCACATTGGCCAACATCGGCGGCTGGGCCAACGGCGCCTCGCAGTCGCGCAACGCGGCAACCTACTTCCCCGCGGTGCGCATCGTCGATCCGCTCGACGGGCTGCGGCCGCGCGGAATGGCGCCTTCGGGAACGCTGGCGGGAGTCTACGCACGCACCGACGCCACCCGCGGCGTCTGGAAAGCGCCCGCCGGTACCGACGCCACACTCAACGGCGTGCTCGCCCTGGCGTTGCCGGTCAACGACCTCGAGAACGGGCAGATCAACCCGCTCGGCGTCAACGTGCTGCGCAACTTCCCGGCCTATGGCCGGGTGTCGTGGGGTGCGCGCACGATGAAGGGTGCCGACGCGCAGGCCGACGAATACAAGTACATCCCGATCCGCCGCCTCGCGCTGTTCCTCGAAGAGAGTCTGTACCGTGGTACGCAGTGGGTGGTGTTCGAGCCCAACGACGAGCCGCTGTGGGCGCAGATCCGCCTCAACGTCGGCGCATTCATGCACTCGCTGTTCATCGACGGCGCCTTTCAGGGCGCGACCCCGCGCGAGGCGTACTTCGTGAAGTGCAGCCACGAGACCACGACGCAGACCGACATCGACAACGGCGTCGTGAACATCGAAGTCGGCTTCGCGCCGCTCAAGCCCGCCGAGTTCGTAGTCATCAAGATCCAGCAGATTTCACCGCAAGCGCAGGCCTGAGGAGCAGCACATGGCACAGTTCAGCATCAACGCGCGCCGGCTCGATCCGTACAAGAATTTCAAGTTCCGCGTGAAGTGGGACGGCAAGTACGTCGCCGGAGTGTCGAAGGTCGGCGCGCTGAAGCGCAGCACCGAGGTCGTGGAGCACCGCAACGGCGGCGATCCGTCGTCGTCGCGCAAGTCGCCGGGACGCAGCAAGTACGAGCCCATCACGCTCGAGCGCGGCGTCACGCACGACACCGAGTTCGAGAAGTGGGCCAACAAGATCTGGAACTTTGGCTCGGGGCTCGGCAAGGAAGTGTCGCTGCGCGACTTCCGCAAGGACATCATCATCGAGATGTACAACGAGGCCGGGCAGCTCGCGATCTCATACAAGGTTTATCGCTGCTGGGTGTCCGAGTTCCAGGCGCTGCCCGATCTCGACGCCAACGCGAACGCGGTGGCGATCCAGTCGCTGAAACTGGAGAACGAAGGCTGGGAGCGCGACTACGACGTAACCGAACCCGCGGAACCGGCATTCACCGAACCCGCGGTGTAGCTCCATGCGCAACCTGGCAGCAACGGAATTGCTGTCTCTGTGGGAGCGCGCAGGCGCGCAACCCGTGCACGAGCGCGCGCTGGAGTTGTTAGGTGCCGCGCTTCCGGACAGTGCGCCCGAGGCACGCGCCGCGCTCGACCTCGGCCTGCGCGACTGGCACCTGCTGCGGCTGCGCGCCGGGCTGTTCGGGTTCGAGCTGAACTGCTACGGCGACTGTCCGCATTGCGGCGAGCGGCTCGACATCGCGCTCGATGCGCGCGCCTACGCCTGCGAGACGCTGCCGAACGCTCCCGAGTTCGTCGACACCGGCGGCAACCGCTGGCGATTGCCCAACACGCTCGATCTCATCGCGGCGGCACACAGCCCGAGCGCCGACGAGGCCGAACATCTGCTGTTCGTACGCTGCCTCGTGGACGGCACCCCGGATCGCGGCGCCTTTGCCGAAGTCGACACCGGCCTCGCGCAACTCGCCCGCGCCCGCAGCCTCGAGCTCGCGCTCGCCTGCGGCGAATGCGCGGGCACGTGGACACTGAACTTCGATCCAGCGTCCTTCCTGTGGGAGGAGCTCAACGCGTGTGCGCTGTCGCTACTCGATGAAGTGCACCAGCTGGCCGCCCACTACGGCTGGAGCGAGCGCGACATCCTCGCGCTCAGCGAGCCGCGCCGCCGCGCCTACCTCGCGAGGTTGCAGTAATGGCCGGGTTCTTCCGCGACCTCGCTACCCGCGCGCTCGCGCCGCGCAGCGCCATGCATCCGATCTCCGCGGCGCCGTATTCCGGCAGCGAGGGTGCCGCGCCTGCGGATTCCGCAGTGTGGCCGCAGGCGACGCGGGAGTCCGCCTCGCGAGACGCGGCACGAACGCCCGACGGGGCCGGCACGACGATCACCCAGACCCGGCTGGTCATCGAGCGGCTCGCGGCGCCCAACGAGACTGCGCACACCACATCGCCGCTCGCGCCCCAACTACCGCCCGCGCGTGAATCGGGGGCCGGCGAGCCTGCCCGCGCCGCGGCGGACCGCCCGCAGGCGCGCGCGGCCGCACGCAACCTCGAGCACCCTGATGAGACTGAACGCACGCCGCCGCACGCGGCGCGCGCGGCCACACCACTGCGCCCCACACCACTGCGCCCCGCGCCGCTGCGGCCCGCGAGCCCCGCGCGCCCGCACGCGCCGCTGCGCATCGATTCGCGAGTCGATGCCGACACGCAGCCAGCGCCCGAAGTGCACATCCATATCGGCCGCATCGAGCTCACCGCCGCGCCCACGCAGGTCGAGAAGCCGCGCAAACCGGCCACGCGCAAGGCGATGTCGCTCGACGAGTACCTGCAACAGAGGTCGCGCAGATAGATGGGCAACGCGCTCGCCATCGCCGGCGTTACCGCGGTCATGCGCGACCTGCTCGACAGCGGGCTCATCGACCACGAGATCACGGACACTCTGGGCCAGGGCGTCACCGTGTCCGCGCTCGCGCCCGACTTGATCAGCATCGAGGGCGCCGACGCGCGTCCGCAGCTCAACGTCTTCCTGCACCAGATCACACCGAACGCGGCGTGGCGCAACAACGACCTGCCTGCGCGCGGCAAGAATGGCGAGCGCCTGCGCAATCCACCGCTTGCCCTCGACCTGCACTATCTGGTGACGGCATACGGTGCGACCGACCTGCAGGCGGAAGTGCTGCTCGGCTACGCGATGCAGCTCTTCCACGAAACTCCCGTGCCTTCACGCAACGCCATCCGCACCGCACTGAATCCACCAAATGCTCCCGTGACAGGTGGCCTGCTACCGGCGGTGTTCCAGGCGCTGCGCGCGTCCGACCTCGCGGAGCAGTACGAGCAGATCAAGATCACACCCGCGCCGATGAACACCGAGGAGATGTCAAAGCTGTGGTCGGCGATCCAGTCTCACTACCGGCCGACGGCGGCCTATCAGGTGTCCGTCGTGCTGATCGAGTCCGAGCGCCCCGCGCGCGCGCCGCTGCCCGTGCTCACGCGCGGCCCGCGCGTGCCGTCGCAGGTGAATCCCGCGGTGAGCATCGAGCGTGGCGTCGGGTTGTCGGTCGATATGCTGCCGCCCTTCCCGGCCATCGACTCCGTGACGCTGCCGAACGCGCAGATCGCCGCGCATCTGGGCGACGCGATCACGGTCAGCGGCCATCACCTGGACGGCACCGCGCATGCGCTGATCCTCACGCTGCCGAAGCTCGGCATCGAGCGCACGCTCACGCCGCTGGGCACGCCCACCGCGAGCTCCGCAACCTTCACGCTGCAGAACGCGCCGGCGGATTTCCCGGCGGGTGGCTGGCTGGTCGCGCTGCAGGTAGTGAGACCGGGCGAGACCGCGCCGCGCTCGTCGAACCAGGTGCTCGTCAACATCGCGCCCCAGGCGACGAGTCTCACATCACCGCCGCAGGTGTTCACGGCCGTGGGCGGCACCGCGGCGGTGACGATTTCCTGCACGCCGCAGGTGCAGCCGCGGCAGCGCGTCTCGCTGATTATCGGCACGCGCGAATTCATCGCGGATCCGCATCCGACGGCCACACCGAACCTCGTGTTCACCATCGCCGACGCGCCCGTGGGCACGCACCACGTGCGCCTGCGCGTGGATGGAGTGGATAGCCAGCTCGTCGACCGTTCCGTGAGCCCGCCGGCGTTCTTCGACCAGAGGATCGAGATCGCATGAGCTCCTCCGCCGACGCCGAAGCCTGGGCCGCGCTGAATCAGCAACTGCTGAGCGCGGAGCTTGCGCGATTGCGGCAGCGGCTCGAAGTCGGCGTAGCGGCCGTGCCAGATCTGCAGCTCGATGCCACCATCGACGCGGCGCGAGCCGCGATGCCTGCGCCAAGCGCGCTCGACACCATCACCGAGTTGTTCGGCCTCTCGCGGTTCGAGCGCGAGCTGCTGCTACTGTGCTGCGGCGTGGAGCTCGACAGTGGCATCGCCACGGCCTGCGCGCGCGTGCACGGCAACTCCGCGCATCGCAACGCGACGTTCAGCCTGGCACTCGCGGTCCTGGCCGAGCCGCACTGGAGCGCGCTCACGCCCGATCAGCCGCTGCGTCGCTGGCGTCTCGTCGAGGTCGAACCGGGCCTGCGTCTCGTCGACAGCGCGCTGCGCATCGACGAGCGCATCCTCCACTTCATCGCCGGCATCAACGGCATCGACGCGCGCCTGCGCTCGCTGCTGAGCCCGCTCGAAGTCGCGCCGCTCATGAGCCGCTCGCACGAAGCAATCGCCGCGCGCCTCGCGGCGCAGTTGCGCGACGCGTCCGCGGGCGTAGTCCATCTCGACGGCGATGACGCCCAGGGCCAGCTCGACGTCGTCGCCGCGACCGCGGCGCGCCTGGGCTCGGCCGCACTCCTCCTGCGCATCGGACACCTGCCCGCGCCCGTCGCCGATCTGGAACAGTTGCAGACTCTTTGGGAGCGCGAGGCGCGCCTGCTGCCGGCGCTACTCGTCGTGCAGAGCGACGACCCGTCGGCACTGCGCACGCTGCAGACCTTCATCGAAAAATCCCGCGTACCGCTCGTCGTGGCGATGCGCGACCCGGTGCGCAGCGCGCGCATGGTCGCGACGCACACCGTGGACAAGCCCGCGGCCACCGAGCAGAAGCAACTCTGGCAGGAGGCGCTCGGCGAGGCCGGCGTGCGTCTCAACGGCGCGCTCGACGCGCTCGCCGGCCAGTTCCGCATGAGCGCGCAGACCATCACGGCGATCGCCTCTTCCACCGACGCGGACGGCGTGTGGACTGCCTGCCGCACGCTGGGCCGCAAGTGCCTGGATGATCTCGCGAGGCGAATTGAGCCCGCCGCCGGCTGGGATGATCTCGTGCTGCCCGACGCGCAGAAGGAGACGCTGCGCGCGATCGGCGCGCACCTGCGCCAGCGGCTGCGCGTCTACGAGGACTGGGGCTTCGCGCGTCAAGGGCAGCGCGGCCTCGGCATCAGCGCGATGTTCTGCGGCGAGAGCGGTACTGGCAAGACGCTGGCAGCGGAGGTGCTCGCGAAGGAACTGCGCCTCGACCTCTACCGCGTCGACCTTTCCACCATCGTCAGCAAGTACATCGGCGAGACCGAGAAGAATCTGCGCCGGGTATTCGAAGCGGCCGAAGACAGCGGCGCCATCCTGCTGTTCGACGAGGCCGACGCGCTGTTCGGCAAGCGCAGCGAGGTCAAGGACAGCCACGACCGCTACGCGAACATCGAGGTCAGCTATCTACTGCAGCGCATGGAGGCGTACAGCGGCCTCGCGGTGCTCACTACCAACATGAAGTCCGCGCTCGACCGCGCTTTCCAGCGCCGGCTGCGCTTCATCGTGAACTTCCCGTTTCCCGATTCCGCGCTGCGCGAGCAGATCTGGAGGCGCGTATTCCCGGCGGAGATGCCGCTCGGCGCCGTCGATTTCGCAAAGCTCGCGCGGCTCAACCTGCCGGGCGGCAACATCCGCAACATCGCGCTGAACGCCGCGTTCCTCGCTGCCGAGGACGACGATTCGCTGTCGATGGCGCACCTGCTGCGCGCGGCGCAGAGCGAGAGCGGCAAGCTCGACCGCCCGCTCGCAGAAGCCGAGACGCGGGGGTGGCTGTGAAGCCCCCGGCGCCGCGGCGCATCGAGATACACATCGGCCGCATCGAGCTGCGCGGCTTCTCGCCCGCGCATCACGCGGCACTCTCGAAGGATCTGAGCGCAGAGCTCACGCGCCTGCTGAGCCAGCCGGAGTCGGCCGGCGCGCTGGCCCAGTCGCGCGTCTCGCCGGGCACCAATCTGCGCGGCAACCTGCAAGCGACGACGCCGGGCGGGCTCGTGCGCGGCCTCGCGAGCTCTATCGTGCGGGGCATCACGCGATGAAGCAGGACGTGAGCCACTCGTTTCCGGTCAGCAACCGCATCTACGCGGTCGCGAAGCCAGCGCGCGCGAGCCGCCAACCACTCGCGTCCGGATTGCGCGCGGACATGGGTGCGTGACGCATGAAGGCCGCGGCCACCGCCCCACGCAGCGTCCACACCCAGCGCACGGTTACGTTGCCGAAGCCCATGCAGCTCAAGTGCGCCTGCGGCGCGAGCGCCGAGCGCAGCGCGGACGAGTGCGAGCAATGCTCGCGCGGCGGCAAGCTGCAGACCAAGCTGCGCGTGAACGGACCGGGTGACGCGCTGGAGCAGGAAGCCGACCGGCTCGCGCAGCGCGTGCTCTCGATGTCGCAGCCCTCGCAAGAGGCGAACGAAGCATCGGATGCACACGGCGCGCACCTCGCGCGCGCCGGCGCAGTGCCGGTATCGACCGCAGCGGCGACGGGCACCACGGAAGCGCCCGCGATCGTCAGCGACGCATTGAACGAAGGTGGCACGGCGCTGGACTCCGGCACGCGCGCCTTCTTGGAACCGCGCTTCGGCCACGACTTCAGCCGCGTGCGCATCCACACGGGCACGCTCGCCGCGCGCTCGGCGGATGCGGTGAATGCGCGCGCCTACACCGTCGGCAACGACGTGGTTTTCGCCTCCGGCGAGTACGCGCCGGCGAGCACGAGCGGACGCAAACTACTCGCGCACGAGCTGTCGCACGTGCTGCAGCAGCAGGGCTCGGATTCGCTGTCGCGCATGCCCGTGCTCCAGCGTGATCCGAAGAAATCGAAGATGGGCCGCATCCTCTCGCTCGAGGACGTGTTGAAAGACCCTGTGCGCAAGGGCAAGCAGAAGCTGAACCAGCAGAAGGTCGCGCGCGTGTACAAGGACACGAGTGGCCGCACCGACGCTGAAAATGCTCCGGCCACCCTCGCGACCGGCGAGCAGGTGTGGATCATCAAGACGCTGCCCGGTGAGCTGTGGATGCAGATCGAAGCAGGCGCCATCAAGGGCTTCGGGCCGAAGCAGGTGGCCTACGTGCACGCCGGGTTCGTGTTCGAAGTGCCGGGGGCGGTGGTCGGCGAGGCGAAGTCAGTCCCCGCCGCACCGAAGGTGGACGAGCCGGCGAAGCCGCTGACCGAAGACGAGAAGGTCCAGGCGCTCCGCGCAAGCCGGCCGGCGGAATACAGGTGGGAAGGCGACGCGGCGAACCCCAAGACCAACGCGCTGATCAACGGCTTTCTATTCAGCAAATACCTCTGGTTCCACGCCCCGCAGTATCGGCACCGGGCAATCGATTTCATCGAGAAGGCGCACAAGGAATATCACGAGCACAAACTAGACCGGATCGAGTACGAGAAAAAATTTGGCGGCGCGCATTTGTTGCGGAATTCCCAGATGTCTTTCTTCTTCTTCGGAGCGCGCGATGCCATCAAGCATTTCAAAGAATATGTGAGAGGGGCGAATGGTGGTGGCGGCGACGAGAGGAACTGGAACGACGACATCAAAGCACTGATGAGCGCCGAAGAGCCGATCGCGGTGCTGCTCGACGGCCGCGAGCCCGGCGACATGAAAACTTTTGGAAAGCTGCGTTCGATGTTGAGCCTCGGCGCGCCGAAGGCGTTCGTGAGCGGCGTGCTCGACGGCGTGAAATCCCAGCTCAGCAACGCGGACTACAAGTTACTGGCTGGGAAGATGGCCGGAAGCTCGATGCTCGCTTTGCCCCTCATGCCGGTCGCGGCGGCCGGCACGGCGGTGGGCGTCGGCAACGAGATCTACGACACGCTCAAGGGCCTCTACGAGATGGCGAGCGCACCACTCGACATGGCCAAGCGGATGATAGAGCTCATCATGACGTTGATGATGGACGAGGACGGCGCGCGCCAGATCGGCGTGGCGATGGGGGAGCAGGAAGGCAAGGAGATCAGCAAGCTCGCGAAAGAAGACCTCATCACCTTCACGTACAAGTTGTACGAAAAAGTCGGCCCACTGGTTGTATCCGTCGCGCTGTCCTTCGTGACCGGCGGCAGCGCGGGCGCCGCGCGGATGGGCGTGGCGTTCGAGAAAATCCTGAGTCGCTCGCAGAAGGCCCGGGCGATCGTCAAGAAGATCGAGGCGCTGCTGCCCGAGAAAAGGAAGCTGCCCAAGCTTCCCGACCTCACCGATCACAAGCCGGACGTCCCCAAACTACCCGACGCGCCCAAGACGCCCGATGCGCCCAAGGTCGAAGTTCCGAAGACGCCGATCAAGAGGCCGAACTTCGACGACGCGATCGCGGCGCGCAAGTGGGCCAAGGAGACGCTGAAGCTCACCGACGAGACGCTGGAGGGCATGAGTCCCGGCGCCTACAAGCGGCTGGGTGAGCTGCCCGACGCGGACCTGGATCGCATCGGCAAACTCTCGGAGCGAGCCCGCCGCTATCTACTCGGCTGCGAGTCCCCGTGCCCCGTGGAGGGCCCCGACATCAAGGCGAAACTCGGCAAGTACAAGAACAACCAGCTCGAAAACCTCGCGAAGGCTCGTGCGGAAAAGCGCAAGAAGCGCATGAAGCTCAAGAAGCCCGACGATCCGCCACCGCCGTCGGAAGTTCCGGATGTAGCGCCCGCCCCCACGAACGAATGGGCGAAGAAGGCACTCGATCTCGAGGACCCGTTCATCAACAACTATGGTCCCGGCGGCATCAAGGAGCTGTTCAAACTCGCGGAGACCGATCTCGCACGCATCCGCAAACTGCCGCGCAACGCGCGGCTCGCACTGCTCGACAGCGGCAAACCGGGGAAAATCAATCTCGCGGACATCGAGCACCACCTCGCGAAATTCACCAACAAGCAGATCGAGATTTTCTACCACGACGGAAAGCTCGGCAAAGGCGTGCGCGTCAAGATGACCGACAAACAACATGCGCGGCTGCGGCGCACCTCCGAAGCGCTCGAGGATCCGACGAAGTGGGGCTCGGAGACCGACAAGGACCTGTTCCGCCTCGGCCGCAAGTACGACGAGACGATGGAAGTACTGGCACGTGCGATGAGCGACACCGCCCATCACTACGTCGATGTGGACGACGCGTTGATCGCAAAGCTGCGCAAGGCGGGTGGAAAGGTGGTGATCACCGAAGGCAAGCTGAAGGGCGGCAAGCATCGGTTCGATTTCCTCCAGATCGACTTCGAGAGGAATCGCGCCGAGCTCCTCGACCTGGCCTCGCGGCCCAAGGAAATACACACCGAGAAGACCCGGAATTACAAGCAGCTGCTCGAGAAGGCGCTGGGCATGCCCGTCGATGCGAAGGAGCTGTTCTACACCGGACCGAAGGGAGAAATGCTCGACGATCTGATCGAGGTCACCGTCAAATGAGCTCCCCCATCTCCCCCAAACTACTCCGCGCCGGCCTGCTGCTGATCGACGCCGACAGCGGCCAAGTCAAGCGCACCGTGGCGCTGCAGTACAACCCCGACACGCTCACGCGCACGATGCAGATCCAGGGCACGGGCGACGCCGGCGAGCGCTCCGAAGTGCTGCGCCTCAAAGGCCCCGCGGTCGAAACGCTCAAGGTCGAAGCCGAGATCGACGCGGCCGACCAGAACGAGCTCTCCGATTCCGCGGCCCTCGCCAAGCACGGCATCGCGCCGCAACTCGCCGTGCTCGAAGGCCTCATCAATCCGAGCTCCGCCGATCTCACGGCCGCCGACGAGCTCGCGCGCCGGGGCACCATCGAGATCGCGCCCGCGCAGGCGCCGCTCACGGTGTTCGTGTTCGGGCCGAAGCGCGTGCTGCCGGTGCGGCTCACGGAATTCTCGATCACCGAGGAGGCCTTCGACCCGGATCTCAATCCGCTGCGCGCGAAGGTCAGCCTCGGCATGCGCGTGCTGTCCGTGAACGACGTCGGCTTCTCGCACAAGGCCGGCACGCTGTTCATGTCCTATCTACAGAGCCGCGAGCAGCTCGCGGGCGGATCGGCCGGCGTGAAGTACGACGTGCTCGGGCTCGGAGGCAAGCCGTGAACGACGCGCTCAGGCAACTCGAATCGATGCTCGCCAATTCGTCGGCGGGAGGACGCCCGTTCCCGCCGAACAGCCGCTACAACGCGGCGACCATTCTCACGTACACGTTTCCCGACGGCCGCGCGGTCGCCTATCTATCGCGGCGCTTCGTGCCGCGCGCCGAAAACATCAACTCGCTCGGCACGCACACGGTCGCGGTCGGCGACCGCCTCGACAACCTCGCCGCGCGCCATCTCGGCGACGCCGAGCAGTACTGGCGTCTCTGCGACGCGAACGGCGCCGTGCGGCCGGACGAGCTCGTCGAAACACCGGGGCGCGCGCTGCGCATCGGCCTCCCGGAGGGCATCGGCTGATGCTCGACGGCCTGCACCTCTCGCTGCTCATCGGCCCCGGCCTGCCGCGCCCCGTGGCGCCCGAAGTGCTCGAGGCGCTCGACGGCGTGCAGGTGAACAGCGGCGGCGAGCGCGGCGGCTTCCAGCTCACGTTCCAGGTGGGCAAGAACTCGCCGTTGCAGAAGACGCTGCTGCCCGCGGGCTATTTCGACCCCATCATCACGCGCGTCATCATCGTCGCGACGGTGCGCGGCATCCCGACCGTGCTCGCCGACGGCGTCGTGACTCGCCACGAGCTCGCGCCGAGCAACGAGCCCGGCAAGTCCACTCTGACCATCACCGGCGAGGACCTGAGCCTGCTCATGGATCTGGTCGAGATGCCGTTCATGCGCTTCCCCGGCATGCCGATCATCTCGCGCGTCTACACCATCCTCGCCAAGTACGCGGCCTTCGGCATCGTGCCCATCGCGATCCCGCCGATCATCCCCGACATACCGAACCCGGTCGAAGAGATCCCGCACCAGGTCGGAACGGATCGCGAATATCTCTCGAGCCTCGCGTCCGATTCCGGCTACGTGTTCTATGTGGAGCCCGGCCCCGCGGTGGGCAGCAGCATCGCCTACTTTGGCCCCGACTTCCGCATCCCCGCGCCGCAGCCCGCGCTCAACGTGAACATGGACGCGCATACCAACGTCGAGTCGCTGAGCTTCAGCCTCGACGGCACCGCCAAGAAGATAGTCGTGATGACGGTCATGGATCCGATCTCGCGCCGCGTGCCGATCCCCGTGCCGATCCCGAACCTCAACGTGCTGCGTCCGCCGATGGGCGCGCGGCTCACGCTGCCCGCGCGCGTGGAATTTCCCGGCTACACGACGTCGCTCAACGTCTCCGAGGCCGCGAACCTCGCGATCGGCCTGCTGCTGAACTCGAACGACGGCGTCTCGGGCTCGGGCTCGCTCGACGTGCTGCGCTACGGCCAGCCGCTGCGCGCCCGAATGATGGTCGGCGTGCGCGGCGCGGGCCTCACCTACGACGGCCTCTACTACGTCAACACCGTCACGCACGACATCAAGCGCGGGCAATACAAGCAGAGCTTCAACATCTCCCGCGACGGACTCGTCTCCAACACACCCGTGGTGCCCGTATGAGCGCAGTCACTTCAGCTCCTCCAGCCGCTTCCGGGTCCGCGCCCAAGGGCGCGCCGGCCAACCCCGTGCGCAAGTACTACGGCAAGTATCGCGCGATCGTCTTCGCCAATATCGACCCGCTCATGATCGGCCGCATTACGGTAGTTTGCCCCGACGCGTCCTTCCTCACGCCGACGACGTGGTGCATGCCCTGCGTACCGCTCGCGAGCCCGAACGCCGGCATGGTCGCGCTGCCGGCCATCGGCTCGGGCGTGTGGATCGAGTTCGAGGCCGGCAATCCGAGCAAGCCGATCTGGGTGGGCTGCTACTGGGGACTCGGGGCGGAGGTACCGGTGCTGTCGCGCATCGCGCCGCCCGCGATCCCGAGCATCACGCTCCAAACTACTCTCAAGAACGGCATCGTCATCAACGACCTGGCCGGCCCCACGGGCGGCGTCCTGATCCAGTCGCTGACCGGCGCGATGATCTCGGTCAGCGATACCGGCATCATCATCTCGAACGGCAAGGGCGCGATCATCAACATGACCGGCACGGCCATCAACGTCATCGGCGCGCCGTTCGACGTGAACGGCGGCGCCTTGACGGTGACCGTCTGATGCCCGGCTTCATCCTCCATTTCAACGCACAGGTGAAATGCGGCCACGGCGGCGTTTCCACGCCGAACGCGCCGGTGCCGCGCGTGCTGCTGAGCGGCAACGCCATCGTGACGACCAACAGCCCGCACACGGTCGCCGGCTGTCCATTCACATCCGCGCCCGGGCCCTGTGTCACGGGCATGTGGGTGATGGGCGCGATGCGCGTGTTCTCGTTGGGAATGCCCGTCGCCATCGTTGGCGGCGTGGCGGTGTGCGCGCCCAACGGCGCGCCCATGGTGGCCGCCGGCTTCCAGACACGCGTCACGGCGATGTGAAGGAGACACCATGGGACTCGCATTGCCATTCCGATTCGACCACCGCGGGCGCAGCGCCGAGAGCGACACCGCCCGGTACGTGCGCGATCTCATCGAGGCCGTGCTGTTCACCGCGCCCGGTGAGCGCGTGATGCGCCCGGACTTCGGCAGCGGCGTCGCGCAGCTGGTGTTCGCGCCGAATTCGCCCGAGCTCGCGGGCGCGACGCAGATGCTGGTGCACGGCGCACTGACGCAGCAGTTGGGCTCGTTCATCACCGTACGCGAAGTGCAGGTGGAATCGGTCGACGCGATGCTGCGCGTCTCCGTGACGTACAGCCTGCGCGGCTCCGAGCGCGCCGAAGTCGCGGTGTTCGAGCGCGGAGGCGCCGCGTGAATTACCACTGTTGCCGCCACCTGCGTCGCGCGCCGGTCCTCGCCCACCCGACGCTCAATGGCATCGACTATCTGGAGGTCGTCGACCGCGACCTGCCGGGGCCGCATCCATTCCGGCAGCGGCTGCTGTTCCTGCATTTCCTCAAGCCCGTGAGCGGCATCGGCGTCGCCAATCTGCGCATCACGGGTGGCGACCGAGTGCGCAACGTGCGCATCGAGTGGGCCGGGCCCGCGTCGCCACCGCCCGCCGCGCTGACGCCCGCCGAGGTCGCGCTGCTGCCGGGCCCCGCGGTCGCGCCGCGCGTGCTGGTGCTGCGCACGGATTCCACGGGCGACCACTCAAACTATCTACTGCGCCTGGTGCGCTCGCCGCTCGACGGCGGTGTTCCCGCGAACTTCGATCCTCAGCTCGCAGAGGTCGAATTCTCGTTCAAGGTGGAGTGCCCGAGCGACTTCGACTGCGCGCCCGTGCACGTCTGCCCGCCGGATGCCGTCGCGCCGCCGGAAATCAACTATCTCGCCAAGGATTACGCGAGCTTCCGCCGCCTGATGCTCGACCGCGTCGCGACGCTGGTGCCCGGCACGCGCGAGCTGCCGGCCGCGGATCTGCGTGTCGCGTTGACGGAGATGCTCGCCTACGTCGGCGATCACCTGAGCTACCGACAGGACGCCGCGGCCACCGAGGCCTACCTGGGCACCGCGCGCAGCCGCGTGTCGCTGCGGCGTCACGCGCTGCTCGTCGATTACGCGATGCACGACGGCTGCAACGCGCGCGCCTGGGTGCACCTGCGCACCTCCGCGGCCGCGATGCCGCTCGTGCCTGCGCAGACGCAATTCCTCACGCTGTGCCGCGGCCTCGAAACACGTCTCGCGCCCGACTCTCCCGCCTATGACCGTGCGCTGCGCCAACATCCCGAGGTGTTCGAACCGCTGCACGAAGTCACGCTGCGCGCCGCGCACAACGCGCTGCCGTTCTACACCTGGGGTGACGAGCGCTGCTGTCTGCCGGCGGGTTCCACGGCCGCGACGCTCGCCGGACACTTCCCCGATCTCGCGGCGGGCGACTATCTACTGCTCGAGGAGCTCATGGGCCCCGCGACGGGCGCGCCCGGCGACGCGGATCCGAACCACCGTCACGTGGTGCGGCTCACGAAGGTCACGCATACGGAAATCGTGAACAACACGCCCGAGCCGCTCGTCGATCCGCTCAACGACACCGAGATCACCGAGATCGGATGGGACGAAGCAGACGCGCTGCCCTTCCCACTGTGCATCACGGCCGTCAGTGACGGGGGCGCGCAACTGCCGCAGGTGAGCATCGCGCGCGGCAATCTCGTGCTCGTCGACCACGGGCGCACACTGCCCGCGGAACCGATCGGCACGGTGCCGGCGCCGAAGCTGCATGTGCTGCCCGCGCTCGCGGGCGATCGCTGCGACCGCGTCGCGCCCGTGCCGGTGCCCGCGCGCTTTCACCCCGCGTTGGCGCGACGCCCGCTCACGCAGGCGGGGCGCGTGTGGCGCGGCATCGTGGTCGCGGGCGAGCCGCGCCGCGAGCTCGTGCCATTCGATCCTTCAGCGCCGGCCGCGTTCGCGCTGCAGTTCGCGATGGAGGACGTGCATCCGCAGATCGAGCTCACGGGCACGATCGGCGTCGACGTCTCGGCGTGGACGCCGAAGCGCAACCTGCTCAACAGCGATCCGGACGCCGACGAGTTCGTCGTCGAGATCGATGACGGCGCGGCCGCGTCGCTGCGCTTCGGCGACGACCGCAACGGTCACCGGCCCGAGCAGGACACCTCGTTCGTCGCGCTGTATCGCGTGGGCAACGGCGTCGCGGGCAACGTCGGCGCCGAGGCCATCCACCACATCGTCACGCCCGAGACCGGGATCGATCTCGTGCGCAATCCCCTGCCCGCCGCGGGTGGCGTCGAACCGGAGTCGGGCGAGAGCGTGCGCCGGCGCGCGCCCGAGGCGTTCCGCCGGCTCGAACGCGCGGTCACCGAAGAGGATTACGCCGAAGTCGCCGAGCGCCACGTCGACGTCGACGAAGCCGCCGCCACGCTGCGCTGGACCGGGAGCTGGCACACGATGTTCGTCACCGCGGACCGATCCGGCGGCGACGAGGTGACGGAAAACTTCGCGGACTCGCTGCGCACGCACCTCGAGCGTTACCGCATGGCGGGACACGATCTCGAGTTCCGCTCGCCGGTGTTCGTGCCGCTGGAGATCGCGCTGCACGTGTGCGTGCAGCCGGATCATTTCCGCTCCGACGTGAAACGCGCGCTCGAGGAGCTCATCAGCAACCGCGTGCTGCGCGACGGCCGGCGCGGGCTGTTCCATCCCGACGACTTCACGTTCGCGCAACCCGTGTACGTGAGCCGCATCTACGCGGCGGCGCATGCCGTCGCGGGCGTGGCGTCGGTGCAGGTGAAGACGTTCCGGCGCCAGGGCTCCACCGACACGCTCGCGCTGCAGGAAGGTCGCATCAAGCTCGGGCGCCTGGAGATCGCGCGGCTCGACAACGATGCCGATTTCCCGGAGCGCGGTGTGCTCCAACTCGAGCTGCACGGAGGCAAATAGCCGATGAGCGACACCATCGACGACTGCGGCGGCTGCGCCGGCGCGGAACGGATCCCCGGCCTGCGTTTCAATGCGCCGGGGCTCGACGTGATCGATTACCGCGTCGGCCGCCATGGCGAGTTCAAGGCCGCCATGCTCGCGCGGCTCTCGAGCGCCGGCTTCCCAGCGCTCGCTGGCCTGCGCACGCGCGCCGACGACGACTTCGCGATCGCGCTCTGCGACGCCGGCGCCGTGATGTTCGACGTGCTGAGCTTCTACCAGGAGCGCATCGCGCACGAGGCCTATCTACGTACCTCGACCGAGCGGCGCTCGGTGCTCGAGCTGTCGCGGCTCATCGGCTATCAACCCGCGCCCGGCGTCGCGGCGTCGACACACCTTGCGTTCGCGCTCGAGGATGCGCCCGGCATGCCCTCGCTCGCGGCCACGCCCGTGACCATCCCGGTCGGCACGCGCGCGCAGAGCGTGCCCGGCCCCGAAGAACAGCCGCAGACCTTCGAGACCGTCGCGCCGATCACGGCGCGCGTGGAATGGAATGCGATCCCGGCCCGCGCGTACGCGCCACAGGTGCTGAAGGCCGGCGGCCGCGAGCTCATCGTGGCGGGCAACGCGACGCAGGTGCAGGTGGGCGACGTGATCCTCGTCGTGGGCCAGGATCGCGTGGACAACCCGGCCAGCATGCAATGGGATGCGCTCGTCGTCCGCGAAGTGGACATCGACCACGACCGCGGTTTCACGCGCCTCGCGTTCTTCGACGCCTTCGGCCAGGTGACTCCGGGACCCGCCGTCATCGACGTGCGCGCGTACGTGTTTCGCACGCGCACCTCGCTGTTCGGACACAACGCCAGCGACGTGCGCCTCATGCGGCTCCCGGGCGACATCGGGGGCGTCACGACGGCCGGCGGTACGGACTGGCTCGACTACGCCAGCCAGACCGACCAGCTCGATCTCGACGGCAGCTTCGCCAAGGTCACCGCGGACAGTTGGGTGCTGCTCGCGGGTGGATCCCCCGGCTCCGGCTCGCCATCGCTGCCGGGCGAGCGCGCGCTGGTTCGCGCGCAGTCCGTGAAGCAGATGACGCGTCGCGCTTTCGGCATGAGCGGAAAAATCACGCGCGTCGATCCCGACATCAGCCCGAACGCCGACACCTTCCCGCTCGAATCCACGTACGTGCTCGCGCAGAGCGAGGAGCTCAAGCTCGCCGCGCGCCCGCTCTTCCATCCCGTGTACGGCGGCACCGTGGTACTCGGCCGCCGCGACGCGCTGCTGCAGCGGGGCCAGGCGATCGCGTGCAGCGGAAAGCGGCAGCGCGTGCGCAGCGTTGCCAGCGCCTTGCTCTCGTTCAAGCTCGACGCGGGTGGCAGCGTCTCCGTGAAACAGGGCGACTCCCTGCTGGTCATGGGCGCGCCGCTCGATCTGCCCACGCTCGCGCCGCTCGATCCCGATGCGCTGGACGCACGCCTCACACAGCCGAAGGCGACCAAGGCCATGCGCTGGCCCCTCATGGATCGCGCGGGCCGCCGCGGCACGCTCGACTGCTCCGACGCCGAGCTGGTGCTGCAGTCGCCGCTGCGCGAAGACCCGGTGCTCAGCGAGATCGTGTTCATCTCCACGGTCGCCAATGCCATCCTGCCCGCGCTCGAGCACACGACGCTTGCGCTGGCGAGCGCGCTCGTGAACGTCTATCACCGCGCGTCGTTCGCGGCCTGCGCGAACCTCGCGCTGGCCACCGTCGGCGAGTCCGTCAGCGAGATCGCCGGCAGCGGCGACGCGTCGCTCGCGAGCCAGCGGTTCCTGCTCAAGCAGGCGCCGCTCACGTACGTGAGCGCCGCGACGCCCAACGGACGCTCCGCGACGCTCGACGTGCGCATCGACGGCCAACGCTGGACCGAGGTGCCGAGCCTGTTCGGCCGCGCGCCCGGCGAGCACGTCTACGCACTGCGCCACGACGACGAGCAGCGCACGATCATGCAATTCGGCGACGGCGTCGAAGGCGCGCGCCTGCCTACCGGCCGCGACAACCTGCGCTTCGGTTACCGCAAGACGCTCGGCGCCGGCGGCAACGTGCGCGCCAACCAGGTGAGCACGCTGCTGAGCCGTCCGGCCGGCGTGCGCACCGTGACGAATCCCATTGCCGCGAACGGCGGCGCCGACCGCGAGACGCGCGACGACGCGCGCCACAATGCGCCGCTCACCGTGCTCACACTCGGGCGCGCGGTCTCGCTGCGCGACTACGCGGATTTCGCGCGCGCGTTCGCCGGCATCGCGAAGGCCGACGCCGGGTGGATGCGCAGCGGCCACCGGCGCGGCATCTTCGTGAGCATCGCGGGACCGGATGGCGCCGCGGTGACGGCGTCGAGCCAGGCGCACGTGAATCTCGTGACCGCGCTGCGCCGCTACGGCGATTCGCTGCTGCCGCTGACCGTGGCCACCTACCTGCCGCGCACGTTCCGCGTCAAGGCACGCGTCAAGGTCGATGCCAACTATCTACCCGACGAGACGATCAAGAGGGCCGGCGCCGCGCTGCGCGACGCGTTCTCGTTCGCGCGCCGCGACTTCGGCCAGCACGTGAGCCTCGACGAGGTCATGGCGGTGTTGCAAACCGTGACCGGCGTCGAGGGCGTCGACGTCGACCAGCTCCACCGCGTCGACGCCGGACCCGTGCCGCCGCTCGTGCCGCGCCTGTTCGCGCTGCCGCCCAAGGAAATGCCCGACGGCACGCTGCAGGCCGCGGAGCTGCTGACGCTCGATCCGGGCCCGCTCAGCCTCAAGGTGATGACATGAGCTTCGACGCGCAGAAATTGCTCGAGCTGCTGCCCGCGATGTACCGCATCCGCGACCAGGAGGTCGCGGCCAATCTCGGCCTCGCGCGTGGTCCGCTCGCGGAATTGCTCGACGTCATCGCCGAACAGATCGCCGTGGTCGAGGAGGATCTCGAACAGCTCCACGACGACGCGTTCATCGAGACCTGCGCGGACTGGGCGGTGCCGTACATCGGCGATCTCATCGGCTATCGCACGCTGCATGGCGTGGCGCCGCGCGTCGCGAACGCGCGCGCCGAGGTGGCGCACACCATGGCGTACCGGCGCCGCAAGGGCACGGCGCTCGTGCTCGAGCAGCTGGCGCGCGACGTGACGGGCTGGAACGCGAGCGTCGCGGAGTATTTTCAGCGCACCATCACCACGCAGTACATGAACCACCGGCGCGCGTTCCTGCATGCCGCGCCGGACCTGCGCCGCTGGGAGCCGCTCACCCACGTCGGTTCCGCGTTCGATCGCATCCCGCGCACGGTCGACGTGCGGCGCATCGCGAACGGCCGCGGCAGACACAACATCCCGAACGTCGGCCTGTTCGTGTGGCCGCTGAGGGCGCAGGGTTTGCGGCGCTCGCCGGCCGCGCGCCTCGACGACCGCCGCTGGCGCGTGAGCGCGCTGAACCACGACGCGCCGCTCGTCACCCGGCCGCGCACCGAGGACGACATCACGCAGCTCGCGACTCCGCTCGACGTGCCGGCGCGCATCGGCCGCCGCGTCCTGCACGAGCGCACCGCGGATTTCTACGGCACCGGCCCGCTGCGGCAGAGCCTGTGCCTGTATGTCGGCACGGCGGACCCGCTGCCCGCGATCCCGCTCGCCGACGTCTGCGTCTGCGATCTGTCGGACGATGGCGCGACCTGGGCCCATCTACCGGCGGTCAAGTTCGCGATCGATCCGGTGCTCGGGCGGGTCGCGCTGCCGCCTGGCCTGCCCGCGGGCACGCGCGTCGAGCTCGATTCCCACGCCGCGTTCGGCGCGGACCTCGGCGGCGGCGAGTACGAGCGCGCCGATTCGTTCGCGGACCAAACTACCGTGCCGCTGCGCGTGCCGCAGGATCACGCCACGATCCAGGCCGCGCTCACGGCGCTCGGCGGCGCAGGCGTGGTGCAGATCACGAACAGTGGCCGCTACGAGGAAGCGCTGGGCATCGATGCGGCGGCCGGCGCGCGCATCGAGCTGCGCGCGGCGAACGGCTGCCGGCCGACGGTGATCCTCACCGACACTCTGGAATTGCGGGGCGGCGCGGATTCCGAGATCGCGATCAACGGCCTGCTGCTCGCGGGCGAGAGCCTCGCCGTGCCGGCGGTGAACAATCAACTCGCGCGGCTCGACATTCGCCACTGCACGCTCGTGCCGGGCTGGACGCTCGACTCGGCCGGCGCGCCCGTCACGCCGGGCGCCGTGTCGCTGAGCGTCGCGATCCCGAACGTCGCGCTGCGCGCGCGCCGCTGCGTGCTCGGCGCGCTGCGCGTGATGCCCGAGTCCGCCGCGCGCCTCGAGGACTGCGTGCTGGATGCGACTGCGCCGGCGCGCGTCGCGTTCGCGGCGCTCGACGGCGACGCCGCCGGCGGTAGTTTGAGCCTCGACGCCTGTACCGCCATCGGCAAGCTGCGCGCACGTGCCTTCCCGCTGATCTCGAACTCGATCGTGATCGCGCGACTCGCGCCCGCGGACACCTGGACCACGCCCGTCATGGCCGAGCGCCGCCAGCAGGGCTGCGTGCGCTTCAGCCTGCTGCCCGGCGACGCGCGCGTGCCACGGCGATTCCGCTGCCTGCCGTCGGAAGCCGTGCCCGCGCCCGTGCCGCGCTTCGTGTCGCTGCGCTACGGCAGCGGCAGTTACATGCAGCTCGGACTCACCGCCGGCGCGCAGATCCAGCGCGGCGCCGACGACGAGGGCGAGATGGGCGTCTATCACCACGTTCACCGGCCGCAGCGCGAGACCAACTTGCGCCTGCGACTCGACGAATACCTGCGGGTCGGCCTCGAGGCCGGCCTGTTTCATCAGAGCTGAGGCACGGAGCCAGACATGAGTGGAGATTACAGCCGAGTCAGTTTCGATCCGTTGCAGGACGATCTCGGCGTACTGCTGCAACAGGGACGCCCGCTCAGCGACGCGGAATGGAACGCGCTGGTGCTGCAGCTGCGGCGCCGCACGCACGCCGGCACGCTCGACACGATCGGCACCGCCGTCGTGCCCACGCAGACGCCCGACGCGTTCGCGATCACGCCCGTACCGGGCAACCTCACCATCGGCCGGGGCCGCATGTACGTGGACGGCGTGCTCGCCGAGAACCACGGCGGCGGCGCGCGCGTCTGGAACGCGCGGCTCGAGGAGCTCATGGGCGCGGACCCGGTGCGCTACCGCGAGCAGAACGGCTTCACGACGCAGCCCTATCTACCCAACGCGCCCGCCCTGCCCCCGGGCGGCCCGCACCTCGTGTACCTCGACGTCTGGCAGCGCGAGGTCACGCACCTCATGCGCGACGGCCTCATCGAGCAGGCCGTGGGCGTCGACAGCACCACGCGCCTGCAGACGGTGTGGCAGGTCAAACTACTCAACGTCGGGCCCAACGCCGCGTGCGCGACGGACCTCGAAACGCTGCCGGCCTGGAACGCCGTGAACCCGCGCTGCGGCGGCCGGCTGACCACCGGCACGGCCAACGTGCCGGGACAACCCGACCCCTGCCTGGTCGCGCCGGCCGGCGGCTACAAAGGCCTCGAGAACCAGCTCTATCGCATCGAAATCCACACCGGCGGCCTGCCGGGCACGGCCACGTTCAAGTGGTCGCGCGACAACGCGAGCGTGGAAACCCGCGTGACGCACCTCCCCGCGCTCGACCAGCTCGTGGTCGAGAGCACGCAGAAGGATTCGGTGCTGCGCTTCTCCGACGGCGACTGGATCGAGATCACCGACGACTGGCTCGAGCTCAACAACCTGCCCGGCATCCTGCGGCGCATCCAGGTGGGCAACGGCGTCGACGACGCGACGCGCACCATCATCCTCGAGAGCCCGCTGCCCGCGGGGCTGTTCCCCGTCGACGGGCAGGACCAGCCGGGGGCCTTGCGGCACACGCGCATCCGCCGTTGGGATCAGCGCGGCGAGGTCTTCGATCAGAACGGCAACGTGCTGCTGGACGTCGACGATGCGCCCAACAACGGCGAGACCACGGTGCCGGCGAATGCGGCGGTGAGCGTGCTGCTCGAGCACGGCATCGTCGCGACGTTCACGCTGGACCCGGCCGGCGGCCGCTTCCGCAGCGGCGACTACTGGGTGTTCGCCGCGCGCGCGGGCAGCGCGACCGTCGAGGAGCTCGACGCGGCGGCGCCGCGCGGCATCCACCACCACTACGCCAAGCTCGGCTTCGTCACCTTCCCCAACCAGTTCGCGGACTGCCGCGTGTTCTGGCCGCCGGCGTTCGGCGGCGGCGGCGACAACTGCGCGTGTACCGTCTGCGTGACGCCGGACGAGCATGCGAACGGCACGCTCACGATCCAGATGGCCGTGAATCAGGTCATCGCGGCGGGCGGCGGCAAGGTGTGCCTCGAAGTCGGTGAGTACGCGCTGCAGGCGCCCGTGACGATTCAGAGCGCGCAGGCGGTGACGATCTGCGGCAAGGGCCTCTCTTCCGTCATGCTCCCCGTGGCGGGCGTCGGCGCGATCAGCGTGCAGAAGGGCGATGACATCCACCTCGAATCTTTCGTCATCCGGTGCGCCAGCGGCAACGTCACGGCACCCTCGCAGGCGGTGAACATCATCGGCGCGCGGTCGGTGTGCCTCGACAGTCTCGACATCCAGGTGCGCGGCACGAGCCCGAACTGGGCCGCGATCAACGTGATGGAGGCGACGACCAACCTGCGCATCACGCGCAATCACCTGCTCGCGCCCGTCGGCATCCGCGGGGGTAGCGACGCTTCGGGCAACGGCGGAGTCGGCCTCGCCGATACCCGCATCGAGCACAACGACATCAAGTGCGTGATCACCGCGATCTCGTTCACGCCGACGTCGGCGCACCAGTTCCTCAACCAGATCAGCTGCAATCGCATCACCGACTGCGGCGCCGCGGCCATCCGGCTCACCGGCCTGACTACTCCGGATTTCGGGCTCGACATCCGCGGGAACGTGCTGGAGGTGCGCGCCACCGGCATCGAGACCAATCTCAACGGCGTGCGCATCGTCGACAACGACATCCTCGGCTCGCCGAACCTCGTGGTGGGCGTCGCGAGCAGCGGCATCACGCTGCCCGTGCCCGCGCCGAACACGACGATGACCGAGTGCCAGATCACCGGGAACCGCATCGAAGGCTTCAACCGCGCCGGCATCCAGGTGCAGGCGCCCCTACGCAGCATCATGATCGGCGCAAACCAGATCTCGCGCGTGACGTTCGGCATCGAGCTCGAGGCGGGCGGCACCATCGAGCAGCTCGCGATCGAGAACAACCAGTTCTCGGAGATCACCGCGCAGAACAGCCGCGCCATCATGGCGAACGGCGCGGCGGCCAACTACGTGGTCTCGGGCAACCAGATCCGGGTGCGCAGCCCGATGAACGCCGTGACGCTGGAGTTCACGGGCGGCGATGGCGCGTTCGTGAACAACCAGGTGTATCGCGACGGCAGCACCAGCGAAGCGGTGCCCGACGTGCGGCTGGCATCGACCTCGCTGATCGTGAGCAACAACCGCATCTTAGGCGGCTTGTTCGCGCTGCATGTGGTGACGGCCGCGGGTCGCAGCACCGCGCTGGGCAATGTGTGCCGCGGCACGATCCAGGGCATCGCCGCCGCGTTCGTGGCGCTCAACCTCACCAACGTCGCCTGACGGAACACGCATGGCCAGCAGGAAGACTCCCGCCGCGAAGAAACCCGCCACGAAGAAACCCGTGGTCGCGAAGAAGTCGGCGGCTCCCGCCGTCACGGTGAAAACCGCGGTCACGAAAATCGTCGCCAGACCCACGGCGCTGACCGCCGCGACCGGCAAGGATCCAGCAGCCTGCGCCAACCTCGCGGCGCTGCGCGACGCGCTCGCCGCCGAGAAGGGCACGGCCGGCGCGAAGGAACGTGCGCGCATCATCCGCAACCTCGAGGCACTCGAGACTGACTATCGCGACTTCGATCGCAAAATTTGAATGCGATCACACGTCCCGCGCACCTCGGCAACCAAGTCGGATACCCCGACTTCTGGTCGCGTGTTGCGCGAGGACTCCGACCTGGAACGCGCGGCCGACCGCATCGCCGGGTCCGTGCTCGACGCCGCGGCTGCGGCTCGCGGGCTGCTCGGCAGCGGAGTCGCGGCGGCGGCGGCTCCGGTGGGCGGTGGTTCTGCGCGCTCACTGCCGGCGAGCGAGCGGAGTTTTTTCGAATCGCGCATGGGCTGGAATTTTTCCAACGTGCGCATCCACTCCGACACCCAGGCGAACGCGCGGGCGCACGAGCTCGGCACGCCCGCGTTCACGATGGGCTCCAACATCTTTCTCGGCGCGGGCGCGCCCTCGCCCGGCACCGACGCCAGCCGGCGCTTGATGGCGCACGAGCTCACGCACGTCACGCAGCAGCAGCGGACGGGGAGCGCACCCGCGATCCAGCGCAAGGGCGGCAACCAGCCCATCCGGCCCACCTCAACGCTCTCGCGCGGTCCCGATGGGGACACGGTGAGCATTCAAGGTATCCCGTACGCGATCATTCGCTCCAAGAGCAGAGCGCTTCGACCCAAGGGCGCGAAACGCGATGCATTTTCCGAGCTCCAGAAACCCGAGATCCTCGACCACGAGCGCGCGGGCGTGTCATTGACGTACACCGTCACGCTCGACTACGAGAATTATCAGGACGATCTCACCATCACCTATCTGCCCGGACGCAGGAAGATCCAGACGACCGTGTTTCCGTCGGTGGACTGCCATGTCCTCGCGCTCGGAGATCAATCCGAACCACCCACGCCCAAGGAGCAGGCCGAGGCGCCGAAGTTCGATCCGGAGGTGGCGTCGTGGGCGCGCTCCGATGAGCTCACGAAGCAAGCTCTTTCGCTGAATGCCTCGCTCGACGGATTGTGGAGACAGGCGAAGAGGCTCGAGTTCGGCACCGTGTCGGGGCTGGCCGCGGGTGGATTTGGCGCCATGTATGGCGTTGGCGCGAATGGGCTCAGCCTGGGTCTGGACGTCGTCGATTCGACCGCTCAGCTCGCGTTGCCGGTGCCGGACATCCACGGCAAAGTCGAAGCGGTCAAACAACTGGGGTCCACGCCCGACCAGGCAAGGGCGATCGGACGCAGCGCCTCGGCGTCCTGGGACATTGCGAGTGGCAAGACCAACGACATCTACGAGAAAACCCGCGGCCCATACAAGAAATTCTCGGACGCATACTCGGCGTTCTTCACTGCAAAAACCGAATTCGTCAAACATCGGGGCTATTACGACCGCGCTCCACATCTCGGCGCGATGAACAAGGCGATGGACGAGATGATGGTCGCCGCGAAGGAGTACCGGGATCTCTGCATCGAGCTCGGAGTGCCAGCACAAGCGGCGCGCGTGGACGAGCTCGAACGGGCGATCGTCACGGGAATCCAGAACGCCCCTGTCACCGTGACGCGGGCGCTGTTGGCAGCGACCTCGGCCGGTGAGCTCCATGCCGCGGCAAAGGGGCCGATAGGCGGCATGCCCAAAGGAACTCCGAAGGTGTCGGGGGAAGTGCCACCGGTGGTGAAGCCAAAGGTGTCGGGCGAAGCGCCGCAGGTAGCCAGGCCGAGCACGCCCACGCAGGCGAAGCCGACGACGGTGCCCGATCAGGCTCCACCGTCGGCGCCGGCCTCGAAGAATGTCGGCGACGCCGCGGCGGGGGATCGGCCTTCCGGCGTCTATCCCAAATACGAGGGACCGACCAAGCCACCGACAGAATCTCAATCGCAAGCGATTCCCGTTCCGCAGCAGCGGGTCGCCAACAGCGACGTCGTTCAGGGAGGTCCGCCCGCGCGCACGAATCCGGATGCACCGCGGGCGGTGATCGATGGAGGCGGTTCAAAGCCGCCGGGCAAAGTGCTTCCGTTCCGGCGCGAAGCTCCCGCTGCGCCTGTGGGAAAACCGCCGCCCGCGCCGAAGAATTCGATGGACCAGTCGAAGGTTCCCGAGACGAAGAATGCGGCGCACGCGAGAGTCGAGGCGGACCGCAAGAAATTCCTGGAGTCCGGCGGGAAAGTCGACGTATCGAAGGTCGCGGATTTCGAAACCCACCACCTTGCGACCAAGTACGGAGAGGCGGGCAAGAGAAATCAGGTGCTCTTCGAAAATGCCGATCTGCAAAAGGGTGTGGAGAGCGGAGCAAACAAACTGTCGGTCGAAAATCACGTCGGCCCGCATGGACCTGACTACAACAATGCGGTCACCTCGCGTCTCGAGAAGGCGGTCGCGGGAAAGACGGCTCACACGAAAGAATATCGCGAGGCGTTGCTCGAGGAGCTGGGCAAGATCGGACGTGAAGTCAGGAAGAAGGGCACGGACCTCAACGACCTCGTGACGAAGAAACGCTGACCCCGCTCGACCGTCGAAACCGACGCGCGCGCTCTATAAAGAAGAGTGAACGGGCGGCGCGCTCCATCGCTGGCAAGCGCTCACCCTGCCGCAAATCTTTGCAGGCTCGATCACCTTCGTGCATATTCGGTCACTTCTCACAGGGGCCCTCATGAAAAATCGGATTTCGCGCCGGACGTTTTTGTCCGCGAGTGCTGCCGCGCCTGTCGCGCTGGGTGTCGCCGGCACAGCCGGATCTTCCGCCATCTTCACCACCGCCAACCCCACCGCGGGTAGTTGGGTGCGCTGGCTCGACGACCATGCGCCGGCCGTCGCGCAGGGCGTCACGTGGGGCACGCCGTGGCCGCGCGGCGAGGTGAAGAACGGCGCGCGCGATTTCGCGCTGCGCGATGCGGGCGGCAAACTCACTACCGTGCAGAGCTGGCCCCTCGCCTTCTGGCCCGACGGCTCGCTCAAGTGGACCGGCCATGCGCTCGCACCCGGCGCCGACGCCGGCAACGGCCCGTTCGAGGTTCTGGCGCAACGCGGCCCGAAAGCCAGAGATGCAGTCGTGGTGCGCGACAGCGACACCGCCATCGAGATCGATACCGGCGCGTTCGTCTGCCGCATGCCGCGCTCCGGCACGGCGGTGATCGCGGCGATCCAGCGCGACGGGCAGGAGCGGCTGCGTGACGGCAAACTGGTGCTGCTGCGCCAGGATCGCGCCTCCTCGAGCGACGGCGCCGTCACCACCAGCGCATTCGAAAGCGCCATCGACAAAGTAACCGTGGAGCAGCGCGGCCCGGCGCGCGCGGTGATCAAGGTGGAAGGCAAACATGCCGGCGGCGCCCGCGCGTGGCTGCCGTTCACGCTGCGCTTCTATTTCTACGCGGGCAGCGACGCGTTGCGCGTGCTGCACACCATCGTCTTCGACGGCGACGAGCACAAGGATTTCATCCGCGGCATCGGCCTGCGCTTCTCGACGCCCATTGCCGATCCACTGTACGACCGGCACGTGCGTTTCGCGGGCGAAGGCGAAGGCGTATTTGGCGAGGCCGTGCGCGGGCTCACCGGCCTGCGCCGCGACGCGGGCAAGGCGGCGCGCGACGCGCAGGTCGAGGGTCGCGCGGCCGGCACGATCGCGCCGGTAGTCAGCAACCTGCTGCAGTACATCCCGGCCTTCGGCGACTGGACGCTGCTGCAGCCGAACGCGGACTCGTTCACGATCCGCAAACGCACCGCCGACGGCCATGCCTGGCTCGATTGCGCGGCCGGCGCGCGCGCCAGCGGGCTCGGCTACGTCGGTGGGCCGTCCGGCGGCGTCGCATTCGGCATCCGCAATTTCTGGCAGAGCCATCCGGCGCAGCTCGATATCCGCGGTGCCGGCACGGACGCGGCGACGGTGACGATGTGGGTGTGGTCGCCCGAGGCGGCGCCGATGGACCTGCGCTTCTATCACGACGGTCTTGGCATGGACACGTACGAGAAGCAGTACAAGGGCGGCCTCGAGATCACGTACGAGGACTACGAGCCCGGATTCGGCACGCCGGTGGGCGTGGCGCGCACCAGCGAGCTGTCGCTGTGGATCCTGCCGGCGACGCCGGCGCGCGCGCGCGTCGCGGAACTGGCGGCAGCGCTGCGCGAGCCCGCGGTCATCGTGCCGACGCCGCAAACTACCGTGGATTCCGGCGTGTTCGGTCACGCGCTGTCGCTGCCTTCGCAGACGGCGCCGGCGCACGCGGCGCTCGAGAAGCAGCTCGACTGGATGTTCGATTTCTATCGCGGGCAGCAGGACCAGCGCCGCTGGTACGGCTTCTGGAACTACGGCGACGTCATGCACACGTACGATTTCGATCGTCACACGTGGCGTTACGACATCGGCGGCTTCGCCTGGGACAACTCCGAACTCGCGACCGACGTGTGGCTGTGGATGTACTTCCTGCGCACCGGCCGCGCCGACACCTTCCGCTTCGCCGAAGCCATGACGCGCCACACCGGCGAAGTCGACGTGCATCATCTCGGCAAGTTCGCGCCGCTGGGGTCGCGCCACAACGTGCAGCACTGGGGTTGCAGCGCCAAACAACTGCGCATCAGCACCGCGCTCAACCGGCGCTTCTACTATTTCCTGACGGGCGATGAGCGCGTCGGCGATCTCATGCGCGAGCAGATCGAGGCTGCGCGCACGCTGCGCACCATCGCGCCCGGCCGCAAGCTCGCCAATGCCGCCGACCGGCACGACGTGGATCCGAACGGCGACTATGCATACATGGGCTTCGGCACCGACTGGGGCTCGCTGGCCAGCGCCTGGCTCACCGAATGGGAGCGCACGCGCGACCCGAAACTGCGCGACCGCCTCATCGCGAGCATGAAGACCATCGGCGCGCAGCCACGCGGGTTCTTCAGCGGCAGCGAGCGCTTCAACCTGGTCACCGGCGCGTTCGACATTTCCAAGAGCGACCGGGTCAGCGTTTCGCATCTGTCCGCCGCCTTCGGCCTGCCCGAGGTGTGCGCGGAGTTGATCGAGCTGTTCGGCGTGCCCGAGTTCGAGCGCGCCTGGCTGCAGTACTGCGAGCTGTACAACGCGCCCGCCGAAGAGCAGAAGGCCGCGCTCGGCCGGGAGCTCGGCGGCACCAACCTGCAACAGGGTCACGCGCGCCTGACCGCGTTCGCGGCCTATCGGAAAAAAGATGCGAAGCTCGCCGCGCGCGCGTGGACGGAGTTCAACGATGGACGCGCGGGTTACGGCCGGGGCCAGGAGTTCACGGCCAAGCGCATCGAGGCGCCGGCGGTGGTGAATGCGGTGGATGAGGGCCCGGGGGTTTCGACCAACTCGAGCGCGCAATGGGGACTCTCCGGCATCGTGACGCTCGCGTACACCAAAGGCCTCGGCTGAGGCAGACAGGCGGGCCGCCGCGACCCGCACCACGCGGCGGCTGTTCTGAGCCGCCGCGACGCGCTATTTTGGCACCATGAAACTACGCTGCGCATTGCTCTTGGCCGCCCTGGTGTCCTGCTTCGCTGCCACGACCCGGGCCGAATCCACGCTGATACTGCCACTGTCGGGTACCGGCGCCGACAACGAGAAACCGGTCTACTGGGATTTCCAGCTCGATACCGGCCGCGGCAGCGGCGCGTGGCGCAAGATACTGGTGCCGTCGTGCTGGGAGCAGCAGGGTTTCGGGTCTTACTACTACGGCACGCAAGGCCGCGGGAAACCCGACGACGACCCCATCATCCCGAAAGAAACCGGTACCTATCGCCGCTCGTTCGATCTCCCCGCGACGTGGACCGGCCGCCAGATCCACATCGTGTTCGAAGCCGCGATGACCGATACCAGCGTTTCCATCAACGGCACCTCAGTGGGGCCACCGCACCAGGGCGGCTTCTACCGCTTCGACTACGACATCACGGCGCTCGTGAAACCCGGCCGCAACGAGATCGTCGCGAGAGTTTCCAAGGAATCCGCGAACACCGGCGTGAACCGCGCCGAACGGCGTGGCGACTACTGGACCTTCGGCGGCATCTATCGCCCCGTGTGGCTCGAGGCCCGACCCCGCGAGCACATCACGTGGACCGCGATGGATGCGCGCGCCGACGGTTCGTTGCTGGCGCGCGTGTTTCTCAACCGCGAGCCGCCGGCAGGCGCCTCCCTGCGGGTCCAACTACTCGACCCGGCCGGCAAGCCTTTTGGCGCGGCGCTGGATTCGCCGGCGAACGCGCGCGAAACCACGCTCACCGGCAAGTTTGCGACCCCGCGCACCTGGAGCGCGGAGACCCCGCACCTGTACACCGCGCGCGTCTCGCTGCTCGCGGGTGGCCGGGAGCTGCACCAGGTCGATGAACGCATCGGCTTCCGTACGCTGGAAGTGCGCGCCAACGACGGCGTGTATCTCAATGGCCGCAAGATCGTGCTCAAGGGCATCAATCGGCACAGTTTCCGGCCGGCCAGCGGCCGCACGCTGACGCGCGCCGAGAACTACGCCGATGCGCGGCTCATCAAGAGCGCGAACATGAACGCCGTGCGCATGTCGCACTATCCACCCGATCGCGCATTCCTGCGAGCCGCCGACGAGCTCGGGCTGTATGTGCTCGACGAGCTCGCCGGCTGGCAGGGCTTCTACGACACGCCCACGGGCGCGCGGTTGATCGGCCAGATCGTGCGGCGCGACGTGAACCATCCCAGCATCCTGTTCTGGGACAACGGCAATGAAGGCGGCTGGAACACCGAGAACGACGGCCAGTTCGATCTATACGATCCGCAGCGCCGGCCGGTGCTGCATCCGTGGGGCATCCATAGCGGCATCAACACCGACCACTACGAGAACTACGACAGCACCGTGAAGCTGTCGGCCGGCCCCGAAATCTTCATGCCCACGGAATTCCTGCATGGGCTGTACGACGGCGGTATTGGCGCAGGCTTTCGCGACTATTGGGACGTGATGGGCAAGAGCCCGACCGTGGCGGGCGGATTTTTCTGGGTGTTCGCCGACGAGGGTATCGAGCGCACCGATCGAAATGGCGCCATCGACAACGTCGGCAACGCCGCGCCCGATGGGTTCGTGGGTGCGCACCACGAGAAGGAAGGCAGCTACTTCGCGGTGAAGGAGATCTGGTCGCCGGTGCTGGTCAGCGACCTCGCTTTCGCGCCGAACAAGCTGCGCATGCGTCTCGAGAATGCCTACGACTTCACCAACCTGGAGCGCGTCGACTTTGCCTGGCGCGCACTGCGCCTGCCGGCAGCGGGCACCCGCCAGAAGCCGCGCACCCTTGCCTCCGGCCGCATCCGAGGTCCCGCGCTCGCACCGCGCGCATCGCAGGATTGGGAGCTGCCGGTAGCCATCGCGAAGCTCGGACCGGATGAGATCATCGAGCTCACCGCGCGCGATGCGAATGGTCACGACCTGTGGATGTGGACCATGCAAGGCGCGGCGGCCACGGTGCCCTCTTCCGCGCCGAAATCTGCAGCAGCGCCGCGTGTACTCGAGGATGGCGTCACGGTGTCCGCGGGGAATTTCGAGCTGCGCTTCGACCAGACCACCGGCCGGCTCACCGACCTCGGTAAGCATGGACGAAGCTTCGGGCTGCGCGGCCCCACGTTCATCGCCTGGCGGCGCGATACCGGCAAACGCACGTTCAGCAACGTCGCGCCAGAACCGCGGCTGATCTCCCTCGAGCTCGCCCCGCAGGATGACACGGATGTGATAGCACGTGCCCGCTACGACGACGCCTTGCGCAACGTGATCTGGAAACTGCGCGATGGCCGGCCCGTCATCGAGTATGAATTCGCGTTCGAAGGCGCGGCCGACATCCTCGGCGTTTCTTTCCAGCCCGCAGAGGTCACGGTGACCGGCAAGCGCTGGGTTGGAGCCGGACCGTACCGCATCTGGAAGAATCGACTGACCGGCACCTCGTTCGGTGTGCATTCAACCAACTACTCGCGCTCGATTCCGGGCGAGACGTATCACTATCCCGAGTTCGAAGGCTTCTTCGGCGCCTGGCGCTGGCTCGAGATGCAAACGCGCGGCGGCAACGTACTGTTCCGCAATGCGGGCGACGTGCCGTACTTCGGCGTCGGTCGACCGGAGCCTGGTGTCCTGCCCGTCATCGACTTGCCGGACGTAGGCTGGGCATTCCTGCACGCGGTGCCGCCGATCGGCACCAAGTTCACGGTGCCGGACGTGCTCGGTCCGCAGTCGCAAACGGCCACGTTCACGGGCCCGCTTCGCGGGGCGATTGCGCTGGATCTCGCGGCCGAATGACCTGGGTTGGGCGTACGCCGCGCAGTGCATGCGCGGCGTTCCCCAGCGTTTTTTTCCTCACTCCCGCCGCGCCGCGCACATTACGTAAAACCCGCGAGTTGCGCCCCAGACCGCGTTTCCCTAGCATGACACCGGTAGCAATCGCGGCCACGACCGCGACGCACCACGCAAAATGACTTTCCGGTAGGGGGATTTCCGAATGAAGAGCCTTGCTTCGGCGACGCGCGTTTGCGCGCTCGCCTTGTTCGCCGCGTTCGCGCTCACGGGTTGCAAGAAGGCGGATGCGCCGGTCTTCAGCCCCGCACCGGGAACCTACACCGGCACCCAGCTGGTCACGATGACGTCCGACACCTACGGCGCGACCATCGTCTACACCACCGACGGCAGGGCACCGAGCTGCCAGAAGCAGCGCGGGACTATCTACTCGGGTCCGCTCACGGTCGCCACCACGACCACGCTCAAGGCCATGGCCTGCGCGCTGCTGCGCGCCGAGAGCAACATCACCAGCGGCACGTACACCATCAAGCCGCCGGAGCCCGTGGCCACGCCGGAATTCAGCCCCGCCGCGGGCCTGTACTTCGCCACGCAGTCGGTGAGCATCGCCAGCGCGACCGCCGATGCGACGGTCCGCTACACGGCCGATGGCAGCGCACCCACCTGCACCTCCGGCTCTATCTACACCGGCGCCCTCGAAATCGCGCAGGACACCACTCTGAGCGCCATCGGCTGCGCGGCCGGCCGGCCCGACAGTGCCGTCGCCAGCGCCGCGTACGTCATCCGTCCACCGGCGGCCGCGCCGGTGTTCGACCCGGCACCGGGCGCGTACACCGGCGTACAGAACGTGACGCTGACGTCCGCAACGCCGGGAGCCACGTTCAAGTACAGCACCGATGGCCAGAATCCGGTCTGCGGCGGCAACACGCCGTACACGGGCCCCATCGCGATCAGCAACTCGCTGACACTGAAAGCCGTGGCCTGTTCGCCGGTGAATACCGACAGTCCGATCACGAGCGGCGGCTACGACATCACGATTGCGCCCGTCGAATCGAGGTGGAAGGCGGTCGACTTCAACTCCCCGCCCAACTTCGCGGTCGGCACGCACAGCACGAACGAAGCCGGCGACGCGTTGAATCTCTCCGCGCGCGGCAAGGTGGAGAGCTCCAACCAGGTGTTCCACTACGTCTACACCAAGATCCGCGGCGACTTCGTGTTCACCGCCCGGCTCGATGGCGTCGACTTCGCGAACTTCGTGAGCAATCAGGGGCGGGCCGCGCTGTTGCTGACTCCGGACATCACGCCCATCGGCAACAATTTCATCTACGGCTCGGCGATGTTCAATTCATCCACGTCGCCGTTCGGGCGCAGCCATCGGCTGGCCGCTCCCGGAAACAATTCCAACAACGCTGTCTCGGTCACGGGCAGCGGCGCCCGCTACCTGAAGCTCGTCCGCACGGGCAATCGATATGAGGCCTTTGGCTCACTCGATGGCGGTGCCACATACGTCTCCTTCACGGGAGCGCCTGGAACGGGACAGCTCTTCGCCGCCGGCCTGCCGGAAGAGCTGTTCGTGGGCTTCATGATCAATTCGAGCAGCAACACGGTGGCCGCGTCGGCCACTTTCAGCGACGTACAGATTCGCGATCCGGCGGGCACCCTGCTCGTCCCGCCGAACTCTTTCACGGGCGAGATCGGCACGCCGACGGAGGGCGGCGGCACACCCACGCCTCCCACCGGCCCCACTCATCCCGAGGACCTGTCGCGCGGCGCGACGCCGCCGGAGCCGGCGCTCGTGGGCGACGTCTTCAACTACAATCTCCAGGGCTTCGCGGCCGACACGGTGACCGGCGGCGGCAACATCCCGGAGAACGACGCGCGCTACCGCAAGGTGACGACGGCCACCGAACTCGTGGCCGCGCTCAGGGACGCGAAGGCATCGAGCTCGAATCCCGTGAAGGTCATCGAGATCGTGAACGACCTCAACATGGGCTACAACGAGGTCGGCACGTTGTTGACCTCGCAGACGAGCAACCCGCTGCGTCCCAACCTGCCGGCCACCAAGCATCCGGCGCTCATCGCGAGCGGAGTGACGCTGCTCGACATCCAGGACTTCAACGGCCTCACTATCTACTCGAAGAACGGCTCGACCATCCGCCACGCCGAGCTCAATATCAAGGGTGGCACGAACCTCATCCTGCGCAATCTCAAATTCGACGAGCTCTGGGAATGGGATGAAGGCACGCGTGGCGCCTATGACACGAACGATTGGGACTTCGTCACCATCGGCGACGGCGGCGGCGTGACTGCGGACATCTGGGTCGATCACTGCACGTTCACGAAGGCCTACGACGGCGTGCTCGACATCAAGAAGGGCGCGAGCCGCATCACCATCTCGTGGAGCGAAGTGGTACCTGCGGCCACGGGCCCGGGCAGCTTCGTGCAACGCCAGTTCGACGCGCTCGAGGCGAATCGCGCGGGCAACACGATGTACAACCTGCTGCGCACCAACGACGTGTTCACGCAGGAGCAGGTCATCGCAATTGCGTTGCCGCAGAAGAAAGGCCACCTCATCGGCTCGACCAATCTCGAGGGGCTGACCACCTACACGGTGACCCTGCACCACAATTACTACAAGGATCTGCAGGACCGCATGCCGCGCCTGCGCGGCGGTGATGTGCACGGCTACAACCTGTTCATCGACAGCTCGAACGCACGCATCGTCAAGAAGATGCGTGACGACGTCGTCGCGGCGAATCCATCGCTCGCGAGTGCGCTGAGCTCGACGTACAGCTTCGGCATCACCTCGCAGGGCTCGATCTCGACGGAAGGCGGCGCGGTGCAGATCGAAAACAGTGTGTTCTGGGGGGTGCTCACGCCGTTCCGCAACAATCAGACCGACGTGACGAATCCGCAGTTCACGGGCGCCATCGAGGGCAGGAACATCCGGCACATACTGTTCACGACCGACACGCAGTTCATGCCGGTCGAGTCGCAGGATCCGGACAAATACTTCACGGACCGCGGCTTCACCTGGGCGACGTGGCAGGGCAACAGTGACGATGCCCTCAGCACGCTCGGCCCGGACCAGGCGCCGCAGATTCCGTTCGCGTGGCACAACGGCGGACCGATGTATCCGTACGCGATGGATCCGGTGGAGACGCTCGGCGAGATTCTGTCCGGCCCGCAGGGCGCGGGCGCGGGGAAGATCGGCCTCACGACCAGCCAGTGGCTGAACATCGCTAACTAGTCACGGTGCCGGGTGGGGAAAGTGGGGAGTCACACTCCCCGCTTCTCCACTCCGTCAGGAAATGAGGATTCAGCAAGCAGCTGCTGCGCCTGCACCTTGTTGCCGGTGCGGGTCAGCGCGTTGTCGAAGGCGCCGAAGAAGGCTCAGTCTTCAACGCTCCAATATTCGAGCACTGCTTCCGCATAACGCATCGCATCGGCGTCGCGCGCGATGTCGCGCTCCATCGGCCAGCGTTCATCGACGCCGAGCGTGAGCTCCTCGCCCTCCGCGCTCTCCACGGCCGCACCGTCGAACGCCTCACGCTCCCACGGTTCCGACTCTCCTTCAACGCGTTCCCACATCCCTTGCTCTTCTTCGCCGAGGACGAGCCGTCGGAGCAGCCGATCGCCGGTCTTGAAATAACTAGACGCGGACAGTTTCGATCGTGCACCAGGTTGTCTCGGAAAAGATCACGTTGCGATTTTCCGCAAGGATGATGCTGGGCGGAAACGAGAACGTATTTCTCAAAGCCGCGGTCCGACGAAGTACACCACCACGATCGTGATGACGATCATCAAGATCATGCCGGCGATGCCGCAGCCGCCTTTCGGCGGCGGCTGCGTCGGCGTCGCATCGCCGATCGCCTGGCCCGGATCGAACGGCTTGAAGCTGTCGGCGCTGTTCTGCAGCGAGACTATCTTGTTAGGGATGTCGAGCTGCGTGCCCGCCGCCAGCTTCTCGTCCGGATTCGTGAGTCCGTTGGCCTCGGCGAGGATGTACCACAGACTCGCATCGCCGAACACGCGCGCCGCGATGCTGCGCAGCGTGTCGCCTTCCTGCACCACCACCTGCGAAGGCGCGCTCGCTGGATAGTGCGGCGACACCGGCGTGAAGTTCACGTCGAAGTTCGCTTCGATCGCATTGTTCTCGCCGGCGAGCTGGCCGAACGTGCCGATGTTCTGCCCGTTCGCGAAGAAGAAGTACTGCGCCTTCACCTTGTTGCCTGTGCGGGTCAGCGCATTGTCGAACGCGCGGGCAGCGGTCAGATGTCCATCGTGGCCATCGAAGTTGCCGTTCACGACCGTCAACGCCTGGCCCATCGCGTCGTTCGCGAAGTAGCGGTTGTTGGACTTCTTCTCAGTGTCGGTGAGCTGCACCAGCGCGCCGTTCACGTCGTACGTGCGGGTAGTCAGGCCCTTGCCCGGTGCATTCTTGCCGAAGCTGAAGGCGGTCTCGCCGATGAGCTGATAGCCCGGACCGAAACGGTAGTCGAACTTGTGCTCGGTCGAATAGAGGAACTTGCCGTTCGTGTCCTTGAAGAACTCGATCTTGTACCCCCGCAGGTTCCCCACTGCGTCCCAACCGGTACCGGTCCAGTGGTTGGGCATGAAGCGCTGGGTCGTCGTCATCTGAGTGGCGCCGCCGCGCACGCCGCCGCGGGGTACGGCAGCCGTCGCGCGGCCCGAAACGCCTGAGCGCACCGCGCGCACGGTGTTGTACGAGCGCAGGACGGGACTCGTGACGGTGGCGATCTGTGCTACGTGGAACTGCGCGTCGCCATACGTGACGCGCGCAGTCATGATGCTGTTGAGCTTCGTGATCTGCTGCTGCAGGCGGCCATCGACGTCATACGTCGATGACGTCTCGGTACGGTCGCGAGTCGACGCGGAATTCTCTTCCGGGTCCAACGCGTACGTAATCGACAGAATCTCGCGCGACGCTGCATCCCACGTGCGTGTCGTGGTAGCGACCTCGGTGATGCTCTGCGTCCAGTTACCGGTGATCTGGTCGTGGCTCGCCGTCGGGGTATCCTGTTTGATCGAGACCAGGCGTCCGACGGCGTCGTAGCCGTAGCGCTCCGTGAACTCGCCGCTGAACACGCGGTTGTACGTCTGCGAGATGACCGTCGTGCCGATCTTTTCCTGTGTGAGCGACAGGTGCTCGCCGTGGGTCGTCGCGCTCACGCGCTCGCCGCGCAGGTTGTACGTCAGATCGACACCCTGCGATGCCGTGATCTGGATGACGCCCGCGAAGTTCATGCCCTGCGATTTCAGGACACGATTCATCGTGTCATAGGTGTACCAGAGGTCCTGGTTCTGCACGAACCCCGGGCCCTTGCCGATGTGGTTGAAGTAGTCGGCATCGATGCGCGTGCGGTTGCCCACGCCGTCGTACGAATACGAAACCTCGTAGTCCGGATCGTTGACTCGCGCCATGCGCCCGAGCGCATCGAACGTGATGAAGCTGTCCTGATGCACGCGGCCGTCGAGCACGGTGCGCTCCGCGACGCGCCGGCCCTGGACGTCGTAGCCATATTCGGAGATGCGATTGACCCCTACGACGCTCGCGAATCCTTTGCGCACCGGCGTGCCCGTGTCGACGATGCGCGTGAGATGTCCGGCCTCATCGTAGAAGAACGCCTGATGCTGGCCGAGCGTGCTCGTCTGCTTCACGAGCTGGCCGGCAAGGTCGTACGTGTATTCGGTGCGGACACCGCCGATGTCGACGTGGTTCAACAGGCGGCCGAATTGATCGTATTCCCAATGTTGCTCGAGACCGTTGGCGTCTTTCTCGTAGGTCTTGCGGCCCTGGGGATCGTAGTTGTACTCAGTGGTGAAACCCAGCGACGACGTGCGAGTACGTACGGTGCCGTCGAGGTGGTAGTCGTAGAAGGTCGCATGTCCGGCCGCGTTGATTTCTTCGCTGCGATGGCCGGCGAAGTCGTACTGGTAACGCTCGGTCAGCACTTCGGTCGGTTCCTCGCTGCCAAGCCCCCCGCTCACCACGTCACGCTCCACCTGCGTGAGCCGCGCCATGCGGTCGTAGGTGTTGCGCGTGCGAAACCCGAGCTCGTCGGTGGCGAGCACGTTGTCCCCGAACATGTCATAGACGTATCGCTTCTCACCACCGTCGGCGGCGATCTGCTTCACGACGTTACCCGCGAGGCCGGTCCGGGAACTCAGGTAGCGGTACCAATGCCAGCGCGCATTCCAGCCCGCTTCCCCACCCGCCACCTATTCCGAAAGCCAGGGGCGGTATTGCAAGACCGGCATTACTCGGCAATTGTCCGAGTTATACGATCATGCGACCGGCACGCGTACATTGCGATAAACCGGCCCGTAGTTAGGGGGATCCCATGAATTTCAAGAAGATCGCGCTCGGCGCGGCCGTCGCCGTGACCGTCACCGGCTGCTTCTTCGACTACCCGGACCCCACGGTGGACCCCGCGGCCATCACCTTCAACGACCGCGCGGTGCACGACCCCTCAGTGATCCGCGATACCGACGGCACGTTCTACGTGTTCGGGTCGCATCTGGCCGCCGCAAAATCGACGGACTTGATGCAGTGGTCCACCATCTCCAACGGCGTCGACGCCGCGAACCCGCTGTGGAGCACGATCCCGCTCGCGGGCAACCAGTGGACCGGCATCCCCGGTTCTTGGGCCGCCGACGTCATCAAGCTCAAGGATGGCAAATACCACTTCTATTACAGCTTTTGCGGCATCCCGCCCGGCGGCCAATGCACGGGACCACGCTCGTACCTCGGCACCGCGGTGTCCGATCGCATCGACGGTCCCTATGTCGACCAGGGCATCTTCCTGCGCTCAGGCCTGAGCGCGGCGGAAATCGCCGCCGGCTACGGGCCGGAGGACGTGACCAGCTACAACGCGTTCGTGATGCCGAACACCATCGACCCCAACGTCTTCTACGACGCGAAGGGCAAGCTCTGGCTGCTGTACGGCTCGTACTCCGGCGGCCTGTTCATCCTCGAGATGGACGAGAACACCGCCAAGCCCAAGCCCGGCCAGGGCTACGGCCAGCATCTGGCCGGCGGCGATCACGCGCAGATCGAGGGCGGCTACATGCTCTACAGCCCCGAGTCGCGCTACTACTATCTATTCATGTCGTTCGGCGGTCTCGCGGCCAATGACGGCTACAACATCCGCATCGCGCGCTCGAGGAGCCCCATTGGGCCGTTCCTCGACGCCGAAGGGCGGGACATGGTGGGCGCGCGCGGCAGCCAGTCGAGCATCGCGCCGTTCGGCGTCAAGCTCATGGGCGGCTTCGAGTTCGCCTCCGCAGTGGGTGACCGCGAGCTCGAGCGCGGCTATCTATCGCCCGGCCACAATTCCGCGTACTACGACAAGAAGACGAAGCAGCACCTGCTGATCACCCACACGCGCTTTCCGAACCGCGGCGAGCAGCACTCGATCCGCGTGCACGAGATGTACCTGAACAAGGACGGGTGGTTAGTGGCCTCCCCGCATCGCTTCGCGCCGATCAAGGGCAGGAATGTCGTCGACACCAGCGACATCCTGGGCGACTACAAACTGATCAACCTCGGCAAGGACATCAATCGCACCGCGAAGCAATCCGTCTACGTGACGCTGAACTGGGACTACACCATCAGCGGCGAGGTCACGGGCAGGTACCAGCGCGACGTCTCCGACCCAAACCGCATCGTCATCACGCTCGAAGGCATTCCGGAGCCGTTCGAAGGCATCCTGCAGTGGCAGTGGAACGAGGCGGCCAGCCGCATCACGCCGATTTTCACGGCGGTGTCGTCGAAGGGCGTGTCGCTGTGGGGCTCGCGCATGGAGACGCGTGCCAGGCATGAAGTGCTCGCGGACGTCGCGGCCGCGCTCGGCGTGCCGGAGGCTGCGAAGGACCATTCGCTGACGCTGCCCGTGCGCGGCGCGCGCGGCACCCGCATCACCTGGGTGTCGAGCAACGAGGACGTCATCGCCACCGACGGCACCGTCACGCGGCCGAATGTCGGCGAAGGCGACCAGGTGGTCATGCTCACCGCGTATTTGACGCTCGCCGGACAAACTACCGCGCGCACGTTCACCGTGGCGGTGCCGCAGCGCCTGCCATTCAACCGCGCGGCGCAGTACTCGTTCGAGAACACCCTCACCGACGCGCTCGGCCGGCTCGCGGCCGGCACGGCCACGGGCGACCGCGTGTGGAACACGGGCAGCGTCGGATTCGACGCGGGGCGCGAGGGACGGGCGGTGCGCCTCAACGGCAGCAATGGTGTCCGGCTACCGGCGAACTTCATCACTAACTACACATATACCGTGTCGTTCTGGATCAACCCGGCCACGATCACGCCGTTCACCACCGGCTTCTTCGGCGCCGTGAACGAACAGGTGGATCCGAACAACGGCTTGCGCTTCTCGACGCAGTGGCTGAGCTTCCTGCCGCAGAGCTGGGACGGCAACACCATGCTGTGGAGCGGCAGCGAGCGCTTCTTCGATGGCAGCGCGGGTCGGCGCATTCCAGCCGGCGCGTGGAGCCACCTGGCGTTCGCGGTGAACCGCGGCATCGTCTCGGTGTACATCGATGGCGTGCAGCGCTTCGACGCCGGCACGCTCACCGATTTCTTCACGTCGCGACCCGGCGTCTTTGCGCTCGGCGTGAACTACTGGGATCTGCCGTTCAACGGCCTGCTCGACGAGCTCAAGGTCTACGAGGCCGGCCTCTCGGCCGCCGAGATCCGCGCGCTCGACATCGATCATCTGCCGAATGCGCAGCTCATCGCGTCCGCGGCCACGCTGCTCGACCTCGGCGACACTACCGCGGTGCGTGCCGACCTCGAGCTGCCGCGCACCGGCGCGTACGCGGCGGCGGTGAGCTGGCAGTCGTCGAACGCCGCGGCGCTGTCGACACGCGGCAAGGTCGCGCGGCCGGGCCGCGACCAGCCCGATGCCGATGTGACGCTGACCGCGACCATCTCGCTGAACGGCGAGGTGACCACCAAGAGCTTCGCGGTGCGCGTGAAGTCGCTGGCACCGCCGGTGCCGGTGGCCGCCTATCTATTCGAGGACGATCTCGCCGAGGCTGCCGGCCGCGTCGCTCCGGGCATCGTCATCGGCGACCGCATCTTCAACGCCGGGGGCAGCGTGTCGTACGCCGGCGGCGCGGTGGGCCGCGCGCTGGTGCTCAACGGTTCGTCCGGTGTGCGCCTGCCCGACAACCTGGTGCGCGACCGCACCTACTCCATCTCGATGTGGCTCAACCCCACCGCCGCGACGCAGTTCACCACCGCGTTGTTCGGCTGGGCCAGCGACTCGAGCTGGATCAGCGTGGTGCCGCGCGGACCCGGCGGATTGCAGCACACGATGCTGTGGTCGGGCACACAGTGGTTCGACGGCACGTTCAACGCGCAGATCCCGGTCGGCGATTGGTCGCACCTCGTCATGGCCGTGAACAACGGCACGCTGACGCTGTACCGGAACGGTCAGCTCGTGAACACGATGACCAGCTTCCCGGATGTGTTCACGCCGGCCGCGTCGACACAGTTCGCGCTCGGCGTGAACTTCTGGGACCTGCCGTACCACGGCCTCGTCGATCAGCTCAAGATCTACGACGAAGCGATCGCGCCGGAAAACGTCAGGGAGCTTTTCGCAGAGCGGTAAAAATGGAAATGGGGACATGCCTCATTTCACTGTAACAATCGATCTTCGGAAATGGGGACATGCCTCATTTCACTGTAACAATCGATCTTCGCAGTGCATCGACGTGGTCCGCCGGACCAGGCTCTACGCCTGTGTTTCACATCGGGTCTCGTTTTTGTCTCGCGACTCTCCGCACAGGCTGTGCTTTCCCGCTTGTCAGCGTTGCCTTCGGAAGCGCCCTTTCTGGCGGTTCGCGCACCTTTCACACCACCGGCAGCGGACCCGCGAGTATTAGTCTGCGCGCATGCCGCGCACATCACGAGCCGTCATCGGCGGCTACTGCTATCACCTGTTCAATCGAGGCAACAACCGCATGCGGCTGTTTCACGAGCGCGCGGACTACATTGCGTTCCAATGGCTGCTGGCGGAAGCCTGCGATGAAGTCGACCTTCCGGTGCTCGCGGTGTGTGCCATGCCCAATCACATCCATGTCGTCGTGCAGCCGCGTGAAAACTGCGATCTCGCGCAGTGGACGCATTGGCTGTTCACGACACACGCCCGCCGATATCACAAGAAATACGACACGAGCGGCAGCGTCTGGGAGGGGCGATACAAGGCTTCGCTCGTTCAGCAGGACGAGCATCTGCTGACCGTCTTGCGCTACGTCGAACGCAACGCGCTAGCCGCAAACCTCGTTCGTCGCGCCGAGCAGTGGGAATGGGGGAGCCTGCGTTGGCGACTGCACGGTACGTCGCCGCTTCGCATGACGCCGTCTCCGCTGCCGTTGCCAAGCGGCTGGACCGAATTCGTCAACGCGCCGCAGTCGCCGGCGGAGATCGCAGCAATCCATTCGGCCATCGAGCGCCAAGCTCCGTACGGCGATGACGGCTGGCGAGCACGAATCGCCGTTGAATGCGGCTTGGAGCAGACCATCGCGCCGCGCGGCCGACCGCGGCGGGCAATTGTGACAATGAAATGAGGAATGTCCCCAAATCCAAATCAGTCGCTGGTCGTCGGCCGCGCCGCATAGGGGCTGCCCATCAGCGGCGGCACCTTCTCGAGGTTGCCCGATGAATACGGATTCGGCGTGAGCGGTTGCTCGGCACCCCGGCGCTGCCACCACTTCGGCCGCGCCGTCCAGCTCGCCGGCACTTCGAATCCGTTCAGGCGCGCTGCACGCTCGACCGGATGCTCGCCTGGGCTGCGCTTTCCGATCAGCCAGCGAACCAGGCGATAAAAGAAGCGCCCCAACTGCAGCGTCAGAAGCAATTCGAAGAATGTGACGACGAATGCGAGGAAGGGGTTATAAAGCGTCGCGCGCGCGTTGAACTTGAGCTTGGCGCGCTCGGAGTTGATCTGGATGCTGTCGTAGAAGCTCGGCACCACCAGCAGCGTGAGCATCGTCGACACGATGGTGCCCCCGATGATGGCGATCGCCATCGGCGAGTAGAACTCGCCGCCTTCGCCGATGCCGATGGCCACCGGCATCATGCCGGCCACCAGCGCGAACGTCGTCATGAGGATCGGACGCAGTCGCACCCGACCCGCATGCATCAACGCTTCCTCGCGATCGACGCCGCGCCGCTCTTCTTCACGCGCGCAGTCGAGCAGCAGGATGGCGTTCTTCGCGACCAGGCCCATCAACATGATGACGCCGATGAGGCTCATGAGGTTGATCGTGCCACCGCTGAGGTTCAGCGCGAGCACCACGCCGATCAACGACAGCGGCAGTGACAGCATGATGGCGATCGGTGCGGTGAACGAGCCGAATTGCATGACGAGCACCAGGTACATCACGCCGATGCCCATGAACAGCGCGAGGACCATCTCGGCGAACAGCTCCTCCTGGTCGCGCGATGCGCCGCCCAGGCCGGTGCCATACCCCTGCGGAAAGTCGAGCGTCTTCGCGAGCTCCTGTGCTTTCTTGGTCACGGTGCCCGCATCGACCCCCTGGACGTTCGCGGACACGGTCACGGTGCGATTGCCGTTGTAGTGCTGGATGCGCGACGGACCTTTATCGATGGTGATGTTCGCGATCTGCTCGAGCGGCACCATCATGTTGGTGCCCGCGACGGAGATCGGCAGATGTTCGATGTTCGAGGCATCGAGCCGGTCCTCCCGACGCAGGCGCACCGCGACGTCGCGCGACTCGCCGGTCGGGTCCACCCAATCGCCTACTTCGACGCCCGCGAACGCGACGCGCAATGTCTGCGCGGCATCGTTCACCGAGATGCCGAGCTGGTTCGCGAGTCCGCGATCGAGCTCGATGCGCAGCTCGTCCTTCGGATCCTGCTCGGACAAACTCACATCGACGGCACCGGGGACCGTCCGCAGCATCGTCATGAACTGGTTGGTGAGCTCCATGAGCTTGCGCGAGTCGGCGCCGTAGAACTGCACCTGGATCGGCTTGCGCGGGCCGTTGTTCAGATCGTCGAGCACCACGTATTCCGCACCCACCAACGCCTTGAGCTTCTCGCGCAGATCGCCGGCGAGCTGGGCCAGCGAGCGCGAGCGGTCGCCCTTGTCGCCGACATCCACCCACACACGCCCGCCGGTGGCATTCACGCGGCTGTCGGTGGCCTTGGTCTCCGGCATGGTGCGCGCGATCTCGGCGGCTCGTTCCACCTTGCTGCGCGCGTACTCGAGGCTGGTGCTCGAGGGAGCGCGCACTTCGATGGCCAGCGTGCCGTAGTCGGACTTCGGCAGGAACTCGCTGCCGCCGAATTTCGCCTGATAAAAAATCGACCCGAACAGAATCGCGAACGCGCCCACCGCCATCCAGATGCGGTGATGCAGCGCCCACTCGATGACCTTGCCATAACGATCCGCCTGGTGGTCGAACCAGATGTTGAAGCGTGCCAGCACCTTGGAGATGCCGCGGCGCTCGGCCTTGGCGTGGTCCGGCGGATCGCCCCAGTACGCCGACAACATGGGGTCGAGCGTGAAGGAGATGAACAGACTGACCAGCACCGAGGCGACCACCGTGACCGCGAACGGCCGGAACCATTCGCCGGCGCCGCCGCCCATGAACGCCACGGGTACGAACACGGCGACGATCGAGAACGTGGTCGCAGTCACGGCCAGACCGATCTCGGCGGTACCGTTGCGCGCCGCCGTGATGCGGTCCTCGCCGCGCTCCATGTGCCGAACTATGTTCTCACGCACGACGATGGCGTCGTCGATGAGCACGCCGATGGCCAGCGACAGGCCTAACAAGGTCATGAAGTTCAGAGTGAATCCGCACAGCCATACGGCGATGAACGCCGCGATCGCCGAGGTGGGCAGCGACAGGCCGGTGATCAGCGTCGAGCGCCAGGAATTCAGGAACGCGTACACGACGAAAATGGTGAGGCCCGCGCCGAAGATCAGCGCATGGATCACGTTGTCGAGGTTCTGCTCCGCCTCCTCGCCGCCGTCATAGGTGACTTCGAGCTTGGTGCCCGCGGGCAGCGTTTTGTTGATCTTCTCGACCTCCTCGCGCACGCTCGCCGCCACCGACACCGTGCTCGCCTCGCGCGAGCGGATGACCGAAAGACCGACGTTGGGCTGTCCGCTGCGCAGGGAATAGCTGCCCGGCTCGGCGAATCCATCCTCGACGGTGGCCACCTGACCGAGCCGCACGACTTCGTTGCCCTGACGCTTGACGACGACGTTGTTGAATTCGGCTGGCGATTCGATGCGGCCGACCAGACGGATGTTCTGCTCGTCGAGCTCGCCCTTCACGCGTCCGACGGGCGCGTTGGTGTTCTGTACGCGCAGCGCGTTGACCACCTCGCCCGCCGACACGTTGTACTCGCGCAGCTTCTGCGCGTTCAGCAGCACGGACAGCTCACGGTGCAGCGAGCCATCGACGTTGATCACCGCGACGCCATTGACGCCGCGCAGCTGATCCGCAAGCACGTCCTCGGCGAGCCGTGAGATCTCGGCGTGCGTCTGCTTGGTCGACGACAGTCCGAGATTCATGATCGGCTCGGCCGATGGGTCGCGCCGGTACAGCACCGGCTCGCGCATTTCGATCGGCAGCTTGTAGCGAACCGATGCGATCGCATTGCGGATCTCGTCGGCCGCCTGCGACATGTCCTTCTTGAAGTCGAAGATGATGGTGAAATTGGCGTTGCTCTCGCCGGCGTTCGACCACATTTCGTAGACCTGCGGGATGCTCTGCAGCGGCTTCTCGACGCGGTTGATGATCTCGCGCTCGACGGTCTCGGGCGATGCGCCCGGATATGGGAAATTCACCGAGATCACCGGGTTTTCGACGTCGGGGATCTGATTGACGCGCAGATTCTTCAGCGCGAGCAGCCCCAGACACATGAGCACGATGATGATGGCAACGGTCGTGACCGGTTGCTTGATGCTGAAATTGGAAAGAAACATCGACGTCTCCCTTGGCAGGCCGCGGCGACGCCGCTACTTCTCGACCACCATGGCGGGCTTGGCGGCGGCGCCGGTCTGCACTTCCTGTCCTTCCTTCAACGTGACGTTCGGGAAGCGCAGCACCTGGTCGCCTTCGGCGAGGCCGCTCTCGAGCGCGAATGCGCCGGTGCGAGCGTCGCGCACACCGAGCCTCACGGCCACCTTCTGCAGCTTGGCACCGTTCACGCGCCAGGCGAACGCGTTGTCGCCCTCGCGCACCACGGATGCGCTCGGCAGAGTGATGGCCGCGTTGCTGCGAGTCTCGATGCGTCCCTCCGCGTAGAGTCCGGCGACGTTCGGCGTCTCCTGCGCGGTATCGAACTTCACCAGCACCTCGACCTGCCGCGTCGTGACGTTGGCGGCCGGATTCACGCGCATCACCGTGCCAGTGAACTCGCGCTCGCTGAAACCGTGGATGCGGAACCACACGTGTTGTCCGGCTTCGATCTGGCCGACGCTGTCGGCCGACACCAGACCTTCGAAACGCAGCGACGACGGATCGACGACTTTCAGCAATTCCTTGCCGATCTGTGCAGTGTCGCCCGCCGACACTTTGCGATCACTGACGATGCCGTCGAAGGGCGCGCGCACGTCGGTGCGCTCGAGCTGCTGACGCGCGCTGACGACGCGCGTACGCGCGGCCTCGCGTTCGCTCTGCGCGGAGTTACGCTGGATCTCGACGTCTTCGACCTGCTGAGCGGCCACGACGCCGGTCTCGCGCAGTTTCGTCATGCGCTGGAACTGACGCTCCGACTGGTCGTAGGCCTGCGACGCCGCGCGTTCCGAAGCCTGCGCGGAGTTGAGGCTGTCACGAATGGAAGTCTGATCCAGGCGCACCAGCAGGTCGCCACGCTTTACCGGATCACCGTTTTCCTTGAGCACCGCGAGCACGACTGCGGGCACTTCGGCCCGCAGGTCGGCGCGGCGCTCGGGCTCGACCGAGCCGGTGATGGACGGACCCGAGGTCAGCGCGCTGTTGCGCAGGGTCAGGATGTCCTCGGATGAGAGCAGTAATGGCGGCGGCGGTGCGGCATCGTCGGTCGGCTTGCCGACGCCCTTGCCGCAGCCCGAGAGGGCCGTGAGACCGATGAGCATCAAGAGAGAAAAGCAGGTGGCGCGGTTAACTTTTTGCACGGAGGCTTCCTGTGGCAACTCGACATCAGACGTTCAAAGCGCCCCTCGGGTTGCAGGTTGAACGCTCTAAAAGAGTGTTTCCATTGATAAATGTCATACCGGGGGACGAATCGGCCCGGCGCAGTGGGTGTGGATACGCAACGGCGGAACAGGCGCCCGGCGCGGAGGGGCGGAATTTTAGTAAGCGGCTGTTCTCAATGGAAGTTGCATTACAGAAACTGACAAATCGCAGCGCGTTTTTTTAGAGCGCGTCCAGCGCCCGCGCGGCTTGGAGCGCATCGGGCCCGACGATGACGTGCCAGGTGGCAGGGGCAACTTGCACCACGCCCCGAAAGCCGGCGCTCTGGAGCCTGGCCTCGTCGACTGCGGCAGGCGCGCCGACGCCGATGACGAGCCGCGTGGAGTGCACAGCGATCGAGCGCAGGTTCGCGCGACCGCCGAAGCCGGTACAGAGCAGACACACGTCTGCAGTCTGCTCGGCCATCGGCGCGGGCCCGTCGCGCAGCGCCGCGCGTGCCGCACGACCACGGATTCGCTGACAGCGGGCCACTGTCCGTGCCCTGGCGCCGGCGCGGCACCGACGGCGGCAGGCCCCTGCGTCACGAGTGTCAGCAGCTTCGCGCCCGCGGCAACCTTTTGTCCGGTGAACGCGGACACGATTCGAAAGCGCTCGCCGTTCGTGACGATGACGGGCGTCAACAAACTGGTCGCCTTGCGCGCCAGCAGCTCGAGATCGAAGGTCAGTAGTTTGTCGCCGGCGTGGACGCGGTCGCCCTTCTTCACGTGCACCTCGAAGCCCGCGCCCGCCAGCGCGATGGTATCGAGCCCCACGTGCATCAACACCTCGACGCCCTGCCCCGAGCGTAGCGCCACGGCGTGGCGTGCGGCGGCCACGGAGATGATTTCCCCATCGCAGGGCGCCACCAGCTCGCCGCCGGTGGGATCGATGGCGACACCGTCGCCCAACATGCGCTGCGCGAATACCGCATCGCTCAGCTCCGCCAGCGGTGCGCTCCAACCGGCCACCGGTGCGAGTAGTTCGACTGCCTGCGAGGGCATGCGGTCCACTACTTTTCGAGCTCGACCATGTCGATCACCCAGATGGGATCGAGCTGCGCGCGCGTGAAGCGGAAACACAGATCGTACACGCCGGTCCGCGGCGACAGCGCGATGGGCGGCAGCATCGTCGCCGTGTCGCGGGCGACCGCCGGCTCGAGCGAGACACTCTCGACGTTCTGGCTCCCGCAGCCTCCGACGCGCACTTCGAGCTCGCCGAACGCGGTGCGCGGTTTCGGCAGCGGAATCTTCTGCGCGTCCTCGCCGATCTGGAAATTGAACGGAACCTGGCCGACCGAGATGCGCAGCGACTTCACGCCGTCCAGCTTCGCGCCGCGCCAGACCCAGCAAGGATTGGAGATGTTCACCAGGAACACGCCGCGCTCTCCCTCGAGCGGCGCGTCGTCTTCGAGCGAGAGTAGATAGCCGTCCGAGCATTGTTCGAGGTCGTGGCTGAGCCGCCGCCTCGCGCCAGGTTCGTTCTTCACCTCGCGCGCGGCATTGATGCCCAGCGTGGAATAGCGCTGCAGCTGTGGCTCGAGGCGTTTCTGGAAGCCCGCCCAGTCGAGGTGCTCCGGGGTCGACCATGCCACCTCGGCCAACGCCGATGCGCGCGGAAACGTCATGTATTCGACGCGCTCGTCCGTGCGCATGAACTCGGTCCAGATGTTCGCCTGCAGGCCGAGTACGTGCGTCGCGTGCGGCAGCAACGCGGCCGGCAGCGGCTCGAAGCCGTACACCATCTCCAGCGACAGCGTATCGCTGCGGCCCGGCGCGACGTCGCCCGCGCTCTGCCAATGATCGAGATAGAGCCCGGGCGCGGGCGAGAGCACCGTGTCGTGCCCGGCCTTCGCGGCCGCGATCGCGCCATCGATGCCGCGCCAGGACATCACCGTCGCATTCGCAGCGAGCCCACCCTCGAGGATCTCGTCCCAGCCGATGAGCTTGCGGCCTTTCGAGTCGATGAACTTGCCCATGCGCGCGATGAAGTGGCCCTGCAGCGCGTGCGCGTCCTTCACGCCCAGCTCCTGCATGCGCGCGCGCACGCGCGGGGACTTCTCCCACTGCGGCTTCACGGCCTCATCGCCACCGACGTGGAGGTACTCGCCCGGGAAAATCTCCATGACTTCGGTCAGGACGTTCTCGAGGAACGTGAACGTGGACTCCTCGACGTTGAAGAGATTCTCGTATACACCCCAATCGGACGGCACCGCCTTCAGGTCGGCCGCGAACGGCGCGACGCCCAGCTCCGGATACGCGACGATCGCCGCGCTGGCGTGCCCGGGCATTTCGATTTCCGGCACCACGGTGATCTGCCGTGCGGCCGCGTACGCGACGATGTCGCGCGCCTGTTGTCGAGTGTAAAAGCCGCCGTACAGACGCGGCTTGCCGGTCTTCGCGTCGATGTCGGTGAGCGGCGCATGGCCCTCCGGCACGCGCCACGCGCCGACGGTAGTTAGCTTGGGGTACTTCTTGATCTCGATGCGCCACGCCTGGTCGTCGGTCAGGTGCCAGTGCAGGACGTTGAGCTTGTGCTGGGCCATCCAGTCGATGAATTGCTTGATGAACTCCGGCGACTGGTAGTGGCGCGCGGAATCGAGCATGAGACCGCGCCAGCGGAAGCGCGGCGCATCTTCGATCGTCATCGCGGGAATCGATTGCCGATTCGTGGCAGCCGTGAGCAACTGCCACAACGTGATGCCGCCATAGAAGAGTCCACGCGCGTCACGCGCGCGGATCGTGATCGCCTCTGGCGCGATGCGCAGCGAATAGCTCTCCGGCGCTGCATCGGCCGCCGGATCGAGCGCGAACGACACCGTCTTCTTGCCGGGCTCGCCCTGCGCCGCCGTGAGCTTGTATCCGGGCATCTGCCGCGCGAGCTCCACGAAATGCCTCGCAGGCCCCTCGCCTGCGGCGCTGGAATACACGATGCGCGTGTCGAGATCGAAGTGGAATGTGCCGGTCGCCGCGCGCGCCAGGCGCGGAGCCGGAATCACCGGCACGGAAATCTCCGCGCCCTCGATCTGCTTCACGGGCGGGGCGGGCTTCGAGCACGCGGCGAGCATGGTCAGCACCACGGTTGCGACGACGGCCGCCGACTTCGTTCCAAGGCACTTCTCGAGACATTTCATTGAACCTCCGCACCCCGCGTTACCATCGCGCGATGAATGCGCGCATCGCGACGCTCAAACGAGCCCTGCGGGACGATCCCCGCGCCGACCGGGCATATGGCGAGCTTATCCAATTGTTGTTTGAGAGCGGTAAGCGCGGTGCCCCCGGAGTGCTGGCGCGCGGATTCGATCCGGACCTGCCGTCAGGCCTGCGCAAGAGCGCCGAGACCGTCTGATGCCAGTCGCGCTCGTCAACGGTCGAGTGTTGCGCGATGACGGTTTCGTCGAGGGATGGGCCGTGCTCGTCGAAGACGGGCGCATCACGGCGGTGGTGCCCGAGAAATCGCGCCCACAGGACGCGCAGGCTCACGATCTCGGTGGCCGGATGCTGCTGCCCGGCTTCATCGACACGCAGGTGAATGGCGGCGGCGGCGTGTTGTTCAACGACGCGCCCAGCATCGATGCGATCCGCGCGATTGGCGCCGCGCACCGGCGCTTCGGCACCACGGGATTCCTGCCCACCCTGATCAGCGACGACCTCGGGGTGATCGAGCGAGCGCTGCACGCGGTGCGCGATGCCATGACGATGCCGGCCGTGCCGGGCGTGCTCGGCATCCACATCGAGGGACCGTTCCTGAATCCCGAGCGCAAGGGTGTGCACGACCCCGCGCGGCTGCGCACGCTGGACGCCGCGGCCATCGAACTACTCTCGACGCCGACCGGCGGCCGCACGTTGGTGACGCTGGCGCCGGAAATGACGACGCCCGAGTCCATCCGCACGCTGACTGCGGCCGGCGTCATCGTGTCGGCCGGGCACAGCAACGCAACCTGCGCCGCGGTGCAGGCGGCGCTGGCCGCGGGATTGCGCGGCTTCACGCATCTGTTCAACGCGATGTCGCAGCTCGGCAGCCGCGAGCCGGGCGTCGTGGGCGCTGCGCTCGACGACGAGGCCAGCTACTGCGGGATCATCGTCGACGGGCGACACGTCGATCCGGTGGCGCTGCGGCTGGCGTTGCGCTGCAAGCGGCACGACCGGTTCATGCTGGTGTCGGATGCGATGTCCAACATCGGCGGCGGCGACGGGGATTTCATCCTGCAGGGCAAGCGCATCCGGGTGCTCGACGGCAGGCTGCTCGATGAGAACGGCACGCTTGCCGGCGCGAACCTCACGATGGCCGGCGCGGTGGCGAACGCCGTCGACCTGCTCGGGCTGAGTGCCGCGGCGGCGGCGCGCATGGCCGGCGCGAATCCGGCCGCGTTCCTGCGCCTCGAGGCGGAGCTCGGGCACATCGAGCCCGGCTACCGCGCCAGCCTCATCTCCATGGACGACGACTTCGCCGTGCACGAAACCTGGATCGACGGCGCGATGCGCGCGTAGCGAACGCATCGAGTCACCCGCGCGGCAGAGGCGGAGGTTGCCGCGGCGGAGCGATTCACGTCTCATGGATGCAGTCATGCGCCACTCCATTCACCTCGTTTTCATCGCCCTCGCCCGAGCCCGATGCACGTCACGCCCGATCCGCAATCGAAAGTGTTGATGCAATCCGAGGCGATCGACGCGTACCAGGCATGGCGCGCAGCGCAGCCGGGGGATTGCCGCCGATAGCTACAGTCGGACTAGCTAGCTCATTGCGCGGGCTCCTCCGCCGGCGTTTCGGAATCCGCCTTGGCCGCCGCGATCTGGTCGCCGAGCGGATCTGGGAAATAGTAGTACGCCGCAACCGCGCCGACGGCCAATGCCAACGCCAGAACCAGCTTTGCCGCTTTCATCGCAACCTCCCGGACCGCTCGAGAATGGCGGCCGTTCTGAGTTGAACGAGCCGGATGGCCGATCAGGTTTCCCGCCATTCGTTCGAAGCGAAAAAAAATGCCCGAGGAATCGCTTCCCCGGGCATTGCGCGGAGCGGCGCGGGCGTCGTCGCCCGGCCCGCGATGGTCGACTTCAGAGCCTGCCCACGCCTGCGCCGTTCATCACGATGGATGGGACGTTGGCGGTGGCATCCGCTGACCACGAGTAGTAAGTCGCCGGATTGAAGGCGCCGTTGTTGAACACCAGGCAGTCATCCGCGCGGCACTCGCCGGCGATGATGTTGGAGTTGGTCCAGGTCGCATTCGTACCGTCGAACGGCGTGAAGATGCGCTTGATGGCGTCGACGTAGTTGCCATCGGCGTAGATGCTGCATTCCACGCCCTTGCCCATGAAGTAGTCGGTGATGCCGTTGGCGTAGTTGTTGTACACGTGAGCCTGACCGAAGCGCACGCGCGGATGGCGCGTGTTGCTGTGATCGAACCAGTTGTGGTGGTAGGTCGCGTGGAGGTGGCCGCGATCCAGCGTGCCGACATCGTCGCTATGTCCCAGCAACATGCTCTTGTCCGTGCCGACGAATCGATTCCACGACACCGTGGCCCAATCCGAGCCGCGCTTGATGTCCACCGAGCCGTCGGCGGCCGGATAGAACGTGTTGTGATCCACCCAGACGTGGTGCGCCCAACACTGGACATTGATGGAGTCGTCGTTCGCATTCCGGAACGAGATGTTCCGGATGATGACGTTCTGCACCGGCTGCGCGACGCTGCGCTCGTTCGCGTCGCAGGTGTCGCCGTACTGGTCGATGAACGGCTGCGTCCAGCTGTTCACGTCGAGGCCGAAGCCGCTGATGGTGGCGTTGGCACCCAGGCCGATGATGGTCTTGTTAGAGCCCACCTTGACCATGCCGCTGCCGGAAATGGTGCCGGAGATCTGCACGATGCGCGATGAGCTGTCCCCCACCGCGCTGACCAGGGCGGCAAAAGAATTGACGGTGACCGTCGGCCCGCCGGCGCCGCCGTTGGTGCCGTTGCGGCCGTCACGATTCAACGCCGCGAATCCGTTCACGCCCGGAGCATTGCCCGGCGGTGTGGTCGGCGGCGGAGTCGTGGGCGGCGGAGTGGTCGGAGGCGGAGTGGTCGGAGGGGGAGTCGTGGGCGGCGGAGTCGTGGGCGGCGAAGCGGTGCCCGCGTAAGAGCAGTAGCGCGGAGTCGCGACGCTGATCGACGGAAACAAAGACGCCGAGCAGGTGATCGGACCCGCGAGGGTCGCGTAAACGAAGGTGCCTGCCTTGCCGTAGGCCACCGAACGAGTGCCGGTGAAACTGCAAGCCGCCCCTTCCTTGGCGCATTTCGTATAGCCGGTTGGATAGTCGGTGGCCGCGTGGGCCCCGCCTGCGAGCGCAATCAAAGCTGCGCCGTATAACGCCTTGCGTTTCATGAAATCCCCCTGAGTGAAAAAGTTGTTCCTTCAACGAGTTATTCGTCTGCACACGGCCTGATCGCGACCGCCGCACACCATCGGTGGGCCCGTTCCAACTTAGGGAAATGCCCGCATGACACCGGTGTCAAGCACAGATTATCACAGTTGCGGGCACCGGGCCGCTTTTTGCCCCGGCCCGCCGCGAGACGCGGCCTAACAACATCCCGCGCAGTCGTGCGCTGCACAACTGCCCCTCCAGAGGTCCGATGGACCACCTGCGTCATTAATGCTACTTATCGCATCAGACACCGGACGTCTGTTCGAGGAGGGCACCATGCGTCGCACATGCGGGCTGCTATTCGCAGTCATCGGCAACGTGCTGCCGGCGATCGACGTCTATCGGCGCTGGTGACCCGCCGCTTGAGCCGGGCCGCCCGTGCGCCGGCGCACGCGCACGCGCACGCGCCGGCGGGCCGCGCCCTCGCCTAACTACTGTCCGGTTCCCACCGGCGCAAGCATTTTTCATTTGTGCATGCGGATTCCCGCCGCCGGATGTCCGCGCAATGGCTCGGGATGGCTCGAAGACAAGCGCCGAAAGAGCGTCTAACCACCTCGGGAACGCGGTTTGTTAACGGTCACAGTGCCCGCACCTATTGAACACGCCGGTGGGAAACCGGAAGCTCCGCCGACCCGATCGACGCGATGCATAAGGAAAATGCCACGATGAACCACGCCCACTCGCTCCCGCTTCGATTCGCGGCCATCCTCGCCTGGTCGTGCGCCGCTTCGATCGCGCTCGCGCAGACGACGGACCCCGGTCCAACCGTCAAAGTGAATCAGGTGGCGTACGTGCCGGGCACGCCCAAGGGCGCAACCGCCATCAACAGCTCGGGCGCTCCGGTCGCCTGGATGGTGCGCAACGCGGCCGGCACGACGGTCGCTTCGGGCCAGACCGCCGTGCGCGGCTTCGACGCATCGTCGGGCGACAACGTGCACGTGATCGATTTCTCCGCACTCGACACGGTGGCCAACGGCTACGTGTTGTCGGTCGCGGGTGCCAGCAGCTTTCCATTCGACATCTCCGCCGATCCCATTCGGC
>JAYTOI010000167.1:0-7803 GCA_043747875.1 Pseudomonadota bacterium | reverse complement strand
TGCCCTCGGGCACGCGCATCTGCCAGCTCATCGTGGTGCGCGAATCGCGCTCGAAAGTGGCGATGCCCTTGATCTCCGGCTGCGGCGCCTTGCGCTTGCGCAGCCAGCGCGTCGCCGAGCCTTGCGGATCGCGATCGATGAGCAGTGTGCTGTCACCACGCACAGCGAAATACGCCGCGATGTTGATCGCGAGCGTCGTCTTACCAGAGCCCCCTTTAGGGTTTAGGACGACGATGCGTTGCATGGGCCTTCGGACTTGTTTGTCAGAATATGGCTGCGATGTGAAGCACTCGAAAGACTAGCGACGTGCTCCCGCACGCGCAACCAAACAGCCGAACGACTGTGATCGCGGACACAGCGATGAGGCATGTCTGTTCCTACGATGCATCCCACGCTTTGGCTCGCACGGGATGTGATCACGATGGAACGCTTCCTCCTCCTCTGGGACGAACTCGACGACCTGATGGGTACGAGCCGCTACTACGTGAAGAACACCGCGATGGCGATCTGGTCGACCGTCCGCCTGGGCTGACTTCCGACTCGACGGGGCTTGAATTAGAACCCCGGCGCCCGCAACCTCGCGGGCGCCATGAATACCAACCAGACATCCAAGGAAACCCCTTCCGGCGAGCCGTCCTCCCGGGAAACACTAGGGTTTCAAGCCGAGGTTCGTGAGCTGCTCAGGCTCATGATCCACTCGCTCTACAGCCACCGGGAAATCTTCCTGCGTGAGCTCATCTCCAACGCCTCGGACGCCAACGACAAGCTGCGTTTCGAGTCGCTGGGCAATCCCGAGCTGCTGGCCGGCGACGCCGAGCTTGCCATCTGGATCGCAGTCGATGCGGCCAAGGGCACGTTGACAATCCGTGACAACGGCATCGGCATGAGCCGCGAGGAAGCCGTCGCCAATCTCGGCACGATCGCGCGCTCGGGCACCGCGGAATTCTTCAAGAAGCTCTCCGGCGATCAGCAAAAAGACTCGCAGCTCATCGGCCAGTTCGGCGTGGGCTTCTACTCGGCGTTCATCGTCGCCGAGCGCGTCGAAGTGCTGACCCGCCGCGCCGGTCTGGCGCCGGGCGAGGGCGTGCGCTGGGAGTCCGCCGCGGATGGCGAGTTCACCGTCGAGACCGTCGAGCTCGAGCAGCGCGGTACCACGATCGTGCTGCACCTCAAGGACGACGCGAAGGAGTTCGCCGACGCGTGGCGCCTGCGCTCGCTGGTGCGCCGCTATTCGGACCACATTGCTTTCCCGGTGCGCATGCCGAAGGAAGGCGAGGCAACGGTCGACTACGAGGCCGTCAATCGCGGCACGGCGCTGTGGGCGCGCTCCAAGAGCGAGATCAAGGACGAGGAGTACGTCGAGTTCTATCGCCACCTCACGCACGATCCGGGTGAGCCGCTGACCTGGGCGCACAACCGCGTCGAAGGCAAGCGCGACTACACCAGTCTTCTCTACGTCCCGGGTGCCGCGCCATTCGATCTGTGGCAGCGTGACGGCGCGCGCGGGCTCAAGCTCTACGTGCGGCGTGTTTTCATCATGGACGACGCCGAGCAGTTCCTGCCGCTGTACCTGCGGTTCATGAAGGGCGTGCTCGACTCCGCCGATCTGCCGCTGAACGTCTCGCGCGAGCTGCTGCAGGCGGACAGCGAAGTCGAGGCGATGCGCGGAGCGTTGACGCGGCGCGCGCTCGATCTGCTCACCAAGCTCGCGAAGGACGAAGCGGAAAAATACCGCACGTTCTGGCGCGAGTTCGGCGCGGTCCTCAAGGAAGGGCTGGCCGAGGACCACGCCAACCGGGACAAGCTGCTCCCGCTGCTGAGGTTTTCTTCCACCGCCCTTTCGGGCGGGGCTTCCGCGAGCCAGCAGGACGAAGCGGAAGACGTGTCGATCGCCGACTATGTGGGACGCATGCAGACCGGCCAGGACAAGATCTACTACGTGGTCGGCGAGAGTGTCGCGGTCGCGCGCAGTCATCCGGCCATCGAGGCTCTGCGGGCCAGGAACGTCGAGGTGCTGTTGTTAGGCCGGCGCATCGACGCATGGGTCATGGACCATGTCCAGGATTTCGAAGGCAGGAAATTCAAGGACGCGACACGCGGCGATCTCGAGCTCGGCTCGCTCGCCGGCGTAGACGAGCAGAAGATCGAGGCGCAGCTGCGGGAGGCCAAACCGCTGCTCAAGCGCGTCAAGGATTCGCTCGGCGACAAGGTCTCCGAGGTGCGCGTGAGCACGCGTCTCACGGGCTCCGCCGCATGCCTGGTGGCCGGTGAGCACGACATCTCCGCGCCGTTGCGGCGCGTGCTCGAGGCGGCGGGCCAGGCCGCGCCGTCCTCGAAGCCGGTCCTCGAGCTCAATGTCGATCATCACTTCGTGAAATATCTGGAGCACCGCGAGGACGCGGGCGAGTTCGGCGACCTGGCACTGGTGCTGTACGAGCAGGCGCTGCTGGCCGAGGGTGCGCAGCTTGCGGATCCCGGCGCATTCGTGCAGCGCCTCAACCGCCTGTGGACGCGCCTTGGATAACCAAGATCTCTTGCGCCCGACGCTGTCGGGTTATCGCAGGCCGCCCGCGCTGTACGGCAGTACCGGCATGTTCCTGTCCGGCTTCTTTGGCGGGCCTGCCGGGATTGCGGTGTATGCGAGCGCGAACGCGTACCGGCTCGGACGGCTGGCGAAAGACCTGCCGGTCATCATCGGCATCACCGCGTCCGCGTTCCTGGTGATCCTGGAGATGAACGAATCGGGCTGGCTCATCAAGCTCGCCGCGTATCTCGGCGGGTCCCTCGATCGAAATTTCAACGTCATCGTGCGCGCCTTCGGCATGGCCTGTTTCGGTGCTATCTACCTACTGCACCGACTCTTTTTCCGCGCCGCGCGCGTGACCGGCGTCGAGCCCCTGTCCGGTTGGGTTCCCGGAATCGTCGCGGTGCTGGTGGGGTTCGGCATAAACATCGCGTTCTTGTCGTGGATTCAGCATCATTGACGGCGTGAACGATCAGCCCGACAACGCCGCTTCCTTCGCGCAACAGGTTTTCTATTTCATCGAGCGCCGCCGCTTCGCGGATGCGCGCCGCGTGCTGCAGGACGGTCTCAGCCGATTTCCGCAGGACTCCGACCTGCTGTTCCATAGCGCCCAGGTCGAGTGGCTTTCGGATCGCAACGCCGAAGCGGAGGCCACGGTGCGGCAGGTGCTGCTCGTCGCGCCGGAGCACGCGCCCGCGCGTCAGCTGCTGGCGGCGATCCTCATCGAGCGCGGCGAATTCGCCGACGCGGAGCTGCTGCTCATCAGCCTGCTGCGCGACTACCCCGAACATGCCGATCTGTACGGACGCTACTCGCGACTGATGCTGCAGACGCTGCATCTGGACAAGGCCGAGGCGCTGGCGCGCGAAGGGCTGCGCTACGACCCGGAGAATGGCGAGTGCCTCATGGCGAGCGCGCTGTGTGAGACCGCGCGCAACGGCGCGCGGGCTAATGCAGGGCTCGCAAAGCTTTTGCAGGCGCACCCGGAGTCGATGAGCAGCGTGCATGCGCTGGTGGTGGCGCTCGTGGATGCCGGCCGCATCGACGAGGCGCACCGCATCGCCCAGACCGCGATGCGCGCCGATCCCGCCAACGAGCATCTCGTATCGCTCGTGCGCGAGCTGCACATCCAGAACCACTGGACCATGAAGCCGCTGTGGCCGCTGATGAAATGGGGCTGGGGTGCGTCCGCCGCGATGTGGGTGGGCGGCATCATCGTCGTGCGCATGCTCCAGGCGCAGGCGCCCGAATACGCGGCGCCGTTCACGTACACCTGGCTCGCCTATGCCCTCTACAGTTGGGTCTGGCCACCGCTGATCCGCAAAATCCTATGACCCCGCACGACGATTCGAAGCTAGCCGACCTCGAAGCGCAGCTGCTGCGCGATCCGTTCAACAGCGAGCGGCGCCTGGAGTACGCACGCGGGCTCGCCGCGGCGGCCCGCACCAGCGACGCGCTGGCGCAGTACGAGCTCGCGCGCAAGGCCGGTGCGCCGCAGCTCGAGGAGTTCGAGCGCTTGCGCGCACCGCCCCCCGCCCCGACACCGATTGCACCGCCGACGCCGCGCGAACCCGTCAAGCTCTCGGTGGTGTCCGGCACGCGCATCGCCGAGGTGGTCTCGATCGCACGGCCCGTCGCCGAGAAAGACAAGACGCGGTTCATGCACATCGCGGGCATGGACGATCTCAAGAAAACGATCCGTCTGCAGATCATCGAGCCGTTCATCAACCCCGGCCTGTTCGCCAAATTTCGCAAGAAGGCGGGCGGCGGCATCCTGCTCTACGGGCCGCCGGGCTGCGGCAAGACGATGCTCGCGCGCGCGGTGGCGAACGAGTGCAACGCGAGCTTCCTCGCGATCGGCATCTCCGAGATCCTCTCGATGTGGCAGGGCGAAAGCGAGCGCAACCTTGCGCTGATGTTCGAGAAGGCGCGCGCGCAGAAGCCCTGCGTGATGTTCTTCGACGAGCTCGACGCGCTGGCGTTCGCGCGCTCGAAGGCCAGCTCGGACGTGAGCCGCAAGATCGTCAACGAATTCCTCTCGCAGCTCGACGGCTTCGACAATGCCAATGACCAGGTATTGATCCTGGCCGCGACCAACATGCCGTGGGATGTCGATCCGGCGATGAAGCGTCCGGGCCGCTTCGCGCGCCAGGTGTTCGTGCCGCCGCCCGACGTCGTGGCGCGCGCGCGCATCATCGAGCTCGCGCTCGAAAGCGTGCCGCACGGCGTCACCGACGCCGGCGCGGTGGCGCGGACCACGGAGCAGTTCTCGGGCGCCGACGTCGACGCGCTGGTGGAGCGCGCGAAAGAGTACGTGCTGACGGAATTCCTCGAGACCCGGCACGAGCGCGAGATCTCGCAGCAGGACCTGATGCGCGCCGCCGCGGAACTCACTCCGACGACGCAGGACTGGCTGCGTACTGCCCGCAATCTCGTCAAGTACGCCGGTGGCGACGACTCGTACCGCGACCTGGAGCGGTACCTGAAGGCCAACAAACTGCTCTGACCCTGGTTTCCGATCAATTTTTCGGGATGTTGTTTGCAATAATGCCGCTCCCGCAATTTTTTTTAGGAGTTGCGTGATGAAGGCTCTCATTCTGGTCACCGCTCTCGCCGCGGCGTCGCTCGCGGCGTGTTCTTCCGGTTCCTCGGAAGATAAACCTCAGGCCGCGAGTGGCACGGCGGCCCCCGCGCCCGCGCCCGCGCCCGAGCCCGCCGCCACTCCAGCACCTACAGGAACCCAAACCATGCCCATGCAAAAGATCGAAATCGCTCCCGGCAACGGCGCCGAGATCAAATCCGGCCAGACCGCGCTCGTGCACTACACCGGTTGGCTCTACGACGACTCCGCGGTGGAAAACAAGGGCAAGAAGTTCGACAGCTCCGTCGATCGCGACGAGCCATTCGAGTTTCCCGTCGGCGCCGGCATGGTCATCAAAGGTTGGGACGATGGCGTGGTGGGCATGAAGGTAGGCGCCAAATGCCGCCTCGTGATTCCGCCCGAGATGGGCTACGGCGCGCGCGGCGCGGGTGGTGGATTGATTCCGCCTGGCGCGACGCTGGTGTTCGACGTCGAGCTCGTGGAGATTCGCTGATGAAGATGGGTCGTTGATGAAGACTGGGCTGATGCACGGGCGCGGGGTGCTCGCCTGGGTGGCCTGCGCGCTTGCCGCGGGCGCCACCGCGCAGGCCGCTACGCTGATTCACGCGGGTCGTGTCATCGACGGAGTGTCGCCGACGCCCAGTAGCAATCAAACAGTGGTGGTTGAAGCGGGCAAGATCACCGCCATCGAAGCGGGCTTCAGGGCACCGGCCGCGGGTGATCGCGTCATCGACCTGCGCAACGGCACGCTGCTGCCCGGCCTGTTCGACATGCACGTACATCTCACCGACGAGTACAGCAAGCGCTCGGAGATCGAGGACTACAAGCTCAACGAGGCGGACGTCGCCATCAACGGCGTCGTCTACGCCGAGCGCACTTTGTTAGCTGGCTTCACCACGGTGCGCGACCTGGGAGACGAATTCCGCGCCTCGCTGGCGCTGCGCAATGCGATCAACGCGGGCAAGGTTCCGGGGCCGCGCATCATCGCCGCGGGCAAGGCCATCGCGAGCACGGGCGGACACGCCGACCCCTCCAACGGCTGGTCGCGCAAGTTTCCAGCCAACCCCGGTCCGGAAGAGGGCGTGATCAACGGTGTCGACGACGCGCGCAAGGCCGTGCGCCAGCGCTACAAGGAAGGCTCGGACACCATCAAGATCACCGCCACCGGCGGTGTGCTGTCGATCGCCAAGAACGGCGCGAACCCGCAGATGACCGAAGAGGAGATCCGCGCCATCGTGACGACCGCACGCGACTACGGCTTCAAGGTCGGGGCGCACGCGCACGGCGCCGAAGGCATCAAGCGCGCCGTGCGCGGCGGCGTCGATACGATCGAGCACGGCACGTTCATGGACGACGAAGGCATGAGGCTCATGAAAGAGCGCGGCACGTTCTACGTGCCGACTATATCTGCGGGTGATTGGGTGTACCGTCAGGCGCAGGATCCCAACTTCTTCCCGCCCGTGGTGCGGCCGAAGGCGCTCATGGTGGGGCCGCAGATCCAGAACACGTTCGCGAAGGCCTACAAGGCGGGCGTGAAAATCATGTTCGGCACGGACACGGGCGTCAGCCGTCACGGTGACAACGCGCGGGAGTTCAAATTCATGGTCGAAGGCGGCATGCCACCGATGGAGGCCATCCGCGTCGCCACCAGCGCGCCCGCGAAATTCCTCGGGCTCGACGATCAGACGGGAAGCATCGCGGTGGGAAAGCTCGGCGAGCTCGTCGGCGTGCCGGGCAATCCGCTCGAGGACATCACAGCAATGGAACACGCGACGTTCGTCATGAAGGATGACCACGTCTACCAAGCACCGTGACGCGCGCGGAAATACTCACTCTTGCGGGGTCCGCGGGGTCTATCGAAGCGAAACTCGAGTTTCCAGACAGTGAACCTGCAAGTGCGTTCGGCGTCGTGTGCCATCCCCATCCGCTGTTCGGCGGCACGATGGACAATAAAGTCGCACACGTGCTCGCGCGCTCGATGGTCGAGTGTGGTGCCCCGGCATTCCGCTTCAATTTCCGCGGCGCCGGCGCCAGCGCCGGCGCTTTCGACAACGGCATTGGTGAAACCGACGATCTGGCGGTAGTCGTTGCCGAAGGACGGCGGCGCTTTCCAGACGCCGCGTTGTGGCTAGGCGGCTTTTCGTTCGGCGCTTTCGTCGCGCTGCGCGGCGCGCAGCGGCTGGCGCCGGTGAAACTCGTGGCCGTGGCGCCGCCGGTCGCGCGCTTCGAGCTCGGCGAGGTCGTGCATCCCGACTGCGACTGGATGCTTGCGCAGGGCGATGCGGACGAAGTCGTACCCAGCGACACGGTGCTGCGCTGGGCTGCGCAGCAGCCACGTGCGCCGGCCCTGCACGTGCTCGCCGGTGCCGGCCACTTCTTTCACGGACGGTTGCACGAACTCAAACCAATCGTTCTCGACTTTCTACGTGCGTGAAGTTGAGAGCCGAAAGCACAAGAGCCCGCACGCCTTTCGACGTCCGGGCTCTCGAGTGCTTCGAGCGTCGTGGAGCGCGCGAGCGGCGCTTTAGTTGACGAGCGCTTTGAGGCTCTTCAGAGGCAGCACGCGGACCTTCTTGGAGGCCGGCTTCGCCTTGAAAACCATCTTTTCCTTCGTGAACGGGTTGATGCCTTCGCGCGCCTTCGTGGCGGGCTTCTTCACAACCTTCATCTTGAGAAG
>JAYTOI010000166.1:0-21203 GCA_043747875.1 Pseudomonadota bacterium | reverse complement strand
GTGCAGATCGAAGATGGGTCTGGGCGCCGAATACAGCTCCAGGCTGGTCGAGCCACCCGGCATGAAACTCGCGGCGAACTCGAGCATGCGCGCGTGCGCGTGGACTCCGAGGCGATGTGCGTGAAGCTCAAGGAGTTCGCTCTGCACTTCGTGCCGAGGCTGGCCCCGCTCATCGAGCTCTACACGGAAAGCCGGCCGATTTTCGACGTCTACGGTATCGACGACGAGATCGATCGTGCTCTCAATCGTAAGGTGCCGTTGAAATCCGGCGGCCACGTCGTGTTCGATCAAACGGAGGCGATGACGACGATCGACGTCAACACGGGCGCTTACGTAGGCCACCGCAATCTCGAGGAGACGATCTTCCGCACCAATCTCGAGGCGGCGGCGGCGATCGCGCGCCAGCTGCGGCTGCGCAATCTCGGCGGCATCATCATCATCGACTTCATCGACATGAACGACGCTGCCCACCGCACCCAGGTGCTGGAGGCGCTGGAACGCGCACTGGCCGGCGATCATGCGCAGACGCATATCGCCAGCGTCTCGTCGCTGGGCCTGGTGGAGATGACCCGTAAACGTACGCGCGACAGCCTGGAACATTTGCTTTGTGCGCCCTGTCCCAGTTGTGAAGGCCGCGGTTTCGTGCGGACGCCCGAAACCGTCTGCCACGAGATATTCCGTGAAATTGTGCGCCAGAGCAGGCAGTTCCAGAGTCGGGAGCTGCTAATTTTGGCCCACCAGAATGTGATCGATCGCCTGCTGGACGACGATTCGGCCGTACTCGCCGAACTGGAGCACCAGGTGGGGCGGCCGATCCGGTTACAGGTCGAAGCGCTGTACGGCTTCGACCAATACGATGTGGTGCTGGCGTGAGGTAATGACGGAGACAACCCTGAATCAGGGGGCGGTCCTTCTTCAAAATAAAGAGGGGGGCGGCTCACATTGGCTGAGACGTACGGCGTTGGTCGTCTTCAGTCTGGCGCTGCTCGCAACCATCGGCGTGGCGTTCACCCGCACCATCGCAGCGCGCGTGCCGCAACAGCGCGCCACCCTGGAAAAGCTCATCGCCGATCGCACCGGCTTCGAAGTGCGTTTCGACAACGTGCACTTCGCGTGGAATCTCGACGGCACCAGCGCCGTGTTCACGCGCGTCGAGCTCACCGACCCCAAGGCCAATCGCGTACGCGTGCAGGCGCCCGAGCTGCGCGTGAAATTCGACACCTGGGATTTCCTGCGCCACCAGCAATATTCATTCGGGCACGTGACGCTCAAGTCGCCCGACATCGAGATCATCGGCGATCCGGAAACCCCGGACGCATCGCCGCATGCCAAGTCCGCGAAAGGCGGGCGCGACGCTCGCGTCCACGCCGCACCCCGCGGTGAAGCCAGCCTGCTGCGCCGCTACACGTCGTGGATGGAAGTCATGCCCACCGGGCGCATCGAGGTCGAAGGCGCGCGTGTGCACCTCAGGCGTCGCGGCGATCGGCGCGCGCACCACACGTTTACGTTGAGCCAGGCGGTCGTCAGCCGCGGCGCGAGCACGTTCAATGCCTGGGGTACGTTGCTGTTGGCGCAGGATGTCGGGCAGTCGCTGTTCTTCTCTGCGAAGGTCGTGGGACTCGCCGCCGGATCCGAGCCGTCCGCCGATCTGCGCGTCATCGCGCGCCGCATCTTCCTCGACAAGATATCGCGCGCGGGCGTCAAAGGACGCGGCACGCTCGATGCCAAGCTGCAGGTGCGCAATGGCCGGCTCGAGAGCGCCACGTGGCTGGCGAGCGCTCGTGAGATCGCGCTCGAGGACGGCCCGCAGTTCGATCACCTGACCTTCAAGGGCCGGCTGTCGCGCGCCGCTTCGGACTTCGTGTTTGACTTCGACGATCTTCAACTCACGCGGGACTCGCGGCTCGAGCGTGCTTCGACGCTCGGGGCGCGCATCGCGCTCGAGCCGGGCGCGCTGCGCATCGCGCGCACGACGTTGCGCGCCGAGCGCCTGCCATTCATGGCCGGCGAACTGTTCGCGGCGCTCGCGGCATCGCGCCTCGAGTCCATGGCGGGTCTTTTGGGACCGTGGACGGTGGTCGCCGGCGAGCTCCACGAGGTGTCTTTCGATTCGGGAGCGCCCGGGTCTGCCGCGCGCTGGACATTCTCCGCGCGCGTATCGGGCGCCGAACTCGCGCGCCCGGATCACGCGGGTCTCGCGCAACTGGCCGCACGCGTGCGCGCCGATGCGGACGAAGTCGCGCTGGAATTCGACCCTGTGCTGCCGGCCGAGCTGCGCGTGGCCGGCGCAGCCGAACCGCGGGTGGTGAGTCTCGCCGGCACGCTTGCGTACTCGAGGCAGATACCGCGGCGTTTCACGCTGACGGATGTCGCGGCGCAAAGCGGCGCGAGCCGCGTCGCCGCCGGTGGCGAATGGCACGACACGGCATCGCCCCTCGAGCTGCGCGTCACGAACGTCGATCGCGCGCTCGCGGGCGAGTTGTGGCAGCTCGTCGCGGGCGCCGAGCCGCCGCCGGCAATCCTCGCGCAAATCGCCGCGGGCAAGGTTTCGGGCGCTTTGCAGCTCGTGCCCGCGCGCGGTGGGGCTGTTGGCATCGCCGCGCTCGACTGGCCGCGCTCGCGCGGCAAGCTCGAGGTCGAAGCGTTGTCCTCGCGCGGCGAGCCGCGACTCACGGCCGCGCGTGGCGCGCTCGAGTTTGCGCGTGGTGCCGCGCAACTGCGGCTGTCTGCGGGCCGCGTAGACGATCTCGATTTGACCGGCGCGCGCATCGTTTGGCCGCGCGCCGGTAGTCCGCGTCTCACCGCGACGCTGGCGGGCACATTCGATTCAGCGCTCATGCGTCGGGCACTCGCGGGCCAGGGGCTCGGCCGGCTGCAGGGTGCCGTCTCGCTCGACGTGGAGGCGCGCGGCGAAGAGAAACTGCGGACCCCCGAGCACTGGCGCATCACGGCGCGCGTCGGCGACGCATCGCTGGCGCTCGCCGCAGGCGTACCGCCCATCGAAAAGATCGTGGGCTCGGTGCGCTACGCGGACGGCGCGCTGCGGGCGCTGGATCTCGACGGTCGGTGGTTAGGCGGGCCGGTGCAGCTCGAAGGCCTGCGCGCCAACGCGCGTGCTGCGCTGAGTGTCGCGCTGAGCGGGGTCGCCGATGCGGCGCCGTTGCTGCGCGCGCTGGGACAGCCGGAGGCCGCCAGCCGCGTCAGCGGCGAGCTCGCCTGGAGCGGCACGGCGCAACGCCTGGCGGAATCGGCGGAGCAGAATTCGGACGCCTGGCATCTCACGCTCGCCAGCAATCTCGTGGGCGTCGAGAGCCGGCTCGCGGAGCCGTTCGCGAAGCCACGCGCGCGCGCGCTGCCGCTCGAAGTGCAGCTGCGCGTGGACGCCGCGGGCATTCGGGATTTCAGCCTGGATGGCCGCGACGTGGTCGTGCGCGGCGAGCAGCGCGGCGATGTCGCGACCGCGAAGTTCGCACTGCTCGGCGTGACGGGCGATCTGCGTTATGGCGCCGATCCGCGCACCGCCGCGCAGGTGCGCGTGGACCGCATCGATCTCGAACGCGCGCCGGTGCTGTTCGCCGCCACGCACATGCTGCTGCCCGGCGACGGCACCGCGACACTGAGCATCGGCGATCTGCGCTTGGGCGCGAACAAGGGCGACCCGAGCCTGGGCGCGCTGCGCGCCTCGCTCGCGCGCGCGGCGAACGGCGTGCGATTCGAAATCGAGTCGGGCGACGAGGCGGTGCATCGCATCGCCGCGCAGGGGCTGTGCGCGGCGGCCGACGGTCGCTGCCGCGCCGACTTCAGGGTCGACACTGCGCAACTGGCGGAGCTGGTGCGTGGCATGCGGCTGCCGCCCGAGTGGCCCACGCAAAGCCTGCACGCGCACGGCGAATTGTCATGGCCCGAGACCGCGACGGACGTGACGCGCGCGCTCGCGGGCGCGTTCGAGATCGAAGCTCAGGGCGCGGACAGCGGTCATCAATTGTTCGCGAGCGCAACGCTCGCCGATGGCGAGATGTCGATCGCGAACCTGCAGGGTGCGGGTCCCGAGCCCACGGAAGTGTTCCGTGGCAGCGGTCGTCTGGGCTTGGTCGCGCGCAACTACGACTTGGCGCTCGAGTACGAGCGCGTATCGACGCTGGCCGCGAATGCCGTACCGACGCCGGCGCGCGCGCGTCTGGCGCGCGCCTGGAACACGCTGCGCGGTTCGGCCGCGCGGCGAGGATGGGCGGAGGAGCCCGAGACGCGTCGCGTGCAATGGCATGGGGATTGGGACTGAAGAGTTGCGACAGGGCCCTTTTTTTCTGAAGCGCTCGGGAATTTGACCCGCGCCCGCTTCGCCACCGGAAGCATCAGGCGGGCGCGCAGCTCGGGGGCGCCTTCATGCCGGCCATCGCCATTTCCATCTCGTCAGGTCTGTCCCTTTTTGCTAGCAAATGGGGAGTGTCCCCATTTGCCGAAGCCGACTCTCCCCATTAGATTGACCGCATGCGTGTAGCGGCAATCCAAATGACTTCGGGTCACGACATCGACGCCAATCTCGATGCGGCGGGGCGTTTTCTTTCCGAGGCCGCGCGGTTGGGCGCGGTGCTCGCCGCGCTGCCGGAGAACTTCGCGTTCATGGGGCTCAACGGCGGCGATAAACGCGCCATCGCCGAGCCCGACGGCGCCGGGCGCATCCAGAATTTCCTCGCCGACGCTGCGCGGCGCCTCAAGCTGTGGGTCGTAGGCGGCACCGTGCCGCTGCGTTCCGATGCCGACGGCCGCGTGAGCGCGTCGTGCCTGGTCTACAAGTCCGACGGGCAGCGCGCGGCGCGCTACGACAAGATCCATCTATTCGACGTCGACGTCCCGGGCAGCGCGGAGACGCATCGCGAGTCCGCGCACACGGTGCCGGGGCGCGACGCGCGGCTCGTGGAATCCCCGATCGGCAAACTCGGTCTCTCGGTGTGCTACGACATGCGCTTCCCCGAGCTGTATCGCGTGCTGTCGCGGCAGGGCGCCGACGCGTTCGTGGTGCCCGCCGCGTTCACGGTGCCGACCGGCAAGGCGCACTGGGAGTCCCTGCTGCGCGCCCGCGCCATCGAGAACTTGAGCCCGCTGATTGCGCCCGCACAATGGGGGATACATCCGAGCGGTCGCGAGACCTACGGGGATTCGATGATCGTGGACCACTGGGGCAAAGTGCTGGCGCGATTGCCCAGCGGCACCGGCTGCGTAGTCGCGGATCTCGACACCGCAGCGCGCATGGAAGTCCGTACGCGTTTCCCGGCGCTCGAGCACCGCATCATCTACAACACGTAGGGGTGCCATGACGGTGCTGGTGATACGTCGGGCGCATTCGAAGTGGACGGATCGCGCGCGTAGCTACAAAGTGGTGGTCGACGGCAGGCAGCGCGCGCAGATCGGCGACGACGCCGTGGTCCAGGTCCCGGTGACGCCGGGCGGGCACATCGTGCGGCTCGAGATCGACTGGTGCCGCTCGCGGGACCTGGCTTTCGACATCGGGCATGGCGAGATCCTGCGCCTCGAGTGCCGTCCGAACGCATCGCCGCCGCTGGCGCTGCTTTACTTTACGATCTGGCGCAAGAACTACATACGCCTGGAGATGGCCTCTTGAATGCAGCAGTCAAAGACGAATCTCTGACCATCGCCCGTGAGCTCATCCTGCGGCCCGGCGGACTCGACGACGCGCGCCTCGGCAAGGCACTCAGCGAGGTCATGTCCACGTCCATCGACGCCGCGGATCTGTACTTCCAGGTCTCGCGCGAGGAGAGCTGGGCGCTCGAGGACGGCATCGTCAAGGAAGGCAGCGCCAGCATCGAACAGGGCGTCGGCGTGCGCGCCGTGGCCGGCGAGAAGACCGGCTTCGCATACTCCGACGAGATCGTGATGCCGGCGCTCGAGGAAGCATCGCGTGCGGCGCGCGCCATCGCGTCGCGCGGCCAGGATCTCGCGACCAAGAGTGTGCTGCCTTCCAGCGGGCACAAACTCTATCTACCCATCGATCCGGTGTCGAGCTTCACGTCGAGCGAGAAGGTGGCGTGGCTCGAGCGCGTCGATCGCGAGACCCGCAAGATGGACCCGCGCGTCATGCAGGTGATGGCGAGCGTGGTGGCGGTGCACGAGGTCATCCTCGTGGCCAGCAGCGACGGGCATCTGGCCGCGGACGTTCGGCCATTGGTGCGTTTCAACGTCTCGGTCATCGTCGAACAGGACGGGCGCCGCGAGCAGGGCTATGCCGGCTCCGGCGGGCGTTTCACGCTGCCCGAGCTGGTCGCCAACGACAAGCCGCTGGCGCTGGCGCGCGAGGCCGTGCGCCAGGCGCTGGTGAACCTCGACGCCATTCCGGCGCCGGCCGGCATGATGACCGTGGTGCTGGGCGCGGGCTGGCCCGGCATCCTGCTGCACGAGGCCATCGGCCACGGCCTGGAAGGCGACTTCAACCGCAAGGGCACCTCGGCGTTCGCGGGCCGCATCGGCGAGAAGGTGGCATCCGAGCTGTGCACCATCGTCGACGATGGGACCCTCTCGCGCAGGCGCGGCTCGCTCAACATCGACGACGAGGGCACGCCCACGCAGTGCACGACGCTCATCGAGAACGGCGTGTTGAAGGGCTATCTACAGGACAAGATGAATGCGCGGTTGACGGGCACCGCGTCGACGGGCAACGGCCGGCGCGAGTCGTTCGCGCACATCACGCTGCCGCGCATGACTAACACCTACATGCGCCCCGGCAAGACGCCGCCCGAGGAGATCCTCGCGTCCGTGCAGAACGGCATCTACGCGGCGAACTTCGGCGGCGGGCAGGTCGACATCACCTCGGGCAAGTTCGTGTTCTCGGCCAGCGAGGCGTATCTCATCGAGAACGGCAAGATCGGCGCGCCGATCAAGGGCGCGACGCTGATCGGCAATGGGCCCGACGTGCTGACGCGCGTGTCGATGGTGGGCAACGACCTGAAGCTCGACGACGGCGTCGGCACCTGCGGCAAGGAAGGGCAGAGCGTGCCGGTCGGAGTAGGGCAACCCACGTTGCGCATCGACGGGCTGACGGTCGGCGGCACGGGCTGACGCGACGGTTCGCGATGAACGGGCCGCGGGCGGATTCTCCCCTAGCTACCCGCGTCGCGCTGGTGTTGCTGCCGTTCGCGTTCGCCGCGCCATACATCGGCGCCTTCATCGAGGATCACACGGGCGGCGGCACGATGATCCTCGGCTTGTTCTTCGCGTGGCTGCTCATGGGCGTGGGTGCCGGAGCGCTCGGTATCGTTTGCACCATCATCGGCGCCTGGCGCGGCCCGCGTTCGTGGCCGACCAGAATCGCGATTGCGTTGGCGGGGCTGCTGTGCGCGGCGGTGGTCTTCGTGATCACGGTGTTTCGGCACTGATCGACCAGCACGCGGCGGTGAAGCGCACGTCGCCACCCGCCACGTACGGCGCGAACGCCGCGCCCAGCTTCTCGAGTACCTGAGTCCGCGTGCGCTCATCCGCCTGCTGCAACACCAGCCCCACGGGCCCGAAGCGCGTGACATAGCGCGACAGGTCCTGTGCAGGGAAGACGCAATGCACGTCGAGCGGTTCGATGTCGACGTTGCGCCAGCCACTGCCTGTGAGGATGCCTCGCACGCGGCCCTCATCCGCGAAGGCGAACTGGCCGGGCGCGTCCGCTTGGCGCGGCGGCAGGTTGGGCAGCAGCGGCCCCACCGCGCGCTCCGCGGTGGTCATGAACGGATTCTCCGTGACAGAGCGGAACGCGATGACGCGCATCGAGCCGCCTTCGCGCACCGTGCGCCGCAGGTTCGTGAAGGCGGCAACCGGGTCGTCGAAGAACATCACGCCGAAGCGTGAGACGACGAGGTCGACGCTCGTGGGCGCGAACGCATGCGCCTGCGCGTCGGCGAGCACGAAGCGCGCCGCTGATTTCTCGTGCGCGGCGCGTGCCCGCGCGCTGACGAGCAGCGGTTCGGAGATGTCGACGCCCGTGCATTCGCCCGCGGTGCCGATACCTCGTGCGATGGCGAGCGTGGTCGCGCCCGTGCCGCAGCCAATGTCGAGCACACGCGAGGCGCCGCGCGTCACGGCGGTTTCCACCAGCAGGTCCTCGAAGGGCTGGAACATGCGATCGAGCAGCGCCTGCTCGTCTGCCCACGCGTGGGCGGCGGCGCCGTTCCACAGCGCGGCCTGCTCACGATTCACGTCTGGTACTTGATGCATGGCGTTCATCGATGGTCTCCTGTCCGGTGTCAGGAGAGCACTGTGCCAATTCAAGTCGACTTGAGGTCAAGAGGGTGAGAGACCTGGACATCGCCGAGGTGGCGCGCCGTTCCGGTGTGCCCGCGTCCGCGTTGCGGTTCTACGAGGAAAAGGGGCTCATCCGCGCCGTCGGACGGCGTGGTCTGCGCCGCTTGTTCGATCCCGACGTGCTGGAGAAGCTGGCGTTGATCTCGGTCGGCCGCGCCGCCGGTTTCTCGCTTGCTGAGATTGCGCGCATGTTCGGCCCCGACGGCCGGCCGCGCATCGACAAGAAGCTGCTCGGCGCAAAGGCGGATGAGCTGGACGCGACGATCCGTACGCTGGCGACGATGCGCGACGGTTTGCGTCACGCCGCGTCGTGCCGCGCACCCAGCCACATGGAATGTCCGACGTTTCGGCGCATCCTGCGCGCGGCCGCGGCCGGAGCGCTGGGTCCCCGGCGCAAGCGCGCGCCGAGCAAGCGCGCTGGCGCCCGCTAGTCGGATGACCATGAGAACTTTTTACATGCATCCCTCGAGATGCAGCGGGCGGCCTTGAAGGGTGCTCCTTCGGGTGATGCCTGCCGCGGCAAACACTGAACCAAATCCGCGCGCGCATTCAGTCGACGCTCCTGCATGAGGCGCGCGATTCTGTGAATGCGACATCGCGGAGCGTGTTCGCGGCGCCGAACGCTGAAAATCTGTGTATTCGCGCATCAAACCCGACTGCCGAAACACCTTACGCCGTCGCAGTATCACATCGCGCGGACGACAGGGATGTCGGCAAAGTGCGTCAGAGTTTTGTAGCGAATGGACTCGCCCGCGCCTACACCGTAATCGGACACCAACATAATCAAGTGCGCGTTTTGCGACATTGGAAACACTGTGAATTCGGGCACACCATGTACCCCACATGGTTCAGCACACTGCACGCGCCCCCTACGAAACTGCTTCGAACGACGCAGCCCTCTCACGGAGTCAGACAACAATGCGAAACGATACGGCCGCCAGCGGAGAATTCCGGATCAACCTACCCCCCGACGTTCTCGCCGAGATGCGTCGTCAGACGGGCACGGCGCGCAGCTCGATGCAAGTGGACGGTTTCCGTCCGGGCATCTTCGGCCGCCTGATCAACTTGCTGACGGGACGCCGCAGCTGAGATTTCGCACAGGTCTCGAAACGAGGGCGCGTGAGGTGGAAACCTCACGCGCCTTTTCATTTGCGCAACGCTCCCCGTGGTCGCCGCTGTCACGGGCCGGGCTCCGCTGACTCGCAGAAAGGTTTTCAGAGCACTCCCCGTGCGTCGCGAATGCGGCGACTTCGTCCGGTCGCGGCAGCGGTAGCGCGGCGACCGGCAGTGAAACTGGAGGGAGCGCCGGGCGCTCAGCGGATCAACGCGCGCCGGCTGCGTCCTCTTCGTGCGCGTCGTCGCCGTGGTCCACTTCTTCGTTGGCCGCATTGCTGCCGACGTGCGGCAGGTCATCGTGCGTATCGGCGAGATGCTCGGCGCTGGCGTCCACATACAGCACTTCGTGCTGGCCCAGCAGCACCACGTCGCCGTCGCGCAGCGTGTGCCGGCGTACGCGCTTGCCGCGAACCACGATTCCGTTGGTGCTGTTCAGATCCTCGACCACGGTGAGGCCGTCGCTGCCCGTGACGAACTGGCAGTGGTGCCGGCTGATGAATTTGCTGTCGATCTGCAGGTCGTTATCCGGCGTGCGTCCGACCACTTTGCGGCCGGGCACGAGATGCAGCTCGCCGATCGCGCGACCCTCGATGGACAACACGAGCTTGGAGGGAGTCTTCGTCACGCGATCGCCGGCAGACTTCGATCCTTCCGGCAAGTGCTGTGCGGACAGCGTCGTCACGCGCGCCGCGAACTCGACCCACTGCAACTCGCCGAGCGCGGCGTGAATGTCCGCCAGCGTGACGTGGTCGCGCTCCTCGTTGAACGCGGCCATCATCGCCGTGTCGCACAGCGTGTTCACGAGGCGCGGCACGCCGCCCGAGTACTTCATGATCTCGGGGTACGCATCCTCGGCGAAGATCTCGCGGCCTTCCGAGCCGGCGATGTCGAGACGATGCAGCACGTACGCGCGCATGTCCTCGCGCGACAGCGCGCCGAGGTGAAACCGCAGGCGCACGCGTTGCGCCAGCTGCACGAGATGCGGGGAGTCGAGCTTGTCGTTGAGCTCGGGCTGGCCCGCGAGAATGATGCGCAGCACCTTCTCTTTCGTGGACTCGATGCCCGACAGCAGCCGGATCTCCTCGAGCACTTTGAGTGAGAGGTTCTGCGCCTCGTCGATGATCAGCAACACCTTGCGGCCCGCGGAATATTGCTCGACGAGGAAGCTGTTGACGGTGGCGATGAGCTCGGCCTTCTTCATCTTGAAGGGCGAGAAGCCGAACTGTACGAGCACGGACTGCAGAAACTCGACCGCACTCACCTGCGTCTGGTTGACCTGTGCGATGACCACGTCGGAGTCGAGCTGGCGCAGGAAGCTTTCGATGAGCGTGGTCTTGCCCGCGCCGATCTCACCCGTGATGACCACGAAGCCATCCGTGAACCAGATGGTCGACTCCATGTACGCCTTGGCGCGCGCATGTGCCCGCGAGAGGTACAGGAACTGCGGGTCCGGACTGAGCCGGAAAGGCAGCTCTCGAAGCTTGAAGATATCGAGGTACATGGCCTCGGGAGATATTACGGTAAAGCCGGGTTCCATCAAGGAAACCCTGAGTCCGACTTATCGAATTGCGATCCACGTCGCGCGATCTATGCGCGCTAAAACCTTGAAAATACGCTGATCTCGCTTATGTGCTGTCGATTCGACCAGCGTCACGTGGCCGAGCTTGCGGCCCGGACGTGCCGACTTGCCATAGTCGTGCCAGTGCAGTCCGGGGATTTCGAGCAGTGGATCGCGCGCTGGCAACTCGCCGATGAGATTGACCATGGCGGAGTGGCCGCGCGCCGCGGTGCTGCCGAGCGGCAGGCCCGCGATGGCACGCACGTGGTTCTCGAACTGGCTGGTGTGCGCGCCCTCGATGGTCCAGTGCCCCGAGTTGTGCACGCGCGGCGCCATCTCGTTCGCGATGAGCTTGCCGCGCTTCACGAAGAACTCGATGGTGAGCACGCCGATGTAGGAGAAGTGCTCGAGCAGCTTGCGCGCGGCGCGCTGCGCCTGGCGCATCAGCGCAGCGTTGCCGTAGGGCGCGCGCGTGAGCCGCAGGATGCCCTCGCGGTGAACGTTGAGGTTCAGCGGGTAGAACGCGATCTCGCCATTCGCGCCGCGCACCGCGATCACGGAGACTTCCGCGTCGAAGGGCACGAGGTTCTCGTACAGCAGCGGCGCCTGGCCCGTTGTCGTACTCAGGACGCCCCAGGCGGTGTCGAGGTCGGCGGGTTTGCGCAGCACGAACTGACCCTTGCCGTCGTATCCCATACGGCGCGTCTTGAGCACACCGGGCAGACCTATCGATTGCACCGCAGTCCCGAGCGAGGCGCGCGAATCCACCGCGGCGTAGCGCGTGGTCGGGATGCCGAGCAACTCGAACGTGCGCTTTTCGGACAGGCGATCCTGCGCCGCGGCCAGCGCGCGCAGCGGCGGCGCGATGCGCGCCGCACTGTCCGGCAGGCTCTGCAAAGCCTCGACCGGAACGTTCTCCCAATCGAACGTGACGACCTCGCAGCGACGCGAGAGCTCGCCTAACAATGCGCGGTCGGTGAGCTCGCCCGCGATGAGCGGTGCCACCTGTCCGCCGGGCGTGCGCGCATCCTTGTCGAGGAACAGGAACTCCAGGCCGAGTGGATAGCCGGCCAGGGCCATCATGCGCCCGAGCTGTCCGGCGCCGACGATGCCGATGGGCATGCTGGATTCCCTAGGGCTGCTTCGAGGGGTCCGGCGTCGAGAGCACCTTCGCGGTCTGCTCGGCGCGGAATTTCTTGAGTGCTGCGTCGATCTCAGGGCGCTTGTTCGCGAGGATGGCCGCGGCCGCGAGGCCGGCGTTGGTCGCGCCGGCGACGCCGATGGCGAAGGTGGCGACGGGGATGCCCGCCGGCATCTGCACGATGGACAACAACGAATCGAGGCCATTGAGCGCCTTCGACTGCACCGGCACGCCGAGCACCGGCAGCGTGGTTTTGGCCGCCACCATGCCGGGTAGATGGGCGGCGCCCCCGGCACCAGCGACGATGACTTCGATGCCGCGAGATTGGGCGGTCGACGCGTATTCGAACAGCAGGTCCGGAGTGCGGTGGGCGGAGACCACGCGGGTCTCGTGGGGTACACCGAGTTTGTCGAGCGCCTCGGCCGTGGCGCGCATCGTCTCCCAGTCGGAAGTCGAGCCCATGATGATGCCGACCAGTGGTTTCATCGCAGAATACTAGGGCAACTCCGCACGGATTTCACGAGGCGCGAGGCGTTTGCCGGTCAGCGGCGCGCAGGCCATCATTCCGCCTCGAACAAATCGCGCAGCGCGCGAAACAGCTCACGCGACGCGGCGTCCTTGCTGCCCGAATCCACGCGTGCGCCGGTGGCCTTGGAGATGAGCGCCTGCAGCATTTTGCGGTCCGCGTCGGGTCGCCACTTCAGGAGATCGGCGAACGCCGCGGGGCCTTCGGTGAGCAGCCGGGCGCGCCAGGCTTCGATGCGTTTGTGCTTCTCGGCATCGAACCCGCGCGTGCTCGACTCCTGAGACAGCGTCGCTTCGATGGGTGCGGTGTCGATGCCGCGCATGAGCTTGCCGATGTACTGGCGTTGCCGCGCGAGCCCGCCCCGGCTCGTGATGCGCTTGGCGAGCAGGATGGCTTCGAGCAATGTCTCGGGAAGATCGAGCGCGCGCAGGTCGGCTTCCTTGAGCGCGATCAGCCTGGTTCCCAGGTCCTGCGCGGCGGTCGCCTCCCGCTTGCGCGCGCTCTTACTCGGGGGCCGCTCGAATTCGTGGGTTTCGTCGTCTTCCTGCATCGTACAATTCTGCCATGGAAGTTGACGGCACCCGGATACCCGAGCTCGAGAGCATCGTTTCCGAAGCATTGAAGCAGGCGCGCGCGCTCGGCGCGACGCAAAGCGAGGCCGACGTCAGCCTGCAGAAGGGCCTGACCACCACCGTTCGGCTCGGCGAGGTCGAGACCGTCGAGTACCAGCGCGACCGCGGCATGGGCATCACGGTGTACTTCGGACAGCGCAAGGGCTCCGCGAGCACCGCCGATCTGTCGCCGCGAGCCGTCGGCGAGACCGTCGAGAAGGCCTGCGACATCGCGCGTTATACGGCCGAGGACGATTGCTCCGGCCTCGCGGACCCGGCCGAGCTGGCGCGCGACATTCCCGATCTCGACCTCGACCATCCCTGGGATCTGCCGCCCGAGGCGGCCGTGGAAGCCGCACGTGCCTGCGAGGCCGCGGGTCGTGTGGTCGATACGCGCATCACGAACTCCGAGGGCGCCAGTGTCGGCAGCCATCGGGGCGTTCGGGTCTATGGCAATTCGCATGGTTTTCTTGCGGGGTATCCGTCCACCAGCCACAGCGTGAGCTGCGTATTGCTGGCGCAGGAAGGCGAGGACATGCAGCGCGACTACTGGTACTCGTCGGCGCGCGATGCGCGCGACCTCGAGTCGTCGGAGTCGATCGGGCGCAAGGCCGGCGAGCGCGCCGTGCAGCGGCTCGGGGCGCGCAAGCTCACGACGCGCAGGGCGCGCGTGCTGTACGCGCCCGAAGTGGCACGCGGGCTCATCGGGCATTTTCTGGGTGCGGTGCGCGGCAGCAGCCAGTACCGCAAGAGCTCGTTCCTGCTCGGCGCCTCGGGCCAGCAGGTGTTTCCGTCTTTCATCGAGCTCCGCGAGCGGCCGCACATCAAGAAGGCGCTCGGCAGCAGCCCGTTCGACGGCGAGGGCGTGGCCACACGCAATCGCGAGCTGGTGCAGGACGGAGTGCTGCAGGGCTATGTGCTGGGTAGTTATTCGGCGCGCAAGCTGGGGCTCAAGACCACCGGCAACGCAGGCGGCACGCATAACGTGTTGGTGGAATCGAAGACCGGTGGCATCGAGCCCGCCACGCTGCTGCGCGACCTGGGCACCGGGTTGTTAGTCACCGAGCTCATGGGGCAGGGCGTCAACGGCGTCACCGGCGACTATTCGCGCGGCGCCTCCGGATTCTGGGTGGAGAACGGCAGCATCATGTATCCGGTGCACGAGATCACCATCGCCGGCAACCTCAAGCAGATGTATCAGAACATCGCCGGCATCGGCAGCGACGTCGATCTGCGCGGCGGCGTGCACGTAGGGTCGATCCTGATCAGCGAGATGACCATCGCGGGCGATTGACGCGCCGCGCGCCCGCCGGCCCTGGTCCAGCTATCGCATGGAGTCGCCGCGCGCACTGGGCGGTGGCGACCTGGTCCTCACGACGCGCAGGTCGAGCGCCACGATCGCGAGCGCGCTGATTCCGACCAGGACGAACTTCGCGAGCGCGCTCCCGAACACCATCGATACCAACGCTTCCGGCGGGGCGTGGCCGTATCCCGCCGCGATCAAACGCAGCATGCCGATGTTCTCGACGGCATCGAGCAGGCCGGCCGCGGCCGCCGCGCAGACACCGACGCGCGCCACCGTCCTGCCTCCCCCGCCAGCGCGCGCCAGCTTCTGCCCGAGGCGCAGGCAGGCATAGATGAGCAGCCCGGCGTAGAACACGATGAAGACGAAATCGAGCTGTATCTGATGCCGCGCCACTTCGAGCACGTCGCGTACATCCCACGACCAGAGCATCAGCTGAACGTCGAGGCCGGAGGCCGGCAGTTCGAGCGACAATCCGCCGCGCGGCGCCTCGCCTGTGATCAGCGGTCCATTGCCGGCGCTCAGCAAGAGCATGAGGAGCACGGTTCCCGCGAGCAGGATGCGGCGTATCCATTTCATGGCGGAAGTCCCCGGTCGATGTCCCGGTGCAGCGGTTCGGAAGGTCCACACGGGGCGACTCCATCCGGCGGCAGGTGCAGCGCGGCGGCCAGTCGTTTCCATTCCTCGAAGTTGCGATCGAGGCACATGGTGCGCTCGCGCAATTGTCGTTCCGATTTGTCGGACAACAACCAGCCGAGCGGCGGCCGTGCCGGGTTCGGCACCGCCTCGGTCTGGCGCGGGATCAACGCGCGGAAGTGCACGTACAACCCGTCCTCGCCGCGCATCTCGGCCCAGGTGCGCAGCGCATCGCGCGCCGCGCTCTGGTGCGCATCGCGCGTCGCGATGAAACCATACAGCGGCGCGAGCAACTCGTTCGCCGCGTGCGGCTGGTGCGCGACACGGTCGGCCAGATAGGACTCGTCGCGCGTGCGATGCGGCGGCTCGTACGGACCTGGCGCATCGATGGAAATCTGGATCACGATCACCCGCACGCCCGCCAGCTCGACGCGCAGCGACTCGAGTAGCTTGAGCGTGCCGAACGCGCCGTCGTTCTCGAAGTAGCCGCCATCGATGAGGTGGCCGAGCCGCAGCGCCTCGGGGGCGGCACGGCCATGACGGATGCGGCCGGCGGGGCTCACGAACGGGAAGCGTGCGCTGTTGAGCGCCGCGGTGCTGAGCCGCAGGTCGCGCCGGGCCACTGCGAAGAAATCGATGGCGGACTCGAACGGCTGCGGGACCGCGTCGGCGGCGAGGCGTACGTGGCTCTGGATGACCGGCCGGCCCGTCTCCTCGTGAGTGGAATTGAGCAGCAGGATGGGCAGCCAGGAAGTCGCGGCACGCTGGCGCAGGAACGACGCGTCGAGGCCCGTGCATTCGGGGAAGCTGTGTTTCCACTGCGTCTCGAGCTGACGCTCGAACGTCACCGCGCGATCGGGAAACTTCACCTCGTAGTGGGCCAGGACCGACTGCGGCGGAAACCAGAACATCACGTCGTTGAACAGCGCGGTGCCCAGCGTCGGCGCGAGCAGATCCCCGTGCAGCGCATCGCGTACGCGCGTCGCGAAACGCGGGTCGACGCTGGCCTGTGGGCACGCCAGCGCCTGCGCGAAGGTGACGGCGCCGACCGAGCCGCCGGATACCGAGCTCACCGAGAACAGCCGGGAGGCAAACTGCGGGTCGATGGAGCGCAGTTCCGTGAGCACCGTCGCAGTCCAGTATGCGGCCGTGATGCCGCCGCCGGCAGCCGCAACCACGACCATGGTCGGACGGTCGTCGAGCCGCGGCGCGGCCGACTGCCAGCGCGCGAATTCGGTGGCGATCGTCGGGCGGGTGTCCGACCTCACCACCGCGAGCTCGCGCATGAAGTGCGGATCGCAGGAGCTCAGCAGGACGCCGCTGAGGATCAGCGCCGTGACCGCCGGAAACGTCGTGCCGTGCGCGCGCAGCACCAGGTAGCTGCCGGTCGGAACGAAGCTCGCGAGCCCTAACAACAACGTCGGCGCCGCGCCGAGCGTGCTGCCGAGCGAGCGCGGCGCAAACCAGGCCCACAGCGTCAGCGCCACCACCTGCACCAGCGAGAAGCGCATGAACGACTTGCCGAATCCGCTGTGATGCGAGTCCGGGCCGGCCGGCGCGCCGACGGGCGTCTTGGGCGCGAAACGCCGCGCGAGATCGCGGCGTTTGACCACGAAGAGCGTGAAGACCATCAGGGTGCCGAACAGCATGGCCATCAGCGCGGGGGCACGCTCTCCGGCCTGACCGTCGCGCCACACCGCGGCCAGCGCGAGGATCGGAATGAGACAGCTCACGATGCCGATGAGGCGCGGAAACACGTTGACGATCATCGGCTGCGGATTGTCGTCGGTGCGCGGGAAGGTGATGCCGAGGATGATGCGCGCCCAGAACCACACCTGCAGCGCCAGGATCAGCGTGGCGAGCGGGTAGGTGACCAGGTCCCAGGGCGAATCTCCGCCGCGTACGGCGATCTCACGGCCCTGGTCGTTGAGCACCAGCGCCATCGATGCCACGACGACGACGAAGAAGCTGAAACGCGTCTCGTGGATGACCTTGCGGGACAGCTGCGCCTGGGCCCACCGGAACGTGAGCCAGCCGTTGAAGGCTGCAGACATTTTTTCGCTCATCGTCCGCATCACCGCGATCCTCCCTGAGGCTTTCTGTCGCGAGAGCTGCGGTTCTTTCACCAGGGCGCGAAAATTGCTGCGCGGCAGGCGCCTACGTCTCGTCGATGAGATCGCGCAGCGACATATCTCCGCAGCTCTTGCGCCACGCCTCGTCCATCTTCGCGGAAATCTGGTCCACTGCCGGTAGTTTGAGATTGCGCGGCGCGACCTGGCCGGCCTTCTCGTTGCGCGCGATGTCGATGATCTCCTGGACCGAAATGTTGCCCAGGTCGCGCGCCGGCAGCAGGCGCTCGTCGTCGGTCAACGTCAGCAGCTGCGCATTCTCGAGCGCGTGCACGATGCGCGAGATGGCGATGCCCGGCATGCCGAGCTCGTGCGCCAGCGTGTCCACCGACCAGCGCGTCTTGCCGTCGTGGTACGCGCGTGCGATGAGGAACATCACCTTGAGCGTGAGCTGCTCGCGCTGCACGGCGGACAGCCGCAGCTCGGTGAGCCCGAGGCGCAGGTAGTGCCGGTTCTGGACGTAGAACGAGAGCTGCGTGCCGATCAGCAGTATCAGCCAGCCGAAGTAGGTCCACAGCAGCGCGGCCACGATCAAGGCGAAGCCGGCGTACACCACGGAGAGCCGGGTCGAATACACCACCAGCGCCGTGAACAGCTTGCCGACCACCGCCCAGAGGATGCCGGCGCTGACGCCGCCGATGAGCGCGGGCTTCCACTTCACCTTGGTATTCGGCACGAACATGTACACGGCCGTGAAGATGGCCGTCACCATGAAATACGGTGAGAGCTCGATGCCGATCGCGATGAGCCGCTCCGCGAACGGCATGTAGCGCGTGATCCCGGCGCTGGCGCTGTCCATGGCGCGATGCGAGAGCCCGATGAAGCTCACGACGACGATGGGGCCGACGATCAACAATGCGACGTATTCGGTGACGCGCCGCGCGAAGCTGCGCGCGTGCTCGACGCGCCACAGGAAATTGAAGCCGTCCTCGACCTTCTTGATGGTGCCTAACAAGGTCCAGAGCAGCAGCGCCAGACCCACCGAGCCGACCACACCGGTGCTGACGCTGTCGGCGAACTCCATGACCTTGTTCGTGAGCTCCACGGCGTGATCGCCGACCGGCTTGAAGAACTCGAGGATCAACGGCTGCAGCTCGCGATGCGCGCCGAAGGCCTTGAGCACCGCGAATGCGAATGCGATGAGCGGTACCAGCGACAGCAGCGTCGCGTACACCAGCCCCATGGCGTAGAGATTGATCTGGCCGCGCGACAGGTCGCGCAGGATGGCGTAGGGATAGCGCAGGATGCGCAGCGTCCGCGCACCGACGGGGTTGCCTTCGGAGTACTCGCCGAACAGATATCGGTCGAGCCAGTTCCAGAACGCGAGGATCATTGCGCGCAAGAATAAGCGGCTGACACCGCGGATGCCACTCGATTAGATTGACGCATGGCCGGCAGTTTCCCATCGCGCATCGTGTGCCTCACGGAGGAGACCACGGAGACGCTCTATCTGCTGGGCGAGGACCATCGCATCGTCGGCATCTCGGGCTTCACGGTACGCCCGGCGCGGGCGCGCCGCGAGAAGCCGCGCGTAGCGGCGTTCACGAGCGCCAAGATCGACAAGATCGTGGAGTTGCAGCCCGATCTGGTGCTCGGATTCTCGGACTTGCAGGCCGACATCGCGGCCGAGCTGATCCGCGCCGGCATCGCCGTACACGTGTTCAACCAGCGCAGCGTTGCGGAGATCTTCGGGATGATCGCGACGCTCGGTGGCATGGTGGGTTGTGAAGCGAAGGCCGCAGCGCTCGTCGGCGAGCTGGCAGCGGGCGTGGACGCGGTGCGCGCGCGCGCGGCGGCGTTCGCGCGGCGGCCGCGCGTGTACTTCGAGGAGTGGGATGCGCCGCAGATCTGCGGCATCCGCTGGGTCTCGGAGCTCGTCGGCATCGCGGGCGGCGACGATTGTTTCCCGGAGCTGGCGCGCGAATCGCTGGGCAGGAACCGCATCATCGCGGATCCGATGGAAGTGCCGCAGCGCGCGCCGGACATCATCTTCGGTTCATGGTGCGGCAAGAAATTCAGACCCGAGATCGTGGCGGCGCGGCCGGGCTGGGGCGAGGTGCCGGCCGTTCGCGCGGGTCGGCTACACGAAGTGAAGTCGTCCATCATCCTGCAGCCCGGGCCGGCAGCGCTGACGGATGGGCTGGCCGAGCTGCACGCACACATCGCGGATTGGGAAAAAGGGGACAGATCTATTTACTGATCAATGGTGTGAAAACGCTCGATGTCCAACCCGGCGTCAGCCCGGAGTCAGTCGTTTTCGCGCCTCGAGATACTTCGCGCTGGTCTTCTCGATGATCTCCGCCGGCAGTTTCGGCGCCGGCGCCTGCTTGTTCCAGTCCAGGGTCTCGAGATAGTCGCGCACGAACTGCTTGTCGAACGACGGCGGGCTGGTGCCCTCGCGCCACGTGTCGGCGGGCCAGAAGCGCGAAGAATCGGGCGTGAGCACTTCGTCGATGAGCACGAGCTGGCCGGCCGCATCCTGCGCGAACTCGAACTTGGTATCCGCGATGATGATGCCGCGCGTGCGCGCGTACTGCGACGCGAACTCGTACAGCGCGATGGCGGTGTCGCGCACCCGCGCCGCCAGCTCCGCGCCCACGAGCTTCGCTGCCGTGTCGAAGCTGATGGTTTCGTCGTGCTCGCCGAGCGCGGCCTTGGTCGAGGGCGTGAACAGCGTCTGCGGCAACCGCGCCGCTTGTTTCAACCCGGCCGGTAGTTTGATGCCGGCGATCGCCCCGGTTTTCTGGTAGTCCTTCCAGCCGGAGCCGATGACGTAGCCGCGCACCACCGCCTCGAGCGGCACGGTCTCGAGCTTCTTCACGATGACCGCACGACCCGCAAGCATGGCGCGTTCTGCCGGATCGCTGACGACTTCGTCGATAGAGCGGCCCGTGAGGTGGTTCGGGACGATGTGGCGGGTGCGCTCGAACCAGAAATTCGAGATGGAATTGAGCACGCGGCCCTTCTCCGGAATCGGGTCCGGCAGCACCACGTCGAACGCCGACAGCCGGTCGGTGGTGACGATGAGCATGGTGCCGGCGTCCACTTCGTAGATGTCGCGCACCTTTCCGGTGTGGATCTTGCGCAGGCCCTGCAAGGAAGTGGTGTGGACGGGCGGGGAGGTGCGGTCGGCTGTTAGCATAGTTGGCATGCAGTTTATCAAGTGCACCCGATGAGCTTCATCGGAAAAATCGTAGGCGCGGTCATCGGCCTGCTGGTGATTCGCGGGCCCTGGGGCCTGTTCATCGGTCTGTTCCTCGGGCATCTGATCGATCAATCCCTGTCGTCCCAGAGACCGCGCGGCGCAGGCGCGGGTCCGCGCGCATCGCTGGAGCAGATCCGCGAGAAATTCTTCGCCGCCACGTTCGCGGTGATGGGCCACGTCGCCAAGGCCGATGGCCGCGTCTCAGAAGCGGAGATCGCCGCCGCACGCAAGGTGATGGGCGATCTGCGCATGAGTGGCGAGCAGATCCATTCCGCGATCGGGCATTTCACGCGGGGAAAGGGTGCTGATTTCGAGCTCGAATCGACCGTGCAGGACTTCGTCGCCGCCTGCGCCTCGGAACCCAATCTCACCCGCGTATTCCTCGAGTTCCAGGTGCGCGCGGCGCTCGACGGCGTCGACATGCAGGGCGCCACCCGCGGCGCCGTGCAGCGCGTCGCCGAGCTGCTGGGTGTGTCGCGCCTCGAGCTCGCGCACATGGAGGCGGTGCTGCGCATCCGGCGCGAGCAGTTCCGCCAATACGGCAGCAATGGCGGGCGACAGCAGGGTTCCGGCCAGCAGGCGCCGCCCAAGTCGGGCATGGGGCTCGCCGCGGCGTATCAGATCCTCGAGGTCGATCCCAAGGCATCGAACGACGAGGTGTCGAAGGCGTACCGCCG